>NZ_JADNJQ010000019.1 GCF_015555045.1 Collinsella aerofaciens | reverse complement strand
GTCTCAAGAAGGAGTAACATCGGGACTTGCAGCGACGGACCTCAGGACACTCTTACACCACGTCTGCGCGCGCGACCGGATGCGGCTTCCCAAAGGTGCCGTTAGGGGAAATCACATCCCGGTTTACCCCCTTGAAATGGGATGCCGTTTCCCGGAGGGGGTCCAGCGGGAAACGGCATCCCATTTTGGGCCCGAAAAGTGGGATACGGTTTCCGGCCGGCATGAAAAAGCCTCCGCAGCTCGTGTGGCTGCGGAGGCTTTATTCGTTGCGGCGCATTGTGTTTGGGTCGCTGAGATGAGTCGATTTGCCCCGAAAGAGGAGGGCATTGACCTTAGGGTCATGCCCGACGAATGAGCGGCAAATCGGCCGTCTCGGCGGGCCGAACTACTCCAGCTCAAACGCTCCGGTGTAGAGCTGGTAGTAATACCCGCGCTTGGCTATCAGCTCGTCGTGGTTACCGCGCTCGATAATGCGGCCGTGGTCCAGGCAGATGATCGCGTCGGAGTTGCGCACGGTGGAGAGACGGTGCGCGATGACAAACGTCGTGCGGCCCTCCATGAGCTTATCCATGCCTGCCTGCACGATGGCCTCGGTGCGGGTGTCGATGGAGCTCGTGGCCTCGTCCAGAATCATTGCCGGCGGATCGGCGACGGCAGCACGTGCGATCGAAATCAGCTGGCGCTGGCCCTGCGACAGCTGTGCGCCGTTGCCGGTGAGCATCGTGTCGTAGCCGTCGGGCAGGCGGGTGATAAAGTCGTCCGCGCCGGCGAGCTTTGCCGCCGCGATGCACTCCTCGTCGGTGGCGTCTAGGTTGCCGTAGCGGATGTTGTCCATCACGGTGCCGGTGAACAGGTTCACGTCCTGCAGTACCACGCCCAGCGAGCGGCGCAGATCGGCCTTGCGGATCTTGTTGACGTTGATGCCGTCGTAGCGAATCTTGCCGTCGGCGATGTCATAGAAGCGGTTGATGAGGTTGGTGATGGTCGTCTTGCCCGCACCGGTGGCGCCGACAAACGCGACCTTCTGGCCCGGCTTGGCAAACACGGACACGCCGTGCAGCACCTCGTGGTCGGGCGTGTAGCCAAAGTCGACGTTGTCCATGACCAGGTCGCCGCGCAGCGGTACGTACTCGATCTCGCCGGTTGCGCGGTGCGGGTGTTTCCATGCCCACATGCCGGTGTGGTGGTCGGCCTCCTCGAACTCCCAAGTCTCGGGGTTCACCTGCGCGTTGACGAGCGTCACGTAGCCTTCGTCGGCCTCGGGCTCCTCGTCGATGAGCTCAAAGATGCGGTCGGCGCCGGCGAGGCCCATGACCACGGCGTTGATCTGCTGCGAGATCTGACCGATCTGTCCGCAGAACTGCTTGGTCATGTTGAGGAACGGCACCACGACGGCGATGGACAGCGTCATGCCCGAGATGCTCAGGTTGGGCACGCCCAGCGCCAGGAAAATGCCGCCGGCAAGGGCCACCAACACGTAGAGCAGGTTGCCCAGGTTCATAAGGATAGGCATGAGGATGTTGGCGTACATGTTGGCCTTCTGCGAGACCTCGAAGAGCTTTTCGTTGCGCTCGTCAAAATCGGCCTCGGCGGCAGACTCGTGGCAGAATGCCTTGACGACCTTCTGGCCGTTCATGACTTCCTCGATATGGCCCTCGACCACGCCGAGCTCGGACTGCTGCGCAATAAAGAAACGCGCGGAGTTGGAGCCGAGCAGCTTGGTCATAAAGGTCATAAAGACGACGCCGGCCACAATGACCAGGCACATCCACACGCTGTAGTACAGCATGATAAAGAATACCGTGACGATGACGATGACCGTCATGAGCAGGTTGGGCAGCGACTGGCTGATCATCTGGCGCAGCGTGTCGATGTCGTTGGTGTAGTGGCTCATGATGTCGCCGCGCTGGTGCGTGTCGAAGTAGCGAATCGGCAGGTCCTGCATGCGGTTGAACATCTTCTCGCGCAGCTTCTCGAGCGAGCCCTGCGTGACGATGGCCATGGCGCGGTTCCAGAAGAGCGAAGACAGGATGCCGACGCCGTAGATGCAGGCGAGGGTGGTCACGAGCTGTGCGATCTTGGGCTGTGCGGCTTCCCAATCGCCCGACTGCCACGATTCGCTAATAATCTGCAGAGCGCTCTGAAGGAAGGTCGCGCCGATGGAGTTGATGATGGCGCAGAGCACCACGCCGACAACGACGAGGGGCAAAAGCACGGGGTAGAAGCCAAAGAGCGTCTTGATGAGGCGCGACATGGTGCCGCCCTTGCGGTTGAGCGCGCGCTCGGCGGTCGTTGCCTTACTCATGTGCCTCGCCTCCTTCCTGGGTCTGAGCTTGCGTTACGGATGCCTCGGTGTCGGCCTCGACGGCTTCTCCGCCCTCGGCAGACATCTTGTTTTGCGAGGTGAAGGTCTCGCGGTAGATCTCGCTTGTCTTGAGCAGCTCGTCATGGTTGCCGATCTGCGCGATACGGCCACCCTCCATGACGATGATGCGGTCTGCGTCCTGCACGGAGCTGATGCGCTGGGCGATGATGAGCTTGGTTGTGTTGGGCAGATAGCTTGCCAACCCTGCGCGGATCTTGGCGTCGGTCTTGGTGTCGACGGCGCTGGTGGAGTCGTCCAGGATCAAGATCTTGGGGCGACGCAGCAGAGCGCGCGCAATGCACAGGCGCTGCTTCTGACCGCCGGAAACATTGGAGCCGCCCTGCTCGATCCAGGTGTCGTAACCCTTGGGGAAGCCGTCGACAAACTCATCGGCGCAGGCCAGATGTGCCGCCTCGCGGACCTCTTCGTCGGTGGCGTTCGGGTCGCCCCAGCGCAGGTTCTCGGCGATGGTGCCGCTAAACAGCACGTTTTTCTGCAGCACCATGGCCACTTGGTGACGCAGTGCGTCCAGGTCGTAGTCGCGCACGTCCATGCCGCCCACGCGCACGGTGCCTTCGGTGGCGTCGTACAGGCGGGCGATGAGGTTTACGAGCGTGGACTTGGCCGAGCCGGTGCCGCCGATGATGCCGATGGTCTCGCCGCTCTTAATGTGCAGGTCGATATCGTCGAGCGCCTGGCGCTTCGCATGCGCGGAATACTTAAAGCTCACGTGGTCAAAGTCGATGGAGCCGTCGGCAACCTCGAGCACGGGCTCGGCGGGATCGGCGATCGTGGGCTCGGCGGCCAGCACCTCGGTAATGCGGTGCGCCGATTCGTCGGCCATGGTCACCATGACAAAGATCATCGACAGCTGCATCAGGCTCATGAGGATCTGAAAACCGTAGGTAAAGATCGAGGAGAGCTGGCCCACGTCGAACAGCGTGCCCTGGCTCGTGATGATGAGCTTGGAGCCCAGGTAGATGATGACGACAAACGCGCCGTTGACGCAGATGTTCATCATGGGGTTGTTAAAGGCGAGCAGCTTCTCGGCGCGGGTGAAGTCCATCTGGACGTCGCGCGCGGCGGTGGCGAACTTCTCCTTCTCAAAGTCTTCGCGCACGTAGCTCTTGACCACGCGCATGCCGGTGACGTTTTCCTCGACGGACTCGTTAAGGGCGTCGTACTTGTGGAACACGCGCGAGAAGATGGGGCGTACCTTAAAGATGATAAAGAACAGTCCAAAGCCCAGCAGCGGAATGATGACCAGGTAGACCATGGCGACGCTGCCGCCCATGATAAATGCCATGGTAAAGGCGAAGATCAAGACCAGCGGCGCGCGCACGGCGATACGGATGATCATCATAAAGGCCTGCTGCACGTTGTTGATATCGGTGGTCAGACGCGTGACGAGCGAGGAGCTCGAGAACTCATCGATGTTGGCAAAGCTGAACGTCTGGATCTTGTAGAACAGGTCGTGACGCAGGTTCTTGGCGAAGCCGCAACTCGCATGGCTGCAGGTGACGCCGGCAGCGGCACCAAAAGCAAGCGACGTCAGCGCGATGAGCACCAAAAAGCCTGCGGTGGGAAGCATCTCGGCTACGGTGGTACCGTCTTTGATGGCGTCGATCAGGTTGGCGGTGATAAATGGAATCAGCATCTCGCAGAGCACCTCGCCAAGCACGAGCAATGGCGTGGCAACGGTGACTTTTATATAGTCGCGGATGCTGCCCATGAGGGTTTTAATCATCCAGTTCCTCCCAGGTTACACGGATTTTCTCGAGCATTTCGGCGAGCTGCTCGCGCTCGTCGTGAGTGAGGGCACTAAAGGCCCGTTCTCTAAAGCGGATGCGGGCCGCCTGGTCGATGCGGGCGTTTTCCCGGCCGGTTTCGGTCAGGCGAATGGTGAGTTGCCGTCGATCCTTGGGGTTACGGCTGCGCTCGATGAGACCGTTGACCTCGAGCTTGGACAGGATCTCGGAAAGCGACCCCGGCTTGAGGTCAAAGTGCATGCCGAGTTCCTGCTGCGACATCTCGCCGCCGGGCTGCTTGGCCAGCAGGCAGATGATGGGCGCCTTACCAGATATGCCGCCGCCGTGAAAATGCATGTAATGGCCGCAAAACCCCAGCCCATGGAGGATTCTCTTGGCGAGACGGTCCTCCTTGGACTGAGTCTCGGGCTCGTCTGCCGGCCGTGAGGGGTCGCCGCCGGGTTCATGCGGATGGGCGTGTGGTTCAACACACATAATCGAAGCTTCGCTCCTTTCTTTAGTTAGGTAGAGTAATTGTTTTGTGCCTAACTAATTTAGGAGCGTGAGAAATAAATGTCAAGGTACCAAACTTATTAAGTTACGGCGTTTTGCCAAACGCCGTAACCGCTCGACGCTGCAAACGCTCCCTGCGCTACACTTAGTCGCACTGTGGCGCTGCTGCGCCGTGCCCGAACCAAGGGAGACCCTCATGAAGAACACTCAGCTGCTGCTGATCAACGATATGTGCGGCTACGGCAAGGTTGCGCTTTCCGCCATGCTGCCGGTGCTGTCGCACATGGGCTACCGTATCCATAACCTGCCGACGGCACTTGTGTCCGATACGCTCAACTATCCCAAGTTCTACATCCACGACACCACGGAGTACGTGCGCCAAAGCCTCGCTATCTGGGAGGAGCTCGGCTTTGAGTTCGACGCCATCTCGACCGGCTTTATCGTGACCGAGGAAGAGACGCGCATCATTTCGGACTTCTGCCACCGCCGCGCGCAAAAGGGCACTAAGGTTTTCGTCGATCCCATCATGGGCGACAACGGCAAGCTCTACGCCGGCGTGCCCGAGTCCACGATCGGTCTCATGCGCAGCCTGCTCGAGTGCGCCGACTATGCGGTGCCAAACTACACCGAGGCGTGCCTGCTTACCGATGCGCCCATTGCCGAGCAAATCACGCCCGATGAGGGCCGCGCTCTTGTGGATGCCGTGCGTGCCCTGGGCGCCAAGTCGGTGGTCATTACGAGCGCTGTGGTCGACGGTGCGAATGTCGTCATCGGTTACGACCATGTGGCGGGGGAGTACTTCACGATTCCCTTCGACCTGATCCCGGTTTACTTCCCGGGCACGGGCGACACGTTCTCGGCGGTGCTTGTCGGCCGCGTTATGGCTGGTTGGAGCCTGCAGCGCGCGACGAGCGATGCCATGCGCGTGGTAGCCGAGCTTATCGAGCGCAATGCCGACCAGGAGGATAAGTCTGCCGGCCTTCCCATCGAGGCCTGCCTGGATGTGATTGACCATGAGTAACGCCGACGAGAGCGGCACCGAGGCCACGGGCGAGAACAAGCCGCTCGGCGCACCGCGTGGCAAGCGCCCGCGTATTCGCATTAGCTATGTTGACCAGCTGGGCACATGCCGCTGCCACCACGGTCACAAGCCGGGTGACGTCTTCGACTTCGACCGCGACCGCGGCAAGATGTGCGCCATGGCCTGCCATGTGGGCTTTCCCTATATCGATATCCTGCGCTATGGCGGAACCGTGCCTGGCAACGAGCCCGGTACGGCAAAGTTCTGCTGCCCCGAAGTCGATACGTTGAACGTTTGGCTCGCCGAGATCGTCGACGAGTAGTTGAGCGCAATGTGACAAAGGGACAGTTCTTTTGTCACATTCGCCGGTGGTGCCCCTTCTACTATGCTTGTAATCTCAAATCTCTGCATTTCATCCGATTTTAGGTTCTAAAAATTCTGCGTTTCATTGATAATCAAGCGTATAAAACTTTGCATTTCATTTGATGACACCGAGGGGAGAGCCTATGCTGCGCAGGAAAATAGCGGCAGAGCTGGAGCGTTGGCTGAAGTCTGCCGAGCAAAAGGCCTTATTCATTACGGGTTCTCGCCAGATCGGCAAAAGCTATTCGATTCGCGCATTTGGCAAAGCCAGCCATGCAACCTACATCGAGCTTAACCTCATGGAAAATCGCCAGGCAAAAGATGCTCTTCTCGAGGCGCGGGATGCCGATGATTTCATCAGCAGGGTGACGCTTCTTTCGGGAAAGTCGATTGCACCAGGCAAAACGCTCGTGTTTATCGATGAGGTCCAAGAGGCCCCCGACATCATGACGATGGCAAAGTTCCTTGTTGAGGACGGGAGGTGCCGCTGGGCGTTTTCGGGGTCAATGCTCGGGACCCAGTTCAAGGGCGTCAGGTCCTATCCCGTGGGGTATGTCCACGAGCTTAGGATGTTCCCGCTCGATTTTGAGGAGTTTTGCTGGGCAACCGGGGTGAGCGAGGGGGCTCGCCAAACGATACGTGACGCGTGTATCAGCGAGAGGCCCATTCCTGATTACATTCATGACGCGATGATGGCAAACTTCAGGACCTATACCGTTGTCGGCGGAATGCCGGAGGTCGTGCAGCGTTTCCTTGACACGCAGGGCGACCTTGCCTCTGTTCGTCAGCTACAGTCAGAGCTCAACGAACAGTACCGGCGGGATATCTCCAAGTATGCAAGCGGGCGAGCCCTGCAGGTGCAGAGCATCTACGATCAGCTCCCTATTATGCTCGAGGGCGAACACAAGCGTTTCGTGCTCAATTCCATTGACCCCAAGGCGCATTATGAGAAGTACCAGCGAGATTTTGTCTGGCTTGTCGATGCCGGCGTTGCTCTCAAAGCCGATATCGTAACCGAGCCAAAGTCGCCCCTGCTCAAGACGGCACGGCCATCGCAGTTCAAGCTATACCAATCGGATACGGGCATGTTGATGGCGCGCTACCCCGTTGGAGTCGCCCAAGCGGCGTATCTTGATAGCAAGGAGCCCAATCTGGGCGGCATTTACGAAAACGTGGTGGCCCAGCAGCTGGCTGCCCAAAATCGCCAGCTTTACTACTATCAGACAAAAAAGCGCGGTGAAGTGGACTTTGTGGTCGACGGACCGGATGGGACGGCTGTTCCGATCGAGGTTAAATCGGGCTCCTATTACCACGCGCACGCTGCGCTCGGTCATGTGCTTGATACGGCTGAATATGGCGTAAGGCTCGGGATTGTTTTCTCGAGAGGCAACGTTGAGCGCAACGGAGCGGTTCTCTATTTGCCGCTATATGCGACCTGGGCCCTTTCGGATGTTTTGGGCGACTCCTGCGCCGAGGGGATAAAGCTGGAGGTCAAGCCGGTCTAGGGCCAGTCCCGGATGTGACAAAGGGACAGTCCCTTTGTCACATTCATGAGTGTGGATTTTCTCCCACCGAGATAACGAGCGTGGATTTTCTCCCGTTTAGAGCGCACTCGAACGCTCAAAGTGGGAGAAAATCCACGCTCGTTTTATGCCGACGGCGTGGCCCGTGTGCCCGCGCCGCCCGAGCGCCTACAGCTGCTCGAGCATGGCGGTGCAACCGGCGAGTACATCGCGGTAGGTGGCGTCGAAATTGCCGGTGTACCAGGGGTCGGCCACGTCGCCGGGGCGATCGGTCCAATCGAGCAGGCGCGAGATCTTGCCATCGGGGTCCTTCCCAAAAATTCGGTACAGGGCGCGGGCGTTCTCGTCGTCCATATAGACAATGTGGTCCCAGTCGCCATACTCCGCGCGACGTACCTGACGTGCGCGATGTGCGACGACGGGAATCCCGACCTCGCGTAGCTTGGCAACGGTACTGTGGTGTGGCGGGTTGCCGATCTCCTCGGTCGAGGTCGCCGCGGAATCGATGGCAAACTCCGCCTCGCGCCCAGCGCGGCGCACGAGCTCGGTAAACACCGACTCGGCCATCGTCGAGCGGCAGATGTTTCCATAGCAGATAAAAAGAATGCGTTGCATGAGCGGCTTCCTTTCTAGGCGGTCGCGCAGGGCTTACAGACTGCTCTTGAGGCAGTTTGCTCCAATAAAGCCCGCTGCGTACAAGGGGAGGTGGCGCAGCTCGCGCCCGTCATCGGTTTCGCTGCGGGAAAAATTGTTCTCGGACAAAATGTAGGCATATGGCGATCGGGCTTTGTCCATAAACGACCCGAGGGTTCTCGCGCGCACGTTACGTGCGGACTTTACTTCGACGGGCACAATTTCCATACGGTCGGTCTGAAGTAAAAAATCGAGCTCGCCGGTCGTCTTCCAAGACGACGGCGGCACCCAGTAATACGTCTGCAAGCTATTGCCCGAAAATGCTTGCATGACCGAGTTTTCCGCCAGGGCGCCTCGGAAGTCGGAAGATAGCGCTATGGCGGAATCCTCTTTGAGGTCGAGCCAGAGCCGCGGGTTGATGCCGAGTTTGTAGAACATGAGGCCGGTATCGAGAAGATAGACCTTAAAGAAACTTCCATCTTCGTCGTCGAAGGGAACGAGGGGAGGCTCGATGCCTTCGGTCAGGTTGTTGACCGATATGATGCCGGCGCCTTCGAGCCAGTCGAGCGGCTCGATAAGCTTGGCGCGACGGCCTCCGCGTTCGACCTCGGAGTACTTGAATTTTTTTGTGGACGATCTCAGCAGCTGGGACGGAATGGAGCGCCAGACCTTGCGCGCCGCCACGCCGCTGATCCCGTTTTCGGGGTCGGTCATATCGGCGGTATAGGTCTCGTCGATTTCGCGCTGCTCGACGCGCGCATCCTCGATGGATAACGTCTTGCGATATGCGTTGACGGCGGCGGGCATGCCGCCCACGATCTGGTATCGATGAAACAGGCTGAGCGCGGCTTGGTGCGCGGCGTAGGTCTCGAGCGTGCCGGCGTGGGTACGAATGGCATTGGCCATCTGCTCCTCGTCGAGCGCCCAGAGAAACTCCTCGAACGACATAGGATGCATGGTCTCTTGACGAACGCCGCTGGGAAAAGGCAACTTGCGCTTGCGCGTGGCGACGCCGAGCTGACTGCCGGTCGCGCATATGCGCCAGCCCGAACCCGAAAAAAAGCGAAGCGAGTTGAGCGCCCGTTCGCAGAGCTGCACCTCGTCAAACAGGATGAAGGCGGTTTCTTTGCGAATGGGGGTGCGTTTATAGTCTGAGATTCGCGCCACGATGGCGTTAACGTCGTCGGTGGGACAGTCGAACAGCGGAGCGATCAGCTCAAGATCGGTCTGAAAGTCGAGTTTGACAAACGCATCGCCGGCGATTCGTCTGCCGATTTCCTCGGCAACGTACGTTTTGCCTACGCGTCGCGCACCACGGATGAGGAGGGGGCGCGACGCGTCCTTTGTCGCCCATGATTCGATAACGGATTCGATTGATCTGCGCATGGGGCCGCCTTTCCAATTTCGTGTACTTCAGATACATAGTTTAGTACGATTTCATGTACTTGGAATACACGAAATAGTAGAAAAGTGTGTATCTGAAGTACACGAAATTGCACTGCTGGAGCTTGCAGGCGGATAAACACTACTCGTATGGGACGGTTTTCACCGGTTGCTCGCCACCTTGGGCTATGTTCGCCCCTATGCCTGCATCCGGGGCTGTGCAGATTGACGACGGCGCTCCCAGCGAGCCAACTTAATCGTCACCAGCGTGAGCGCCCAGGCCACAAGCGAGAACGCGGCGCCCACTGCACCCACGTACGCAATGCCAATGCTGCTTACCACGGCGCCGCCCACTGCGGTGCCAAACGAGATGCCGACGTTAAACGCCATGGGCTCAACCGAACTTGCGAGTACCATCGACTTGGGATGGCGGCTGCGTGCCACGTCCATAAAGTGCGTGATGCATGAGACCGAGAACAGGTACATGAGCATCGCCAGGCTAAAGACAAAGACCAGCGCGAGCGGCGTGGCGGCGCCCACGGCAAACAGCCCGAGCAGTGCCGCCGCCTGCAGCACAAACGTAACCAGCAGCGCCTTCATGCCAAAACGCGCATCGATCCATCCGCCCAGGATGTTCGAGATCAGGCAGAACACGCCATAGGCCATAAGTGTGGTGCTCGCCTGAACGGTATCCATGCCCAGCATCTGCTCCAGATAAGGCGTCACGTAGCCGTAGAATACGTAGACCGAGCCCACGCCAAACAAGAAGATGAGCATGCCGGTGATGATACTCGGCTCGCGTAGTAGCCCCGCCTGCTCGCGGAAGGTGGCGGGCTCATCGGTCTGCCCGGCGCGAGGCATAAACGCCACGAGCGCGCTACAGATCAAAACGGCAAAGGTCAGCGTGCCGTACATGGCCACGTGCCAATCGAGTGTGTCGGCCACAAACTTGCCAATCGAGGTCACAAAGACCATCGCCACGGAAAACGCGCCGTACACGACCGAGATGGCAAGTGAGGTTTGCTGCGGGGATAGCAGCTCAGGGATGTACGTCACGCCCACGGCGAGCAGCGCACCCGAGACAGAGCCCAGGACAATGCGTGAGATAAACAGCACCTGGAAGTTGGGAGCCAACGCCATGACCAGGTTGCCGAGCACAAAGACGACGCTATAGCACACGAGCAGCTGGTAGCGGCGAAAACGCCCCGTGCTGAGCGCAAGCACCGGCGTGGCGATAGCGTAGACGAGCGCAAACACGCTGATGAGCTGGCCCGCAGTGGCAAGTGATATGCCGAGTTCCGTTGCCAAGTCGCTTTCGATGCCGATGACCACGAACTCGGAGCAGCCGAGCGAGAATCCCAACAGCACGAGCAGCGCCAGGCAGAGCTTGGTGCGCGCGGGGGAGAGCGCGGCGGCGGTTGGCTTACTTTTAGGCGTGGTTGCGGCGGTCAAGGTTGTCACTCCAATGTCGCATGAATAAGCGGGATTCAATCCCTGCAACTCTAACAGAATGTGACAAAGGGGCAGTCCCTTTGTCACATGGAGGGCTTGCCTGTATAGTCGCAATACAGGCGAAGATGGTCTCAGGTACATCGCGGGCGGCAGGAGATCCCATGGGTATGCACACGACAAAGGTTGCAGTGGGCGAGGGCAAGTTTGCGCTCGAGGCCCAGCTGACGGTGACGCCGCGAGGCATGGCGGTGTACGCCTGCTCGCCGGAGTTTGCGCACCTGGGCGCCACGGCGCAGGCCATTCCGCGCCCCGAGCCCGGCCGTACGGCAACGGTGAGCATCCTGGCCGTTCCGTGCCATCGAGACGAGATCCCGGCGCACGATATCGCGGCGGCGCTGGCCACGCGCTTTGGCGTGCCGGTAGTTGCAAGCACGGGTTTTCATGTTGAACAAGCGAGCGGTGACGACCTGCAGCGCGTGCTCGACACCACCAAGGAGCTCATCGCCGCGCTCGAGGAAGCCGCAGCCCGCATTCTGCGCGCCGGCTGGGATGAGGGCGGTGCGGGCGCCGAGGTCGTGGCGGTCGATGCTGCGACCGGCGAGGCGCTTGGCCCCGTCGACCGCATCGAGGCCCATGCTGGTGAGGGCATCCTGCATCAGGCATTTCTGACGCTTTTGGTCGAGGGCCGGGGCGAAGACGCGCGCCTGCTGCTCTGTCGCCGCAGTCCGCTCAAGCGCCTGTGGGGCGGGGTGCTGGCCGATAGCTGCGCCGGCCATCCGCTCCCCGGGGAAGACGTCGCGGCCGCCACGGCGCGCCGCATCAACGAAGAGCTCGGCATTACGCGCGAGCCCGATCAGCTCAAGCACCTCGGATACGTGGTGTACCGCGAGGACCACGGCGACGGTCGCTGCGAGTGCGAATGGTGCGAGGTCTACCTTGCCCATGTTGAGCCGGGCGAGCTGCATATCAACCAAGAGGAGATCTCGGAAGTGCGTCGCGTGGCTCCGTCCGAGCTCAAAGGCTACCTGCAGGGTCACCCCGAGCAGCTGGCCCCCTGGCTCCGCGAGGCCCTCGGCGACCCATTCATCCGCACGGCCCTCGCTATGTAAAAAAGACAGTCCCTTTGCCACATCCAAACCGTCACAACATTCGGCGAAAATCTCGAAAACGAGGAAAAGCGTCGAATGTTGTGACGGTTTTTGTCTAGGGAATCGCTTCTCATCCAAAAAATCCGCTTGACTGTATTGCCGCAACACAGCGCAACGTAAGGGGTGTCCGATAACGGGCGCCCCTTTTTAAGCGGCAACATGGCTGCGAATTCGGAGCGCCCCCAACAAGAAAGGTGGGGAGATGGAAGCGGAAAAGAAGGCGTTTAAGATCACCAAGCGCGAAATTGGCTTTGTGCTGGGTATCGTTGTCTTTTTGCTGGTGAAGTTTCTTCCTTTGGCGGAGCTGAGCTCGACGGTCGAGCTCACGGTCGGCGGTCAGACCTGTCTGGCACTGACGCTCGCCACGGTGGTGTTCTGGGCATGCGGCGTGGCACAGCCGGGCTTTGTGGGCCTGCTCTACTGCGCACTGCTCGTCCTGTTCAAGGTGTGCGTGGACGACACGGGCGCCGCGAGCATCTCGGCGACGGTCGCCTCCACGTTTAGCTCGTGGACCAAGGCCACCATGTGGCTCGTCATCGGCGCCTACCTCATCGCCAGCGCGGTCAAGGAGTCGGGCCTGGGCGAGCGCATCGCCTACGCGTTCATGCTCAAGTTCGTGCGCGACGCCAAGTCGCTCATCATCTCGATCTTCGCGCTCACCTTTGTGCTGTCGCTGCTGATCCCGCATCCGTTCCCCCGCGCCTTCCTCATCCTCGCCGTCGTCTCGGTCATCGCCGAGTCCGCCGGCTACGGTGACGACGACAAGGGCAAGCTCGGCTTCCTCGTGTTTGCCGCTGCCGCCCCGGGTTCCATGTTCTTCCTGACGGGCGACTCCACGCTTAACCCGCTCGTTGCGCAGTACAGTGCCGAGGCCGGCGGCATGAGCCCGTCCTTCGTCGACTGGTTCCTGTACATGAGCGTGCCTATGCTGGTTGCGCTGCTGTGCACCCTGTTCCTGGGCCTTTTCCTCTTTAAGCCCAGCAAGGAGCTCGTCTACGATCGCGAGCAGATCGTGGCCAAGCAGGCCGCGCTCGGCAAGCTCTCCGTCAAGGAGATCCGCACCATCGTGTGGCTTGTCATCGCCATCGCGCTGTGGCTCACCGTCTCGGGCGACTATATCGGCTGGGTCACCCTGGCCATTGGCGTTGCTCTCGCCATGCCCATCATCGGCGAAGTCCTCGCTCCCGCCAGCTGGAACGCTGTCGACATCAAGTCCCTCATGTTCCTGACGGCCGCCATGGCCGTGGGCTCCGTGGGCGGTGCCACCGGCATGAACGCCTGGATCGCCGACGTCGTGCTCCCCAGCTCCGTGCCTGAGAACATCTTCCTGTTCGCCCTGCTCGTCGCCGCGCTTTCCATGATCATCCACATGTTCATGGGCTCGGTCATGGCCGTGCTCGGCGTGTGCGTGCCGGCATTTATCAGCTTTGCCGCCGGCTCCAGCGTGAGCCCACTCGCCGTGGCGCTCATCGTCTTCACGTCCATCAACATCCACTACATCCTGCCGTTCCATAACCTGCCGATCCTTATCGGCGAAGGCAAGGACGCCGGCGGCTACACCTCCAAAGAGGCTATGCGCATGGGCATCCCCCTCACCGCGGTCGTCTTTGTCGTCGTGCTGGTCGAGGCCGCCTGGTTCCACCTCTTTGGCCTGATGTAAGCGGTCGAGCGCCCCGGCTGTAAGCAGCCAAGCGCTTGAACTTCGAGTGGTCGAGCGCTCCATTTGTGAGCGCCGCGGCCCCATTACGTTACCCCGTCCGGCGGCACCCCGTCGCCGGACACTCTCCCGAAAGGAGTACGCCATGTCCACTACCGATGCTTCCCAGATCCACGACCTGCGTTCCGCGCTCGACTTTTTGCGTGAGATGCCGGGCCAGCTGCTCGAGACCGACACCCAGGTCGATCCCGATGCCGAGGTCTCGGGCGTCTACCGTCACGTCGGTGCTGGCGGCACCGTCATGCGCCCGACCAAAGAGGGTCCGGCGATGGTCTTCAACAACGTCAAGGGCTTTGACGACGCCAAGGTCTGCATCGGTATGCTTGCCAGCCGCAAGCGCGTTGCCGCCCTGCTCGACCTGGACGAGGAGCACCTGGGCCTCGAGATCGGCAAGCGCTTCGAGAACCTGATCGCCCCCGAGCAGATCGCCGAGGGCAAGCACGTCGACTGCCAGGAGGTCGTGTACAAGGCGACCGACGAGGGCTTTGACCTGCGCAAGATCGTTCCCGCTCCCACCAACACGCCCGTTGACGGCGGCCCCTACATCACCATGGGCCTCGCCTATGGCACGAGCCCCGATGGCACCCAGTCCGACGTAACCATCCACCGCTTCTCCTGCGTCGACAAGGACAAGCTCGCCATGTGGATCACCCCGGGCAGCCGTCACCTGGGTGCGTTCTTTGACGAGTACTGCCAGCGCGGCGAGGATATGCCCATCTCCATCTCCATCGGCCTGGACCCCGCCGTGTACATGTGCTGCGGCTTCGAGGCTCCCACCACGCCGCTCGGCTTCAACGAGCTGCAGATCGCCGGCGCCCTGCGCGGCCGCGCCGTCGAGCTTGCCGACTGCGTCACCGTTCCGCAGAAGTGCATTGCCAATGCCGAGTACGTGCTCGAGGGCTACCTCATGCACGACGAGACCATCAACGAGGATGTCAACGGCCACGGCTACGCCATGCCCGAGTTCCCCGGCTACACCGGTGGCGCCAAGGTCTGCCCGGTGATCAAGATCACCGCCGTCACCACGCGCGTCAACCCCATTATGGAGAGCTGCATCGGCCCTTCGCACGAGCACGTGTCCATGGCCGGTATCCCCACCGAGGCCTCCATCTACAAGATGGTCGAGACCGCTATCCCGGGCCGCCTGCTCAACGTTCACGCCGCTCCCTGCGGTGGCGGCAAGTTCGTTGCCATCATGCAGTTCAAGAAGTCGAGCAAAAATGACGAGGGCCGTCAGCGCAACGCCGCCATGCTCGCCTTCTCGGCGTTCTCCGAGCTCAAGCACGTCATCCTTGTCGACGAGGATGTCGACATCTTCGATATGAGCGACGTGATGTGGGCCATGACCACGCGCTTCCAGGCCGACGTGGACCTCATCACCATCCCCGGTTGCCACTGCCACGTGCTCGATCCGTCCAACGACCCCGCGTTCGATCCTTCGATCCGCGAGCACGGTATCGCCTGCAAGGCCATCTTCGACTGCACGGTTCCGTTTAACCTCAAGAAGAACTTCATCCGCTCGCAGTTCATGGAGATCGACAAGGACAAGTGGGCCGCCGAGCTCGCCTTCTAGTAAGTAGCCCTACCAAGTAGTTAAGGAGTTGTCATGCCTGAGTCTTCTGTTCGTCCCCGTCGCATTGTCGTTGGCGTGTCTGGCGCCAGCGGTGCGGCACTGGGCCTTGAATGCCTCAAATGCCTGCGCCAGGCCGGCGCTGAGTCGGCGCTTGTCGTCACGCGCGGGGGAGAGATCACCATCGAGCAGGAGCTCGGCATGACGCTCGACGAGTTTGCGTGCTATGCCGATGTGGTCTACGACAACAAGAACATTGGCGCTGCCATCGCAAGCGGCACCTATCCGGTCGACGGCATGATCGTGGCTCCCTGCTCCATGAAGACGCTCGCCGGCATCGCGAGCGGCTACAGCGAAAACCTGTTGCTGCGTGCGGCCGATGTGCAGATGAAAGAGCAGCGCCGCCTGGTGCTTATGGTGCGCGAGACGCCCTTCAGTGCGATCCATGTCGACAACATGGCACGCCTGGCGCGCGTGCCGGGTGTCATGCTCATGCCGCCCATGCTCACGTTTTACAACGGCCCCGCCACGCTCGATGAGGCGGTGCATCACATCGCCGCCAAGGCACTCGAGGCCGTCGGCGTGTCGTGCGCCAACTATAAGCGCTGGTCATAGGCATCTTTAGGGTAGGATACGAGTAGTGTTTGAGCCCGCTGCCCCTGTGGGCGGCGGGCTTTTCGTGTCAAAGGGTGTGTCGGGAGGACCTATGCAGACGGGTATGTATGCGATTAGCGAGATGGCGAGCTTGTTTAACGTTTCGCGCCAAACGCTCATCTACTACGACAAGATCGGTCTGTTTAAACCCGCCGTGGTTAACGAAAAAGGCTACCGTTTCTATTCGCCCACGCAGATCCCGCTCATGCGTCTGATCTGCATGCTGCGCGACTTGGGACTGGAACTCGATGAGATCGATCGCCTGACCTCGACGTTCGACATTGGAGAGATGACCGATCACCTGCGCTCGCGGGTGCAGGCGCTCGACGAGCAGATTGCCGGGCTCAAAGCCGAGCGCGCGAGCGTGCAGGAGCGGCTGAGTTTTTACGACGAGGCGGTCTATTGGCGCGAGCGCGAGGGCAAACCGGAGCTCAAGCAATTCGAGCGCCGCTACGTGGTCTTTGAGGAGTTCCCGAGCGATATCGAGCGTGGCCGCTCGATGCTGCACCCCACGCTCATGCGGGCGATTCTGCGCATGCGTGCGCTCACGGGCACACGCCCCATGCGCGGTTGGGGCGCCATGCTGCGTTGCGAGGCGCTGCATTCCGACGACCCCATCGCCGGTGCCGGTTCCTTTGCCGTGTTGCCGCGTGGTGCCGAGGAAATACTGCCGAGCGATCCTGCCGAGCTGGCGGAGATTGGCGTCGAGGTGCTGCCCGAGGGCACGTACCTGTGCATGAGTCGCTGGGGCATGCCGTACGAGCCCGAGGGTATCCGCGCCATCGTGGCCTGCATGGACAGGCACGCGCTCCAGCCCATCGGCAATGCTTTCGATTTTTGCTACCTGGACACCACGAGCTACGACGAGTCTCACCAAGAGGACTTCTGCTGTATCCAAATCCCCGTCGCCCTCAAATAACTTGCGGTGAAATAGTCCCTAAATAGCTCGAGTGGGCGTGCAAACAGGAACTATTCCACCGCAACTTCGATGCGACAAAGGAGCAGTCCCTTTATCGCATTCCGTGCGAGCTCCAGCGCCATCTGCGGGTATAAGGCTAACAAGTGTTTATTTGCGAGGCCTAAGGGGCGCCCCGTATGGATATCGATAACTTTGAATGGTGGTATAGCGAGGGTGAGACTCCGGACGAGGGGTGGGACGAGCCTACGCCGCGTGGCGTGTCGAGCGACGAGGACGAGACCGGCAACGCCGCCGCCGACTCGGACGCCTCCCTCGACCCCGTCGAGCCCCTGACCTTCGAACAGGCTTGGGCCCAGGCCGAGGCAGACGAGGCCAAGGCCGATGCCACGGCCACACTGGGCGAGCCAGCCGACATGTCCATCTCGCCGGCAAAGACCCCGCAGCCGCGTCACACCATCGACCCCGACAGCACGGCATCCTTCAGTATTCTCGACGTGCCCTCGCAGGGCGCCCAGGCGCCCGCACCCACACGTCGCCCCAATCTGTCTCGCGAGGAAGATGCAGGACGTCGCTCGCCGCTTGGCCCCATCCTTATCGCCTTCATAGCCGGCGTTATCGCATGCTCGGTAATTGGAAACGTCTGGAGCCATGTCGAACAACAGCGAAAAGACGCCGCCAAGGTCGAGATGTCTGTCGAGCAATCGCTCGGTCGCACGCGCTCGGTACATGTGTCGGTCGAGGTCAAGGACGGCGCGACGTGGGACACCGCGCGCGGCGACAGCCAAATGCTCATCCACATCGTGGGGCGCACGCTCAAAGGGCAGACGATTGACGAGTATCAATACGTCAATTCCGCTGGTGACGGCATCGAACTTAAGCCCGGCGACTACGAGCTCACCGTCGATGAACCGCCCGTCGCCACCGACGGCACGCGCTTCCGCGCCTCAAAGCGCATGGTTCCCGTGAGCTTTAACTCGCAGGCGCCCGATACGGTCGACACCACACCGCAGGGCGGGTTCGACCTTTACGTAGATACCCAGTAGGCGCTCGCCGCTCATTCCGCTATGGCTACTCAATAATCGCCTGCCGTCCCGTCCCGCCGCCAAGAGTGGGACAATAGCCCTCGACACTATTGTTTACTTTTGGAGGAAGTAGCATGTCTACCGTCACTACCATCAAGCGCGGCGGCCTCACCGCGGCCATCGATTCCATGGGCGCCCAGCTCACGAGCCTTGCCCTCAACGGCAACGAGTATCTGTGGCAGGGCGACCCCGCCTTTTGGGGCAAGCACGCGCCCATCCTGTTCCCCATTGTGGGCTCGCTGCGCAACAACACGGCAACGTCTGCGGCCGGCACCTGCGAGATGCCGCGCCACGGACTCGCGCGCATCGTCGAGCACGAGCTGGTTGAGGTTTCGGAGGACGGCTCCTCGGTAACGTACGAGATTACCGATACGCCCGAGTCGCTCAAGGCGTTCCCGTTCCACTTTAAGCTCAACATGACCTATGCCTTGACCGGCGACGCCACCCTCACGCAGACCTTTGCCGTCACCAACACCGGCGACGTGGACCTGCCGTTCTCGGTGGGCGGCCACCCCGCATTTAACGTGCCCGCCCCCGGTGCCGAGGACGAGGCGTTCGAGGATTACGAGTTGGCGTTTACCGAGGCTTGGACCAACGAGGCTCCCATCATCACGCCCGACGGTCTTATGACGTTCGAGGGCAGCTACAAGGCGCCCGATAACTCGGACGTGCTGCCCATCACGCACCGCAGCTTCGATAACGATGCCATCATGTTCACCGATACTCCGGGCTCCACGCTCACACTGCGCGGCCGCAAGTCGGGCCACGGCGTCAAGATCGACTTTGAGGGCTTTAAGTACATCGGCGTGTGGTCTGCCGCCAACGACGCTCCGTTTGTGGCGCTCGAGCCCTGGACCGGTCACACCACCATGGACACCGAGGACGACGTCTTTGAGCACAAGGTCAACACCATCACCTTGGCTCCCGGCGAGACGGATGTTCGCAGCTTTAGCGTTACCTTGCTCTAGAGGTTCCGCCGCTCGGTCGATGCTGCGCGTCGTCCAGAGCGACAAGTTGTCATTCAAAAGGCAAGACATAGACCTTCTGGTCATGCCTTGCCTTTTTCATGCCACTTGTTCGCTCTGGACGTCGCTCGCCGGCATTGCCAAAACATCGGCGTCCCCAATGGCTACCGTGTGTCTATTAATTTTTCGAGCTTGTGCTGCGCTGCTGGTCGCTGGCGTATATCCTGTTAAGTCGTCAGCATACGATTCAACAGGGAAGGCAGATTATGCATTCTCCCCATCAACGCGACGCGCATCCACAGCCGGTGTGCAGCCGTCGTATCTTCTTAGGCAGTGCGCTTGCTGCGAGCGCTACCGTTGTTGCCGGCGCACTTGCCGGTTGCCAGCGCCCCTCCACGCTGGAAGTAGTTCAGCCCACGACGGGCGGCGGTCGCGACGACCTGTCCGATTCCGTGATCGGCAAGGACAAGATCCGCATCGGCATGGAGGCGGCCTACGCCCCGTACAACTGGCAGGTCTCCGAAGCCAGCGAGTACACCATCCCCATCGACAACGTGCAGGGCGCCTATGCCGATGGTTACGACGTGCAGATCGCCAAGATCGTCTGCAAGGCCCTCGGTGGCGAGCCCGTCGCCGTTAAGCAGAGCTTCTCGGGTCTTATCGATTCGCTCAACAACGGCCAGATCGACCTCATCATTGCCGGCATGAGCGCCACGCCCGAGCGCGAGGAGTCCGTCGGCTTTTCCGACCCGTACTTCATTGGCTACTTTGGCCTGTTCGTAAAAGAGGGCTCGCCCTACCAAAATGCGACCAAGCTCAGCGACTTTAGCGGCGCTACGGTCCTCGGCCAAAAGGACACCATGCTCGATACCGTCATCGACGAAATCCCGGGCGTTGTGCACAAAAACCCGGTCGATTCGGTTCCCACGGTGTTTTCGAACCTGCTGCAGGGCACCTGCGACGCCGTGACCTATAACACCGAGAACGAGAAGGGCTATATGGCCCAAAACCCGGGTATCGTGCCGATTCAATTTGCCGAGGGCGAGGGCTTTAAGCAGGAGGTCACGGCAAACGTCGGCTGCCGCAAGGGCTCGGACAAGCTGCTTAAGCTCGTCGACAAGACACTCAAGGGCATTAGCCAAGAGGAGCGCGACCAAATGTGGGACGCGTGCCTCGACCGTCAGCCGGCATAGGGAGGCAGCATGAAAACCATTAATCGCCTGGCCTCCTTTATCAGGGCCGACCACCGTTATGTATACCTGGGCACGAGCGTTATCGCGGCGCTCGGCCTGGCGTTTAGCCAGCGCAACCCCACGCCGCTGAGCTTCTTGGCCCCCACGGGCGTGTTCCAAGATTGCCTTTGGGCGATCCTGTGGGCGTGGCTCGTCGTGTCGGCGGCGGCGCTGGTCACCAAGCTTATGCACTGGAGCGACTATCGCGAAAAGTCGCCGTTCGCATCCGAGCGTTTCCGTCGTGGAGCACGCTTGGGCAGCTACGTCGTGGTCGCCATCGCGGCAGTTTTCTTTATCGACCGCTGCGTCATGTCGTTTATCGACCTGGTGCAGGTGAGCATTGTCTCGGATTCCAACCCCAGCGACTTTTTGTCGAGCCTGGTCTACATGACCTACAAGAGCGGGGACTTCTTCATTCGCGGTATCGAGATCACCATCGCGCTTGCCACCTTCGGCACCGTCATCGCATTCTTCCTGGCGCTGCTCTTCGTGTTCCTACGCATTCAGACGTTCGACCGCGTGGATAACGACCTGGTGCGCTCCTTTAAGAGTATCGGCCGCGGCTTTGCGACCGTCTACTCCACCATCGTGCGCGGCACGCCCATGATGGTCCAGGGTCTGCTCATCTATTACGCGGGCTTCACCGTTTTGCGCGGCATGGGCTTCGAGACCGCCCAGGCCAACCAGATCTGGAGCACCTTCACCGCCGGCCTCGTCACCATCTCGCTCAACTCCACCGCCTACATGATGGAGGTCCTGCGCGGCGGCATCGAGTCCATCGATCCCGGCCAGGCCGAGGCAGCACGCTCGCTGGGCCTGTCGCAGTGGCAAGCTATGCGCAAAGTCGTGTTCCCCCAGGGCATTAAAAACGCGATTCCGGCGCTCACCAACGAGCTCATCATCAACATCAAGGATTCGTCGGTGCTCTCGGTCATCGGCGTGTTTGACCTCATGTACGCCACCACCACCGTCGCCGGCGTGTACTACCGCCAGATGGAGGTCTACTGCGTGGCGCTCGTGGTCTACCTGATCCTGACGCTCGTGGCGAGCCGCCTGCTCGAGGCCTTTGGCAAAAAGCTAGGCGCCGAGGCTCCGGTCACGCTGCCCAGCTCCAACTAGGCTCAAGACGAGGAGAATCATCATGGCAGATACCGCCACTACCGGCACCGCGGCCGCCGCACAGACCAATGAGCCGCTCATCCGCGTCGAGGGCCTGCGCAAGAGCTTTGGCTCGCTCGAGGTGCTCAAGGGCATCGACCTGTCCGTTAACCCCGGCGAGGTCGTCACCATTATCGGCGCCTCAGGCTCGGGCAAATCGACCTTTCTGCGCTGCCTCAACCTGCTCGAGACTCCGGACGCGGGCCATATCTGGTTCCACGGCCAGGACCTTACGGCCGAGCGCTGCAACATTAACAAGCTGCGTGAGGACATCGGCATGGTGTTCCAGGGCTTTAACCTGTTCAACAACATGGATGTGCTCGACAACTGCACGCTTGCGCCCGTCACGCTCAAAAAAATGAGCAAGGCCGAGGCCGAGAAGGTCGCGATGGAGCATTTGACGAGTGTGGGGCTCGAAAAGTTCGCGCACGCCGCCGTGGGTCGCCTGTCCGGCGGCCAAAAGCAGCGCGTGGCCATCGCCCGCGCCCTATGCATGAATCCGCAGATCATGCTGTTCGACGAGCCGACCTCCGCGCTCGACCCCGAGATCGTGGGCGAGGTGCTCGAGGTCATGCGCAAGCTCGCGGCCGACGGCATGACCATGGTCGTCGTTACGCACGAGATGGCCTTTGCCCGAACCGTGTCCGACCGCGTGGTCTTTATGGATAAGGGCGTGGTGCTCGAGGACGCCGCGCCGGCCGAGATCTTTGGCAACCCCAAACACCAGCGCACCCGCGAGTTCCTCTCGCGTTATCTCGAGGACAAGTAACCGACCGCAAATGTTTGCATGACAGGGCCGCTCCCGTGGGGCGGCCCTCGTCATCACAATCGAAAGGATGTCATGGCCGAGGTTTGGCGCTTCTTTGCGCATGAGGATGATTTTGCCGATTTGGACGAAGCTGGTGCGTGCGAGCGCCTGGGCCGCGTGCTGTCGTTTCCGACCATCTCGAGTATGGATGCCGAGGCGGTGAACTGGCAGCCGTTCGACGACCTGCGCGCGTATATGCAGCAGGCTTGGCCGCACGTATTTACGGCGGGTAAGGTCGAGCTTATCGACCATTCGCTATTGGTGACGCTTAGCGGTTCCGACCCTGCCCTCAAGCCCATTATGCTCATGGGTCACATGGACGTGGTCCCCGTGGTGCCGGGTACCGAGGACGACTGGACGTACGCCCCCTTTAGCGGGCATGTAGACGACACCTACATTTGGGGTCGCGGCGCCATCGATATGAAAGACCAGGTCGCAGGCATTCTCGAGGCGGTTGAGTATGCGCTGGCGCACGGTTGGCAGCACGAGCGCACGCTGCTCCTGGCCTTTGGCCAGGACGAGGAGACTACGCAGTACGGCGCAGGCGCCATCGGCCGCGCGCTCGAGGAGCGCGGCATTGAGCTTGAGTACCTGATCGACGAGGGCGACTACCGCATCGTTTCGGCTGCCGAGTACAGCTCGGGCGAGGACTGGCTCATGCACGCCGACCTTGCCGAGAAGGGCTATGCCGATATCGTGCTCAAGACGAAGAGTGAGGGCGGGCATTCGTCCAACCCCTACGGTGGCACATCGCTCGAGGTGCTCAGCCGTGCCATCACCGCAATCTGTGATATCGAGTGGCCGACGCGCGTGACCGACTTGCTTGCCGCCCAGCTCGTCGAGTTGGGGCTCTACACGGCCGATGAAATTGCCGCCAACGGGGATGCCATTGTCCGCGATTGCCTCGCCAGCAAAAAGCTCTATCCGCTGGTGACGACCACCTGCGCGCCCACGCAGATCGAGGGTGGCAGCACCGGCGCCAACGTAATGCCGCAGAATATGTGGGCCAATATCAACTTCCGCATGCTCGAGGGCACGAGCGTGGCCGACGTTGTGGCGCGCTGCTGCGAGTCGGTTGCCGCGGCGGGCCTTGTCGGACGTGTGGAGGTCGAACTCGGCCCCGGCAGCTCTGAGCCCTCGCCGTCCCCGCGCATCGGTGGACCGGGACTCGAGGCCGTTCGCGCCATTGCCGCCCGCTACTTCCGTGATCCAAAGGGGACGGAGGAAAACGGATCATTCGAGCCAGTGGCAATTGTGCCCTCGACCGTGATCGGTGCGACCGACGCTGCCAACTACCAGCACATTTGCCCTGAGTGCATTCGCTTCTCGGCCTTTGTAGTTGATGACGACGAGTGCGATCGCGGTGTCCACGGCACCAACGAGCGCATCACCCGCCGCGCCTACCTCCAGGGCATCCGCTTCCTCGTCGCTCTACTCCAAACGCTCTAGCCAAAAAGCAAGCCCTTGGTGCAATGGAGTCAGGTTTGTTTGCACCAATCATTCCGTGCGGGTTATATGCAGGTTTGCCTGCGCACGCTATCATGTATGGGTTAGACCGCAACTATGTACCCCATACGCGAAGGGATGCGCATGTATCTGAAGATCGACATGCTCTAGCTGGGCTTACCCCCGCAGTGGCGCCTCGCGCCCCATCAATTCTGCCGATTTTCGCCTTCACGCATATAAAGGAGTCCGTCATGCGCGACAAGCTCGAAAAGATCATCAAGGCCTACGAGGAGCTCGAGAAGAAGCTTTCCGACCCGGCCGTCGCCTCCGATATCAAGGAGTTCACGCGTCTCAACAAGGAGTATGCGCACCAGTCCGACCTCATTGCCGCCTCGCGCGAGTACATCGGCGCGCTCGATGACATCGAGGCTGCCAAGGAAATGCTGCACGATACCACCGATGCCGATGAGAAGGAGATGCTCCAGATGGACATCTCCGAAAACGAGGCCAAGCTCCCCCAGCTCGAGGAAGACATCAAGTACATGCTCATCCCGAGCGACCCCAACGACGACAAGAACACCATCGTCGAGATCCGCTCCGCCGCCGGTGGCGACGAGGCGGCCATCTTCGCCGGCGACCTGTACAAGATGTATCAGCGCTTTTGCGAGTCTCGCGGCTGGAAGACTACCGTGCTCGACTCCAGCCCCAGCGAGGCCGGTGGCTTTAAGTCCATTGAGTTCAAGGTCGAGGGCGACCGCGTCTACTCCGTCATGAAGTACGAGTCCGGCGTGCACCGCGTCCAGCGCGTCCCCAAGACCGAGTCCCAGGGCCGCATTCAGACCTCCACGGCTACCGTCGCCGTGCTTCCCGAGGCCGAGGAGATCGACGTCCAGATCAACCAGTCCGACCTGCGCATCGACACCTACTGCGCCTCCGGCCCTGGCGGTCAGTGCGTTAACACCACCTACTCCGCCGTGCGCATTACCCACCTGCCCACCAACACCGTGGTGCAGTCGCAGGAGCAGCGCTCCCAGATCCAGAACCGCGAGGTCTGCATGCAGATGCTGCGCGCCCGTCTGTACGAGATGGAACTCGAGAAGCAGCAGGCCGAGCTCGGTGCCGAGCGCCAGAGCCAGATCGGCCACGGCAACCGTTCCGAGAAGATCCGTACTTACAACCAGCCCCAGGACCGCGTGACCGATCACCGCATCGGTTTCAACTCCACCTACAACGGCGTCCTTCTGGGTGACCAGCTCGGCACCGTGATCGAGGCGCTCGCTGCCGCCGAGCGAGCCGAGAAGCTGGCACAGGCTGTGTAGGTTCCGCCGTTCTACCGAACGGCGGACCAGCCGACGCTGCGCGGGCCGCATTTGGACAATCTGACGTTCAACTTCAAGGGCGCGACCAGAAGGTCAGCGCCCTTTCGTTTCACGTCACCTTGTCTCAAATGCGACCCGCTCGCTGTCCGTCCTCTACCTGCGGCGCTGCCTTGCTCCGGATGCGGTATGCTCAACCTGCGGCGCCTTAGAGGTAGTCATTGGGGACGTTCTTAAATGACTAGGTTGGGCACATTGCTTTGAGATGTTATTCAATCGGCTTTGATGGCCATGAAGTCGGCTACCTGCTCAAAGAAATTAGCGGCATTCATCTGCTATTGAAAATAATGCTCGAAAAATCGTTCAAGAAGTCGCGGGGCGATTTTTGATGCGTCGCGCGTCAAGTGATTTGGCAAGTTCTTGGTTAGATATTGGTTAGTTTTGGGGCAACCTTGCCAAAAGCTTGACGAATGCAAATCTAGACGTCGGCGAATGAACACTTTGAGCGAGCTCGGTGCAAAAATCTGGGCTGATTCTCGATAATCGCCTTCAATCGTCCCTTGCCAAGCGCTGGCCTCGCGTACAATCTGCTCCGACATTCGCGCGCCGTCCGGCGCTTAAGAGGGGAGGGCCCCATGGCAAACGAGATTTGGACCATCAAGCGTTGTCTCGAGTGGACCAAGGAGTACCTGGCCGAGCGCGGCGAGGAGCACCCCCGTCTTTCTGCCGAGTGGCTGCTGTGCGCCGCCACGGGCCTGGCGCGCATTGACCTATATATGCGCATGGACGAGACGCTTAACGCGGCTCAGCTCGAGACCATGCACGCGGCCGTTGTTCGTCGCGCTAAAGGTGAACCGCTGCAGTACATCACCGGCAGCACGCAGTTTCGCATGATCGACGTCGCGTGCGCCCCCGGCGTGCTCATTCCGCGTCCCGAGACCGAGATGCTCGTCGAGGAAGTCCTCAATTATCTGGATGCCGAGGTGCTGAGCCCCGAGGCTGCCGCCCGTCAGCGCGTTGAGCTGCCCTGGAACGATGAGGTTGAGGAGGCACGCAAGGCCGAGGCCGCGCTGGCAGACGAACGCGCGACCGCCGAGCGCCGTGCCGCTAACCTGACGGCCGCCGACGAGGCGGCGCTGGGCGGCGATGTGCTGGGCAGCCGTGCCTATGCCGAGGAGCTGGCCGACCGCGAGGCCGAGGAAGCCGCCGCGCAGGCAGCAGAAGCCGAAGCCGCGGAAGCCGCCGAGCCCGAGCTCGACGAATACGGCATCGCCATCGAGGGTGCCGACCAGGAGACGGCTTCAGCTCAGGATGCCGCTTCGCCTGCCCCAGCCGAGCCCCGCATCGCCCGCGTTCTCGAGGTCGGCTGCGGCACGGGCTGCATTTCGCTCTCCCTTGCCTGGGAGCGCCGCGGCCACATTACCTGCACCGCCACCGATATCGAGCCGCGCGCTATCGATTTGGCCACCAAAAACCGCGATGCGCTTGGCCTCACGTCCGACGAGGTCGCCTTTAGTCTCACCAACCTGGTGAGTTCTATTCCCCGCGAAGAGTGGGGCACCTTCGACGTGCTTGTCTCCAACCCACCTTACATCCCGACCGGCGTCATGCGCTCGCTGCCGCACGAGGTCAAGGATTTTGAGCCCGACCTGGCGCTCGAGGGCGGCGCCGACGGCCTCGATATCTTCCGCCGCCTGCTCAATGCGGCGCCTTACATGCTGCGCGCCGGCGGCCTGTTTGCCTGCGAGCTCTACGAGGGTGCCCTCGATGCCGCGGCCGAGCTCTGTCGCCAGGCAGGCCTTTCGGACGTGCGTATCGTCCATGACCTCACCGATCGCCCCCGCATCGTCCGAGCCATCGTCACCGAGCCCAAACAGCGCCAGTAATATTTATTAACTGGTTAGCAAAAATTATAAAGTAGTTTATAATTAGGACGGCTGAAAGAGGTCGGCCCATGCAACCTCCTACCTTTCGGGAAATCATTGCCCTACTCAAGCACGATGGATTCGTGAAGGTCGCGCAAGTCGGTAGTCATGCTAAGTATGTTTCTGGTGACCGTGTTGTCACCGTGAACGGCTCTGGTGGTGATCGACCAAAGAAGGGCACGTGGGCAAGTATTCGTCGCCAAGCTGAATGGTAGTTGGAGGCAAAATGAGGCAGCGATTTACCTATGACTGCGTTCTCATAAAAGAAGACGACGGTTACTGCGCCAGTTTCCCGCAGATTCCCGGCGCCTTTGCCGATGGCGATACGCGCGAAGAAGCGATTGCCCATGCCACCGAGGCACTGATGGCGTTTTTGGCCGACGACCTCAACAACGGTTTGACTCCGGCAGGGTACGAACGCTCGGCCGAGGTCGTGGCCCTTTCAGTCGAAATCGACCACGAGGACGCTCGGGAAGCGGCGTGCCGAACATTTAAAGACGCAGCGCTGGACCTCAAAGTCTCCGCTCCGCGGATTACCGCGCTGGTCAAAGCCGGAAAGCTCGATGTTGAACTTGTCGACGGCCGTCGGATGATAACGATAGACAGCATCGAGCGCTACGCCGCCCAAGAACGCCACGCCGGCAGGCCAAAGAAGTTCGTCGCAGTCCAATAACCCCCTCACTTTCACCGACTACTAGAGCCGCTCACCAAACCAACATGCGCTCTGGGCAAATAGGTTGAATGTTTCGTGCGAGAATGCCCCACAGTAAACAAACTTGCACCGGAGCGTAAGGGGCTGGCATACACATGCAGACGGTCTATCGGGTATACGAGGGAACGCGCGAGCCGCATCGGCTTGCCGTCGAGCGCACGGCCGAGGTGCTCGGCCGCGGCGGCCTGGCCTTGATTCCGACCGAGACCGTCTACGGTGTCGCCGTGGCAGTCAACGCCTTCTCGGACGCCGTGCCCCAAGATACAAGCGAATTCCCATCGTGGCCGCGCGATCCGCAGGCTGCCGTCAATGGCGCCGCAGTTCCTGCGCTCGGCACCGGCTATCGCCGTATCTTCACTCTCAAGCAACGTGAGCTCACGCAAACCGTCGCTTGGCTGGTCGATGGCGTCGAAGCACTCGACCGCTATGGCGTGGATATCCCGGAAGAGGCCCGCGTGCTTGCCCGACGATGCTGGCCGGGCGCCCTGACTATCGTGGTCAAGGCGGCCCCCTGCGTGCCGACCTTTATGCGCGCCGCCGACGACACGGTGGCACTTCGCGCTTCGGCTTCGCCCGTGGTGCAAGCGCTCATCCGCGCCTGCGGCAGTCCCCTTGCCTGCACGAGCGCCAACACGCACGGCGCGCCTTCGCCGGCAAGCTTTGCCGCCGTCGAGGGTCGCATCCTGGAGGGGGTCGATGTTGCCGTCGACGCCGGTGAGACCCCGTGTCGCGACGCCTCGACCATCGTGTCGTTCCAGCACGGCGGGCTCCAGATCCTGCGCCAAGGCGCACTTCCCGCATCAGAGATCGAGCGGGTCCTGTCCGACCCGATGCAATAGAAAGGTGTAAGCGATGTCGTTGAATCTGGGCAGCCTGGGCATGGAAGATGCCTCGTTTAACTTTGGCGGTTCCTACATCATGGCGCTCGACTGCGGCACCACCTCGGTACTTGCGACCATCGTCGACGAGTATGGATGCATCGTCGCGCAGGCACGTCGCAGCGTCAAAACGAGTTTTCCGCGTCCCGGTTGGGTAGAGCAAGACCCCATGACGGTCCTTGCCAGCCAGATTGCCGTCATGATGGAGGTTCAGTTTAAGAGCGGTATCCATTCCGACCGCATCGCCGCCATCGGCATCTCCAACCAGCGCGAGACCACGGTGGTCTGGGACCGCGTGAGCGGCCAGCCCATCTATAACGCCATCGTATGGCAGTGCCGTCGTACCGCGCCGGCGATCGACGCGTTGGTTGAACAGGGTTGCGAGGAGCTGGTGCGCTCCCGCACGGGACTCACGCTCGATCCGTATTTCTCGGCCTCCAAGGTGCAGTGGATTCTCGACAACGTCGACGGCGCACGCGAGAGCGCGGCGGCGGGCGACCTCATGTTTGGCACCATCGACACCTGGCTCATCTACAACCTCACCGGCGGCCAGGTCTTTGCCACCGACTACACCAATGCCAGCCGCACGGCACTCTTTAATATCCATACGCTCGATTGGGACGACGACCTGCTGGCGCTCTTTGACGTTCCACGTTCCATGATGCCCGAGGTTCGCTGGAGCTCGGGCGACTACGGCCGCGTCGCGAGCGACATCATGACCAACATGCCGCCCATCATGGGCGTGGCGGGTGACCAACAGGCGTCGCTGTTCGGCCACTGTTGTTTCCGTCCCGGCCAGACCAAAAACACCTATGGCACGGGCTGCTTTATGCTCATGAACACCGGCGACGAGATCGTCGAATCCAAGAATGGCCTGGTCTCCACCATCGGTATCGCTGCGGACGACAAAGTCAGCTATGCGCTCGAGGGCTCTATTTTTGCCGCCGGCTCAACGATGAACTGGCTTCGCAACAACATGGGCATCATCTCGAGCGTGAGCGAGTCGGCACAACTCGCCGCTTCGATTAGCGACAACGAGGGCTGCTACTTCGTTCCCGCCTTTGCAGGTTTGGGTGCTCCCTGGTGGGACCCGCATGCCCGCGGTATCGTGTGCGGTCTGACCGGCGCCTCGAGCCGTGCGACCATCGTACGTGCCGCCTGCGAATCCATGGCATATCAGAGCTACGACGTGCTGCGCGCCATGGAGCAGGACGTGGGGCTTTCGATTGAGCGCCTGTCTGTCGATGGCGGTGCCTCGCGCAACGAGTTCATCATGCAATTCCAGGCCGACCTGCTGGATATCCCCGTGCTGCAATGCGAGACGGTGGAGACCACGGCAATCGGTGCCGCGTACTTGGCGGGTCTTGCCGTCGGCTATTGGGAAGACCTGGAGGAGCTGGAGCAAAATGCCCAGATCGTTAGGACCTTCCTTCCCCACATGTCCGCCGAGCGCCGCGAGCAAAACCTTGCGGGCTGGCGTGATGCCGTCAAGCGCTCGCTCGGCACCGCACAGTAGGGCTGCGATGGGCTGCTCGATACAACAAACCGCTAAACTAATGCATGGCGTGCGGCGGCAACATTGCTGCACGCCTTGTCAGCAAGGCCGTTTTGCGGCCGCAACGAAAGGGGCAATCAATCCATGACCGTCACCTACGATGCGTCCCGTGTGACGCTTGTCGATCACCCGCTCGTCCAGCACAAGCTGTCGATCCTGCGCGACAAAAACACCGGCACCAACCAGTTCCGTCAGCTCGTGCGCGAACTCGCGCTTTTTGACGGCTACGAGGCCATGCGCGACCTGCCTATGGAAGACGTCGAGGTCGAGACCCCCATCACTACCGCCACGTTCAAACAGCTTGCCGGCAAGAAACTCGCCATCGTGCCCATCCTGCGTGCGGGCCTTGGCATGGTCGACGGCATCCTCGACCTGGTGCCCTCCGCTCGTGTGGGCCACATCGGCATGGAGCGCGACGAGGTCACCCACGAGCCGCACGAGTATTACTGCAAGATGCCCAAGGATATCGACCAGCGCATCTGCCTGGTCGTCGACCCCATGCTCGCCACGGGCGGTTCGGCCGAGATGGCCATTAGCTACCTGCGCGAGCGCGGTGTCAAGGACATCCGCATGCTGTGCATCGTCGCGGCCCCCGAGGGCCTCAAGTCGCTGACTGAGAAGGACCCTGATGTGCATATCTATACCTGCGCCATCGACGACCATCTCAACGAGGCTGCCTACATCGTTCCCGGCCTCGGCGACGCCGGCGACCGCATCTACGGCACGCTCTAGTCGCTGGGCTAAGACGGCCGCGGCTGCAAATACGAAGAAACGGTGCGCGCGGACGAACAAAAGGCGACCGCGCGCACTCCTGTTAACGGACGTTTTGCCCTGCAGGGTTCGAGAAAAACGTATTACCGTACCTGCGGCATAAAGAAGGTCTTAAGAAAACGAACAGGTGCGTATTAACCGATGCTTTTTCGGTTGTACTTTAGCGATTGGCTCGTACAATAGTCACCAATGTTTGGCGGGAACTGTTCTGTGAAGCGTTAAAAAGGAAAGTGAGGACGCCAGTGTTTCAGATAGCCGATCTGCTCGCTATCGTTGCAGGCGCCATCGCGGGCGCAATTGCCTTCCTTCCCTTTGTCTTTACGCTCAAGCCGGTTCTTGACGATAAACAGAATGCGGACATGCTCAAGGGTATGGTGAGTCTGGCGGTCTCGGCAATCGCCCTGCTCGTCTTTACCTTGGTTGTGTTTGTGTTGTTCGGAGAGGCATTTCGCATGTTCCTCCTGGGCGAGGCGATCGGCTTCGTGGCCTTTATGGCCGCCTGCACGGTTCGCGTCGCCAAGGCGCTGCGAGATCCTCATGAGGTCGAAAGGTAAGTCGTGGAAATTTTTGAAAAGCTGCCTGATGAGATTAATCATCTGGTCAGCGAGTTCAGCTCCACCCCTGTCGTGGGCGATCTGAGCTGCGGCATCACGCAGTACTCGTTTTGGCTGATCGTCTCCACGATCGTGCTCCTGATCGTCCTGGCCGTGTTCAAGAAGAAGCAGACCCTGGTTCCCAAGGGCTTCTTCGTCAACGGTTTCGAGTACATCATCGAGTACGTCGAGAACGATATCGGCAAGGGCGTCGTGGGTGAGAACTGGAAGAAGCACTTCCCGTTCCTGTGCTCGCTTTTCCTGTTCATTCTGATCAACAACATGATCGGCCTGATCCCGGGAATGAAGCCCGGCACCGGCGCAATCGGCTCCACCGCCGCGCTCGCCATCTTCGCCTTCGTGTACTTCATCTACTACGGATGCAAGGCTCACGGCGTGATCGGCTACATCAAGAGCCTCGCCCCGCAGGGCGTGAGCTTCCCGATGAACGTGCTCGTGTGGGTCGTCGAGCTCTTCTCGACCTTCCTGCGCCTCATCACGCTCGCCGTCCGTCTGTTCTGCAACATGTTTGCAGGACACGTGGTCATGGGCTCGTTCGCCATCATGGCGAGCATGTTCATGCAGCCGCTGCTTCAGCAGGTTTCCGCGGCCCACGCCGTCGGCGCCCTGCCTTCGCTGGCCTGGCTTGCCATCCTCATCCTGATCTATGCGATCGAGCTTGTGGTCGGCGCCATCCAGGCTTACGTCTTCACGGTCCTTACCGCCGTGTATGTCTCCGAGGCAGAGGAGGTCGCGGAGGAGGAGTAGTCTTCCGTTCGCGCCTTAAAGGTAAGGCAATTCGTTAAACCGCCGGTGCCCGTACCCATGGAGCCCGGCAGTTATAAAAAGGTTATCCTGCGTGAAATAAGACACGCACGACAAAGGAGGAATCGTGGGAGTTATCGGTTACGGTCTCGGTGTTATCGGCGCTGGTCTTGCTATCGGCCTGTCTGCTCTGGGTGCTACGGGTGCTATGGCCCGTCAGCCTGAGGTCCAGGGCCGCGTGTTCACCGTCTTCATCATGGGCTCCGCCTTCGGCGAGGCTCTGGCTCTGATCGGCTTCGTTGTCGCGCTGATCGTTAAATAGCACGGAGCGTCAAGTATGAATCTTTCATCCCAGAAGAGCGCGATCGCACTCTCCGCGTCCGCGGCCGCGCTGCTCATGCCGGTTTCCGCGTTCGCTGAGGACGGCGCTGCCGGTGCGGACATCCTCATCCCTAAGATGGCGGAGTTCATCCCGGCGCTTATCGCCTTCCTGATTATCTGGATCGTGCTGGCCAAGGTCGCCCTGCCGGGCATCATGAAAACCATGGAGGAGCGCGGCAAGAAGATCGAGGAGAGCCTCGACGAGGCCGAGAAGACCAAGCAGGAGGCTATCGCCAAGCGCGCTGAGTCCGACTCGATCGTCACCGACGCCCGTCGTCAGGCTGCCGACATCGTTCTCGAGGCCCGTAAGGACGCCGAGTCCGAGCGCGCCCGCATTATCGAGGCTGCTCACAAGGAGGCCGAGGAGATCATCGCCAAGGCTCATACGACCGTCGAGGACGAGCGCAAGTCCATCTACGCCGGTGCCGCGAGCTCCATCGCCGACCTGTCCGTTGCCGTCGCCAACAAGATCGTGGGCGAGGCACTCGAGGACGATGCCGAGCAGAAGAAGCTCATCGAGCGCTACATCCAGGAAGCAGGTAGCCTGAATGCCGACTAGCCGCTATCAGGACAAGGTGCTCGAGACCTACGCGCGCTCCCTTCTGGAAGCCGCTAAGGCCGAGAACCATGTGTTCGAGGACCTCGAGATGATCGAGCGTCTGGCTAGCGCCAGCCCCGAGATCATCGCCGTGCTCGACACCATGTCCAAGCGCGACCAGCTCGACCTTCTTCCCAAGGTGGCAGCTGCCTTTAAGTATGTTGCCGAGGAAGACGAGGATGTAGTGGGCGTGACCGTCACCACGGCGATCCCGCTCGACGACGAGCTGCGTCAAACCATCACTAAGAAATGCGAGCAGGACTTCGGCCGCAAGGTATTCCTTATCGAGCAGGTCGACCCGTCTATCGTGGGCGGCCTGGTGCTCGAGGCCCGCGGCGAGCGTCGTGACATTTCCGTCAAGACGCAGCTGCGCATCGCGCAGGAGACCCTCGCAAACTCTGCTAATTCGTACGGAGGTGAAGCCTAATGTCCGAAACCCTCAATGCCCAGGATATCGCCAAGAAACTGCAGGAGCAGCTCACGAGCCTCTCCGCGACGGTCGATACGCATGAGGTTTCAACGGTCGACGAGGTAGGCGACGGCATCGCGCGCGTCTCCGGCCTCAAGAGCGCCATGGCAGGCGAGCTTCTGGAGTTCAAGAGCTCCGATACCGGTGAGACCGTCTTCGGCCTTGCCCAGAACCTTGACCGTGACGAGGTCGGCGCCGTTCTGTTTGGTGCCGTCGACTCCATCAAGGAAGGCGACGAGTGCCGCACCACTGGCCGCATTATGGATATCCCTGTGAGCCGCGCCATGCTCGGCCGCGTCGTCAATCCGCTCGGCCAGCCCATCGACGGCCTGGGCGACATCGTCGCCACGCACCGTCGCCCCATCGAGTTCAAGGCCCCCGGCGTCATCGACCGTACCCCGGTGTGTGAGCCGGTTCAGACCGGTCTGCTCGCTATCGACTCCATGGTGCCTATTGGCCGCGGTCAGCGTGAGCTCATCATCGGCGACCGTAAGACCGGTAAGACCGCCATCGCCATCGACGCTATCCTCAACCAGCGCGGTAAGGGCATGGTCTGCATCTATGTCGCCATCGGCCAGAAGGCCTCCACGGTTGCCAACATCCGCGAGACCCTCGCTCAGCACGGTGCGCTCGACTACACCATTATCGTTTCGGCCACCGCTGCCGATTCCGCCCCTATGCAGTACATCGCGCCTATGGCCGGTGCCGCTATCGGCGAGTTCTTCATGTACAACGGTGAGGACGGCAAGCCCGCCAGCGAGACCAACCCCGGTGGCCACGTGCTCGTCATCTACGACGACCTGTCCAAGCAGGCCGTGGCCTACCGTCAGATGTCGCTGACGCTGCATCGTCCGCCCGGACGCGAGGCCTATCCTGGCGACATCTTCTACCTGCACTCTCGTCTGCTCGAGCGTGCAGTCAAGATGTCCAAGAAGAACGGTTACGGCTCCATGACGGCTCTTCCGATCATCGAGACCCAGGACGGCGACGTCTCGGCCTACATTCCGACCAACGTCATTTCCATTACCGATGGTCAGATCTACCTGCAGTCCGAGCTTTTCTTCCAGGGCCAGCGCCCGGCAGTCGACGTGGGCATTTCCGTGTCCCGCGTCGGTGGCGACGCACAGACCAAGGCCATGAAGCAGGTCGCCGGCAACCTCCGTCTGGACCTTGCTTCGTACCAGGAGCTCGCCGGCTTCACACAGTTCGGCTCCGACCTCGACGAGGCCACGCAAAAGCAGCTTACCCACGGCGCTCGCATGACTGAGCTCCTTAAGCAGCCGCGCTACAAGCCGTTTGAGGTTGGCGAGCAGATCGTTACGCTGTTCGCTGGCAACGAGGGCTTCCTGGATGACCTGGAGATTGCCGACGTGCTGCCTTTCCGTGCCGAGCTCATCGAGTACATGGACAATGGCTTTGGCTCGCTGCTCGACAAGGTTCGCGCCAAGAAGATCGATGATGACACCAAGGCTGAGCTCTTGCGCGTCATCGGCGACTTCAAGCAGCAGTTCATGGCCAAGCACCATTCGGATGTTTCTGGATCAGAGGAGAACTAAGCCCCATGGCCAACCTTCGCGACATTAAGAAGCGAATCTCCTCGGTTACCACGACCAAGCAGATCACGCGCACGATGGAGATGGTCTCTACGGCCAAGATCCGTCGTGCTCTCGATCGCTCCAAGCAGGCCGAGCCCTATAAGGAGGCGCTGACCGACGTCATGTTGACGGTCGCCGGCGACGCCTCCTGTTCGGGCACCGATCCCATGCTGCAGAAGCATGAGAGCGTCAAGCATGGCCTGATTGTCGTTATTGCCTCGGACCGCGGCCTTGCCGGCGGTTTCAATACGACGGTGGAGCGCACGGCCGAAAAGCTCGCCGCTTCTTGGGCGAACGACGGCATCGAGTGCGAGATCATCGCGTGTGGGCGCAAACCGGCCACGTATTTCCGTGACCGCGAAAACGTCGTCATGCACTTTGAGGGCAACTCCTCTGAGCCCGATTTCAATCAGGCCCGCATGATCTCCTCTCATATCTGCGATGCGTATCGTGCCGGTGAGCTTGACCGTGTCGAGCTTGTCTACCACCACGCCAAGAACCGCGTGGATCAGGAGCTTCGCGTCGAGCATCTGTTGCCGCTCGACCCCGAGATGATCGCTATGGCCCACGGTCCGCGTAAGAACGAGACCGACGCCCCTAAGCGCATCTCGTCCACGTTCGAGTTCGTGCCCTCTCCCGAGCATGTTCTCGGCAAGCTTGTGCCGTCTTATATCCTGACGGTCATCTACCAGGCCCTGATCGATTCGGCGGCTGCCGAGCAGGGTGCACGCCGCAAGGCCATGCACTCCGCGACGGAAAACGCCACCGCGATCATCTCGACCCTTACCCGCACGTATAGTCGCGTGCGCCAGGCTTCGATCACGACCGAGATTAACGAGATCGTCGGCGGAGCCTCAGCATTGGAGGAACAGTAATGGCTAATAACACCGTAAAGCTTGCGGTCGAGGAAGCCACCAAGAAGACGACTGCCGGTGATGGTCGCATCGTGCGAATCATCGGCCCTGTCGTCGACGTCAAGTTTGACGGCGCGGTGCCCCCGATCTACAACGCGCTCACGGTCGAGGCCGAGACCCCGATCGGTCACCTGAGCACGATCCTCGAGGTCGAGAGCCAGCTTCCGGGCGGCGTCGTCCGCACGGTCGCCATGTCCTCGACCGACGGCCTGCAGCGCGGCCTCATCGCCACCGATACCGGTGAGCCCATGAAGATGCCCGTTGGTCCCAAGACGCTCGGCCGCATTTGGAACGTCATGGGCAAGCCCGTCGACGGCAAGCCCATGCCCGAGGTGGAGGAGTTCTACCCCATCCACCATGCAGCGCCCCGTTTCGACGAGCTCACCACCAAGACCGAGATCTTCGAGACCGGCATCAAGGCTGTCGACCTGCTCGAGCCCTACATCCGTGGCGGCAAGACGGGCCTGTTCGGCGGCGCCGGCGTCGGCAAGACCGTTCTGATTCAGGAGCTCATCAACAACCTCGCCCAGGAGCACGGCGGCACCTCGGTGTTCACCGGCGTCGGCGAGCGTACCCGCGAGGGCACCGACCTGTTCCTCGAGATGAGCGAGTCTGGCGTTATCGACAAGACCTGCTTGGTCTATGGTCAGATGAACGAGCCGCCCGGAGCGCGTCTGCGCATCGGTCTGGCCGGCCTTACTACCGCTGAGTATTTCCGTGATCGTGGCCAGGACGTTCTGCTGTTCATCGACAACATCTTCCGCTTCTCCCAGGCAGGTTCCGAGGTTTCCGCACTGCTGGGCCGTATGCCGTCCGCCGTTGGTTACCAGCCCACGCTGGCAACCGAGATGGGCGACCTCCAGGAGCGCATTACCTCGACCAAGACGGGCTCCATTACCTCCGTCCAGGCTGTCTACGTCCCCGCAGACGACCTGACCGACCCGGCGCCTGCCACAACGTTTACGCACCTCGACGCCACCACGGTTCTTTCGCGTAGCATTTCGTCGCTCGGCCTGTTCCCGGCTATCGACCCGCTCGCATCTTCCTCCGACGCTCTCGATCCCTCGATCGTCGGCGAGGAGCACTACCGTGTCGCCGTCAAGGTCCAGGAGCTCCTGCAGGAGTACTCCGACCTTCAGGACATCATCGCCATTCTGGGTATGGACGAGCTGTCCGAGGAGCAGCGCCTTACGGTCAACCGTGCCCGTAAGATTCAGCAGTTCCTCTCGCAGTCCTTCCACGTCGCCGAGAAGTTCACCGGCAACCCCGGTGTCTACGTCCGCGTCGAGGATACCGTCCGCTCTTTCGCCGAGATTGTCGACGGCAAGGCCGATGACCTGCCCGAGCAGGCTTTCCGCTATGCTTCCACGATTGAGGACGTGCGCGAGCGCGCCCGCAAGATGGGGGAGAAGTAGGTTATGCGTATCCGCATCGTGTGCCCCGTGAGCTGCGCCTATGAGGGCGACGCTGCGTTTGTGTCGATTCCGTCCACGGATGGCGAGTTTGGCGTTCTGCCTGCTCACTCCAGCGAGATCTGCACGATCGACCGCGGTTACGTTCGCGTTTCCGATAAGGCCATGGGCACTGTCGACCACACGTTTGCCGTGGCCGGCGGCTATGCCCAGGTTGCGGACGATGTCGTGACCGTTCTCGCCGAGCGCGCTTGCGATTTGGCGACCGTCGATGCCGACAAGCTTAAAGCTGATATTCAAGGTTTTGAAGAGAAGCTGGGTAATTTGTCGGAGGATGATGCACGCCGCGCCTACCTCTATAATGAAATCGCATGGTGTAAGCTCAAGCTTACCCAATAGTCAAACGATTTAGCGTTCGACCATTTGCGAACACATCATGCCCGGGATGGCTCAGCCATCCCGGGCATGCTTTTTGAAAGGGTAGACCTTGGATATTATCCGCGTTGAGGGTGGCCACGCCATCGGAGGCTCCGTGCCCGTTTCGGGCGCCAAGAACTCCGCACTCAAACTCATGGCGGCAACGCTTCTGGCGCCGGGCAAGACGACGCTGCAGAACGTGCCCGATATTTCCGATGTCCACGTGATGGGCAAGGTGCTCAAGGGCATGGGCGCTACGATCGATGTTCTCGACGAGCACACGCTCGAGATTGATACCTCTCAGGTCGATTCTTGGGAGGCCCCCTACGAGCTCGTCGCCAAGATGCGTGCTTCCACCGCCGTGATGGGACCCCTGCTGGGCCGCTTCCATCGCGCCAAGATCGCCATGCCGGGCGGCTGCAACCTGGGTGCTCGCAAGATCGATATGCACATTCTTGGTCTCGAGGCCCTGGGCGTAGAGTTCGATACCGCCCACGGCTACATCAACGCTAATGCGCCCCAAGGTCTGCGCGGTACCACCGTTACGCTCGAGTTCGCCAGCGTCGGTGCGACCGAGAACCTCATCATGGCATCCGTGCGCGCGCAGGGCACCACGGTTATCGACAATGCCGCCCGCGAGCCCGAGATCGTCGATCTCGCCAACATGCTCAACGAGATGGGCGCCAAGATTGTTGGCGCCGGTACGCCTGTCGTGACCATCGAGGGCGTGGAAGAACTGCATCCTGTTACCCATCGCGTAGTGGGCGACCGCATCGAGGCCGGTACCTTTATCGTTGCCGGTGCGTTGATGGCCGACGATCGTGGTGTCGATGTCACGGGCTTTTGCCCCATTCACTTGGGCATGGTGCTCAAGAAGATGGAGCTCATGGGTATCGACTGCGAGCGCGTCGAGGATGGCGTCCATGTGAACCGTGCCGAGCGTATCAAGCCGGTCGACATCCAAACGCTTCCGTTCCCCGGCTTCCCGACGGACATGCAGGCGCAGATTATGGTGCTCTCCGCTCTCGCCGACGGCAGTTCCGTTATTACCGAGAACATCTTCGAGAATCGCTTTATGTTTGCCTCTGAGCTGGTGCGCATGGGTGCCGACATTCGTATCGAGAGCCATCATGCCATGATTCATGGCGTCAAGGGTTTCTCGGGTGCACAGGTTACCTCGCCCGATCTGCGTGGCGGAGCGGCCCTCGTCGTAGCGGGCTTGATCGCCGACGGGACGACCGAGGTTTCGGCTATCCATCACATCAAGCGCGGCTACGAGCAGTTTGTCGAAAAGCTGCAGGCGCTCGGCGCGCATGTCGAGCATGCTACCGTCCCCGATCCCGTCATCTACTAATACAGGTTGCCTATGTTTAATAAAAAGCCCCTCGCGGATACCACCGCCCGAAGACCCTCAACTGGTGCGCAGGCCAAGATCTACAGTCGCGATAACGTGGCTCGCTATTCCGAGCGCGCTCGTCAACGTCGTCGTAGCCACACGATTCGTCACGTCGCGCTCATTGTCGTGCTTGGTGTGCTGCTGAGTGCCACTACCGCTGCCGGCCTGTGGTTTGCCACCATTATGGGCAAGCTCGGCGATTCTAATGTCATTACCGACAATCTGCGTCGGGTTCTGGTTGACACCGATGAGGCAAAGGATCCGTTCTACGTGCTGCTTCTTGGCACCGACGGCCGTCCGGGCGAGGATACGTATCGTGCCGACTCGATTATCCTGGCACGCATCGACCCCACGCAAAAGCAGGCGACGCTCATTTCCGTTCCGCGCGACACCAAGGTCGAGTACAAGGGCGAGACCATGAAGATCAACGCCTGCCATACCGTTGGCGGCGCCGAGGCCATGGTCGAGGCGGTCAACGAGCTGTGCGGTGTTCAGATTTCCCACTATGCCGAGGTCAGCTTCGACGGTATGCAGGCGCTGATTGATTCGGTTGGCGGTATCGACATTAACGCAACCGATGATGTTGACGACCCCGAGCACCTGGATATTAAGATTACCGCTGGCCAGCAGCATATGGACGGTACCACCGCCCTTACCTATGCCCGCTGCCGCTACACCTATGCCGACGGCGATTACACACGCATGCGCCACCAGCGTCAGGTGCTTGGCGCCCTTGCCAACCAGATTCTCAATAACTTCGATGCCACGAAGATTTTTGGCCTGGTTAATTCGCTGTCCGATATGCTCGTAACCGATATGAGCGTTCAGGATATCGTGGCTACGGTCAACGCCATGCGCGGTATGGATGTCGACGGTATCTACTCGGCCAACCTGCCCTCGTACGCCGACGACAGCACCATGATCGACGGTGTGAGCTACGTCTTTGTCTACGAGGACGAGCTCAAGGAAATGATGGAGCGCGTCGATGCCGGCAAGGATCCCAAGGGTCCCAACACCATGGGTCTTTCCGACGGTTCCAGCTCTACAATCGGCGACCTGAACAACAACACGTCTGACGACTACGCAAACGGTACCGCAACCTCATCGGTCAGCTCTGACGATTCCGATGACTCAAGCGATTCGAGCGATTCGGACTACTACGAAGAGCCCACCGGCGACGGCAACGGCTACGAAGCCAATTATTAGGGTTACGCGGGCTTACCAGCCCGCGTAACCAGTTGACGCTGCAAACCCGCCAGAGTGGCAATCTGCCTTTCAACTTCGGCGGCATGACCAGAAGGTCAATGCCGCCTCGCTTCAAGGCACCTTGCTCGCTCTGGCGGGCTTTCGCTCATATGACCCAATCCGCTGTCAAGAGCCACAATGGCCCCGCCGACCGCTTGCAATCGGTCGGCGGGGCCTGCCG
>NZ_JADNJQ010000018.1 GCF_015555045.1 Collinsella aerofaciens | reverse complement strand
GGCGATATACGCCGTGATGCGCGACCGGGTGCCCTACCGGGAGTAGCCCCGACGGTTGACAAAACTATAGGAACACCCAACGACTACATGAAAGCGCCCCCAAGCAGATGTGCTTGAGGGCGCTTCTTGCTTGACTAGCTCTCGATATAGTCTTTGAGCTTACTGCTACGGCTGGGATGGCGGAGCTTGGCCAGGGTCTTGGACTCGATCTGGCGGATGCGCTCGCGCGTGACGCCAAACTCGCGGCCGACTTCCTCGAGCGTACGGGGATGTCCGTCGACAAGGCCAAAGCGCAGCTCGATAACCTTGCGCTCACGATCGGCAAGCGAGTCGAGCACCTGGGTGAGCTGCTCCTGCAGCATGGAGAAGCTGGCCGCATCGGGCGGAACGATGGCCTGGGAGTCCTCGATGAAGTCGCCCAGCTGGGAATCCTCTTCCTCGCCGATGGGGGTCTCGAGCGACACGGGCTCCTGCGAGATCTTCTGGATCTCGCGGACGCGGTCGGCGCTCATGTCCATTTCGGCACCGATCTCCTCGGGGGTCGGGTCGCGACCAAGGTCCTGAAGAAGCTGGCGCTGCACGCGGACGAGTTTGTTGATGGTCTCGACCATGTGCACGGGAATACGGATGGTACGGGCCTGGTCGGCGATAGCGCGCGTGATGGCCTGACGGATCCACCACGTGGCGTACGTGGAGAACTTAAAGCCCTTCTGGTAGTCGAACTTCTCGACGGCGCGGATCAGACCGAGGTTGCCCTCCTGGATCAAGTCCAGGAACAGCATGCCGCGTCCGACATAGCGCTTAGCGATGGAGACGACCAGACGCAGGTTTGCGCTGATGAGCGCCTGCTTGGCTTCGAGGCCCACGTTCTCAATGCGCGTAAGACGACGCATCTCGGCACGCGTGAGTTCGAGCTCACCAGCATCGGCAGCCTCGAGCTTCTCGGTGGCTTCAAGACCGGCCTCGATCTTCATGGCCAGATCGACCTCTTCGGAGGCGGTCAACAGGTCGACCTTGCCGATCTCCTTGAGGTACATACGGACCGGATCGCCGGTCAGCATCACCGTGGAGGCATCGATGCCACGCACGCGGGAGCGTGAACGGGACGTGCGCACGGTGCGCTTCTTCTTGCTCTTGGAAGAACCCATCTCGGCATCGGCCTGACGGGCCATCTTGAGCTCATGATCGTCAAGCGAGCCGGAATCGTGCTCGTCGTCGTCATCGAAATCGTCGGTATCGGTATCGTTATCGTCATCGTCGACGTCCATGGGGGCGTCGTCGTTACCGCTCGCGGAGATAATCTGGATGCCGCTGTTGCGCAGCGCGGAATACACCGCGGTGAGCTGCTCGTCAGAAACATCGATATCCTTCAGGGCGACCTGAATCTCGTCCTCGGTTACCGAAGTCCTGTTTGAGCCGTTGCCCATGAGCTTTGCAACGTAGGATTCCAGCCCAGTACCCGTGCTCTCAGTCTTTTTTGGCACAGATTCTCCCTTCATAGTCCACAGGACTCAATACTTTAGCACACACATTGACGTCTATACCCAAAAAGAGGACTGGATATAGGCGAGAATACGCTGGTTGACCACAACATCTAGGCTTGTTCAGTGCCTGCGGCCTCCAGGCCGATCAAACGGAACGGGTCCGCCACGCCGCCGATCGACTTTTGCAGTTCGCGCTGACGCTGCGAGTCCCGCGCGGCCTGCACGGTCAGCGAACGACGGCCCTCATCATCGAGCGAACGGTCTTGGCGCAGCTTGGCCTGTGCGGCACGCATGCGGCGCTTGATGGTGTAGAGCTCGAGCGTATCGAGCATAAACACAATGTTCGTCTCGGTGGGGTGCTTGCTCGTCGCCGAGATGCGCCCGGCACTCACAAGCGTTGCCGCCTCGGGACACACCGAGCGTGCCGCATCCATGCAAGCTGCAGGATCGGTTCCCGACGGCGTAGCCAGAACGGCCCATGCGATGGACTCGTGACGTGGGTCAACCCACTCGATGGAGCAGATGCGGTCGGCATACGTGCGGAACAGGTCGGGGTAGCTCGTGAGCATCGTCAGCAGCTCGCGCTCCCCTGCCAAGGACTTGCGCTCAAGATCGGTCAGAACCATAGGGGCCGAAGCGTCTGCCGGGGCACCGGCGGGCTCAGAGCCCATACCATGAGGCACATCGATTGGCGGCAGATCATCGACGACCTCTACAGGCGCGGCACCGTAGGCATCGAGCGGGACATAGTCGTACGGCTCTTCTTCGACCGGCGCGGACACCGGCGGCGTCGCGCCCGACGCCCAAGCACCACGAGATGTCCCCTGCGAACCAGACGACCGACCGCCCGCGCTACCAGAGCGCTCGGCTTGCGCCCGCTGGCGTTCATAGTTCTGCTCACGACGTCGTTCCGCATCTTCGCGCTTGGCGACATCGCGAAACACGCGGCCCGAGCTCGCGCGCACCGTCTCCAAATCCAAACCCAGCAAATCAGCAATCTGGATAAAGTACGTGTCGATCATATAGCTATCGCGCAGCGGATAGATAAGCGTCAGCGCATCTTCAAGCGCCTTGGCGCGACCGCCCGGCGTGGTGATGTCGCTCGACTCCTGCAGCGAACGGTAGACAAAGTCCATGAGCGGCTCGGCGGCGTCAATGCGTTTCTGCAGCTCCTCTCCGCCGTGCGCCGTGATGAACTCCATGGGATCGTTGCCGTCGGGAAGTACCACGCAGCGCAGGTCCATCGAATCCTGCTCGATAAACTGAATCGCGCGGCGCGCGGCCTTTTGACCGGCGGCGTCGCCATCGAACATATACACGATGCGCTTGGCAAAGCGGGTGAGCGTCTTGACGTGATGCTCCGTGAGCGCGGTGCCCAGCGTGGCGACGACGTTTTTGATCCCCGCCTCCCAGCAGGCGATACAGTCGGTATAACCCTCCACCACGATGGCGGTATCCTGCGCGACGATAAACTCCTTGGCCCAGTTAAAGCCGTAGAGGTTTCGCTTTTTATGGAACACGCTCGTCTCGGCGGTGTTGAGATACTTAGGCTGGCCGTCGCCCATAATGCGACCGCCAAAGGCAATGTTGTGACCCTGCTCGTCAAAGATGGGGAACATCACACGGTCGTAGAAGCGGTCGGCTAGTTGCCCGCGCCCGCGGCTCACGGCAACGTTGGCATCGATCATCTCCTGCGGGGTAAAACCCGCCTGGGACAGGTGCGACACCAGCGCGTTGCGGCCCGGCGCAAAGCCCAGGCAGTAGCGGCGGCAGACGTCGCCGCCCATGCCGCGACTGGCAAAATACTCGCGCGGACGGCCGTCCTTACCGCGCATAAGCATGGTGTGGTAGAACTGGGCCGTCTCGGCGCACAGATCGTATATGCGGGCACGCTTGGTGCCGCGCTCACGGCGATCTCCGGTGTCATGCAGCTCAATACCCGCGCGATCGGCCAAATAACGGATTGACTCGGGAAAGCTCAGGTTCTCGCGCTTCATGATATAAGTGAAGACGTCGCCACCCTCGCCGCAGCCAAAGCAATGCCACACCTGCGTGGCGGGAATAATATGGAAGGACGGCGTCTTTTCGCCATGGAAGGGGCAGCATCCCCAAAACTCATGGCCGCGGGGCTTGAGCTCAACCGTTTCCTGCACAATGGCAACCAGGTCGGACGCAGCGCGTACCTGGTCTTTTTCCTCATCGCTAATCACGGATGCTCACCCCCTGCTCACCCAAGTTGTGACGAATGTCTTCGATATTACCCTCGACGGTCGCGATCAACTCATCCAGCGAATCGAACACGCGCGACGGACGCAGCCAACGCGTAAACGCCAGCGAAACAGAAGAGCCGTACAGGTCGCCCGTATAACCAATTAAATTAGCCTCGAGATGCGCCGAAGCGACATCGTCGGCATACGTTGGCGGTAGGCCGACGTTCACGGCAGCGGGCCACACGGTGTCATCGACCAGCACCAGACCCTCATACACGCCGTCCGCAGGCACCTGAATACCATCGGGAACTTGTAGGTTTGCCGTGGGAAAGCCCATGCCAGAACCCTCGTGACGGCCGCGAATAACACCGCCACGCACCATATACGGACGGCCGAGTAACTCAGCGGCAAGCTCCACATGGCCCTGTCCCAACTCATGACGAATGCGGGTGGCGCAAATGGCCTCACCGCCCTCGCAAAGCAGGTCGTGACCATACACGTCAACGCCGTGCTCGGAACCCCAGGCGCGCATCTCGGCAACACCAGATGCACCGCCACGACCCAGCCTAAAGTCACTGCCAACGCGAATCGATCGAATGTCGACCAGACGCGACACCAGCGAGAGAAAGTCAACATGGTCAAGCGCCGCAACCTCAGGCGTAAAGGGAACGGCCACCACCGCATCGACCCCGGTTTGAGCCAAAGCATGCAGACGGTCGGCCGTCGTCATCAATTTTTGAGCGGGCGAAGGGCTCACCACAACGTCCGGGTCGGGATCAAAGGTAACCACGACCGCCTTACAGCCATGGGCACGGGCATCACGGACAAGCGCTTCGATGAGTTCCTGGTGTCCACGGTGAACGCCGTCGAACACGCCGATGGCAATCGATGCGGCACCCAAGTGCTCACACTCATCAAACGCATCGGCAGTAACGATGCGAGCCTCGTCCGACTCACCCGCGAAAAAGACACGCGCGAGCTCGCGAGCGGACAACATCATCGAACACCGCCGATTGCCTGCGGAAACACGTGCTCCATGACAAAGCGGCCACCCTCAATGCGGGCGAGCGCCTTGAGTCCCCCATCGAGCACCAACGCAAACGGCGGCTTCGAGGCATCGAAATCGGCAAGCGAACGCTCAACGGGAATGCGTCGGCCGCAGAGCAGGTCGTCGGCAAGATTACCCGGCAAGTCAACACGCGTGGCGCCCAGGGCCGCAATGGGATCCAGGGCAAAGCCAGCGGCGGACTCGGGAGAAAGCTCCTCCACCGCATGACAGGCGCCAATGGAAACAACACCAGAGGCCGTGCGGCGCAGCGCGGAAATGTGCGCGGCGCTCTCGCAGGCGCGGCCCAGGTCGCGAGCGAGCGCACGAATATAGGTGCCCTTGCTCACCGAGAACGCCACGGTCCACACGCACGTATCACCTTCGCCGCCCACGGCGATCAGGTCGGCGGCATAGACCTCGACGGGACGCGGAGGTAGGTCCACCGCATTGCCCTCGCGAGCAGACTTGTAGGCGCGAACGCCATTGACCGAGATAGCCGAAAACGCCGGCGGCACCTGCATCTGCGGACCCAGCATGGAGGCCAAGTGCTCACGCGCATAGGCAGGATCGCGGAGCTCGTTGGCAACAGCCACCGTGCGGACCGCCTCGCCTTCCGCATCATCGGTATTGGTCTCGGCGCCAAACGAGATGTCGGCGACGTAGCTTTTGGTATCGAGCGTGAGCATACCCAGTAGACGGGTTGCCTGGCCCACGCCCACTACCATGACACCCGATGCCATGGGGTCGAGCGTGCCGGCATGGCCGACGCGCCGCTCATGGAGGGTGCGCCGGCACTGCGAAACCACATCGTGGGACGTGCAGCCCACCGGCTTATCGACAGCGAGCAGCATATTCAATTGAGAAGGCGTACGACGAGCCATGTACCATCCAAAAAGTTAAAGCTCGACGGTCACCGAAGCGGGATCCTCCCCTACCAGCTCGGCCAGCATGGGAAGTGCCACGGTGAGCGTCTCGAGAATCGTTCCGTTGTTGGAGAAACCGGCGGCAGCGGAATGTCCACCCCCGCCAAAGGCAGCAGCGATCTCGGACACGTTGAGGTCGCCCTTAGAGCGCAGGTTGCCGCGCACCTTGGTATCGCCCTCAATGCCCTTCAGGAACAGGCAGACCTCGACGCCCATCACCGAGCGCACCACATCGACCAGGCCGTCGCACTCATCCGAGGTGACACCGCAAGCCTCAAGGTCGCTCTGGTACGCGTAGCTATACGCAACGCGCCCGTGGGCCACCGTCTTGATGCGGCCCATAACGATGGACTTGAGGTGCAAAAACTCAACGCGCATGCTCTGGTATACCTCGAGTGCCACACGCGCCGGATCGGCACCGTGGGCAACCAGACGCGATGCCGCATGGAACGCGGCGGCATCGGCGTTTTGGTACTGAAAACGGCCGGTATCGGTAACCAAGCCACACAGCAGGCAGGTCGCAACGCCATCACGTGCGACAATGCCGCAATTGTCCAAGAAACGGTCAATGATCATGGCGCAGGCTGCAGCTTCAACGCGCCTCAGACTGAGCTCGGCAAACTCCTCACGCGCCGGATGGTGGTCGAAACACACCACATGCTTGGAGCGACGAAGCACCTCGGCGGAATTATTGAGACGCTCGACGACCGGTACGTCCACCGAGATGAACAGGTCCGGGTTGCCAGCGTACGCAGATGCCGGCACCAGGCGATCGGAGCCTTCCATAAAGCGGTAGATGCGCGGAACCGGGTCATCGTCTGCCAGCAGCAGCGCAATGTCCTTGTTGGGGAAAAACTTCATGAGCGAAAGGCCCAGACCCAACACGGAGCCCAGGGCGTCGCCGTCGGGAGAAGTGTGTCCCGAAATCGCAATGGAGGACGCACCCTCGATGAACTCGAGGATGCGTCGCTGAATATCTGCAGACTCGCACGAGGCGAGGTCGGCGGAATTAGTCATCTAAAGCTGCCTCCTGGGCGGCATCCACTATCGGATAGCCGTCCTCGTCCTTTTCGATCGCAAGCGTGGCGGGAACGTTTTCCAGCGCACGCGTGATGCGCTCGGCCTCATCGGTCGAGCGATCGATGCGAAAATCGAGCTCGGGCGTAACACGCCAATCGAGCGAGCGAGCCAACAAGCTGCGAATACGGCCCTTGGCGCTTGCGAGCGCCTCCATGACCTCGTCGTAGCGGCTCGCATCGCACGACACGTACACGCGCGCGAACGAACGGTCCACCGCGACCTCGACCGCGGTCAAAGTAACCAGGTCGAGACGCGGATCGGAAACCTCAAAGAGCAGGATATAACCGAGCTTCTCGCGAAGCTGCTCGCCCAGACGGCGGGTTGCCTGCGTTTGCTTCATAGCGCTACCCCCTACTCGGTACGGGCAACCTGGTCGATGCGGTAACCCTCGATCTGGTCGCCGGGCTTGATGTCCTGGAAGTTCTCCAGGCCAATGCCGCCCTCGGAACCGCTCTTGAGGCTCTTGGCCTCGTCCTTGTAGTGGCGCATCGAGGCGATCTTGCCGTTGAAGACCACGATACCGTCGCGCACCAGACGCACGGAATCGGTCGCGGCGATCTCGCCCTCTTCGACGCGGACACCGGCGGCGATACCGACTTTGGGCACCTTGAAGGTGTCCAGGACGGTCGCGGTACCCGTGGCGACCTCGACCTCGGTGGGCTTGAGCATGCCGATACGGGCGGCGTCGAGCTCCTCGAGGCACTTGTAGATGACGTCGTAGCAACGGATCTCGACGCCCTCGCGCTCGGCGGCGGAGCGGGCCTTACCGTCGGGACGGACGCCAAAGCCGATGATGATGGCATTGGAGGCGTCGGCCAGGACGACGTCGGTCTCGTTGATGGCGCCAACGGCGGAGTGGATCGTGTTGATGCGAACCTCGGACTGATCCATCTTGTCGAGCGAGTCCTGAAGGGCCTCGATGGAACCCTGGACGTCGGCCTTGATGATCAGGTTGAGCTCCTTGACCTCGGCGTCGGCAATGGTCTCGAAGAGGTTCTCGAGCGTGACGTGCTTGACGCGGCTCTGCTCCTCGATACGGGCCTTGAGCGAACGCTCGTCGGCAAGGGCGCGAGCCTCGCGCTCGTCCTCGAACACGCGGAACTCGTCGCCGGCGTTGGGCACAGACTGCAGGCCCAAAATCTCGACGGCGTCGGAGGGACCGGCCTCGGTGACGGCGCGACCCTTGGGGTCGAGCATGGCACGGACGCGGCCATAGGTAAGGCCGGCGACCAGCGTATCGCCCACGCGCAAGGTACCGCGGGTCACGAGCACGGTAGCGACCGAGCCGCGGCCCTTGTCGAGCTTGGCCTCGAGGACGTTGCCGGAGGCAAAGGTGTCCGGGTTGGCCTTGAGCTCGAGCACGTCGGCCTGGAGCAGCACGGTCTCCAGAAGATCGTCGATACCGATCTTCTGCTTGGCCGAGATGTTGACGAACATGTTCTGTCCGCCCCACTCCTCGGGTATGACGCCGTACTCGGTGAGCTCCTGGCGCACGCGGTCGGGGTTGGCGCCGGGCTTATCGATCTTGTTGACGGCGACGACGATGGGAACGCCGGCGGCCTTGGCGTGGTTGATCGACTCGACGGTCTGGGGCATGACGCCGTCGTCGGCAGCCACGATCAGAATGACGATGTCGGTCACCTTGGCGCCACGGGCACGCATAGCCGTAAAGGTGGCGTGACCGGGGGTATCGATGAAGGTGATCTTGCGGTCGTTGATCATGACCTGCGAAGCACCGATGGCCTGCGTAATGCCGCCCGCCTCGCCGGCAGCAACGCCGGTGTGACGGATAGCGTCGAGCAGCGACGTCTTACCGTGGTCGACGTGGCCCATGACGGTGACGACCGGGGCGCGCGGCTTGAGGTCGGCGGGATCGTCGTAGAACGAGAAGGTGTTCTCCTCCTCGGGGGTGATGATCTTGATCTGACGGCCCAGGTCGTCGGCAACGAGCTCGACGAGGTCGTCGGACATGGACTGCGTCATGGTGAGCGGCATACCAAGCAGGAACAGGCGCTTGATGATGTCGTTGGCCGGAACGTCGAGCGCCTCGGCAAGCTCCTGGACGGTAACGCCCTGGGAGACCTTGATGGCGTCGAGGTCCTCGGGATTCACGCCCTGGGCCAGCGCCTCCTCTATCTTGCGCTCCTCCTGAGCCTTGGCAGCCTCGCGCTCGCGCTTCTCCTTGCGCTTCTTGCGGCGACCGGTGGACTCGCGAGAGGCCTCCTCGACGGCGGCACGAGCCTCCTCGAGCACCTTCTCGCGGCTGTACTCCTCGGCCTCGCGAGCCATGCGGCTGTAGTGGTCCTCTTCGTTGTTGTGACCGCCCTTGCGCTTCTTGCCCTTGCCCTGCTTGTCGGGGTTGGGGAAGTCCATGCCGGCAGCGACGTTGTTGCTGGCGTTGGTGCGATGGCTGTGCGGACGGCTCTCGGAGGCGTTGCGCTCGGAGTTGTTGTCGGAGGCATTGCGATCGTTACGACGGCCACCGCGGCGGTCGTTGTTGCCGCCACGACGGTTACCGCGCTCGGCAGCACGCTCGGCCTTGGCCTTGTCCTCGGCGTCCTTCTTCTCCTTGAGCACGGTCTCCTGTGCGGCGATCTGGTCGAGCAGCGAACGGAAGCGCGAACCGGAGTCGGAAGCGGGAACGGCGCGTCGCTGAGCCTCGCGGGCAGCCTCCTCCTTCTCGCGGGCAAGGCGCTCCTGCTCGGCCTTCTTCTTGGCCTCGGCCTCGGCGCGGGCAGCCTCCTCGGCAGCCTGGGCTGCGGCAAACTGGCGGCGCTCCTCCTCACGTGCCTTCTCGGCGGCGATGCGCTCGCGCTCGGCCTCAGCGGCGCGTGCGGCCTCCTCGGCGGCAGCCGCCTGCTCCTCGGCCTGCTTGGCGGCCTCGACTTCCTGGGCGCGGGCCTCGATCACCGAGGCGAGCTGCTTGCGGACCATAGCGACATAAGCGTCCTCCAAGGTGGAGGAAGCGGACTTAGCGGGAATCTTCATTTCGGCGAGATGACCCATCAGTTCCTTGGAGGTCATGCCGAACTCTTTGGCCAGGGTGGACACACGGACTTTTGCCATATGACTTCACCTACCCTTTCTGGCACCTTGGGTGCCTAGAGACTGAACGAGCGTGGGAGACGCGCCGGGACCCGCCCGGCGCGACCGCGCGCTAGATCAGGTCCTCCGCATCATCGAAGGCGTCGGTGTCGTGGACACCGCAGAAACGGGAGCCGGGACGAGCCTGGTTGCGGCACTGGATGCCGTCCTCGGACACGTACTCGCAGCGGCGGACGTCCCCGTCCTCCTCGTCACCGATCAGGTCGGCGGCGGGCTCCTCGTGAACGGGAACGTTCTTGAGGATGTCGGCGGCAAGCGTCTCGGACTTGATGTCGATGTGCCAGCCGGTCAGGCGCGCGGCGAGGCGGGCGTTCTGGCCCTCCTTGCCGATGGCGAGGGACAGCTGGTCGTCGGGCACGATGACGCCGGCGTAGGCCTTCTCCTCGTCGATGAGGACGCGGGTGACCTTGGCGGGCGACAGGGCGTTGGCGACGTAGACGGCAGGATCGGCATCCCAAAGGATGACGTCGACGCGCTCGCCACGGAGCTCGCCCACGACAGCGCGAACACGGCTGCCCTTGGGGCCGACGCAGGCGCCCACAGGATCCAGACGGTCGTCGAGCGAGTGGACGGCGACCTTGGAGCGCTGGCCGGGCTCGCGGGCGATCGACTTGATCTGGACGGTGCCCTCATAGATCTCGGGCACCTCCTGCTCAAACAGACGACGCATGAGCTCGGGGTGAGTACGGGAGATGACAATCGGCGGACGGCTGTGCTCGCCACGAACCGGCTGCAGGTTGGAGTTGGGGTCGCGAACGTCGATGATCACGGCCTTGATGTGCTGGTTGTGCAGATAGCGCTCGCCCATCGGACGCTCGTTGCGCTCGTTCTCGTAACGGCGCTGGTCGAAATGCGGCAGCTCGGCCTCGACGCCCTCGCGGATCTTGACGATCGTGAAGTCGGGCGTGGACTGCAGCACGGTACCGCTGATGAGGTCACCGATGCGGCCGGAGAACTCCTCGTAGATCTGCTCGCGGGCGGAGTTGCGCACGATGGCGTTGATCTCGGCCTTAGCGTGCTGGGCAGCGATGCGGCTCGTGTTCTTGGGAGTGACGTCGATCTCCTCGAACTCGGTGAAGTTGCCCTCCTCGTCCATGGAATCGTCGATCGGCTCCAGGCGGTAGACGTAGATCTTGCCGGTGGTGCGGTCGATGGTCACCTTGGCGCCCCACTCAAGATGCAGGATCTCGGCATAGCTCTTGGCGAGCGACTGCTCCAGGCGGTCGATCAGGTAGAGCTGGTCGATGTGCTTCTCCTGGCAAAGCTCCATCAGGGCGGACATCATGTCGGATGCTGCCATCTTACTTTCCTTCCTTCGCGGGCTTGAAGTCGTAGGTGGGCTTCAACTTGCACTTTTTAACATCAGAGAAATCGAGGGTAACGGACTCGCCGTCCTCGAGCTCGAGGGTCACGTTCGCCTCGGTGGCGGCGGTAATCTTGCCGGCATACTTGCGACGGCCCTCGGTGGCGGTGGAGGTGAGTTCGCAGTTCTCGCCCACAAAGCGGGCAAAGTCGCACGGGCGGCGCAGCGGGCGCGCCATACCCGGGCTCGACACCTCGAGCGTATAGCTCGAAGAGATGGGGTCGAGCTCCTCAATCACATCGCCGACCCACTTGGTGTTGGCCGTGACGTCGTTGAGCGAAAGACTCTGACCCTCGGCACCCTCGATACGCACGCGCACGCAGGGGGCCTTGGTGGCACCCACGAGCTCGACGTCGACGATGTCGATATCGTGCTGGGGAGCGACGGCCTCGAGCGCGTCAATGATCGCCTGCTCGGTCTTGGTCTTGACCATTACGGCACCTCCATCCATACAAAAAAGAAGCGGGGCCGAAACCCCACTTCTTTCAATTACAACTTCATTTGCAAGCAAACTATACCAATAGCTGCGGAAACGTGCAAGCACAGTACGAATCTGCAGGTCAGCGTGCGCACAGCTTCTCCACAAGAAGAAGACAATTGACCGCAGGCATCAGGACAGGTACATGAAAAACGAGGGACTACCCCAGCGGAATCGCCCCTCATCTTTAACACGTCAACTATGCGCGTGGCGTTTACTTGACCACCAGGTTGACCAGCTTGCCGGGCACGCAGATGGCCTTGACGACCGTCTTGCCCTCGAGCCACTTGGCGACGGCGGCCTCGGCGGCAGCCTGCATATCCTCATTGGAGGCATCGCGGGCCACGTCGACGCGGCCGCGGACCTTACCGAGCACCTGGACCACGATCTGCACCGCGTCCTCAACGGACTCGGCCAGGTCGAACTCGGGCCAGGCGGCGGTGTAGGCGTTGCCCTCGCAGCCGAGCGCCTCGTGCCACAACTCGTCGGCCCAGAACGGGCAGATGGGGGCAAGGACGCTCACGATGTCCTTGGCCACGCCGTAGCACAGCGCCTTGTCGCGGGCGGCACCCTCGGTGGCATTGAGGTAGGCGCTCGCCGCGTTGACGAGCTCCATGACGGCCGAGATCGCGGTGTTGAACTGGCCGCGATCGAAGTCCTCGGTGCACTTGGCGATGGTGCGGTGACGCTCGCGATAGAGCTTCATCGCGACCTCGTCGAGCGCGGACTTGTCGAAGGCCACGTTGGCGTCGCTGGACTGGACGAGCTGCCAAACGATACGCCAGGCGCGCTTGATGAAGCGGTTGGCGCCCTCAACGGCCTTGGGATCCCAGTCGAAGTCCTTCTCGGGCGGGGCGATAAACAGGATCGCCAAACGCATGGTGTCAGCGCCGTAGGGTTCGATGACCGAGCTCGGGGGCACGACGTTGCCCTTGGACTTGGACATGGTGTCACCGTTCTCGTCCTTGACCATGCCCTGGCACAGCAGGTTGGTGAAGGGCTCGTCCACACTCAGCAGGCCCAGGTCGCGCAGCGCCTTGGTAAAGAAGCGGCTGTAGAGCAGGTGCAGAATGGCGTGCTCAATGCCGCCGATGTAGTTATCGACGGGCATCCAACGGTCGGCGGCCTCGCGGGAGAAGGGCAGCTCGGTGTTGTGCGGATCGGTATAGCGCAGGTAATACCAGCTGGAGCAGGTGAAGGTGTCCATGGTATCGGTCTCGCGTTTGGCCGGGCGACCGCAGACCGGGCAGGTGGTCTCGTAGAACTCCTTGCACTCGGCGAGGGTTTCGCCGGCGCCCAGGTCCAGGTTCTCGGGCAGCGTCACCGGCAGCTGATCCTCGGGCACGGGCACGATGCCGCAGTGCTCGCAGTGGATGGCCGGGATGGGGTTGCCCCAATAACGCTGACGGCTGATGAGCCAGTCGCGCAGACGGAACTCGACCTTGCGACGACCACAGCCCATGGCCTCGAGGTCGGCCACGATTGCAGCCTCGCCCTCGGAGTGCTTACCGCCGCGCATGCCGGTGTACTTGCCTGACTGGACGAGCGTGCCCTCGGCAGCGTGAGCGCAATCCCAGTCGACGGTCTCGGCATGGAAGGTATCGATGGTCTCGCCGCTGGCCTCGACGGCAGCGCGATCGTCATCGTCCAGGATGATCGGCACGATCGGCAGGTCGTACTTACGGGCAAACTCAAAGTCGCGCTGGTCGCCACAGGGAACGGCCATGACGGCGCCGGTGCCGTAGTCGGCAACGACATAATCGGCAACCCACACGGGGACCTTCTCGCCGTTGACGGGGTTCACCACGTAACGGCCCGTGAAGGCACCGTGCTTCTCGAGGGTGCCCTGGGCACGCTCGACGGCAGAGATATGCTTGGAGTCCTCGACGATCTTGGTGACGGCCTCCTCGTACTCCGTGCCCTCGACGAGCTCGTGCAGGCCGGCGTACTCGGGAGCCAGGACAAAGAAGGAGACGCCAAAAAGGGTATCGGCACGCGTGGTGAAGACGGTGATCTTGCCCTCATCGCCCTCGATGGGCTCGCCATCCTGGTCGCACAGGGTAAAGTCGACCTCGGCGCCCTCGGAGCGACCGATCCAGTTGGCCTGCATCTGCTTGACGCGCTCGGGCCAGCCGGGGAGCTTCTCCAAGTCGTCGAGCAGCTCCTGAGAGTACTCGGTAATCTTGTAGTACCACTGCTCAAGGTCGCGCTTCTCGGGCTCGGTGCCACAGCGCCAGCACTTGCCCTCGGTAACCTGCTCGTTAGCCAGAACGGTCTTGCAGGTGGGGCACCAGTTGACCGGGTTCTTCTTGCGATAGACCAGGCCCTTTTCCCACATCTTCTCAAAGATCCACTGACCCCAACGGTAGTAGTCGGGGCTGCAGGTCTTGACCATGCGATCCAGATCGTAGGAGAAGCCCATGCGCTTCATCGTGGCAAGCGCCTGGTCCATGTTCTTATACGTCCAGGCGGCAGCCTGCGTGTTGTGCTTGATGGCAGCGTTCTCGGCGGGCAGGCCAAAGGCGTCAAAGCCGATGGGATGCAGCACGTCAAAGCCGCGCATGCGGGCCTGACGGGCCATGGCATCGCCGATGGTATAGTTGCGCGCGTGGCCCATGTGCAGGTCACCCGACGGATACGGGAACATCTCGAGCACGTACTTTTTGGGCTTGCTGTCGTCGGTGTCGACGGCAAAGAGGTTGGAGTCCTCCCAGGCCTTCATCCACCTGGACTCAATGGCCTGCGCGTCGTAGGCGGGGATCTCGTCCTTATGATCTGTGCAATCGCACATATCAGCTCCTTTGTTAGCTGGGTTGGGGCGGGGCGTTCTTACCTTTACTCGCTGCTGCGGACAGTCCTGCTCGCACGAAGAGCACATTAAGTGCTCTTCGGCTCGTGCGGAACTTGCAGCGAGCAAAGGTAAGAACGCCCCGCCGCATCGTTAACTCGCATGATGATAGCAAATACGACAAGCGAGATGCCTGCGACTTGCGGGCATCTCGCTTTATCTAAATAACGTGGTTGTGAATCAACCTTTGATATGCAGCTCTTACCTTATCGATAGGAAACGCTCTGCTGAGAATCCTTCACGACTACGTCGTGGGCGCCGCCTTCGACGATGGAGGTGGAGCTGACCAGCGTTAGGCGTGCCTTTTCCTGGAGCTCGGGGATCGAGAGGGCGCCGCAGTTGCACATCGTGGACTTGACCTTGTAGAGCGTACCGCCCACACCATCCTTGAGGGAGCCGGCGTAGGGAACGTAGGAGTCGACGCCCTCGACGAAGCTGAGCTTCGCGGCGCCGCCCAGGTCGTAGCGCTGCCAGTTGCGGGCACGTGCAGAACCCTCGCCCCAGTACTCCTTCATATACTGGCCATTGACATTGACGCGCTCGGTCGGGCTCTCGTCAAAGCGCGCGAAGTAGCGGCCCAGCATCATAAAGTCGGCACCCATGGCAAGGGCGAGCGTCATGTGGTAGTCGTAGACAATGCCGCCATCGGAGCAAACGGGCACGTAGACACCGGTCTCCTCGTAGTACTCGTCACGGGCGCGGCAGACGTCGATCAGCGCGGTAGCCTGGCCACGACCGATGCCCTTGGTCTCGCGGGTGATGCAGATGGAACCGCCGCCGATACCAACCTTGATGAAGTCGGCGCCGCAATCGGCCAAGAAGCGGAAGCCCTCAGCGTCGACGACGTTTCCGGCACCGACCTTGACGTCCTCGCCGTAGTTGGCGCGAATCCACTCGATGGTGCGCTTCTGCCACTCGCTGAAGCCCTCGGAAGAGTCGACGCACAGGACATCGGCGCCAGCCTCGATGAGCAGCGGCACGCGCTCGGCATAGTCGCGGGTGTTGATACCGGCACCGACCATGTAGCGCTTGTCGCCGTCGAGCAGCTCGTTGGGGTTGGTCTTGTGGCTGTCGTAGTCCTTGCGGAAGACGATGCCCATCAGGTGATCGTAGTCGTCGACGATGGGCAGGGCGTTGAGCTTGTTGTCCCAAATGACGTCGTTAGCAACCTTGAGGCTGATGTTCTTGTCGCCCACGATGAGCTGCTCACGCGGGGTCATGAACTCGGAGACCTTCGTCTGGTGGTCATCGCGGCTGGGGCGATAGTCACGGCTGGTGACGATGCCCAGGAGCTTACCCTTGGGAGTGCCATCATCGGTGACCGGCATGGTGGAGTGACCGGTCTTCTCCTTGAGCTCGATGACCTGCTCCATGGTCATATCGGGAGTCAGCGTGGAATCGGACTGAACGAAACCGGCCTTGTGATCCTTGACGGCCTTGACCATAGCGGCCTCGGACTCGGCGCTCTGGGAACCGTAAATGAAGGACAGGCCACCCTCGGTAGCGAGCGCGACACCCATATCGACGCCCGAGACGGACTGCATGATGGCGGAAACCATGGGGATGTTCAGGGTGATTGCCGGCTTCTCACCGCGCTTAAAGCGGGTTAGCGGCGTCTTAAGAGAGACGTTGTTGGGGATGCACTGCGAGGACGAGTAACCAGGGACCAGCAGATACTCCGAAAACGTGTGGGACTCACCGGGAAAGAACGTAGCCATGTTTCTCCTTTTTCCATGCGACCGGTCGGCTGCAGGCCTCGTAGGACCCAGCCCAACCTTGGGCGCCCAATACTGGGGAAGTATCTTAACGCACTTTGACTGCTACAATGCATGATTTAAGAAGAGCACACGAGGGTTTGACGCAGGCTTTGCGTTTGCCCAGCAAACACTTTAGCGGGAAGACGTGGAGCGTATGGAGTACAAGACGACGGCAAAGTTGGTCATTCAAGCGTGCGACAAAGATCTGCCGGGCGTCTTCGGCCACGGCTGCGTCTTACTGCTGCAGGGCATCGCCCGCGAGCACTCGCTCAACCGTGCCGCCAAGAGCATGGGCATGGCGTATTCCAAGGCATGGCGCATTGTGAACGAGGCCGAAGGTCAGCTGGGCTGCAAGCTCATCGAGCGCGACGGCGCCCGTGGATCCACCCTCACCCCCGCCGGAGAGCGAGCCATAGCGGTCTACGAGGAGCTGCAGACCGACATCAACAACGTCATCGCCACCAAAGCCAACGACCTCATCGCCAGCATAAAAGAATAGCCAATTTAGGACGGGGCCTTATAGCCACGCAACCCCTTCTCATAAGTTGCGGTGAAATAGGGGCTGTTTATGCGGTTAAAGCCGTAAATCAATCCCTATTTCACCGCAACTTATGAAGTCGAGGATGATTTAGCTAGTTGCGGAGGGCATTATCTAGGGTGGCGGCAACGATCAAGGGGTCGTCGGTGCCGGCGAAGAGGCGGATGGTGCTCCCCTGCTTGCCGCGCGTGGCCGAGAGGCGCGTCGTTGCGCCGCCGGCGGGCGATGTACGAAACTCCCCCGGCAAAGCATCGAAGAAATCACCCGCACTGCGCTCGATAAGGTCAAACTCAACTGCCGGACCAAAGCCGTGCTCGAGGATTCCCGTTGCAACCGCATGGTCGGGATGCGAGCTCAGCCCGGGATAGCGCACGTTGCGCACCATCTCATTGGCGGCCAAGTACTCGGACAGCGCACGTGCGCGGTCGAAGTGTGCCTGCATGCGGACATCGAGCGAGTCCAGTCCCCGCTCCAGCACACCGGCCTCGTCAGCAGTCAATTCAAACTTGGCCAATCCACGGCCCTCAAGCAGGGCATGCGCGCACTCGGCCGCGGCATCCACACGATGGCGCTTGAGCTGCGAGCGCGCGACCGGTACGGCAACCAACTTGCGCAGAGCATCACCGGCGCATACGCGATCGAGCGCCTCGAGCGACAGCGCAGCACCCAGCCGCAGCGAATCGCAGCCAAAAGCTGACGCCACGGTGTTGTCCACAACCAGCAGCGCATGGGCCTCACGCGCCGCCCGACCCAGCGCACGAAGATCAGGCACACGCAGACCAAACCCGCCGATGGAGTTGACGAACCACCACAGGTGCGGACCCCCAGCGTCAAACGAGCCGGCAAAGCCACCGGACGCCGCAGCAAACGCCTCGACAGACGGCTCCCCCACCATCACAACATCGCAGCCGTCAAATCCGCTCGCAAACGCATCGGCAAAGTCGTCCGCAAAGGCCACCAGGCGGTCACCGGGACGCACAATCCCCAGCAGCGAAAGCGCTGCTGGCACATGCGGAGCAGCGACAAGACGCGCCTCACGCGCGCCGGCCCTCAAAGCCCAGGCCTCTTCTAGCTGCTGTACGCCCATACGGCACCGTCCCTTCAAAACAAAAACCCACGATGCGGGTGTTCCCCGCATCGTTGGCAACGGCTGCAGTATAACGCCGATAGGCGACGAAACGCCTAGATGTTGAGCGTGTGATAGTTCACGCTCGCGCCCGGAGCGTGAACGGTCACGCCATAGGCCTCGGGATAGACGCGCGTCGAAAACACGAGCGCGCCATCGTTCAAAAACACCTCGACCGACGAGACATCGCCAACAATGCGTACATTACGAAACTCGTCGACGGGCTCCCAGCGCACGGTACGACCCTCTTTAGAGCAAACGAATACCCAAACCCCTCTTAATCGCCTTATTCAAAACGTCGTTAAGTCGCTTAGGCCAATTCGCAATAAAGAACAGACAGGTGCAGCATGCGCAAAATGAATCATTGTTCAGACGATCAATCTCATTAAGCAAAAGTTCAGAATGATTGATGTCCGCCACAGTCGCAGCTAAGTCAGCCATACACTCGTTTGCATTTTGCGTCACCTGCCCATTAGTCAACCAAAGCGATCTCAGGGCATGAACGGCAATAATGCAAGCAAATGTATAACTATCAATACGTCCAATATCCGCAAGCGAATCTCCCCTCCTGGCAACCCAGTCCTTGTAAGATCGCTCACCAAAAATCACATCCGAAGGAACAAGGGCATCATCCAGAGAGCAATACTTCAGGGGATCAAAATCACGATATGCTTCAACCGACGGATAGCTTAGATATAGCTGACCCATATCAGTGCTATCGCAGTAATAGTCTTGCATTAGCTCAAGCCGCTTAAAATCGAACCGATTGTCCTGAGGATCTAAGTCAAATATGAGCAAGGTGTCAGTAAAACTGGATTCGAGAAGCTCAGTCGCATCATCTTTGTCCGAAAGAAGCTCGGCAACAAAGAACCTAAGATCTACAGCCTCAAAATCGCAACCGTATTCTTGAAAGAGCTTGTCTAGAAAGTCATGAACATTGATCTCGACAGGGACAATTTGATGATCATCTGCGAGGCCAAAAGATTCAAACATGCGCTCCATCAGCTGAGGCTCGCGTTTAGCACCTTCGACAATGAGCAGGACGTTCTTGTCGGACGCATTGTTCATGGCTAATCAAACTCTCCGGCTCGGAGAAGCTTCTCAATATTGTTGCCAAGCCTCAATTCACGATCGGTAGAATCGGCCAAGGTTCGAATGCCCTCTTTTGCAGAAATTTGATAAACGCAGTCGGGCCTCATTACGCCATTCTTAACAAGCGAGGTATTGTGGGTCGAGCACAATATCTGACACGATGCCTTTGAAGCAAAGAGCTTCAAAAGGCTCTCTGCCATCTCAAAGTGACAAAAAGCGTCAAACTCATCTATGAACAAAAAGCTGGCCGACTCGTTAAGTTGAAGCTCAGAGAACAACTTAACCAGAGTTCTTGTACCGCTAGAGCATGCCTCGACAAACGGGATGTATCGCATGGGATGATTGAAATACAGAACAGGCGAGCCGTCGGACTCTTTAATAACGATCAGGGACTCATCGACTCCAAAATTACGAATAAATGACTCAAATTCCGCAACTTTGTTCTCGCGTATGATTTTGTCGATTACCTTTCTTATTTCAAACCCTTTTAATCGAAAAACGTCCATGCGAATCAGCCTCATGCGCGAAACAAATTGACGCAACTCCGCCAAGACGCCTAAAACATTAGTTGGAAGACTGCTCGTAATGTATGAAAGAAGGCTCAAAGAGGTATCAGAGAATTCAAAATTAATGCCAGCTGCACCGATTCGTTCAAGGTGGTTCTCTTCGAAAACGCCGCGTGCGTTATTGAATTCGAAAATTCGTTCCCCATCAATCAATAGGGTCTCGTGAAGCCAAGTAGTCGGTGAAGTCTTCTCATAGCAGTAATTGATTTCGCGACCGTCAAATTCAAAGACATAGGTGAACTGTGCCGTACCTCGCCCGCAGTCAGCATTCAAAAACAGGCGATCATCCTGGTCAAAATAATCGAATGCCTTTGGAAAGCCGAGTGTAATGTCGAATAAAGCTGAACCGAAATTCGATTTACCAGAAGCATTTCTGCCGATCAAAAGTGCGGTTTTCACGGTTCCGTTTTTAACGTTATTTTCTGCAAACTGGTAATCACGAGAAGCTGCAAAATTAAACGAAACCGGAGTCGAAAAATTCCTATAGCCATCAACAGTAAAACGCTTAAGCATGAGAGTCTCCTATCTCTTGCCGTAATTATATTACGGCAAGAGATAGGAGACCTGCATCAAATACGTCACTACGGGAAAAGTCATGCAACCAAAGCCCATTCGAACTATGAAAATCTACTGCAAGGGCCGCTCAAACCAGAAGTATGCGGCAAATTCTAGACATGCCGACCTCACTGGATAGTGGAAACCCTTCTACCTGCGGTTTTGTTGCAAAAATCGGGTTGTGCACGAAGATTTCCGATTTTTCCCCGCACTTCCGAAATAACGACTCCGCATCGAGGGTTCTAGCAACAAAAGCGGCATCCGCGACAACATCCAGTAGTCGAGGATACATCAAAGGGCCGTTGCCGGAAACCGAACAACGACCCTTCTTTGTCTCCGCCTCACGTAGAGTCCACGACGACTGTATCACTGAGAACATCTTACCGTAACTTCCAGCGGCCACGACTGCGCACGGCCGGCTCTTCACCCGCAATCACGATAAACCTCGATAGAAAACACGGGATCCCGGAGATGAGCCCTCTATTCTGCAAACTGATACCGAACCTTGAGGCTATTCAACTGGCTATATGGCAGATACCCATCTTTTTGCAAACGACCCACTACAATTCCCGGGGCAATTCCTATCTCATCGGCAAAAGACGCAACGGAACTACACGTCTTGCTTCCAGCAACGAGCTGAACATATGCCTCTGGTGGAATCAAGGTATCGCGCGCGAAAGCATCCGCCGTGCGTTCCTCCTCTTCGGTAGTCCCAGTCGTTCGTCCAATGTGCCCTTTAATAACATGCGCCAATTCATGGAAAAGACTGAACCAGAACTTATCGGCATCGGCCCCGCGCAGCGTGAGCGCGAGCACAATCTTTGATCCGTCATAGAACGTCGCGCCATTGAGAAAAGTGTGCTCAAGATGGGGCAAAAAGACCGTCGCAATCCCACATTCAGCCAACATAGACACAAGAGCTGGCTGAAAATCTGCAGGATCCATAGACGTAAGCTCTCTGAGTTTGGGAATACACTCCTCAATCTTACCAACATTGATCTTACTGGTCGTTATCTCTCGCGCATCGATCTTAGCCTTCTGGGCCCAAGCCAAAAGTGCATATTCGGATTCAGCGGTTTCCTTCTGGCGACGATAAGCGATTCCCGGAGCAAGTCGGTCTTCATTCAGCAGCGCAAGCCTAACAACCTCAAAGAATTTTCTAAGCTCGACCACTTTAACAGCCACGGAGCGCGTCGACTCGACCCATCCCAGTTTGGCCATTTGTGCATAAGGAAACTTCCTGGCTATCTGCTTATCCTCTTCGATAGAATTTTCGTCCTCGACCTGCAGCAACTTCTCACGATAACGCGCCTCAAGATTCATCCAAAATGCTGAGGGAACGCCCAGCACCATCTCGAGCCTATGTGCAGTATTTGGAGTAAGCTCAACTTGCCCATTTATAAGCTGGCTTATGAACTTCTCGGAGTAATCCATGCGCCTAGCAAACTCGCGCTGGCTCATACCGCGATACTCAAGCTGCTCCTTTATGGTAGCCCCTGGTGGTGTTGCGATATAAGTCTTGCTCCTTGCCATGACCTCTCACCTCTTAAGCATTCTCCTATTTACAAACCTCATGCTAGTGGTAGTCAACGATTTCTTGAATTTCCGCTATCTGAATCTAATCTCTAATAACTTCAAAAACCAATCGCAGGGGATGTTCCAAGTCCATCGCAAATTGGCCCTTACGGTCGCCAACGAGCTGGTGACATCGCCCGATCCTATACTGGACGAGTGTTTCAACGGAATCAGCGGCACCGATCTCGTCGACGCGTTGATGAATAAGACCCGCAGTTCGTTTACCGTACTTCTTAGTAGCGTCGGAGGCGTTCGTACAGATCTTCTCGATTTGTCGGTTCCTGTAATTGACCTGCATGACCACCTCCTACCATAGTTTTACCTCTGCGGTAAAACCACTATAGCAGCTAAGTAGGACAAGAACAATATCAGCAGGAATAGGAGGCCAATCACACCTGAACGACACAACGCGTCTACCTGCGGTTCTTTTACGCGAGAAAGCTGTTGCGCTCAAGGGTTCCAAAGCTTGTCGCATGCCGGAAACAAAAGCTTCCGGAAGTGCGGTGAAAAACCGAGAGCCTTCGACCAGGCCGCAGTCTTGCATTTGTGCCCTGCGGTTTTTGTTGGTAAAAATCGGGTTGCGCTCGGAGGTTTCTGATTTTCCTGTACTTCCGAAAACGGCGATAAAACCCACTGCCCCAAAGCGAAAACGAGACAAATACCCTTTGGAAAACAGCCCCTTAAACGCGAAAACCGCCTTTCGGCGGTTCCCGCGGACCAAGCCGGACGTACCGTCGCAAGGCCTCATCACAGCTATAACTTTAAGGGAAAACTCGGAGCCGTCAATCCAATGCCACGAAGCTTCCAAATCAATCTTTGAGCCCTCCCATGAATCAGCCATTAATCGAGGCGGCTATATCGGAACGGAAGTCACCGGCAAAACAGGTACCCGAGCCGCTTCCCTACTAACAGTTATCTAATTTATTGAATACCAGCCTAGGGACAGCACAACCAAAACTTGTCGAAAGCGAGACGCAAAAGCAATCAGACCTAATCAGCATCAGAAATATGGCTTTTAAATCTGAAGATTGAACCGGCGGGGATAATAAAAATTCGCTCGGAAAACGATCGTTTCTCATCATCGTTAGCGCCGCCGCGGCTCAACAATTTTTCCTTAAGCTCTTTTGAAAAACGGCGAAAAGTCGCAGGGCTCCTTCTGGCGGATACAGCTTCAGTCGAAGCTATCAAAACAAAGCGATTTTCACCTGATCTTAGAAGCTTCACCACAGTTTCCCACCAGCGTATATCCGTCTCTCCAAGCGACAAACCAAAAATAATTAATATATTAGACCCAAGAATAAAATCTTCTGCTTTACGGTCATCAATGGAACCGAATAGCTTCTGTATCTCGCCTTTTACAAAGGTGGACGCAATATCTTCGTTTTTGGAAAGAGCGTCCGATCCAATCTGGGATACATCATTAACTCCGCATATGGGTTCACGTCCGAGAGCACCGTGAGCTTGGACAAGTCGAATGGGCCAGATGGTAGAAACACCCAAGCCATCCTCTGGGACAGCGCACCCGTTTGCTTCGACAGCGCTAAATAAGCGAGGAAGTAACGCAGTGTAGTTAAATGTGACAATCGAAACACTCAGCACAAAATCTGTTGAATAGAAACCAAGAATTCGTTGTCTTTCCAAAGGTTGCAACGCAGAGTACCAATATGCCAAAGAGGCTATTACAGATTCGGAGTTAGCCTCGATGAATTCATCGGTTGCCCTTTTATCTTCCGATGCGATGAAAGCGGCAAGATCAACATCTATTGCTTCTTTGCAATCAAGCGCGGCTCCAACTGCGTCTTCCTCGTCAGCCTCAAGATTGGAAGTGTACTCACCTAATTTTTCCTCAAAATCAGACCACTCCTGCGCTCCTTCTTTTTCAATGCAGCCTGCCAAACGGCCAACTGGGCCTTCATCCGAAGCATGGTTTTTGGAGAAGAAATCCATAAACCTAGTGGTACTTGTCTTCAGCCCTGCTGACAAATCAAATCCATTGCCAACCATGACCGTCACGGATAGATTACTTGCCAAGCCAACCCCTAATAATTGAAACCCTTATCTTTTTGGGAATTATAGCGCCCCACATGGACAGACGAATGGAGCTACCGAGCAACGGCGACCGGCAACTATCAATTGGTTTTAATAAATCGGCTTTTTGTAGTCGAAATCGCCCGAAGCTATAACAGCCGAATTACCGAGCACTCAAGTGTTTAATCTTACTGTAAATCTTAGCCTCATCAGGGGCAATCGGATCATTTGGAAACGCCTTTTGGGCTCTCGCTGCGTAGGAAAGAAAGTTCCCGTAGCGGAAAAATGCAGAAGAGTCAGCGTCAACCGATGGGCATAACCTTCTTCCCTTAATACCAAGCGGTGAATAATGTTGATACAGAGCGGAGACGCGCTTTTTTGATGCGTGCCTTCCCTCCCCCTGATTAGAACGCCCGATCGCAGTGGCCGCCTCACGGAGACGCTTGTGGTACCTTCCAACCGTAGACTGTCGAAGTCTTACAACGCGCCCGTCAAAGTCAAACCCCAGGAAACTGACTTTCTGCGCCGGATGTACACCGGAGTACGGATAGACCTTACCCGCACGAACGCTTTCAAAATCAAGCTGAGCAACTCCGTCGCCATCAACCCGGAACACCTTGGTTTTCTCTGGTTGCAGTTTAACGGAATCGACATCGGCCATTAGATTGATGGCTTCTACAAGTGCATCAAAGCCAGACTTTGGAACGGCAACAATAAAGTCATCGCAATAACGAAGATACAAGCCGCCAACCCGTTCAACAGCAAGCCGGACTTTCATATCGATATCGGCCATATAAATGTTAGCGAGCACTCCGCTTGCGGCAAGACCCTGAGGAATTCCCAGCCCAATACCCGTTCGCTTCCACGGTCTGGTAATGACCTTACTTTTATTTGCAAGAAACTCAGACTTTGGCAAGATAACATCCAGCTTATTAAGTTCGCGAATAGACTTGAACCGAAGTTCGATAGCTACTTCGCTGATCATTTTCTCCCGAATAGGATCGATTGATGGCCATGGCAATTCATGTAGAGCAGCCAAATCAGCAATAGGCCAGCACGAATAGCGGAGGATATTTTTAATGACTTGATAGTGATCGTCAGGCAAGCGTCCACTGGGAAACAACGAACGCAACGACGTCATTATATGAGCATGATTTAAGTTGTCGAAGAAGCTCTCGAAATCACCCGTAAGCACAAAAGCCAAATCTTGCTCGCGTATATAATCGAAGGCCTTTTTAGCTGAAGAAATATTGCTAGTAGCAGTTACGGCGCCGTCTGATGAAAGCGAAGAGCGGTACGCTACGGCAACCTCATTAAACTCTTCGGCAATAGCCTTCTTGTTATATAAGTCCGACCACAGATAAGAGTAGTACTGGAAGACGCGGTGATCGAAATGCGAGGCATAAGAGATATTGCGAACTTTGTAGCTTCGCTTACCTCCTCGATACCGAACAGTAATGATCTCGTTGGAAATTAGAGGGTAGAACGCGTGATGGGAAATGTACTCTGGATCTAAAATCTTGGCCTGAACTTCGGCAAAAGAGACCCTATGATCGAAATGGGCATATGAACTTTTGGAACTATATCGAGGAATACGAGCGATGTCGAACTCGGCCAAAATACCCCCAAATAAATCAACCTGTCCGGATCAACAAGCGGCGGCTAACCCTCCCCGGACAGGCTAATCAAAGGCGCAGCAAGTGCAACCAACGCTTTCGCGGCCACCTAAAACAATGCTTGCCTATGCGATACTAGACGAAAGCGAGGAATTGGTACTTATGACCATCGAGGCTCTTATCCAGCAAGCCGCAGGCAACGCTGGCGTCAATGTTGCGAACGTCGGAATTTCGTCGTTTGCGATATTGACGGCAGTAGCGCACCCCATCGCCAACTCGCGATGGGCAGGCATCTTTATTCCCCATTCTTGCTTTGCTTAAACAGGTTATAAGAAATCGGCTCATGCAGTTAACAGTGCCTTGATGCACACCCAATTGTCTTGACGGCAATCGCTTCGAAAATGCTGGTGCGCCTCTGCAGATACAAACGCCTCCCCATCTAATGCATGCGCACGGTCCGCGAGACAATATCGCCGACAACACCGTGAAAATCCCGATGTGCATAATCCAGGAGTCTGGATGCACAGACGGGTGGATTGACATTGTTCAGTATGGCCGTTTCGCACCCCTCGCCGACGGGCACATCGCCGAGGGCGAAGACATCAGTGCACAGCGAGGCCGAGGACCAACCCCTCCCCAACATTCCCCAGAAAGTTCGCTGATGTTGACTGGGGTTCCCGTAAAATAAACCCCAATAAAATATGTGCGGAGTGCTGGCCTGGAGCTGCCTTCGGACCCTATTGGCTGCTCACCGAGAGGCTCCGCTATTAAACGACCCCTTTACTACCTGCTCTGCGCGATCGCGTGCACGTCCATGGTCGGCGCGACGATGCCCATGGCGGCCATTGCGGAAGCCATCCAGCCTCAAGCAACAGCCGGGCAGCAGGCGCAAGCCGACACCACGAGCAGCGACACAGGCAAGGCCGAAGACGGCACCAACGCAAACGCGGCAGCAGATGCCGTAGAGGACGGCGCCGCAACATCCACCGGCACCAGCGCCGTCAACACGGAAAGCGCCGACGGCACCACCGCCACCCCCGGCACCGCCGCCGCAACCGGCGCGGCCACCACAGCCCCCACCCCATCCCTCCGAGCCCAAGCCAACCCCACGCCCGAGGCCATCTCCACCACGTCACAAACCGGCTACGCCCACTCAGCAACGGCAACCCAAAACGGCGTCACCTTCACCGTCTCGTGGAACGACGCCCCCGCGGGCACCGCGACGACCTTCCACGTAACCCAGACCAACGGCTCGTCCCAGGCCAAGGCGCGCATGGACGTGCCCACCTATTGGGACGGCGGCAGCCAGGAAAGCGTCTGCGACCCGTCGCGCGCGGCATGGGGCAGCTACTACAGCCTGGGCACCGCGGGCCACGACTTTACCTTCGACTTCACGGCATCGGGCACGTACCGCATCTACTTCTACTTTATGGACAACGACAGATACGACCCCCAAAACGACAAGGGTATCTACTACCTGCGCACCACGGCGGAGGTGACCGTAAACGACGCCGCCCGCCCGAGCGTCACGCAGATCGTCAACGACGCCGTAGCCCAATGCAGGCAACAGACAGACGGCTCGGAATACGACATGGCGCTGTGGCTCCACGACTGGACGCTCGACCAGCTGGAGTACGACCACAGCCTCAACTGGTGCTCGGCCGAAAGCGGCCTCACGCGCCACCAGGGCACCTGTGAGAGCTACCAGCGCATCTACTCCAAGCTCCTTGACGCCGCGGGCATCGCCAACGGCCGCATTACAGGCAACGGCCACACCTGGAACGCCGTAAAGATCGACGGCAAATGGTGTCAGATGGACCTAACCTGGGACGACACCAGCGACCACTGGTACGGAGACCTGGACCAGCGCCATCTGTACTTTGGCCTGACCGACGAGCTCATGGCAATCGCCCACTCCGACCACACGGCTAACTACCAGAAGGCCGACTACGTCTACCGCTCGACCGCCCTATCCAACAATTACTTTGTGCGAAAAGGCAAGGCCGATGAATGGGCCGAGAAGTATGCCGACCGCATTCAGCAGTACCTTGATGCCAAGGAAGAGAGCTTGTCAATTGATGCTAATAACCAGTCCTTCCCGCTAAGTATTTCGGAGATTCAGAACGAAGTTGTTGCGCATGCGATGAATCTGAGGAAGTGGAAGGCGAGCGACTAAGAGGTTAAGCTTTTGGTGGCATCCAACGTCGCAAAAGAATCGAACAACAAATGGTGCGCTAAGTACGACCTGAAAGCTGAATACAAAATAGCAGCATAAGAAAAGGTCTTAGACAACAGCGCGCACCGCCTCGCCTCCGCGATCGACCACGGCATGGGCGTGTCGGACTCCGCGTCCGGCTGCCCGCTGTCAGCCCGCCCCGGGGCCCACTCCTTCGATCGCGACGCGGCCACGGGCCACCAACAGCGTCCAGGAGCGGACGAACCGCGAGATAAAGCGCTGGCCGAGGGTGGTGCAGACATTCCCCTCGACGGCATCGCTGGTGCGTCTGGCCGCGCGGTCATGTGCGAGCAGGACGAGATGCGGCAGGAGTCGAGGTGCTTCTCGGAGGCAAAGATGGGCGAGCTCTACGACGAGAACCGCACGCGCAGGATCGACGGGACGGTCGACTGGGCGCGGCTGGAGGCGGAAGCCAGGAAGATGATCGAAACGGGCCTCGAGCTTGCGGACAGGATCGAGGCGGCATAGGATATCAACCGTGTTCCAGGTTCCAGGACGCCGGGCCGACTCGCTTCGGATCGGGCTCTACACCAACTTTCTCGACACTACCCGTCTTGCAATCGTTGAGACTAGCATGTAAAAAGCAGCAAGATCGATAGCTAACAACATAACAGCGTCTAGCTCCACGTCGGCACCGAACGCCTAAGAACAATCGCGAGATTCAGTGGTGCTCAACGTGGCTTCTGAATAAACAAGTACACCAAATGACCCACCTGAGATCGGAAATGGATCACACTTCAAAACGCCTCAACATGTAATCAAATATACTGTTGAACAGCCGTTCATTATTTCGATTTACAGATATGGAAAATAACTTTTGTCTTACCAAATCGAGCAAAGTGCAAACAGTGTAAATACCTAACAGCAGCAATAAAATTGTTATCAAATCAATGGGCCGCGCATAAACCTTATCGATGCTAAAAAGTTTCGTCCAAAGCAAGGACCGCATAGCCGGATAATCAGTAATCAAATATACCGCGAATGCAGATTTGGCAAGATTATCGATTAGCTTAGAACGGAAATGTAGCCCATTAAAAAGGTGAAATAAGCCGTATCCAACTAGTATTACGGGCAACCGCCAATTATCAGCAAAATATATCTGCCCGTTTACACCAAATGATGGGACTTTAACACATACAACAGCATTAATCAAGATGGGCACAGCGCCGATTATTATCAAAAAAAACCGGATTATTAATAAATAAGTCAGGTAAATACCATTTATGAGCACAAATTAAAATATATAGATAAATAAAACCAAAGACACCCGCGACGCTGATATCACCAAAAGAATAATGAATGCCAGGAACGAGACCCAGAATGCCGTATATTAAAATTAAGGTACAACAAAGTAGTAAATGCACATTTCGCTTGAGGGCGCGTAGCCCGGTCGTCAAGAATGGCATAAATAATAAAAATAAAGCATAAGACGTCGCGTACCACCAAAGCCCAGATGAAATCGGTAAAAAGCTACGTAAGATTAATTTAAACTTGATATAGAAAATCCGATTATCCGCATAAATACAGCATTTAAGGGCTGTTCATCACTTGAAAAAATAAGTGTTTTACCACGAATTTACCATAATTGAATATGAGTCTTGATATGACGAAATATAAAGGGAGATTGCACGTATAATAAAACCGCGTATCTCCCTTTAACAAACTATCTAAAGTTTTCTACATTTATAACTCTGGAAAAACAATCGCACAAATTCATGTTGTGAGTGACCATGATTATAGTAATGCCCTTTTCATTTAATTCTTTCAAAAGTTTCATCACTATCAATTCGTTCTCTTTATCAAGTCCAGAAGTTGGTTCATCAGCTAATATAATCTGACTTCCTTGCAAAATCAATTTAATAATTGCAATTCGCTGTTGCTCTCCACCGCTTAACTGATATACTTTTTTGTTAAGCATGTCACTTAGCTCAAATTGCTTTAAATACTTATTGATTAGTTTCAGTTTTTCTTCTTTTTTTACTTTTTTATATTCAAGAGCTAATTTTAAATTCCACAACACGCTTTCATCTTCTATTAGTCCATAATTTTGAAATAGATAGCCTATTGTATATCTTCTCAAAATCATAGCATTTTTACCGTTCATGGACAAATTTTTATGACTATCAATAGTGATTGTTCCCTCGGATATATCAGTAATCAATCCTATTATATTTAAAAGTGTCGTTTTACCTGCCCCGCTTTTCCCTACAAGCCCCACAAATTCGCCTTTTTCTATTTCTAAAGATAAATTTTCAAATAGAACCTGATTTTTCCCATATTCTTTTTTGACGTTCTTTAATGTAATCAATGACATACTTATGCCCCCTTTTCAATCTCATATAAAGCGTTTGAGATATAAATTCTATAAAGCAATTCGCAGAATATGTAGTCAATAAGTATAATCGCAAAAAGGCAAGCAAAATAATAATTTATAGCAGTTAATACGCCTGATATAATTATTTCGATTCCCCAAAAAATATACCGATTTTTCAGTGTCCTAAAATGAGAGAATCCTAAAATCTCTTTTGCCGCATATCTCTTTCGATTTACAAAAATGTCCACATAATTTGAAATATACAAAATAAACAGTAAAGACACTATAAAGACAATCGTAAACATAGTGAGTGTTTTAAGAACGAATGTCACATTTTCAAGTTGCATTAAATAAGGTGTAAGTAATGTTCCAGCTGTAACTAATTGCTCTAAATCATATTCTGATAACAAAGAAGAAAAATCTTCTCTTGACTCCATTTGAAAAAATAAACACCTTGTATTTAAAGAATCCAAATAGTAAAGTCCTGCAAAATTGCCCGTATCAACAATGATAATAGGATTAGCCATATCCGAAAAACCATTTTCTGTATTGACTTTTATCGTAGAATCATCGTCTATATAAACAACATTAAATTTATCAATAGTTTTTTCTTCTCCCGGTATTCCATAAAATTGATTGTAATTCATCAATCGGAAATATTCTTGCTTAATATATTCGCTAATAGAATTTTCATCATTCTTATATTTATGTGGAACTAATACTGTTGGTTCACTAAATATATCTTCTCCCAATGGTTTTCCACTGAGCTGGATATTTGAAAATTCATTCAGATAATTTCTATTTGCAATAACAAGCTGTTGTTCATAATAGGGGCGTGATGTCTGCAAACCACCGTCTGTCCTAAAATCACATAGTAGTGAATGGTTATGATTATACATCTCTAATGTTTGTTCAGAATATTTTTCTAATATGTCTGTGTTTGCTAACGCATAATCATACTCCGATGAATTAAAACCATTAGCGGTATAATATCCGTCCAGATACTTATAATCTAAAACAGCTTGTTGGCTTTGTCTAAATGAGTTCCCCTGATTCAGCAATGAAATAATAGTGATAGCGATTATTACCGAAAAAATTATTTTTATAGCCTGAACTACAATATTTGTGCCGCTATTTAAAGTCTTATTTTTTATCATTGCCTCTAAAGAAACAAACTTAATTAAAATACTTGTAATTAAAACACAAAGTATATTTATAGCTAAAACACCAATAAAGAACAGTACACTTGTTGCTAAATAAGAAAAATCATATCTGTTTGTTAATGCGTAATATAAATTTAGCAAGAACAGTAATACTAAACATATTACAGCAAAATATTTTATTACACTGGTAATTTGCTCCTTTAAAATATGTATAGTAGAAAAGCCCATGCTTTTTTTAATACCTATTTTTTTCAAACTATAAGACGTATAAATACAGTATATGATTTGAAGTACAATAAATAAGATTACAAAATTCAGAAGATTCAATTCTAATACCATACTATACGGAATAGCGTCATTTTCAAAGTTATTTATTGCGACGGACAGTTGAGAAGCTATCTCTTTAATTGCGTTAGCTGGTAAATCTGTATAGAATACACCAACACTATCTAAAAAATCTTCCTTTTGCAATTCATGATATTGAAACAAAATAGAGGAAGATATAGGCTGTTTTTGTGTAAACTCATTTAATGGATAGCAATATAAATCATAAACAGATTTATCTGTGGAAGTGAGCGTATTGTTAATGAGTTCTAATTTATTTTGAGAATATTCTTCTGTAAATATTGTATAAAATTTGTCGAGAATTTCTGGCGATGTTTCTTCTAAAACATACCCTTTTAAATTCTCAGTAGCAATGTTATTCTTTTCATAAATGTTGTAAATAGAAGTATTAAAAATATATGCAAAGAGTATGACTTCAAGGAAAATAAAAATCTTTAAAAATTTTTTCATAACATACGCCCCTTTCTTTGAAGAAATGTATAAAATAGGGCGGTACAAATAACCCCGCCCTAGGTGTTTGAACTATTTTACTTAATATGGATAATAATCATAATAAGATGTTTCGTTCGCCCACCAAACTCTGTTTGCATCTTTGTAAGCGTAGTTTGACTTGAATCCACTGGTATATGTATCTCCGCCGACCTTTACAGTTGCCTTTACCATGTAGTTGCGACTAATACCTGCTTTACGCCCAATTTCGGAATATACAATGGTGTCTGTTTGCCCTCCATTGTAGTACAAATCTCCACCCGCTACATCAATAGCCCACGCTGTAAGTGGAGCGCCGACAACCATAACTGCTGCTACAAGACCAACTACTTTCGTTCTCAACTTCTTTGCTCTCATTCGATAAACCTCCTTTCTCTTTTTTACTTTTTGATAGTTTTATGTCACGTACTGTTTTTGCTAACCTCTACATAACATATATTTCATTAAATGTCAAGTTATTTTTGTTTCTATTTTATATATGACCTCTTTGTTGCTATCATATTTTGTGCATAATGCACAAAATCAAAGTACCAATATTAGTGCTTTCCACGATTGTACTTTTACAATGAAAAGACGAAGTACCTGTGATAAATTCATTGCTCTAAAATTATTAGAGAAACTATACAATATAGCTATCCTTTTTTCTCTTGTCTAAATTAATCCCAAAATCATTTTTATTGAAGCAGAAGGTGAAGACAAGAAGAGTGACACTCCAAAAAATTAACTCACGTTCAAGAAGCCAAACCCTCTTCCAGCACGCTCTAATTGACCAATCGCCATCAAGCAAAAACCATGCGGAGATACTGAAAAAGATAACAACTGCTATCTTGCCGCCAGAAGCAAATAACATGTAGAAAATAAATTTCGGCAAGCTTACGGGCATCCTACTCACATCGAATGCATTATGAACCACAAAATGATGCAAGAGAATCATAAGCATCGCAATAACTCGCAGCAATTCAATGCTCGAATTCCTTACGCGCTTCCCCTGTGCGCTATGCTCGCAATTGGGAGAAGATTGCCTGACAGCCCCCCGAATCAATTGGTCAACTGTTAACATATCCATGAAACCTCACTCTTAACTGACACGCCTCGCTTCGTCTCCCACCACTTGTTTAATTGAATTAATTAACGAGGATGGGAGCAATCTCCTGGCAATAGATTTGATATAAAACGCAACTCCACGTTCACGTTTCTTGTAGAGTCGCTCTATGGCGTTCCAACCGCCATTGGCATATGCGTCAATATAAAGTTGCCTATCCTTGGGAAGCGCGCTCGGATGGCGGAGTTGGTCGTTACCCTTAGCGATATCTTTAAACTCAACAGGGAACAAATCCAGAGCATTGCTGGTCTCAATGAACTTCCTACCGCGATCGTTATTCACCAGCAAGCAGGAGACGCCCTTCATCTGATTGAACCTCTCAGCATCCTTCAGAACATCGGGCCTGTTTACATCGACGCCCCAGAAATCGCCGATGGTAAGATCGCCAGCACGAAATCTCCCTGCATAGGGGCACCTATAGCAGCTGTCGCGAAGCGTCTTGAGGTTCAAGAACATGTCGTAGTAGGGGGATTTTGCCGCAGGAATGGTGACCTCTCTTCCGTCCTCAAGAAGAAGAAGAAGAAGGGAGTGACCCCACCCCTCGCGCTTGCACCTAAACCGGAAATCAACCACGGGAGACCCAAGCTGTTTGCCATAGTCCTCAGCGCAGTCCGCGAACATGCGGCCGGAAGGGACGCCGTGACAGACCAGGTCAACGGTTGTCAGGTTCTGATAATCGCGTCCGAGGAAACCCCTAAGGCCAGCGACTTGGCAGGGCGTTCCGCAGAACAGGACCTGCCTGCCCTCACGAAGATCCGCCTTAACATCGGCAAAGCAAACTCCGGCATCGCTCTGCACATATTTTGAGTTAAGAAGCGGAGACAGCTCATCAACGCTTGCCGCACGACTATGCAACACTCGAAGCGTATTCCCCTCACGCTCATAGGAAGCACCATATGCGACGCCGCCAGAAGAAATAAGCTCACGCGCAACGGCACCGAAAACTCCGCCGGAGGCGGACTCCGAGACATCGTCCCTACCAGCAGCGGCAAAGAACGGTCCGACGGAATTAGAGCCTATCCCCCGGTTGAGGCCGCACGCCCTCGTGCACGTGCCACAACCGATACAGAGTTCGCTGTTAATTACAGGAAGAACAAACCCGTTCTTGCCCTCAGACATGGTGATGGCGCCTTTCGGGCAAGCGGCGGCACACGCCCCGCATCCACAGCAATGCGACGGCGACTCAAACAGCGTGGGGACTTCGCCCCTTTTCACGATAGACATTCAGTTATCCCCCTACTTGCGGGCCGAGATAAGATTGCGCAGAATATCGGCATTCATATAAACGGAAAAAGCCAGCGCAATTGCCAGGCAGGCGATCGCGCACAAAAAGCCCGCACCGTAGGCGGACAGATAATAAAAAACGAACACGCCGACAATCGAAACCAAAGTCAGAACTTGTTCAAAACGGTCTTCGACAAGCTTCGTAAACTTAGCGACCTTGATTCTACGGTACTCATTCACCACGATCATCGCCAAGAGTGTTGCAACAGATGCGCCATAAAGACCGAAGTGCGGAATCAGCAGGACACACAGCGCGGCGCAAAGAGCAGCAGACACCGCAGTGGTGGTACCCATAATTCCAGTCTCCTTATGCGCGGTAAAGATACCGCCGTAAAAGCCGGAAATGTTGCTGAAATATGTGGCCAAGAGCAATATCGGCACATACAACAGGCCCTCGCCGAATGAGCCCTTGATCAGGATGCCATACACGAGAGGCATAAGCGCAGACATAAGCAGAACAACACTCATCATGAAACGCCTTAGCGCGCGATACACAGAGTTGTAGAAAGCCGACTCATCCTCATCAGAGTTAAGAGCACGCGCCGAGCTCTCCTTCCAGGACTGATAGAAGAATCCGTACACCTGGTCCATAACGCCTGGGAACTTGTAGGACACGGCGTACACGCCGGCGGAGGAAGCCCCGAGCGTGTTCATGATGATTAACCTGTCCAGCAGGTTGTTAATAGTCCAGGAAACCTTGTTGGGAATGAGCGGAAATGAATACCGCAAAAGGTCTCGAGCATAAATAATGGAGAAAGACGACGGATCGATATAACGCCAGAGTTTTCGCATGACCATGAAAGAAAGGGCAACAACGCCCTGTGCAATGACCGTGGCAGAAAGCATGCCCACAACGCCCCAACGCAACACGGCGATAAACAGAACGTTGAGCACGATAGTTAGGACACTCGCGGTAAAGTTCATGACGGAATATCCCACAGTATCTCCGAAGCCACGCAAGACCGCAGAAGCCATTTGCAGAAGCGCCCCTGCAACAACAAGCCCAACGACCCAGCCAAGATTTTCAGGCTTAAATAACAGCCAGACCAGAATCGCTAAAACCGTAAAGCACACGCAACCAGCAAGAAGAACAGCACAAGACGCCGTCACGGTTTTAGCTCGATCTTCATCGGTGCGGCAATCGATGAGGAACCGAAACAGCGCTTCATCCATAAGCAAGGAAACGGCAGGGACGCAAAACAGAGCAATAGTGTTGATGTAATCGACGGTACCATAATCGCCAGTGGAAAGAACTGAAGTATAGAGCGGCAAAAGAAGAAATGAAACGAGCTTAGTTGCCATTCCACCCACTGCGATAATGCCAGTGTTTTTAATAAGTCGGCGCGTCTCCCCCATTACGAAAGCGCCTTTCTAAGATAGGACCAGGAATGCTCCCGCAGAGAATCCAGATGAGAATCCACATCGTCCCAATCGCAGGGAACAATATCGTCGACACATATAGCATTAGCGCAACGTGAAGAAAGCCCAATATTTCCCAACAAGTCGCGCATGCGAGCGCCAGATTTATCCGTAGCAAATACACGGAAAGGTTTATGGAAGATGACTGAGAATACAGTTGCATGAAAAGAATTGGTGAGAACAAGGCCCGCATGCGCAATAAGTGAAACAAACTCCTCCGGACCAACGCCGAACAGGTTAACCGAATTTGGAATATCCAAGTTATTTTCAGATATATAGGCGACCTTCCTGCCTGTTGCAGTTGCCATTGAGACGGTACTCTCGACGAGCTCAGGACATTCACGCAGCAGATACATGAATATATATCCGTCTTCCAGGAGCTTCCTTGAAGTCATCACAGCGTAGTCATCAGCGTTCAGGAGGAGAGTGGGATCGAGCACCACCTCAATAGGCTTATCAACAAGAGGCTGAAAGAGCGATACCGTCTCTTCCTCACGCACAGAAAGATAATCGAATTTTGAAAGAAGTGCAGAGACTCTTCTTTTATCAAAATTCTCAGGTTTAAACGACGTGTGAGCCAAGCTGGGTGCGTAGGCTACACGACGTCTATCTCCAGCAAACGAGAGAAAAAACGGTTTAACTATGCCATTCGTGCAATCAAGATTCCAAATCTGATCGCTGCCGCAGACAAAACAATCAAACTCAGAGGCAAGCTCATCCATACGATGTCTAGTTTTGTCATTATATTTATTTGTCAGATTAAAAAATCGTTTCCAGAAAGAATGGAACGCATTTCGACGTTTCAAATATGACGCAGGACGCATGCAGAATCTAATAAAGGATTTAGGGTGTTTAAATTGCACCAACCTATACTGGTCAAAATCTTTGCTTCTGTAATCAATCAAAGACGCAACATGACCCAGTCTTTGCACTGCTGCCTGCATTGCAAACGATTGCAGAGCAGAACCAAAATTATAGGAACAATGGAAAGTTATAATTCCAACATTCATTTACCCAATAACCTTTCAATGAATTTACAAAATCGTTTAAATAAAGAATTAAACGTTGTCATAGCGCCATAAACTGCAAACGCCAAACTCAAATGACCCATAGGCAGTAACGCTGCAGCAACACGCCATTCGCCCCGCTTTCCAAGACAATCAACTGGGAAATTCAATAAATGGTTTCTAAGCCATTGCCTATCAAATGAAGTCAGCCACGAGGACTTTACTAAGTTATTTTGGGAGCCCGCAAAAACAGCTCTCTTGAATTGCTCCATGAATTCACGTCCAACGATTAGATGCTCATCTTTGGCTGAAAAGACAGAAGCATTCTTAAGCCGTTCGACAATGTTGGCAAAAAGAACAAGAGAGTCTGTGTCACGAGGACGAACGTTTGCACATGTTGAGGAACTATCAAGATCCCAATAATATAAACAAAATGGTACAAAACCAACACGACCATCGTGAAGCTGCCAAAGATACTCTAAATTAAATAATCTATCCTCGGAAAACCTCAGTCCTATAGGGAAGGGTGCCAAATCATCACCCAATCGATCAACAAGCTGCCTAATATGGGCACTTCGATACAAACGGGCCCAAGAGGCATTTAATTCGTATAACGACCTATCAATAGTTTCACTATATAAACCATCTATCATTGCATCCAAGAGAGCCCCGCTGTGCACAACCTTCATATCAGAAACTGCCTGACATACATCGGAAGAGCTGCTATTTACAATATTCGGCTGAAGATAGGAGCAGACAACTAAATCAAGGTCTTTTTTTTCAGCAGCCAAAATTAATTCTTTATAGTCGCCTGGAAATAGATAGTCATCAGCATCAAGGAACATCACCCAGTCACTGCATGAAGCTGCAAAGCCAACATTTCGCGCGATAGATCTACCACAATTGTCTTGAGTTATAACAAGAAGTCGAGAATCATCTTTCGATAACTGCTCAAGCAAATTGCGGGTCCCATCTGAGGAGCCATCATTAACAACAATTACTTTAGAGAGAACGGGACCAATTGCAAGAGCGCTTCGAACGCTTCGCACAATGGTATCCTTAGCGTTATACGCAGGAATAATAATTGTTAAGAATGTATCTTGAGTGTCAGAACTGGAATCAAAATTGCATATTCGCATATCGCTGCTACATGTCGCATGACCATTGATACGCATAAGCGATTCCTCCTCTATTTCAGACAAAACTCTTCTTCAAGCGCATTAAACGACTTTCGCATTGAACACTGAGACATAGCGTAAGCCTTGCCCTTAGCAGCTAAGGTCAACGCGTAATCGGGATTTAAAAGCAACTTGCAAATATTATCTGCTAGCGCGGAATAGTCACCAACCGGAGAAATAAGTGCGCAATTGGTATTCGCGTATTCATGAACGCCCAAAAAATCGGTTGAGCATAGAGCACAGCCGCAAAACATACTCTCAGCTAATGTCAGACCAAATCCTTCATTAATTGTTGCGCAAGCATATACAAGCGAGGAACTGTAAATCTTCCTCAGCTCGCTCTGGGTTGCGTTTTGCGTATATACAACCCACTCGGGAAACCACGAAGGTCTGGCAGGTGTGCCAAAAGCATTAACAACTAATTCAGGATTCTTTTCATGAACCATTGTTAAAGCTTTCCATAAATCATCGAATCCTTTATGTGACCCTTCGTGATAAAGGACTGCGACCGCATTGTTATTTCTTTTTATTGACTCTTCATAGAATACAGTCGCGTCAATTGGGTTCTTGATAAGAGTGGGCTTTACACCGGATTCCTTTTGCACGAGATCAAAAAGCCAATCAGAAACTACAATATTTGACATTCCAAATCTAAAAGATGCTCTCACATCTTTCTCAGAAATGCCCCATTTTTCAAAACCTTGGATAAAGTAGTGCTTCTTGCCCTTGCTATTGCTGAGACTAGAAACGCCATAAGCAGTTTCAGCTGCCGTTGCAACAACATGGTCAGAATCAGGAACCTCAGAATCCTTTATACCAAAAATGCACTGTTTTTTTATCGAAGGATTTAGGGGGTACCATCTTGGCTCAACAGAAACAGCCAACCGGCACAACAACCGCCTAATAGGCTCGAAAACTAAACCTCTATTCATCGTATTTAAACAATCGAAACAAATAGTAACTAGGCAGCCATGATCTGAAAGATAGTTCGCATACATGAAGACCATTTTAGCTCCGCCCCAAGGCACGCGAGAAAAGCTGTGGAATATAAAAGTAATCCTATTAGTTTTCATATTAGAAATCCTCTATTCACCAATGCTCTTGTCGCGCGGATAAAACATTGAACCTCCGATGGTCAAATGATTGCCAAGCACAATAGGAGCCATTGCAATCAAAAAATAATTTGAATCGACCATAATTCCGACTGTCTCGGAACATGAATAAAAAACCATTAAAAGCAAACCGAGACAAATACCGTCAATACGATTAGAAAGAATGGCATGAATAATCAACGCGATTACTCCAGCAAGCAATAAAGCAGTAGGAATAATTCCTTCTCTTAAAAATAAATGGCACCATGCATTGTCAACGGTGAAAGTCAAAGGAAGACCGAAGAAGGCTAACGAAGAAAAGTCACGACCAAAAAGGGTAAATGGGGCCACTTCTGCATACTTGTTTGCCAATGCCAGTCTGTCGCTAAGAAGTAAATTAAGATGATTATGCAATGGAGCCTGGACGTTGTAACAGATCATAAAATAGAAGCTAGCAATTATTAAAATTAAAGCACCGACAAAAAGCACTTTAAGAGTCACTAACTTCAGCTCAATATTTTGAACACGCGAAAAAAATACAAGTAAAATGGCTTGAAACACCAATAATAAAACCGCTGTACGTGAGCCAGTCACCGTCTGAGCTATAAACGCACATGAAAGAGCCATTGCAAGATTAGCAAATATAGAGCCCTTATAATGCGAAACCAAATAGGAAATAGAAGCGACTACAAGATACCTTGCTAATGTATTAGGGTGGACAAATCCCAAGGAATGACGAACTCCATTTGTTCCATAAATCAACACATCGCGAACAAGCCCGGCATTCAACAATACGCACACAAATATAATCGCCGAAGCTGAAACAAACAAAGAAATTCTAGCAAGTATCTCGATATCAACGCCCAAACCACAAAGCACGAATAATGCAAGCCATAGAAAGTAGTTCTCCCCAGAGCATCTCCATGAAATAAAACCAATTGCAACAATAAGAAAAAAAGATACCCAAGAGAAGCCGTTCATTTTTTGACGGAAGATTTTTAATACCAAACAGCAAAGAGCAAATACTTGGAGTGAAATAATCAATGCACTTATAGGCAGTCCGAGCAAAGACTCAGCAGTCGTAAAACCGAATGCACAAGAATACGAATAAGCTATAAATGCGATATAATAAATCATATCTTCAAACTTGGTATTTAATAGCCGTGTGTAACCTATTTTTCCTGAAGAATATGAAATCAATTGTCACTCCAAATATGAAACTAAAATTAACGAACTAAATAAATAAAACAGCCAGCTCCTCCTCCCAGTCGGGCATGTGAAAGCCGACCGACTCGAGCTTGGACAGGTCGAGCGCGGAGTGGACCGGGCGCGGGGCGACGGGGCCCTCGGCGCCGGCGTAGTAGTCGGCGGTCGATACCGGCACGACCCTGTCGCCGTTGCCGTTGGCGGCCTCGAAGACGGCGCGGGCGATGTCGGCCCAGGACTTGACGGCGCCGGAGCCCGTGCAGTTATAGGTGCCGTAGGGGGCGTGCGTCCCCAGCACGTGGAAGATGGCCTGGGCCATGTCGCGCGTGAAGGTCAAGCGGCCCAGCTGGTCGTCGACCACGGTGATCTGCCCAAGCCCGTCCTCGGGGTCGGCGACGCGGTCGGACAGGCCCTTCATGGTCTTGACGAAGTTGTGGCCCTCGCCGATGACCCAGCTGGAGCGCATGATGTAGTGGCGCGGGCAGCCGGCCACGGCGATGTCGCCGGCGGCCTTGGTCTGGCCGTAGACGGAAAGCGGGCTGAGGGGCTCATCCTCTGTGTGCACCTCGGCGGTGCCGTCGAAGACGTAGTCGGAGGACACGTGGACGAGCGTGATGCCGTGCTCGGCGCAGGTGCGGGCGAGCAGCGCCGGCCCGGTCGCGTTAGCCTTCCAGGCGATGGCGCGGCCCTCGGGGGTCTCGGCTTTATCCACGGCCGTGTAGGCGCCGCAGTTGATCACGGTGCCGTAGAGCGACCAGTCGTACTGCGTATAGGCCGCCGGGTCGGACATGTCGAAGGTGTCGATGTCGCAGAAGTCGAAGTCCTTGGCGACACCGCGCTCCCCGGCGAGCGCGCGCACCGCATGGCCCAGCTGGCCGTTGCAACCGGTGACGAGCGTCCTCCTGGGCGCCATGGGGACGACGTCCCTGAGGTACGGGTGGTTCAGGTCGGCCTCGGATACGGTGGCCTGTTCCAGCGGGATCGGCCACTCGATGGCGAGCTCGGGGTCGGCTAGGTTCACGAAGGTGTAGGTCTTCTTCAATTCGAGGGACCAGTGGGCGTCCACCAGGTAGGTGTAGGCGGTGCCGTCCTCCAGGGCCTGGAAGGAGTTGCCCACGCCGCGCGGGACGTAGATGGCCTTGCTCGGGTCGAGCACGGTCGTGTAGACCTTGCCGAAGGTCTCGCTGCCCTCGCGCAGGTCCACCCATGCGCCGAAGACCGAGCCGCGGGCCACGGAGATGAACTTGTCCCAGGGCTCCGCGTGGATGCCGCGGGTGACGCCGCGGCTGTCGTTGTAGGAGATGTTGTTCTGGACGATGCGGAAGTCGGGGATGCCGAGCGCGCACATCTTGGCGCGCTGCCAGTTCTCCTTGAACCAGCCGCGCGAGTCGCCGTGGACGGCGAGGCCGACGACCTTGAGGC
>NZ_JADNJQ010000017.1 GCF_015555045.1 Collinsella aerofaciens | reverse complement strand
ACGGACAGCGAGCGGGTCGCATTTGAGACAAGGTGACGTGAAACGAAAGGGCGCTGACCTTCTGGTCGCGCCCTTGAAGTTGAACGTCAGATTGTCCAAATGCGGCCCGCGCAGCGTCGGCCGGTCCGCCGTTCGGTAGAACGGCGGAACTAAATCAACTTGAAGCCCTTGCGCTTGCCTACGGAAAGGGTGTTGCCCAGCTTGAGGGCGCTGGGATCGATGTTGTAGCTCTTGGGAGCCACGGCCTTGCCGTTGATTTTGACGCCGCCGCCGTCGATATCGCGGCGGGCCTGGCCGGCGCTGGCCGAAAGACCCAGGTCCTTGAGCAGGCCGGCGAGGTAGATCTGGCCCTCGTCGTTAACAGTCAGCTCAACGTGCTTCTCGGGGAAGTCGGCGAGCTGGCCCTCCTTGAATACGCGGTCGAACTCGGCCTGAGCCTCGTCGCCGGCGCCGGCGCCGTGGTAGGTGTCGCACAGGTCGCGACCCAGAGCGCGCTTGAGCTCATAGGGATCGGCAGAGCCGTCGGCCAGGGCGGCGTCGATCTTGTCGACCTCGGCCGGGGTGAGCGAGCTCGCCAGGCGGTAGTACTTGCCGATCATCTCGTCGGGGATGGACATGGTCTTGCCAAACATATCCTTGGGAGCATCGGTCAGGCCGATGTAGTTGCCATAGGACTTAGACATCTTGCGCACGCCGTCGGTGCCCTCGAGCAGCGGCATGGTGAGCGCGATCTGCGGCTCCATGCCCATCTTCTCCATGAGCTCGCGACCAGCGAGCAGGTTGAAGAGCTGGTCGGTGCCGCCCATCTCCACGTCGGCCTTGATCTGAACGGAGTCGAAGGCCTGCATCACGGGGTACAGGAACTCGTGCAGGGCGATCGGCGTCTGAGACTGGTAGCGCTTGGTAAAGTCGTCGCGCTCGAGGATGCGGGCGACGGTGAACTTGGAGCACACCTGCAGCAGGCCGGCCAGATCCATCGAAAGGATCCAATCGCCGTTGTGCACGATGGTGGTCTTCTCGGGGTCCAGGATCTTCATGGCCTGGCTCACGTAGGTCTCGGCGTTGGCCTCGATCTGCTCCTGCGAAAGCTGCGGACGCGTGGAGTTCTTGCCCGAGGGATCGCCGATCAGCGCGGTGCCGTTACCGATGATGAGGGTAACGTTGTGGCCCAGGTCCTGGAACTGACGCATCTTGCGCAGCGGCACGGCGTGGCCCAGGTGCAGGTCGGGACTGGTGGGGTCGACGCCGAGCTTGATGTTGAGGGGCTCGCCCTTCTCAAGCTTCTTGCGAAGGTCGGCCTCGGGAACGATCTGCGCGGCGCCCGAGGTGATGATACGCATTTGCTCGTCAACAGACAGCATTGGGTATCCTCCTTTTGCTATAGCACCCTCGCCGAAAACGGCGGTGCTGGAAGTCCATAAACTCTCTTATGATAACAAACTGACGCGACGCGGCACCTACGACAGGAAAATCCTCGTCCTGCCGCATGCGTCAATGGCAACTGGCAGACGCGTACCGTCACGCTCGACCAGATAGCGTACCTGCCGACGACGCAAGCAGTCGCGGCAACGGACCTGTCCCGTCGCATCGGTGGCGCAGACGCCCTCGGCGGTCAGCAGGCAGTGCTCGCACACCATAAGCTCGGGACGGTCGGCGTCGACCGGACCCAAGACGCCGGGTTCAGCAGCCAGTTCGGCAATACGCTCCGCATCATTGCCGAGCAACTCGGCCGGCAAGTACACCCGCCCCGCACCGAATCCGCGCAGCCAGGTAAGCGTGGCCCGATTCGCGCAGAACACCGGCGCCGCCACGTCAAACGTCACGCCCAGCTCGCGAGCGATCGCCACCTGCCCCAGGTTGCGGCAGACGATGCGCCCGGCACGCTGCATCAGTGAGCGGGTCCGGTCAGCGTCACTCGCGCGGCACACCTCGTCAAGCACCACAACGGCGTCGGACAAATCGAGTTCTCCGCGCGGGTCGGCATCCATCAGCTGCCAAGCAAAAACCATGCGAGTGGGAACCGCGCACTCCACCAACTCCGTCGATGCACCGCCATCCACCGCAACGCCCTCAAAGGGCAGCACTTCAACGGCACGCTCAACGGGCGCAATCGCATCCGCCTCGGCCCGCATGCGCTCCAACACCGCCGCCGTCTGATCCAACACGCCGGCGCTGCGAATCAGGTACACCTCGCAGCCCGCGTCCACCTTACGCTTGCAATGCACGACGATGCGCTTCCCCGCTGCTGCATCCACCGGGCAGGGCACCTGCGGCCAGCGCTTGGGCGCATCGGGACGCGCGTCGACACCCGGATAGAACCGAATCTCGAGCGTGTCACCCGCCGCCACGGCGGCGTCGAGCTCAACGGTCACCTCTTCGTGGCCCACAGCGACCAAACGCCCCACGCGCACGCCCTGGTTAATTGCGCGTTCAAAACTCATAAGCTCCGCACCCGAGCGGCCTCGCAAATACGCGTCGGTAAACCCGCGGTTAAACGACCTTCCCAGCTCGCGCTCAAGCTCTTCCACGGCATCGGGGTCCCACGCGCCGTCGCACAGCATATCGAGTGCCCGGCGCCACACCCGCACCACGTTGAATACGTAATCGGGGTTCTTCATGCGCCCCTCGATCTTGAGCGACGCCACGCCGGCATCTACAAGCTCGGGCAGATGCGCAATACCCAGATAGTCGCGCGGACACAGCAGGCGATCTCCCTCGACGGCGGCAACACTCTGCCCCGCCTCGTCCACTAGGTCGTACGCCAGACGGCACGGCTGTGTGCAGTCGCCGCGCATCGCCGAGCGCCCACGCCGCAGGGCCGAGAACTCGCACGCCCCCGAATAGCCGATGCAAATCGCACCGTGGCAGAATACCTCGATGGGCACGCCCGTGGCACATAGCGCCGCAATCTCGTCGACCGTCAGCTCGCGTGCCGTCGTCACGCGCTCGACCCCCAGCTCGTCGGCGGCAAGCCGCACGGCACCCTCGCTATGAGCGCCCGCCTGCGTGGACAGGTGAATCTCGACCCCGGGAATCGCCGCGCGCAGCGCGCAGGCCAACCCGGCATCGGCCACAATCAGAGCATCGGCGCCCAGCTCCAGTGCATGAGCTCCCAGCGCCACCGCGTCGGACAGCTCATCGTCAAACACGAACACGTTGAGCGTTACGTACACACGCACGCCATGAGTATGCGCCACGGCACAACCGCGCGCAAACTCGTCATCCGTAAAACCATGCGCGCTCACGCGGGCGTTAAAGCCGCCCAACCCCGCATAGATGGCATCGGCACCCGCGGCGATGGCCGCAAGCATCTGGTCGAGCCCGCCCGCCGGCGCCAGCAGCTCGGGCAGCGCCGCACCGGCAGCATCCAATCCAGTCTCGTATTGTCCGCTCGGCCCCATCGCCCGAATCGCCATCGGCAAACTCCTTACCAAGGTATGCATTCACTCTGAAAAATGCCGTCTTCCAGCATACACGAGGCCTCGCGCGCCCCGTTTGGTTTATCGTGTAATAACTTATGTCCATCCTGCCTCGACGGCACATCCACCGTCCGGCACGACATACCTGGAGGTCAATATATGGGTCCTCGCCAACGACAGGGACGCAGCCGTTCAAAGACGCATGCCCTGCCCATAATCCTGCTCTCGTTTTTGGGCTTTCTGCTGATTGCGGGCGTGGCGTTTGGCATCGGCATGGTCGGCAACGTCAACCGCTGGCTGTCCGATCTGCCCGACTACACCGACGCCAACGCGTATCTGGTGAGCGAGCCCACCGAGATCGTCGACTGCAACGGCAACAAGATCGCGAGCTTCTACACGCAAAACCGCAAGTCCATCACCAAGGACGAGGTCTCCCCCTACGTGCTGCAGGGCACCGTTGACGTCGAGGACGAGCGCTTCTACGAGCACGGCGGTATCGACCTGTGGGGTATCGCGCGTGCTGCGGTGGCAACCCTCGGCGGCGGGCACGAAGGCGCCTCGACTATCACCCAGCAGCTGGTGCGCAACACCATCCTGCAGGAGGAGCAGTTCGACTCGACCATCGAGCGTAAGGTGCGCGAGGCCTACATCGCCATCAAGATGGAGGACATGTACTCCAAAGACGAGATCCTCATGATGTACCTCAACACCATCTATTACGGCCACGGCGCCTACGGCATCGAGGCCGCAGCCGAGACCTACCTGTCCAAGAGCGCCGCCGACCTCACCCTGAGCGAAGCCGCGCTGCTCATCGGCCTTCCCAACTCGCCTTCGCAGTACGACCCCACGGTCAATCCCGACCTGGCACTGTCTCGCCGCAACAAGGTCCTCGACAACATGCTGCGCCTGGGCCACATCACCCAGGAGGAGCACGATGCCGCACAGGCCGAGCCCATCACCCTCAACGTGACCGAGATTTCGGGCAGCGGCGTCGACGTATACTCGCAGCCCTACTTTGTCGCCTATGTTAAGCAGCTGCTGGAGCAGGAGTTCTCGACCGACGTGCTCTTTAAGGGCGGCCTGACCGTCAAGACCACCATCGACCCCACGATGCAGCAGGTGGCAGAGAATGCCGTCCGCGAGCAGCTCGACACGCTCTCACTCGACGGCCTGGACATGGGCATGGTCGTCGTCGACCCCAAGACCGGCTACATCAAGTGCATGGTGGGCGGCTATGACTACAACGCCGACGAGAACCACGTAAACCATGCCACGGCCAAGCGTCCCGTCGGCTCCACCTTTAAGGCCTTTACGCTGGCAACTGCCATCCAAAACGGCATGAACCCCAACGTCACCCTCAACTGCAACTCGCCGCTCAAGGCCAAGGGCACCACGACCGAGGTCCAAAACTACGCCAACCATAGCTATGGCAACATCACGCTTAAGCAGGCGACGGCATACTCCTCCAACACCGGCTACATCCAGGTGGCGGAAGCCGTCGGCAACAGCAAGATCATCTCGCTCGTCAAAAAGCTCGGCATCGATCCCGCCAAGGACAACATCGAGGACGTTCCCGTCATGACGCTCGGCACCGGCTCGATTTCGCCGCTCGAGATGGCCGCTGCCTACGCGACGTTTGCCAACGGCGGCTACTATCGCCAGCCGATCGCCATCACCGAGATTGACTCTCGTACCGGTTCGGTGCTGTACCAGCACACCGACAATCCCTCACAGGTGCTTACCGAGGGCGAGGCCGCCGCGGTCACCGATGTTCTGACCGGCGTCATGCAGGGCGGCGGTACGGGTGCTGCTGGCGCTCTGAGCGTCAACCAGCCCTATGCCGGCAAAACGGGCACCACCGACAACACCACCAACCTGTGGTTCTGCGGCTATACCCCGCAGCTGGCGTGCGCCCTGTGGACCGGCTATTCCGCGGGCGAGATCCCCATCCAAAAATACGGCACGGACCTGCTGGGCGACAGCACCAACCTGCCTGTCTTCAAGCGGTTTATGAACACCGTTCTGACCGGTACCGAGCGCGAGGAGTTTGCGACCGGAACGGCGCCCACCTATAAGAACAACAGCGTCTGGAAGTTCTACGGCACCAACAACACCAAGAAGACGGAGAACGACGACAAGGACAAGGACGAGAACGAGGACGAAGAGGAAACCACCACTACAACGACTACCACGACGACCACGACCACCGAGACCACGGGCGGCGACACCACCGGCGGCACCGGTACGACCGGTGGCTCGACGGGCGGCTCCACCGGTGGTTCGACCGGCGGCGATGGCGGCACGCCTACGCCCACGCCCACTCCCGACCCCTCGCCCACGCCTGACGATACGGTCGGCTAGAAATCATCCGGCCATAAGCAACAAGGCCCCCGAACAGCTTATTCAACTGCTCGGGGGCCTTTTAGTTTAAAGCGACCTGGCAGGCGGTCTTTATACCGGCAAACAAAAAGGGGGTACCGACCCTCGTCGATACCCCCTTACAGGCAACTATGTCAGCGCGCGCAGGGCCGAGCGCACGACCCGCACGCCTACTTGCGAGAATTGCCCAGCTTATTGATCAGCGCCTCGAGACGCTCGCCGTCCTCGGCCGTCTGGGCAATAACCAAAATCGTATCGTTGCCGGCAAGCGAGCCAAGCACATCGGGCAACTCTGCCGCATCAACGGCGGCGGCGATGCCGGAAGCCGTGCCAGGCTGAGCCTTGATCATAACCAGATTATCGGTACGCAAAACGCCCGTTACGAGCTCGGAAACCATACGCTGCAGGTGCAGGTCCTCTGCCAGAACATAGATACCCTCGGGGAGCTTACGCAGCCCCATATCGGCAATATCGCGAGAGACAGTCGCCTGCGTGCAATCAAAGCCCATAGCACGGAGCTCATCGACCAGCACGCGCTGCGTACGGACGTCCTTATTGCGCACAATATCTCTAATGGCATCCTGGCGCCCATTGCGTTTTTTAGCCATACAAACCCTCTCTCCAAAAGATGGCGGAGACAATCAATCAGTGATTGAATAGTTTAACGCTATTTGAAGGCTTTTGTGTATAAGAACGCATTTCGAAACAATTCTATGCAAATTTGTTTCGAAATGAGCCGTTTAGGCGGTTTTTGCACCCGTCCGGTTAAGAAAAGCTGCCAGATGCGTACACATCACGCAGCGCGTGGGCTTGGCGCTGGCGATCGGCCCAAACAACAGACCGAGTCCCCGATGGTTGTCCTTGAGCGCGGCGACCATCTGACGGGTTCGAGGCGCCTCGAGCATATCACGCATGCGGGCGGAACGCTCAATTGACGACACCCCATGCGGGCTCAGACACAAATTCTCGATGCAGGCGACCAGTCCGGCAAAGTAGAACTTTTGGCTTGCCAGCTTGAGCCGACCACCGCTATCTGCTTCCGAGAGTGAGTCCGCAAGCTCGTCGAGCGCTCGAGTGTCATCGGATATCCTGGCATACATGGTGGGATCAAAGGCATCTGTAAGCTTAGGTGCCACCGCGTGGAAACAAGCGTCGCCGCAGCCGGACACGAATCGTGCCTGCGAGAGCGCATAAGCCATAAACTCAACCGTACGGTACGCCTTGCCGCGCGACAGGCATGCCTCAAACAGCGAGCGGCTGTACATCACGCCAGAGGTCTGAGCGACTAGGCCGCCTAAAATCAACTGAGGCAGCCCAGCCACCATCGAAGATTTGCTATCAATGGAAATATGAGTAGCATCCAAGACGCGCGAATGGCGCTCTCGATGTGCATCATAGCGGTCGAGCGACACCGTGGGGAACACCATGTCTGCCGCTGTATCGCACGCGATATCGACCATCTTGGAAAGGGACTGCGGAGCAAGCCACTCATCGGCGTTCATAGCGATGATTTGAGAGCCGCGCGAGGCAGCAAAACCGGCACGAAGACAAGCACCGCGCTTCGCGTCCTCGACGTCAATCAAATCAATATGGATGTCCCTGTCGGCAGCAACTTGAAGCGAATGGCGCACACCGGGCGCAGCATCGCGGCAGACAACGACAATCTGCAAATCGTAGAGGTCTTGGTTCTGGATACTCTCGAGCGCACGCATCGCATAGCTGGGCGAACCTTCTACCACAAGGATCACCGAAAGTCGCGGATGCGAGCCACGTCGAACCAAGTTATCCGTCCTCTCGACAGCAATGAATCAAATCGTGGTTCATGGTACACCCCGGCAATAAAAGCAATGAGACACCGGTTGTATTGCACGCCAAGAACAGATGTTGCACACGTGCAGCCCACAGATGACAGGCGTCGACGCACGACGCGTCGAGCCCTCCCCTAGTCGAGCACGACAAGCTCGGCGGGATCGTAATCCACGCCCATAAACGTAAGGCCGCAGGCAGGAGCCGTGGGGCCCGCAGCGGAACGGTCGCAAGCGTCGATGACCTCGCGCATCCACTCGGGTTCGCGGCGATGCATGCCAATCTCGACAAGCGTGCCCACGATCGTTCGGACCATCGAATGCAAAAATGCGTTGCCCTCAATGGTAAACGTCAGGATATCCTCGCCAAAGGCCACCTCATGGCCAAACTCGGCGCGCATTACGCAGCGGTGCGTAGGTTTGCCCACGGCAGAAGCAACCTTGCAAAAGCTTTTAAAGTCCTGCTCGCCCAGCAGCGCGGGGCAGGCAGCAGACATAGCCTCAACATCCAAGGGATAGCGATGCCACCACACCGCACCGCGGGACAGCACGGGGCGCGCATCTCGATCGGCAATACGGTACGTATACGTACGGGAACGCGCGTCAAAACGTGCAGAAAAGCCTTTACGGGCCTTGTAGACCTCGTTGATGGCGATATCTTTGGGCAGCAGGGCATCCATAGCCCGCAGCCACCTACGGCGCGTTAGGGCGAGCTCAGCGTCCGTTACGGGCACGCTGATGTACTGAGCCACGGCATGCACGCCGGCATCGGTGCGACCCGCGCACGTCAGATCGATCGGACGGCGAAGCAGCGTCTCGATGGCTCGACGCAGCTCACCCGCAACCGTCGTCTGTCCCGGCTGCTCGGCAAAGCCGCTATAGAACGAGCCATCGTATGCCACGCGGAAAACGAGCGTGGCATCGAGCTCTGGAATCGAATTGAAATCAGACGGCGCGGTCATGGGCGCTCCCAACAAACAAGCAACGGTATCGCGACAAAAAAAGAGGGGTACGCGAACGTACCCCTCGAATATAGCCTATGCAGACGGAATGTCTACTCAGCGGTCTCCTCGGCAGCAGTCTCCTCGACAGCCTCGACCTTCTTGGGAGCAGCGGCCTTCTTGGGGGCCGGAGCAGCCTTCTTGGCCTTAGGCGTGCAAGGCTCGGTGACGAGCTCCATGATAACGATGGGAGCGTTGTCGCCCTTGCGGTTGCCGAGCTTCATGATGCGGGTGTAACCGCCGTTGCGGTCCTGCCACATACCCTGAGCAGCCTTGTCGAAGATCTCGGCAACGAGCTGCTTATCACCGAGCTTGGCGATAGCCAGACGACGAGAGTGCAGGTCGCCTTTCTTGGCCCAGGTGATGATCGGATCGACGACCGAACGCAGCGCCTTAGCGCGGGTCTCGGTGGTCTTGATGCGGTCGTTCTCGAAGAGGGCCTTAGCAAGGCTCTTCTTCATGGCCTTGGTGTGGCTCGCATCGGTGCCGAGCTTCAGGCCCTTCTTAACGTTGTGACGCATGGTCTAGTTTCTCCTCAAATATGCGAAGCATTAAGCCTTCAGGCTCAGGCCCATGGACTCAAGCTTGTCCTTCACTTCCTCGATCGACTTAACACCGAAGTTACGGATGTTGAGCAGATCGTTCTCCGAGAACTCAACGAGCTGACGGACCGAGTGAATGCTGGCGCGCTTAAGGCAGTTGTAGGAACGGACGGAAAGGTCCAGATCCTCGATCTGCTTGTCCAGCTCGGCGTTGTCGTTGGTGACCTCGGGAGCGAAGATCGAAGCCTCCTCCTCGACCTCGGGGGTCTCGGCAAGGTTCATAAAGGCGGCCATATGCTGGTTGATGATATTGGCAGCCTGGACCACGGCGTCGCGCGGGGCGATGGAGCCGTTGGTCTCGATCTCGAGGACAAGGCGGTCGTAGTCGGTGTGCTGACCGACACGGCAAGCCTCAACGAGCTTGGCGCAACGGGAAACCGGCGAGTACAGCGAGTCGACGTGGATCACACCGATGGGATCGTTGTCGCGCTTGTTGGCCTCGCCAGAAACATAGCCGCGGCCATAGCCGATGCGCATGCTCATGGTGAGATGGCCACCCTCGGTGAGCGTAGCAATGTGCTGCTCGGGGTTGACCAGCTCAAACTCGGACGGAATAAAGAAGTCCGCACCGGTGACCTCGCAGGGGCCGTCAACCGAGATGGTGGCGGTCGCCTCGTCGGTCGTGCCGAGAGCCCTGAAGACAAGACCCTTGACATTCAGGACGATGTCGGTGACATCCTCGACCATGTTAGGGATGGTCATGAACTCGTGCTGCGCACCATCGATCTGAATAGCCTCGACGGCGGCACCCTCGAGCGAGGACAGAAGAACGCGACGAAGGGAGTTACCCAGCGTATCGCCGTAACCACGCTCGAGCGGCTCGACGGAGACACGAGCAGACGTCTCGTTGATCTCTTCGACCTGAACCTGAGGCCTAATGAATTCTGACATGTATTACCTCCAGCCTCAGCAGCCCGGATGGACTACTTAGAGTAGAGCTCGACGATGAGCTGCTCGTTGATATCACCGCTGATCTGCTCACGCGTCGGCAGAGCGAGCACGTTACCAGACAGCTTCTCGATATCGACCTCGAGCCAGCCAGGGACCTCAAAGCGCTCGGAGGAAATCAGGGCCTCCTTGATGGGGAGGAGGTCACGGAACTTCTCGCCGACAGCGACGACGTCGCCGGCCTTGACGCGGTAGGACGGGATGTCCACGCGCTTGCCGTTCACGGTGAAGTGACCGTGACGGACGGACTGACGAGCCTCTTTGCGGGTGCGGGCGAAGCCAAGACGGAAGACGACGTTGTCGAGGCGAGACTCAAGAATGATCATGAGGTTCTCACCGGTGACGCCGTTCATCTTACGGGCCTTGTTGAAGTAGCCGTGGAACTGCTTCTCCAGAACACCATAGATGAACTTGACCTTCTGCTTCTCGCGCAGCTGCATGCCGTACTCAGATTCCTTGCGACGGCGCTTGGGCTGACGGATAGATTCCTTCTTGCTGCTGTAACCGAGCTCAGCGGGATCGATCCCGAGCTGACGGCAGCGCTTAAGAACAGGAGTCCTGTCGATTGCCATATTGATACGATCCTTTCAGTTACACGCGGCGACGCTTCTTGGGGCGGCAGCCGTTGTGCGGAATGGGGGTCTTGTCCTGGATGCTCGAGACCTCGAGGCCAGCAGCCTGGAGGGAGCGGATGGCGGTCTCACGACCGGAGCCGGGGCCCTTGACGAAGACGGAAACCTTCTTCATACCGTGCTCCATGGCCTGCTTGGCAGCAGCCTCGGCAGCCATCTGGGCAGCGAACGGCGTGGACTTACGGGAGCCCTTGAAGCCCACCTGGCCAGCCGACTTCCAGGAAATGACGTTGCCCTGGGGATCGGTGATCGAAACGATCGTGTTGTTGAACGTAGAACGAATGTGAGCCTGGCCCACGGAAATGTTCTTACGGTCCGCGCGCTTCAGACGGGCAGCGCGAACGTTCTTCTTAGCAGTAGCCATCTATCTAGCGCTCCTTATTTCTTCTTCTTAGCACCGATCTGACGCTTCGGGCCCTTGCGGGTACGAGCGTTAGTGTGGGTGCGCTGGCCGCGGACCGGGAGGCCCTTGCGGTGACGAAGGCCGCGGTTGCAGCCGATGTCCATAAGGCGCTTGACGTTCTGGTTGCGCTCACGGCGGAGGTCGCCCTCAACCATGATCTGGTTCTTATCGATATAATCGCGGATGGCGTTAACCTCATCCTCGGTGAGGTCCTTAACGCGCGTATCCACGTTAACGTTGCACTCGACGCAAATCTTCGTCGCAGTGGTGCGGCCGATGCCGTAAATGTAGGTCAGACCGATCTCAACGCGCTTCTCACGCGGGAGGTCGACACCATTAATACGGGCCAACGTAGTCTCCTCTCTTAACCCTGACGCTGCTTATGACGGGGGTTCTCGCAAATGACGAGGACCTTGCCATGGCGCCTAATGATTTTGCACTTATCGCACATCTTCTTGACCGAAGGACGTACCTTCATCGTTCTTCCTTTCGGTAGCGCTCAAACTACTTCCCGACTATCTACTCGCCCAGCCGCAGGCGTTTAAAACTATGGCTGGTCTTCACACACAATCCGACCGTAGGTTGAGCTAAGCCTGCAGTCGGAAATGGAGTGCGTGTATGCGTGCCGCTATTTGTAGCGATAGGTGATGCGGCCGCGGGTCAGGTCGTACGGGGAAAGCTCCACGACAACCCTGTCACCGGGGAGAATACGGATGTAATTCATTCGGATCTTGCCAGAAATGTTGCACAGAACCGAATGACCGTTCTCGAGCTCGACCTTAAACATGGCATTGGGCAGCGGTTCCTTTACCGTACCCTCGAGCTCAATTGCGTCTTCCTTCTTCACAAGCAATCATCTTTCTCTAGAAAACGACAGCGATTGAGTATTCTACAACACGTATGCACGCATCGTAATAACTTCGTAATGGCTCCACAACTAAGTGGAACTTGTTACATTTCTCCGCCTTGGAGCGAACACCAAGCACCTTGGGCATCCGTGGTGAGAATCACCGGACCGTCATTGGTAATGGCGACGGTGCTCTCGTAGTGCGCGGCGGGCAGGTGGTCGTTGGTCGTAACAATCCAACCGTCGGAGCCCGTGCTCACATGGTTGGAACCCATCGTAACCATCGGCTCGATGGCAATGACCATGCCGGCTTGGAGGCGAACGCCCCTCCCCTTCTTTCCATAGTTAGGAACGTTGGGGTCCTCGTGCATCACGCGGCCAATGCCATGGCCCACATAATCACGAAGCACACCGTAACCGTGAGACTCGGCGAGGGACTGAACGGCATAACCGACGTCCCCGATATGGTTACCGGGAACAGCCTGCTCGATGGCAGCCTTAAGGCAATCGCGCGTGACCTCGCACAAAGCCTTGGCTTCGGGCGTGGGGGTGCCGACGAAAAACGTCCAAGCGTTATCGCCGACCCAACCGTCGACAACGGCTCCCGTATCGATGGAGATGATATCGCCATCGCGCAGGATCATGTCGGGGTTGGGAATACCGTGGACCACGGCATCGTTGATCGATGCGCAAATGGTCCCCGGGAACCCGCCGTAACCCTTAAAGGCCGGGGTGCCGCCATGCATGCGGATAATCTGCTCCGCGAGCTGATCGAGCTCAAAGGTGGAAACGCCGGGGCGCACCATGGCTCCAACGTGGCGGAGCGCCATCTTAGATAGCGCTCCTGCCTTCTTCATCTGCTCGATTTGCGTTGCAGACTTAATCTTGATCATAGACCGAGAGCCTCTTTGACATCCCCGTACACGGTCTCGCGAGCCTGGTCACCGTTGACCGACTTGAGCAGACCCTGGCCACGATAGTAGTCGACGAGCGGGCTCGTGGACTTCTCGTAGACGTCGAGACGGTTCTTGATGGTCTCGGGCTTGTCGTCGTCGCGCTGATACATCTCGCCTGCGCACTTGGGGCAGGTGGCATCGGCAGCGGTGCCGGTGTAACCGCAGGCGCGGCAGGTGCGACGCGAAGACAGACGATCGATAATGACCTCGGGGGCCACATCGACCAGAAGGGCACAGTCGATCTCGCGACCCATGGCGGAGAGCTCGGAATCGAGCGTCACAGCCTGGGCGGTGTTGCGCGGGAAGCCGTCGAGGATGAAGCCCTGCTGGGCGTCATCGGCGGCAAGGCGCTCCTTGACAAGGTCGATCACGAGCTGGTCGGGAACGAGCTCGCCAGCGTCCATGTACTTCTTAGCCTGAATACCAAGCTCGGTGCCACCCTTGACGGCAGCACGCAGCAGGTCGCCCGTGGAAATGTGAGCGACGCCAAACTCGGCGACGAGCTCCTGTGCGACGGTGCCCTTACCGGCACCCGGAGCTCCGAGCAATACGAGGTTCATGAGCAATCCTCCTCTAGCCTATTTAAAGAATCCATCGTAATCATACATCTTGATCTGGCCTTCGAGCTTATCGACCGTGTCGAGCACGACGCCGACCATGATGAGGATGGACGTGCCGCCAAAAGCCTGGATCAAATGGTTTCCCGTGAAGGAGAAGATGATCGAAGGCACGATGGCGATGAGCGCCAAAAAGACAGCGCTGGGAAGCGTGATCTTGTTGAGCGCGTTCTTGATGTAGGCCGCGGTAGCCCTACCCGGACGGACGCCCGGAATAAAGCCGCCCTGCTTCTTAAGGTTATCGGCCGTGTCATCGGGGTTGAACACCATGGAGGTGTAGAAGTACGCGAAGAACACGATGAGGACAACGTTAAGCACCCAGTTGAGCCAACCGGTCGAAAGTGCGGAGGCAACTGCCTGAATCCAGCCGATGCCGGGGAAGAACACGGCAATCTGAGCCGGGAAGTACAGCAGCGCCGAAGCGAAGATGATCGGCACGACACCCGCGGTGTTGACCTTGATGGGCAGGTAGGTGGTCTGGCCACCCATCATGCGGCGGCCCACGACGCGCTTAGCGTAGGAGACCGGGATGCGGCGCTGGCCGCGCTCAAGGAAAACAATCAGCGGGATAACCAGCAGGATGATGGCGCAGATGATCACCATGGTGATGATGCCACCGGCATTGCCCTCGGTGCTGGAGAAGATAGCCTGCGGCAGACCGGCCATGATGTTCGCGAAGATGATCAGCGACATGCCATTGCCGATACCGCGCTGGGTGATGAGCTCACCAATCCACATGATCAGCATGGCGCCCGCGGTGAGCGTACCGACGATCATGAGGTCGAAGATGATCTCGGGAGCGCCGGCGCCATTGAAGCTGATGCCGAAGCTCTTAAAGAGGAAGAGGTAACCCACGGAGTTGAGGATTGCCAGAGCCAGGGTGAGGTAACGCGAATACTGCGTAATCTTGGTCTGACCGACCTCGCCCTCGCGGGCAAGCTCATGCAGGGAAGGCACGACGGCCTGGAGCATCTGGAGGATGATCGAGCTGGTGATGTAAGGCATGATGCCCAGCGAAAACACCGACACATAGCTCAACGCGCCGCCAGAGAAAAGATTCAGGAGGGCCATAGCACCTGCGGCGACCGAATTGTTATCGGTCGAGAAAAGGCCCAGCATCCCCTGGAAGGGAATGCCGGGCACAGGAACGTGCGCACCAATGCGGTACACGACGAGCATAGCTATGGTAAAAAGAATCTTTTCGCGCAATTCTTTGATGCGGAAAGCATTCTTAAGACCATTTAGCACGGCAGCTCGACCTTTCCGCCGGCGGCCTCGATCTTGGCCTGCGCAGAAGCGCTGACCTTGTCGACCTTGACCGTGAACTTCTTGGTGAGCTCACCATTGCCGAGCACCTTGACGGGCTCGAACTCGCTCTTGGTGATGCGAGCGGCCTTAAGAGCGGCACCGTCGATCACAGCGCCGTCCTCGAACTTACGCTCGAGACGCTCAACGTTAACAGCGGTGTACTCGATACGACGGGGGTTGCGGAAGCCCGGAAGCTTGGGCAGGCGCATAGCCAGCGGAGTCTGGCCACCCTCGAAGCCGGCACCCTTGGTGCCGCCAGAGCGGGAACCCTGGCCCTTCTGACCGCGGCCAGAAGTGGTGCCGTGACCCGAAGAATTGCCACGGCCGACGCGCTTGCGGTTCTTGGTGGAACCGGGCACGGGAGTAAGATCGTGAAGCTGCATTTGCTACTCCTCTACAATCTCGACAAGGTGCTTGACCTTGAAGATCATGCCGCGGACGGACTCGTTGTCAGCAATCTCGCGAACCTCGCGGATCCTGTGGAGACCGAGGGCACGGACAGTACGGACCTGGTCCTGCTTGCAACCGTTGGTGCTGCGGACCTGCTTGATCTTGATGGTGTCAGCCATGCTTAGTTCTCCTTACCGACGAACATCTCGGAGACCGTCAGGCCACGGCGAGCCGCGACGTCCTCAGGGCTGGAGAGCTCCTTGAGGCCCTCGACGGCAGCCTTGATGATGTTGAGGCCGTTGTCGGTACCGAGGGACTTGGACAGGACGTTCTTGATGCCAGCAAGCTCAAAGAGGGGACGCACAGCGCCGCCGGCGATAACGCCGGTACCCTCGACAGCGGGCTTGATGATGATGCGGCCGGCACCAAAGTGGCCGAGAACCTCGTGCGGGATGGTGCCCTGCTCGGTCACCGGCACGTGGAACATGTTCTTCTTGGCATCGAGAGATGCCTTGGAGATGGCCATGGGCACCTCAGCGGACTTGCCCATGCCAACGCCGACGTTGCCCTTGCCGTCGCCAACGACGACGAGAGCGACGAGGCTCATGCGACGACCACCCTTGACGGTCTTCGACACGCGGTTGATGTAAACGACGCGCTCCTCGAACTCGGAGGCCTCGCGCTGCTGCTTCTGATTACGAGCCATGTGCTACATACCTCCTAGAACTCGAGACCGGCGGCACGAGCACCGTCGGCGAGGGCCTTGACGCGGCCATGGTAGATACGGCCACCGCGATCGAAGGCGACCTTGGTGATGCCGGCCTCGATGGCACGCTTGCCAACGAGCTGACCGACCTTCTCCGCAGCCTCCTTGTTCGAGGTGTGGGTGCCCTTGAACTCGGCCTCGAGGGTCGAGGCGGAGACGAGCGTCAGGCTGGAGCCCTTGCTGTCGTCGATGATCTGGGCATAGATGTTGGCGTTAGTACGGGTCACGCGAAGACGCGGACGCTCGGAGGTACCCGAGACCTTGCCGCGAACACGACGCTGACGACGCTTGAGGCCTTCCAGCTTCGCCTTATGCTTGTTCATACGTAAACTCCTAAAAAGGTTGATCTTGCCAGCACCTGACGGGGTGCTGGTCTTATGCGAGTGAGTCGGTTACGACTACTTGGCGGCCTTACCCAGCTTGCGGCGGATGTGCTCGCCAACGTAGTGGATACCCTTGCCCTTGTAAGGCTCGGGAGGACGATGGCCGCGGATCTCAGCGGCGATCTGACCGACCTGCTGCTTGTTGATACCCTTGACGTTCACGTGGGTGTTGTCGGGAACCTCGAAGGTGATGCCCTCGGGAGCCTCGACGATCACGGGGTGCGAGAAGCCCAGGGAGAACTCGAGGTTCTTGCCCTTCTGCTGGACGCGGTAACCGACGCCGGCGAGCTCGAGCTTCTTCTCGAAGCCCTCGGAAACGCCAACAACCATGTTGTGGATGAGGGCGCGGGTGAGGCCGTGGCGGGCACGGGTCTCACGCTCGTCGTCGGGACGGGAAACGGTGAGGACGTTGTCCTCGACGTTGATAGCGAGCTTCTCAAAGACATCGAGCTCGAGCTGGCCCTTGGGGCCCTTGACGACAACGTTGTTACCGTTGACTGCCACTTCGACTCCGGCGGGAATCTGGACAGGCTTATTACCGATACGAGACACGGTGATCTCCTTTCCTTCTACCTACCGAGCGAATTACCAGACGTAAGCGATGATCTCGCCGCCGACGTTGTGCTTGCGAGCATCGCGGTCGGTCATGACGCCATGGCTGGTGGAAATAATGGCGGTACCAAGGCCACCGCGGACGCGGGGCATGTCGGCAACGCCGGTGTACTTACGCAGGCCCGGCTTGGAAATGCGGCGGATGCCGTTGATGACCTTAGCCTTCTTGGGACCATACTTAAGCGTGATGTGCAGAGTCTTCTGGGGAACGGTGTCCTCGACATCGTAGCCCTCGATGTAGCCCTCCTCGTGCAGAACACGAGCGATCTCGACGAGCTTCTTGCTGCTCGGCATGGAGACCGTGGCCTTGTTCACAGAGTTAGCGTTACGGATGCGCGTAAGCATATCTGCGATCGGGTCTGTAAGGTTCATACAGATTCTCCTTCGTTCTTGATGAACACGTGCTCTTGGTTCTTCGCCGCCCTTAACGGCAAAGCCTTTTTAGCGCGTTTTCCCTGTTCCAAACTGATGCTTGAAACGCTGGTAGTGACTTACCAGCTGGCCTTCTTAACGCCGGGAAGCTCGCCCTTGAGTGCAAGCTCGCGGAAGCAGACACGGCACAGGCCGAACTTGCGGTACACAGAGTGCGGACGGCCGCAGCGCTGGCAGCGCGTGTACTCACGAGTAGAGAACTTCTGCTTGCGATTGCACTTGACGATCATCGATGTCTTAGCCACTTATATCCTCCTCACATAGAGTATTGTTCGCCCCAAGCGCCGCCCCCTTGTGGGAACGGCGCTTATAGGGCAGGTGAACCTATTTCTTGAACGGGAAACCGAAGGCGTCCAGAAGGGCCTTGGCCTCCTCATCGGTGTTGGCGGTGGTCACGAAAGTGATGTCCATACCACGCTGGTGATCGACGGAGTCGAAGTCGATCTCGGGGAAGATGAGCTGCTCGGTGACGCCCATGGAGAAGTTACCACGGCCGTCGAAGCTCTTGGCGGAGATGCCGCGGAAGTCGCGGATACGGGGGATCGCGACGGAGGTCAGACGATCGAAGAACTCCCACATACGGTCGCCACGCAGGGTAACCTTGCAGCCGATCGGCATACCGGCGCGCAGGCGGAAGGTAGCGATGGACTTGCGGGCACGGGTGATCATCGGCTGCTGGCCGGTGATGGCGCGCAGGTCGCGCACGGCACCGTCGATGGCCTTGGAATCGGTAGCGGCCTCGCCGACACCCATGTTCACGACGATCTTCTCAAACTTGGGGATCATCATGACGTTCTCGTACTGGAACTTGTCCTGAAGCTGCTGCTTGACCTCGTTGTTGTACTTGGTCTTCAGACGCGGCACATACTTCTCTTCTGCCATTGTTCACTCCTTCTTGGGGTTTTAAGCACGGGGCGTGGCCACGATGGGTTGTCCTCGTGCCTCCTGGCTGCATCCGCGCCGCTCATGGCATTTTGCGGTTTGGACTCGACGCAGCAGGAGCCGACAAAACAATCGGTACTATACGCGCATCGGGAGCGTATTTCCAGAAAAACCTCGTCTGCCTGCACAACTCCACAACTCCCCCGCACAAATGGGTCCCAAAAAGCTGTTGCGGTGAAATAGGGACTGTTGGGCGGCCTAACAGGCTTAAACAATCCGTATTTCACCGCAACTTATTGGTGGGGATCCGATTAGCGCTTGCGGGGGACGAGTTTGGTGCGGCGCAGGTGGATCATCTCGGCGGCGATGGAGATGGCGATCTCCTCGGGGTCCTCGGCCTCGATGGCAACGCCGATCGGAAGGTGCAGCTCGTCGATCTGGTCCTGCGTAAAGCCTTCCTGCTCCAGGCGGGCGCGCACAAAGGCCGTCTTGCGGCGCGAACCCAGACAGCCCAGGTAGGCAGGCTTGGCACGCATGGCCTGAATCACCACGTCGATATCGGACTTGTGACCCGCCGTGGCGACGACCACCAGGTCGCGCGGGCCGATGGGGCACTGCTTGCTCAGGTTCTTGTAGTCGACCAGACGACGGTCGTAGACACTGGGCACCCATTCGGGCGTCAGCGTGCCGGGGCGGTCGTCGCACGCCACGACGGCAAAGCCCGCCGCCGTGAGCACCCGCGCCGTCGCGGCGCCCACGTGGCCGCAGCCAAAGATGTAGGTCAGGCCCTCGGGGCAGAGCGTCTCGATGTGCGCCGCGGGAATCTCAGAGGCCGCGTTGGTGTAGGTGACCTTACTCCCCTCCTCCACCAGCGAAAGCCCGGGGCAGCCGGCAATGGTATGGCGCGATGCCTCGCCATGGTACTCGGCCACATCGCCCTCGAGCGCGCTCGCGATAAACGGCTCAAAGTCGATGACGAAGTCGCCGATACGTCGATACGTCAAGACGTCGGCAATTTCCTGGAACAACGGTGCCTGGATCGCATCCAGATGCAGATAGCACAGGCAGATGGCTCCGCCGCAGATCATACCGGTATCGGAGTTCTCGCCGCCCATGGTGTAGCGGACCAGACGCGACTGTCCCGCGCTCAGGAGCTCTCGCGCCTCGTCCAGCGCAAAAAGCTCGATCTTGCCGCCGCCGATGGTGCCCGCCTGGCTACCGTCGGCAAAGACGGCCATCCAGGCGCCCACGCCGCGCGGCGACGACCCCGCCGTGCCGGCCACGACCACGAGCTCGCACGTCTCGCCAGCACGCAGGGCGACAAGCGCCGCATTCACAACATCGAGCTTTTCCATTGCCGCCTTCTATCCTCTAAAGATATCGGTGAGCATAGCGAGTGCCTCGAGCACGCCGCCGCCGACCGACGTCGCCTTGTCCGAAATGTAGTTGATATAGCTGGCATCGCCGCGCGGATCGACATCGGCGCATTTAAAGCCCTCAGTCACCTGCACGCCGTTCGCCAAAAGCCCGCGCAGACAGCCATCGATCTGCGTGCACATGGGCGAATCGCCCGCGTAGCCAATCACGTCTCCGGCGCTCACGATGTCGCCGATCGCGCGGTCGGACCGAAACACGCCGGCGGCGGGGCTGTGGATAACGCGCTCTCTGCCATAGCCAGCGATAATGCCCGGCACGCCCGTGTTGGGTTGGGGCGAACCCTGGGTAATGACACGGCCCAGGAAATGCCCGCGCATGGTTTCGACCACGGCGTCGCAGTCAACCGGCGCGGTAAAGCCCGGCCCCACGGCGATGACGGCAGGCGCCATGTCGCGCGTGGTACCCAGGTTGCGCTTGGCCAAAATCGCGTCGACCACAGCCGCGGGTTTAAGCTCATCGAGCATCTTGGCCTGAGGGTCCACCACGACGGCAACATCCCCCGCTTGGGTAATCTCGAGCGCCTCTGCCGGCGTCTGCGCCAAGCGAGCGCGAATGCCCTCGACCTGGGCCTCGCCCAGGCGAATAGCCTCGCAAAAACTGATTGTGCGGCGGATGCACGTGGGAACCGCGATATCGGCCATAACGACCGACACGCCGGCGCGCACCAAGCGAGCGGCGACACCCGTGGCGATATCGCCGGCGCCGCGAACATAAACGAGCATTCCCGGGGCACCTCCCTGTGCTACGGTTTGAGCAGAGCAAAAGCGGTTCGACCGCTACTCTGATGATTATTTATTATCACAGTATTATACGGCGGTGAACAGATGGAAACGGTTAGCGGCAATCTTGCCTCGGCGCTCAGGATCGAGCCGGGCATTACCGCGATTATCGGCAGCGGCGGCAAGTCGACGTTGCTCAAAACGCTGGGTCTTGAGCTCATGCGCGCTGGCGGCCGCGTGCTCCTCTGCACCACCACGCATATGCTTCCCGTTGCCGGCGTGCCATGGGACGGGTCGAATCGTCGCCTGGACGCCGCGCCTTGGAAGCCGGGTGCCTCGCATGTCCCCGGTTGCACCTGCGAGGCCTGCGCGGGCCTTGCACGCGGAGGCATCTGCCAGGCAGGCGTCTTGGACCCCCAGACGGGCAAGTTCTCCTCCCCTGCCGAGCCGCTCGACCAGCTGGCGCAGCGCTTTGACTACGTCCTGGCCGAGGCGGACGGCAGCAAGCGGCTCCCGCTCAAGGCGCATGCCCCATGGGAGCCGGTCGTTCCCGCCGGCACGGCCAACGTCATCTGGCTCGTCGGCGCCTCGGGGCTCGGCAAGTCCATCAACGAAGCCGTCCACCGCCCCGAGCTCTTTTGCGAGCGTTGCGGCTGCGAGCTCACCGACATCGCCACGCCCGAGCGCGTCGCCCAGGTGCTCAATGCCGAGATGCAGATGCTGAACCTCAACAATGCCCGCATCATGCTCAACCAAGCCGACACACTTGCCGACTCAACGATAGCCGACCGCTTCCAGGCAGCCCTCGGCCGCCCCGTCGTCGCCACCAGCCTCAAGTAGCCGGCCCCATCTCGTCAGTTGCGGTGAAATACGGACTGTTTGGCCACCTAATGGCCGCAAACAGTCCGTATTTCACCGCAACTGCGGAGGGGGTCCGGCACTCCCCCTGCTAGCGGGGCACGTAGCGGCCGGGCTGGGCTCCGGTGGGCTCGCCGTCGCGTGCCGCCAGCACGCCGTTCACAAACACGGCCTTGGCGCGGCCATGTGCCTCAAAACCCTCGAGCGGCGTGTAGTCCACGGCCTGATGCTGCGTCGCGGCACTAATCGTCCAGCGCGCCTGGGGATCCCACACGCACACGTCGGCATCGGCGCCCTCGGCAAGACATCCCTTGCGTGGATACATGCCAAAGACGCGTGCCGGGTTCTCGCTCATCAAGCGGCACAAATCCTCGGGACCCAGCTGTCCCTCAAAGCTCGTGGCAATCGCGACGGGACGATGCTCCACGCCGGGCCCGCCGTTGGGAATCGCGCGAAAATCGTCGCGCCCGCGGTCCTTTTGCCCGTGCAGGTTAAAGCTGCAGTGGTCGGTCGCGATCGTATCGATCTCGCCGGCCACAAGCGCCTCGCGCAGTGCCGCACGGTCGCCCGCATGGCGCAGCGGCGGGCTCATCACATACTTGGCACCCGCAAAGCCGTCCTCTCCCTGCTCCAAGTAGCACGTATCGTCGAGCATCAGATACTGGGGGCAGGTCTCGACATAGATATTCTTCTGCCCGCGCGCTTTGGCAGCACGGATGGCCTCGAGCCCCAGCTTGGTCGAAAGGTGCACCACGTTGACCGGAGCGTCCCCGGCCAGGTGCGCCAGATACAGCAGGCGGCTCACGGCCTCACCCTCGCACACGTCCGGACGGCTGAGCGCATGCCCCTCGGGCCCATGAATCCCCTGCTCGTACACGCGCTTCTGCAGCTCATTCACCAGCGTACCGTTCTCGCAATGCACGCACAGGATACCGCCCAGGCGCTTGAGTTCCTCCAGCACCTCGAGTGTCTCGGCATCGTTCAAGCGCAGGTGATCGTAGGCAAAGTAGGTCTTAAAGGACGACACGCCTGCCTCGCGCATAGCCACGAGATCGGCGCGGTTGCGCTCGCTCCACTCGGCGAGTGCCATATGAAAAGCGTAGTTGGCCGTGCAGGTTCCGTCGGCGCGGCGATGCCACTCGGCCAAGGCATCGGGCATGGTCACGCCGCGATCGGCCGTCGCGTAGTCCACTATGGTCGTCGTACCACCGCAGGCAGCCGCGCGCGTGCCGGTCTCAAAGCTATCGGCTGTCCAATCCATGCCGGTCCAGCACTGCATGTGCGTGTGGCCGTCGATAAAGCCGGGGAACACCCAACAGCCCACGGCATCCTCGACGGTATCGCCCCCGGCCGGCTCAATCGCCGCGGCAATCCGCACAATCTTGTCGCCCTCCATGGCAAGATCGGCGCGGCGAAGCCCCTGGGGCGTCACGAGCGCGCCGTTTTTGATGATGATCATGTTGCTCCTTATTGATTAATACAGTTGGCCACGCGATCAAAATACGAGCAGGCGGCAATATGCTCCGTTATGCGTCGCTGTCCCTTGACGGTATCGACGTCCCACAGCTCGTAGGCACGCGCCTCGACCAGCACCACGTCGGTGCGACCTTTGAGAATCGAGCCCCCGCCGTCCTTGCCCTCAAGACACATAAGTACATCGAACAGTTCCGCCGGAAAGAGCACCGGGCTCGAAGGCTCACCGTTGCACACAAGACGCACCGGATGCTTGCGGCCACGCTCATCAAACGCGCGAACCATGGCCTCAAAAGAATCCGAACTCACGAGCGGCTGGTCGCCCGGCAAAAAGAGGCAACCTTTCCAGTTGCGTTCGACTCCCCATGAAAGGCCCGCACGGACGCTTTCGCTGCGCAGCCCGCCATCGTGCAGCACGCACGGGCAATGCTTGTCCTCGCAAATCTGGGCGACCTCGGGCCAACGCGTCGAAACCACGACGTCAAAGCCCCGGGGAACCGAATCGATGGTCCGGGCAATCAGCGGCTCGCCATAGATATCGGCAAGCATCTTGTTAGAGCCAAACCGCTTGCCCTCGCCCGAAGCCATAATGACGCATCCAAGTTTCATGGTGATACCTCCCCTGAAACCATCGTACCCATAACTCGCGCCGCGGGCATCCACATCGAGAGCGCTTATCCCGCACGCCCGCGATGCAAAAAAGGGGCACCCCGCCGGTTGGCAGAGCGCCCCCTTTACATGGCTTACCTCAACCCGGCTTTAGGCCTGGAGCCAACGGGCGGTGTTGCGCTCGTCGAGGGCCTTGAGGGTAGCGGCGGGATCGGCAACCTTCTGCAGGAACATCATGGCAGCGATGGCGTACGGCTTGTAGCTAGCCTCCTTGTACATGCCCACGCGGTGCATATCGAAGACGTCGGCGTTAACCTCGCCGTGCTCGCAGGAGACACCGGAGATGTCGGCGGGCAGCGGGTGCATAAAGATGGTGTCCTGGCCGTTGGCGGTCTTCTCCATGAGCTCGGTCGTGGAGCACCAGTCCTGATGGGTAGCGTTCTGGGCGAGCAGCTCCTTCTCGAGCGCTGCGATGCCGGCGTCGTCGCCCTCGGCGTACAGGTTGGTACGCTTCTCCATGGCGGCAAACGGAGCCCAGCTCTTGGGGATCACGATGTCGGCGCCCTCGAAGGCCTCGGCCATGGTGTTGACCTGCTTAAAGGTGGTGCCGGACTCGGCGGCGTAGCCCTTAGCGCGCTCGACGACCTCGGGCATGAGGTCGTAGCCCTCGGGGTGAGCCAGGGTGACGTCCATACCAAAGCGGGGCAGCAGGCTGATCAGCGACTGCGGGCAGGACAGCGGCTTGCCGTAAGAGGGCGAATAGGCCCAGGTGACGGCAACCTTCTTGCCCTTGAGGTTCTCGAGGCCGCCAAACTCGTTGATGAGGTAGAGCATGTCGGCAGAGGACTGCGTGGGATGATCGGAGTCGGACTGCAGGGAGATGAGCGTGGGACGGTGATCCAGAACGCCGTCCTCGTAGGCCTGCTGGACAGACTCAGAGACCTCGGCCATGTAGGCGTCGCCCTTGCCGATGTACATGTCGTCGCGGATGCCGATGACGTCGGCCATAAAGGAGATCATGGTAGCGGTCTCGCGGACGGTCTCGCCGTGAGCGATCTGGGACTTCTTCTCGTCCAGGTCCTGCAGCTCAAGACCGAGCAGGTTGGCAGCCTTAGAGAAGGAGAAGCGCGTACGGGTGGAGTTGTCGCGGAACAGGGAGACAGCCAGGCCCGAGTCGAAGATCTTGGACGAGACGTTGTTCTCGCGCAGCTCGCGCAGGGCGTCGGCGACGATGTAGAGAGCCTTGAGCTCATCGGTGGTCTTGTCCCAAGTGTGCAGGAAATCGCTGCCGTACATACCCTTAAAATCGAGGCCGTTCAGCTGCTCGACGAGCTCGGTAAACTTAGCGTCCATGGAAATGTCCTTTCTAAAGATGAAACGATCGCAATGAGTAGATGTGCTCCGGCATGCGCGTGTGGCTAGAACATGCAGAGCACCATGACGAGGACCCGCCACCGTTGAGGAAGCATGGGAGATAACGACCGCGGGCCCCAAGTCAACAGGGGGTGCCGGGGACACGAGCGGCCCCCGGCTCAACAAAATCGAGGAATGGGACTAATCGATCTTGTTGTTGGTCAGACCGGCGCGGAACACGGTGGCATCGCCATCGGCCTGGCTCGGATCGTAGAGGTTCAGGGCAGCCACGTACATGGCGGCAGCGGTGACCAGGTCGTCCTTGTAGGTGACCTCGTTGGGAGCGTGAGCCTGAGACTCGGCACCCGGGCCAAAGCCCACGCAGGGGATGCCGTAGCGGCCCTGGATGGAAACGCAGTTCGTGGAGAAGGTCCACTTGTCGCACAGCGGGCGACCGGTGCGCTTGTCCATGCTGGGCTCGCAGCCGATGCGCTCGTCACCAAACATGGCCTTGTGGGCGTCGACGAGGGCCTTGACGTGCGGAGCGGTCTCCTTGTTGATCCACGTGGGGAAGTATGCCTCGGTCTCGTAGACCTCGCCGGTCCAGGACGGACGGTCGTACATGTACATGGAGACCTTCACGTCGTCGCCGTACTTCTTGGCGGCCGGCAGGTTGCGGATCTCGTCCAGGCAGGACTCCCAGGTCTCACCGGCGGTCATGCGACGGTCGATGGAGATGGCGCAGGAGTCAGCCACGGCGCAGCGGCTGGGGCTGGTGTAGAAGATCTGGCTGACGGTGCAGGTGCCGCGACCCAGGAAGCGGGCGTCCTCGAAGTGCTCGGGGTTGTACTTGGGGTCGAGCATCTTGACGAGACCCTTGATGTCGGTCGACTCGTCGCAGCCGTTGTTGTTGAGGGCGCGGACGTCGGCGATGATGTCGGCCATCTTGTAGATGGCGTTGTCGCCGCGGTCGGGAGCGGAACCGTGGCAGGAGGTGCCGTGAACGTCGACACGGATCTCCATGCGGCCGCGGTGACCGCGATAGATGCCGCCGTCGGTGGGCTCGGTGGAAATGACGAACTCGGGCTTAATGCCGTCCTTGTTGTAGATGTACTGCCAGCACATGCCGTCGCAGTCCTCTTCCTGGACGGTGCCGACGACCATGATCTTGTAGCCCTCGGGGATGAGGCCCATGTCCTTCATCATCTTGGCAGCGTAGGTAGCAGAAGCCATGCCGCCCTCCTGGTCGGAGCCGCCGCGGCCGTAGATGATCTCGTCGGTCTCGTAGCCCTCATAGGGATCGGCATCCCAGTTCTCGATGTTGCCGATGCCGACGGTGTCGATGTGGGAGTCGATGGCGATGATCTTGTCGCCCTCGCCCATAAAGCCCATGACGTTGCCCAGGCCGTCGACCTTGACCTCGTCATAGCCAAGGCTCTCCATCTCGGCCTTAATGCAAGCGACAACCTCGCCCTCCTCACAAGACTCAGAGGGGTGAGAGATCATAGCGCGCAGGAAGCGAGTCATATCAGCACGATGGGACTCAGCAGCAGCCTTGATAGCGTCGAAATCGAGTTCTTTAGCCATTGTTCATAACCTTTCAAACGAAGGAATCTACCTGTGAGGTGGCGGAGCGATACCTATTTACTCCGCCCCAACGATTAGCAAGTGGGATATTCGCCTTCCCAAACAATACGGCGATACTGGTCGGGATCCGTATCGCCCTCGGTGGAGAAGCAGAGCACGGAGCTCGTCTTGTCCAGGCCGATGAGCTCCTTGAGCTCGGCGTACTCGGGATCGAGCATGATGGTCTCGACCAGGCCGGTGGTCACTGCGCCGGACTCGCCGGAGATGACGCGCGGGTCGCCCTTCTCGGGGGCGCCCAGGGTACGCATGCCGCGAGCGGTGACCCAGTCGGGGCAAGACACGAAGGCGGTGGTGTGGTTGCGCAGGATATCCCAGCCCAGGATGTTGGGCTCGCCGCAGCACAGGCCGGCCATGATGGAAGGCATGTCGCCGTCCACGATACGCGGATCGCCATCGCCGGCGGCAGCACCCTTGTACAGGCAGGCGGCAGGCGCGCACTCGACCACAACAAAGGTCGGCGGGTTATCGGGATACAGGTTGGTGAAGTAGCCCACCACGGCGCCGGCCAGCGAGCCCACGCCAGCCTGGACAAAGACGTGCGTCGGGCGGTTGATGGCCATCTCGCGCAGCTGCTCGGCAGCCTCGGAAGCCATGGTGCCGTAGCCCTCCATGATCCAAGACGGGATCTTCTCGTAGCCCTCCCAGGCGGTGTCCTGAACGATAACGCCGCGCTCGCAGGCGTCGGCCTCGGCGGCCGCCATGCGCACGCACTCGTCGTAGTTGACCTCTTCGATGGTCACCGTGGCGCCCTCGGCGGCGATGTTATCGAAGCGGGGCTTGGTGGAACCCTTGGGCATGTGCACGACAGCCTTCTGGCCCAGCTTGTTGGCAGCCCATGCCACGCCGCGGCCATGGTTGCCGTCGGTGGCGGTAAAGAAGGTAGCCTGGCCAAAGTCCTTGGCAAGCTGATCGGAAGTCAGGTAATCGAAGGTGCACTCGGCAACGTCCTTGCCGGTCTCGTCGGCAATGTAGTTGGCCATGGCAAACGAGCCGCCCAGGACCTTAAAGGCGTTGAGGCCAAAGCGATAGCTCTCGTCCTTAACGCACAGGTTGGACAGGCCCAGGCGCGCAGCCTGACCGTCCAGACGGGCAAGCGGAGTGACGGTATATTGAGGGAACGACTGGTGGAAGGCGCGGGCCTTCTTCACGTGGTCGAGACTCATGATTCCCAAGTGCTTGTCATCGCTCTTGGGCATCGTGTTGCCCGCCCACTGGATCTTATCGGCCATACGGTGAACTCCTTAAGTCCTCTCTTGCCGGCCCCCGCATACGCGTTTCAGCCCATTCCCATTCATGCGACTGAACTTTTATGTGGATGCCAAACAAAAAGTTTGTTAGCACTGTTCTATCACACTTTTTGATTGGCAAACCTAACAAATTGTTTGTTGCCGTAATCGGTACCTTTTCGCCGACGAACGGTCACATAACGCAGTGACACTTTCGCTATTTGCGAACAGTTGTGGTTTATGGCAAAGTGTGCCCAAACTAATTTTTAGGAAGGTACCTATGACCCCCGCACAGATTGAGTTCTATAAGCGCCTTGCACACGGCCTGGCACTCCAATTTGGCCCCAACTGTGAAGTCGTCGTCCACGACCTGGAGACCGAGGACGTGGACCACTCCATCGTAGTGATCGAAAACGGCCACGTCAGCGGGCGCAAACTGGGTGACGGCCCCAGCCATATCGTGTTTGAGTCCATGCACGAGGGCGCCACCGACGTACACGACCGCGAGCCGTACCTCACTAAAACCACCGACGGTAAGCTGCTCAAATCGTCGACGATCTTTATCCGCAACGACGAGGGCAAGCCCGTCGGCATTTTGGGCATCAACTTTGACATTACGCTTATGAAGGCATTTGAGCGCTCGCTCGACGCTTTTACCGGCACCGGCGGCACGGGCTATACCGAGCCCGAGCCCATTACCAAGAACATCGGCGACCTGCTCGAGGACCTGCTGCACGAGTGCGAGCAGTTTGTGGGCAAGCCCGCGGCGCTCATGACCAAAGACGAGCGCATTCGTGCCATTGGCTACCTCGACCGTCGCGGTGCCTTCCTCATTTCCAAGTCGAGTGAGCGCGCCTGCGAGTTCTTTGGCATCTCCAAGTACAGCTTCTATAGCTACCTCAATGAGGCCAAGGCGGCGGCCGGCGACAAGTAGGCACTCGCCTGGATTGCCCCTCCCTTTTTGGGCGCGAGTTCTGGAAAGCACGAATCCGAGACCGAGCCGCTTGGGAAGTTCCATATAATCGATGTCATTAGTATTTCGAAAGGATGGGACAGAATGGCGTTGAGCAAGGCATCATGCACCGGTCGCGGATTGATTCCGGCAATTGGTGGACATGTGCACCGCATGTTCGATGAGGGTGAAGACGACCTGTTTTCGCTGAGCCTTGACGACGTGATGGATGATCGCCCGTGGACCGCCGACGAACTCATGGGCGGCGGCGGGGCTCGCCCGTCAAGCCCCAATCCCGCACTTGCGCCTGAGCCCGTATCTGCGCCGACTCCTGCGCAGTCGCCTGTTTCGACGCCCGCGCCTACGCCCGCACCCACTTCGGCGCCCACGCCCGCTCCCCGCCCCGCAAGCGACCCGTCCGAGACGGCGGCATTTCTCGCAGCAGCGACGCAGGGCAAATCGGCCGACAGCACCGTTATGTACAGCGCCCAGCAGTTGCCTGTTCCTGCGGCACGCAAGCCTCCGGTCGCAAGGCTCGATGAGCCCGTTGCCCATCAGGTTGCCTACGATTCCTGGGCTGCAGCCGATCTGGATGAGACCTCTACCGGCATGCCGGCGCTCGACGTTCCAGTTAATCCGCTTTTTGCCGCCAACACGAGCGCCGCGGACTATGAGGGCGGTGCGGCATATTCCGATTATTCCGATGGCTATGCTGGCACCAGTCGCATCGAGACCGAGGATTATGGCACCGCACCGAGCGATTATCTCAACGATCCGTACGCTGCCACGCGTGCACCGGAATATGACCCGGAGGCCGCGTCCGCACCGGCGTACACCAAAAGCACGGGCGAAGAACGCTTCGCCGATTATTACGCCGAGGAAAAGGCACTGCGTTTCTCGGAATTTCCGCAGGCAGTCAAGATTGCCTTTCTCGCCATTGTCATTGCCCTGTTCGGCGTCATTGCGTTTGAGGGATTCCAGCTGTTCCGCGGCCCCACCCAAGCGGAGTCGGAGACCCAGCAAAAAGAGGACGATAACCAGTACCTGGACATCAACACCCTCAAGGGCGACCCCAACGACGGAGACGATGAGTAGCGGGAGCTGAAGGCGGCCGCAGGATCCCGCATCCAGCGCCGGCTTCTAAGTGCTGTTTTGTCATCCAGCCACACTTTTCCGAAGTTTTAAGGTGCCTATTTCGACACTTTTCCGTACTTTTACACGGCTGATTTCGACACTTTTCCGGATGAAAGCCGAATAATCACTTGGGAAACCAACGCCATCCGCGCGTCATTTCGCGGATGGCGCTTGATTTCTGTCCGTACACGTTGAGTCCGTACACGTTGATAGACTTCCTCTTGCCCGCAAGGAGCGGGCACGTTTTATCCAGAGTCGGGGTAGAGAGTTGGCTCCACGATCCCGACGCCAACCGGCCAAAAGGCACGGTGGCCCTGCCAACATCGATGAAAGGAGTCCGTATGGACAATTTCTCTGTGCGCAGCGAGCGCAACTTCCACAACCTGGCAGCCAAGCCAAAACGAATGCATCTTCTGGACAAGCAGAACGGCTACGCCTCGGCCATGGTCAAGAGCAGCCTCTCCCACCAGATGCGCTTTACCGTGCAGGTGTTCGAGGAAGAGCTCTGCGCCGCCGACGACCCGCACGTACTGCAGATCAAGCTGCTTGGAGACGACTCGCGCGAGCTGTCTAGCTGGAAGCTGTTTGCCGACGGCACGTGCGTCGCAAGCGGTTCGGGTGACTTTGCCCGCGAGTGCTTCTGCGAGGGAGCTGAGGTGTTTCTGGACCTGTGTCGCGACGCCGTCGAGACTGCCGAGCTGTGCCAGTGGAGCGAGAGGGAGTACGAGCTGTTGGGTGCCGCGCGCGGGATTGCGGGGGGTGTAGGAACAGAAGCCTCATGACGGTGGCCTCAGCTGGAATGACGTATCGCTCGATAAATGATCTCAACAACGTAGCCGATGCGCCGCATTTCACCTCAAAGGCATTGAGCGATCAGGAGGCGTCCAGCATTTCTTTGATATCCCCAATTGATTGTTCCGAGAAAGTCTCTTCATGTCCTTATAATCGCCCTTACGAGAAACGTGGACGAGACAGGCGTCCATATGCCGTCTCTAAACTAACGAGCCGTTCGCGGAAAGAACATCTGGCTAGCATGGGCCAAAGATATACTGGTATCGCTGCAACAATTATGGAAGATCGGCACCACCAATGACCTCCTTGAAATTCTCCAGGCGCTTCGCGCTTAGCCTGCTCGCCTCGCTGTCCGCCACCGTAGCGCTTGCTTTGCCCTCAACCGCCCTAGCCGCGTCGGACCCGAACCCGCCCAGCATCTCCAACGTGACGATATCCGCGACGACAGTCACGGCCGGCTCCACGCTGCATGTCGGCTATAGCGTCGATGATCCTGACGGGGTACGGTCCGTCACGCCCATAGTCGAAGTCCTTGTCGAAAACGATACCGGAGACCATGGAATCAGTTCCCGTCTCGCCTTCTCGTCGACCGGCAACACGACCGCGGGCTTCGATATCTCCACCTCCCCGAGCGACCGGCCCTGCAGGTACCGGATCATCGGCCTCGGCGTGACCGATAGTCTTGGATGGGTTACCGATGTCTACGACACGACGTATGCCGAGGAGAAGGGGCTCGACTGTCCGACCTTCACCACCGACCCCCTCGAGTATGAGGTGACCGAGGGACCCGAAGACCAAAACCCGCCGACCGTGTCCTCCGTGTCGCTCTCGAGCAGGGAGGTCGCAACCGGTGCCGACCTCCACATCTCTTGGACCGTCTCCGATGCCGACGGCGTTCGCTCCGTTTCCCCCATACTGCGGCAGGGCTGGGAGAATTCGGACGACGGCTGCTCTGTTTCGTCAGCCTATTATCACGGAGGCTCGTCTATCGACGGGTTTGACCTCACATTCGACAGCAATAGGATCGGAAGGCACAGGCTGATCGGCCTTTCGGTCACCGATGGCCTAGGGTTCGAGACCGATGTGTACGAGAGTTCCTACGCCAGGGCCAACGGCATTTCGGGCGCGACTTTCTCGGTTGGCGACCCGAGCGAGCTGTGCTTCGAGGTGACCGGCAGCGCGATCGACCGGAACCCGCCCACGGTCTCGAACGTTTCCATCTCCGCGAAGAGGGTCCCCGTCGGCGGGATCCTCCGTATCTATTGCAATGTAGGCGACGCGGACGGCGTAAAGTCTGTCTCCCCGATCCTCGGCGACCCCGGCTATGTCGAGGACCCGAACTCTTTAAAGACCCGCAAAACGTTGAGCTGCAGCTACGATGCGGCAAGGGGCTATATCGAAATCGAGTTCCCCACGTCGCTCTCGATGGGCTCGTTTGAAATCCAAGCCCTCGCGGTCCTCGACAAGACGGGCCACGAGACCTTCGTCTACAGCTCCGCCTACGCCGAGCGTAACGGCAAGACCGGCGTTCAGACCTTTGATGTCGACGACGCGGGGGACGTCACCTTCGACGTGACCGCTCCGCTGTATGCCGCCACCAAGGGCGACGGGCAGGCGTATGCAAAGGACGGCGAGGCCGGTCTGACCTTCCGCTTCAGCGGTCCTCTCGATGAGTTCACGCGTCTCCTCGTGGACGGAACTGAGGTCTCCGCCGAGAACTACACCGCAACCAGGGGCAGCACGATTATCGAGCTCAGGCCGTCCTACCTGGACACGCTCGCCGGCGGCGGACACACCGTCACGGCCGTCTGGAAGGACGGGACGGCGACCGATGCGTCCTTCACCGTGGAGGGGAAGGCCCAAGGGGAGCAGGCGGGCGGAAAGACCGACGTAGATTCACCCGGCGACAACAAAAGTGATCCTGCCACTCCTGAAAAGGACGCCGACGAGGCGGCTACAAAAAAGTCGGGACGCACGACAGCCGATGAACCAAAGCTCGCTGCAACCGGCGACTCCACTTGGATGGCCAGCATCGCATTGGCCATGGCGGCCACGGCCTGCTTCACGGCAGCGAGAAGGCTTGAGCCCAAGCAGCATAGGCACGAACAGTAGCTCAAAGCGAACTCAACTGGGAAGGGCAGATGGATAGCCGTCCTTCTCTTATAATCAACCCAATCCGCTGAAATGCAATCAGTTAACGAGTTTCGCCAGACGCTCGGCCTCTACCCCGCTCTAGCAAGCCACCAGGCGATGAGATAATGCCCACGACTATCAACGTAAGCAAGGAGCGCGCTATGGCAGACAACGAGACCAAACCCTCGGCGAACGACGGCCGAGAGGAGCTCGTGGCAAAACAGCTCGCATCGACCAAAATCCACCTCGCGCTCACTCAGAAGCGGGTGGACGTCTCCGGCGCCATCAAGCTACCGCTCGAGCGAATTCCCCAACTCGGCGTGGCGTTCGCCTCGCTCCCCTCGATGTTTCGCACCGTCACCAACACGGTGAGCGTGCCCACGCTGCTCCAGGCGACTGACAAATATGGTAACCCGCTCGATCCGTCGAAACTCAACACGTTCAAGGACGGCAGCGGTCTCACAGGGGGCTACCGCGACGCCGCCAAGGGCCTTGGGCAGGCGCGCTTCCACGTAGTCGAGGGCGACATCGCCACGAGCGTCACGCAGGTGCCTTACGATCCAACATCGCTATTCATGGCAGCCGCAATCGCGCAGATAAACCAAAAGCTCGACTCCATCCAGGAGTCCGTCGACGAAATGTTCGAGTACATGCGTCAGCGCGACAAGGCCAACATGCGTGGCAACCTCAAGACGCTCGCAGACATCCTCAACGGTTACGGCCTCAACTACGGCAACGCCACCTACATGGCAAACGCCCATATGAAGGTGCTCGACATCAAGCAGTCGTCCGCGCAGGACATGGAACTCTTCCGCTCGCAGGCACAGGCGGATCTGAAAAAGAAAGGGTTCATCGAGGTGCGAGACGGCTTGGGTAGACGCCTCGACAAGGTGCTCGACTACCTCAAAGACTGCCAGCTCGCCACCTACATCCACGCGTTCTCGCTGTTCCTCGAACCCATGCTCGCCCAGAACTTCGAGCCCGCAAAGCTCGCGGACGCCACTGCGAAGATCGAGGCTGATTCGATCGCGTACCGCGAGCTCTACACCGACTGCTACAACGCACTCGAAGCGGGGGCTGTCGACACCGTCGATGCGGCACTGCTGGGCGGTATCGCGTCCGCGGGCAAATTGCTCGGTCACGCCATCGCAAAGACCCCCGTGGGCGACCATACACTCATCGACGAGGCGCTCGAAGGCGCAGGAGAGAGCATCGGAAAGTTCAACGACAAGCAATCCGAGAAACTCCTCGAAAAGCTCCATCAGGCAAAGACGCCCGACGTCACGCCGTTCAAGCAGAGCGTAAAGGAGATCGACACCCTCTACAACCGCCCCGCGCAGATCGCCGTGGACGCCGAGAACGTCTACATCTTGCCTGCCAAGCAGCAGGAAGAGTAACGATACGCGACAGGCACGCGCCATGCAGACAGCTAACGCCCCTACCTTCCCGCCGCCTTCAGCTTCAGCAGCAGGTCGCCCAGCTCGGGGCACTTGCTAGAGAGGCGTGTCTGGGCCCGCTCGCCCATCCCCCAACGTTGGCGGACTTCTTGGGCGCGCGGACTCACGTGATAGTCCCCGTCCATCACCTGCTTGAGCAGCTTGGCGGTCACGCGCGCATCGGCTAGGGCGCTGTGGGCATGGCCCGTCGACTCGTCAAACTCGATGCCGAACCACGTTGCCGCGTCGCCCAACGAGACGCGCCCGTGGCTGCCAACGTCCATGATCGAGGTGTAAAACGCCTGCAGGTCGGCCCAGTCCGTAGGAAATGTGGAAAGGTCGATGTGCTTTGCCTGGCACTCGGTCAAAAGCTGCCGACGGTCCGCACCGCTCCAACAGACCACCTGGGCGGAGTAGCGACCGATCCAATCGCTGAGCCTTTTTATCACCATGTAGAGCAGATCGGCCATCGCGGTGTCCACGGCCGATATCCCCGTGAGCTCGCGGACGGGATACGCAACGCCTTCGGTAAATTCCGTCTGCACAAACTGCGAGAACTCGCCCATAACGTTGCCGTGGTAATCGAGCTTAACGGCGCCGACCTCGATAATCTCATTGCGCAGCCCACGGCGCTGGCGCTGCTTTGGCACCGGCGCAAACTCAAAGTCCAGCACAATCTGGCGCGCAAAGTTCGTCGTATCGATAGCCGAGATACACGGCGTCTTTTCAGCTGACACGGTTAGGGCCTTTCTCCGTTGCTTGCCGCTTGTTACATAAGCGGCTACATTGCCGTAAGGATAGGTGGCCGCGCGGACATGAAAGCTGGGCGCAATACCACGCGCTAATCACACGCCATGCAGACGGCCCCAAGAGAGTCGCCCGCTCTATTCAAATGGATGAAAAGATTTAGGCCCGGTGACTTGAATCAGCGGTCATCCCGGGCCCATCAATATGCAGTGTACCTACAGAGGGCTGGTTAATCAAACGGGCTTTCGGTGACGAAGACCTGCGCGTCTAGCCCCAATCGCCCAGCGCCGTCTTCTGCCGCCCTTACGAAAGGCTGCTATTCGAGGGAATCACGTTGCTGTTATTATCGAACATATATTCGTATTTATGACCGCGCTTTGATTGAATGGCAGTTGTTGACGGCAGTTCCATGTGCCGGGCAGCGCCCTCCATGCGACGGGAGGTGATGCCCATGACCGATCTGATTGATTTCGTGAAGCTCCTGACCGCTTTGGTCTCGCTCCTCACGGCGCTTATCGGACTTTCCGAGGCACTTAAGCAGCGTACGAAGCAAAAGAAGAGGGGTCGACGCCGTTAAGGCATTGACCCCTTAATCGAAGTAACGGCGCTGCCCAGCTATCCACAACTTGGGCTGCCGTCGACCTTATTCTACCCACGGACATTGAGTTTAACAAATGGTTTTTTCGGTAGCGAAGCCTCGGTCCCTCAGCCGCTCAGCACCTGCTTCCTACTCCAGCCACCATTCCATATCCACGGAGCACTCGACCTCGATAGGCTCTGGCTCCAGCACCGTCTCCTCGGAGCCTCCGGACGCCCCATCGGGAGCACACGCGGCAACACAGTATGTTCGACCATAGCCCGCCGCCCGACTGTTATACGAGATATGCTTGACGCCGCCCAGCATAGACCCCGCCGCAACGGCAAGTGCCTGCGCGTTGCCGCGAGCACGTTCAACCGCACGGGCAATCAGGGCGTCTTCCGCCGCGCGCTGATCCGCCAACTCAAATCGAATGCTCATGTCGGCATGTGACTCGCAGGTATTGAGTGCGGTCCACACAGCAGCAAAGTCAGTCGAATCGACAGGCGCGGCAACCGTACCGTACGCATAGTAGTTGTAGCCCACAATCGTCGCCTTCTTGCGCGTCATCTGCGCATAACAAGTGTACCGACAGCATGTTAATTCGCTATCCAAACCAAAGGGCGCCAGCGCGGCGGCTACGCGGGCGCGATCGGTGTTGTAATCCTCCAGGCACGATTCCTTGGTGGTGCGGCGACCACCAAAGCCAATGCTAAAGATCACGCGGTCGGGCATAACCTCGTCCTCTATCTCGGCGCCAACGCTCACATAACCGGTCTTATCCGTTGCCATGACATCCGTCCTTTCCACGAATGGCTACGTTGCGGTAAGCGTAGCCACCCGTGCGGACACAAAAATGGGATGCTGTGCCACGCGCGCCAGGCACGCGCCATGCAGATGGCCCCAAGAGAGTCGCCCGCTCTATTCAAATGGATGAAAAAGATTGAGGCCCGGTGACTTGAATCAGAGGTCATCCCGGGCCCATCAGAGCTCGTAGAGCTCTTGGTTGCTTTGGTCTCGCTCTTCACGGCGCTTATCGAACTTTCCGAGGCACTCAAGCAGCATTCGAAGCATAACAAGTCGCTGCCATTAAGGCACCGACCTCTTGACCAAGCAACGGCGTTTCCCAGCTCTCCAGAACTTGGGCTGCCGTCAACTTTATTCTATCCGCGAGCATCTGGTTTACCAAATGGATTTTCGGTAAAGGAAGCACGGCACGCCCGCAAAACCACTACGCCCCAAGTGCCGCCATGGGGATCACCGCCACGCCGTCGTCGCGTGTGTAGGCAATGCTCCCCTTTCCAACCACGACCGCCAAAAACGCCGGCGCGGCATTCTGGGCGGCAGGATTGGAGAGCACTTTCCTCTCCAGCGCCTTGAGATTTCTCGCTCCATCGTCTGCTTTCGCATCACTCAGCTTGACCTCGATGGCTCCCATCCGCACAGGTCCTCGGTCAGCTTGAGCCTGTTGAAGAGATCCAGGTGCGCAGCGATGGTCCTCTCGTCGGGGCCCGTCTCACCGTACGAGGCGTCCTTTATGAGCGTCTTGTACGTGACAGCCTGGCTCTCGTTCATGGCAAGAGCTCGCAAAAGGCCGTGTGCAAGCTCGGGCGATCATGCGATATACGAAATTACGCCATTCTCAATGCTGTTTTTACGCCGTTCTCAATGTAGTTTTTACGCCATTTTCATTGTAGGTTTTACGCTTGGCATCCTTAGCGCGACCCATTCCGAGCAATCACATCAGAGCGCGCTTGGTTATCTCCGCTCGCACATCTCGGCAAACGAAATCAGCTTGGTATCTCCCCTGCTCGCCGCAGCTTCCTGACATCCTTGCGTAAAGCCACGCTTCGAGAAGATCACGTAGCTTTTATGCTGACGCCTAAAGAGCTCGCTTCGGTACACGAGCTTTTCCAGAACATCCTCGCCTGCCGGTTCGTTACGCCATTTGCACTCCGCAAAGAGCGCCGCGCCCTCTCCGTCGTCGACAATCAAATCGATCTCTTCCTGCGTACGCATCCGATTGTCCGTTCCCCACCAACGGCCAACTGTTGCCGGCACCACACCAAGTTCGCCCGCGCGTGCGAGTTCGTACACGTATTGTCTGCATATAAGCTCAAAGACCGTACCCATGTAATCCGATACGTGCGGCTCAATGCGCCTATACGCCATCTCGGCCATATCGTTTTGAATCAGCCCAATGTTCTGCGGCACAAACTTGTACCAGAACCTAAACATCTGGTCGCTCAGCAGATACACGGCTCGCTTATTGCTCGTCTCGTTTAGGGGCAGCTCGCGCTCGACAATCCCAAGCGACGCCAGCTTATCCACATAGCTCTTTACGTTGCTCGCAGGGATTCCCATAGAGCTCGCAATCTCTGAGATCTTCGAGCGCCCCTGGGCAATTGCTTGCACGATCGCATCATATTGCTCGGGATTGCGGCACTCTTGCAATAGCAGGTTACTCGGCTCCTCAAAGAGATAGCCCGTAGGAGTAAGAAAAAGACGTTTGATGTTGTCCTCGAGCGATACGGTAGGATCGACTTTCTCGATATATGCAGGAATGCCGCCCGTCATGCCATAGCAAACCGCAGCGTCTTCGCGACCCATGCTCTGCCACAAGCCGAGGGTCGTCGTAAAATCCAGCGGCATGATCTTAAACTGGGCCGTACGCCTACCGTATAGCGGACTCTCGTAGCCCAGCACCTGCTCTTCCATGAACGAAAGCGACGACCCGCACAGGATAAGCATGAGCTTGGTCTCTTTGTACAAGTGATCGATCTTGTCTTGCAGCAACGAGCTGATCTCGGGATTCGATTGGGCGAGATAGGGATACTCGTCAATCACGACAATCAAACGTTCCGTGCGAGCCATGGTGGCCAACGCATCGAACGCCTCGTCAAAACTACGAAACGACACACCTGCAGCACCAACCGAACCCGCAAGTATCGCCTGGCTAAAGCCGTGCAGGTTTGCCACTGCATTGGTACGACGAGCTTGAAAGTAAATAGCCTTCTTGCCTTGGATAAACTCTGTGATAAGACGCGTTTTACCCACGCGACGGCGGCCGTAAATCACAGGCATTTCAAAGGAGCCCGTGCCATACAGTCGATTGAGCTCGGACATTTCCACTGTTCTTCCGATAAACATAGGGCCATCCTTCCTTTGCGTTATAGCTAGCTATATTATACCTTCCTATAATATAGCTAGCTATAACGCAATTCGACAAGCGGCGCACGCAAAAGGGGCGGTACACCCCCGCACGTGGACCGTTCCGAAAAATGTATCCCGTTCTGGAGCCAAAAACTGGGCCGTAGTTTCCGCCAAGCATGCCATCCGGAAAGCGTGTCCCGTTCTGAGCCTGAATTCTGGGATGCGGTTTCCGCTGAAACTTCTACCGGAAAGCGAATCCCATTCTGAGCGTCGAATCCGGGACGCAGTTTCCGGTTGAGGGCTGTTCCGGAAAGCTTGTCCCGTTCCGAGCGGCAATTCCGGGTCACAGTTTCCGCAGATACAAGGCGACAGTCCGCCGCCCTTATCACATGCCTTCAAATATGCGATCCAGAAACACAAAACAGCAGATAGAATGCTCTTTTTCAAAAAGTACACGTCCCGAAACTTACCAAGACTTCATATCCAGTTACCGTTCACGGTCGCCGATTACCGCCCACCGATTCAAACAAGAAATATGTCGCCAAAAGCAGGTCATCTACCTGCATGGTTAGATTTTGGTCAGCTTTTGGTCAGCTGAGCGGCAAGTTCCAGCTGATACGTTTTTGCTACCCAAAAGGAGGCGGTAGCTCATGACCCATTGCAATGACCAGCTCATCGACCAACTGCTCACTCAAGCCGAACAAGAGGGGCGCTGCCTGATTCCCCCGAGCACGGCGATCCGAAAAGCGCTCCTTCGGCGCGCCGGCGGCACGGTTGTCTCGCCCATGCCGGGGTTGTTTGCGCGAAAAACGCGCTGGGATGAACTCAACCGAGCGCAACGCCATTGCGAGATTATCCGCGCCCTTGCGATCATCCATCCCGATTGGACGTTCTGCTCGTTTTCGGCCGCCTGTCTGCTGGGGCTCGAGGTCTCGTGGCGACACCTGAACGTCGTGCATGTTTGCAGCTCGACAAAGCCGTCGGCTCGTCCGGGCGCACATATTCAGCGACACCAGATTGAGCCGGCCGGAGCAATACGCAGAGCCGGCATATCGGTAACGCCGCCCATCCAAACGGCCACAGATTGCCTGCTGCAAACTGGTTTTGCCGACGGCATGCCCATTGCCGATTCGGCGATCTCAAAGCTCGGCCTTGCGCCGGAACAGCTGATGGAGGCCGTTGAGCAACGAGCGACTGCCCGCAATGGTCGCGCGATTCGCACCGCCCTCACAACGCTTCGATATGCCGACGCCCGCGCCGAGAGCGGCGGGGAATCGGTCGCCCGAGCCATCATGATCGAGACGGGCTTTGCGCCCGACTGGCTTCAATACGAGCTGACGGACCCCTTCGATTCGGCCAAGCCCATACGAACGGACTTTGCCTGGGAGCGCCAGGCGCGGGAACTCACGCTGGGCGAGCTCGACGGGCTCATCAAATATACCGACCAGACTATGCTGGCCGGACGCACCACCGCCGAGGCGCTCGTTGCCGAACGACAGCGCGAGGCGCATCTATCGCTCTACGGTCACCCTCTGCTGCGCTTTACCATCAGCGAGGTCCGCTCGGCAGGAGTGCTCGCCAAAAAGCTACAGACGGCAGGCATCCGGCAGACCGCGCTGCCGACATGGCTCAACGAGGTGGACCTGTAGGAGCTGCTAGGCCACGCATCGCCGAATCGCATCCCCCCTATCTGGGCCGCGTTTTCCCAACGGCCACGCCAACGGAAAGCGCGTCCCAGCCTGGACACTCAAAACGGGATGCGCTTTCCGGATGGCGGGCCTGGCGGAAAGCGTGTCCCGGAATCCAGCCTCGGAACGGGACAGGCTTTCCGGTTGAGTCCTTCAGCGGAAACCGCATCCCGGAATAAACGCTCAAACTGGGATGCGGTTTCCAAACGGCCGGCCAGCGGAAAACACATCCCATTCTGAGGCACGATTCCGGGACGCAGTTTCCGCATGCGGCCCCGTTGGGAAAGTTCATCCCGTTCCGAAGCTGGATTCCGGGACACAGTTTCCGTATGCGGAGGCGCTCCAAACAAAAGGCCCCGGCTCGCGATGGAGCTGGGGCCAAAGGCGCAGCATATACAGTTGATGTTGAGCGCGAACAGCTCGTCAGCAATGGCTGTCCGCACCCTACCCTACCCGCGGCGACGGACGCGGCTGTATGGCGTATCCACCATGGGCAGATCGGGACGCAGCTTGCCGTCGAATGCGCGATAGGCGTTCTGCACGGCGGGCGCCGTGGGGATCGTTGCGATCTCGCCAATGCCCTTGCCGCCGTATGCCACGGGCAGCAGCTCGTCCTTCTCCACGTAGATGGCATGGATATCCGGAATCTCGGGCGCACGGAACAACCCGAGCGTACCGTACCTTGCCTGGGGCACACAGTCCTTGAGCGGCCAGTCCTCGGTAAGCGCATAGCCCATACCCATGAGCACTCCGCCTTCGATCTGACCCTGAATGGAGATGGGGTTGACCACCTTGCCGGAATCGTGCGCGGCATAGACCTCGCTCACGCGGCCGTCATCATCCAAAATGACCACATGCGTGGCAAAGCCGTAGCAGATGTGGCTCTTGGGGTTGGGAACGTCGGCGCCCAGCTTGTCGGTCGGCTCCAGGTACACGTAGCCAAACTCGCATCCCTCGAGCGCCTTGATGGCGGCCGTGGGATCCTGAGGATGCATACCTTGGCCGGCGACGAGCTCCTGCGTTCGAAGCTGGTAGGCGCGGCCGTCGTCGTACTCGATCTTGACGCCGTCGCCATGCGCACTCACGGGAGCGGTGGGCGCAGGCTTGCCGGCCTCGATGCCAAGCATGGCATCGCGCAGCAGGAAGGCGGCACCGCGCACGGCCTCGCCGGTCACGACCGTCTGACGCGAGCCAGACGTGGTGCCGGAGTCGGGAGCGTTCTCGGTGGAGCACTCGCCATTGGCAATGCAGCTCAGCGGCAGACCGCAGGCCTCGGCAACGTCCTGCAAAAAGACCGTGTTGCAGCCCTGGCCGATGTCGGACGTAGCGGCATAGACCACAGCCACGCCGTCCTCGATGCGAATCTTGCAGCGGCCGGCATCGGGCAGGCCAACGCCCACGCCGGCGTTCTTCATGGCGCAGGCGATACCGGCGTGTCCGGGATGCGCGTAGTAGGCATCCTTGACCTCGAGCAGCGTCTCCTTCAGTGCCGTGGAGCAATCGGCAATCTGGCCGTTGGGCAAAACCTCGCCCGGCTCGATGGCGTTACGGTAGCGGATCTCCCACGGATCCAGGCCGACCTTCTCGGCCAGCAGGTCGATCAGGCTCTCGAGCGCAAACTCGGACTGGCAAACGCCAAAGCCGCGGTACGCACCGGCGGGCGGGTTGTTGGTGTAGTAGCCAAAGCCGCGAATGTCGGTGTTCTGGTACTTGTAGGGGCCGACGGCATGCGTACAGGCGCGCTCGAGCACCGGGCCGCACAGCGACGCGTAGGCGCCGGTATCAAAGTTGATCTCGCAATCCAGGCCGGTAAAGTTGCCCTCGGCGTCGCAGCCCAGTGTAAAGGTGCCGTCCATGGCGTGACGCTTGGGATGGAAAGCGAGCGACTCGGCACGCGTGAGCTTACACTTCACAGGACGCTGGAACTTATATGCGGCGAGCGCGGCCAAGTGCTGGATGGACACGTCCTCCTTGCCGCCAAAGCCGCCACCCACGAGCATGGTCTCGACGACCACGCGCTCGGGCTCGCTATCCCAGCCAAACATGTGAGCGCACTCTTTGCGCGTGTCGTAGGCGCCCTGGTCGGTCGACTGCACCTTGACGCCGTTCTTATACGGGAACGCCACGGCGCACTCGGGCTCCAAGAAGGCATGCTCGGTAAAGGGCGTGGTAAAGCGCTGCGTCACGGTGAATGCGCTCTCCGCCAGCGCCTTGGCGGCGTCGCCGCGCGTCACGTGACGGCTCTGACACACATTGTCCTTGAGCTCCACCGTGTTGCCAAAGGCAAAGAAGCTGTCGTGCAGGCGTGGGGCGTCGGCAGCCCTGGCCTCGACAATGTTGCGCACGGGCTCCAGCGGCTCGTAATCGATCTTTACGAGCTTCTTGGCCTTTTCGAGCGTCGCTTCGTCCTCGGCAACCACCAGCACGATAGCGTCACCCACGCAGCGGGTGATATCGCCCTGGGCGATCATGACGTCCCAGTCCTGGATAAGGTGGCCGACCTGGTTGACCGGCACGTCCTCGGCGCGCAGGATGCCCACCACGCCGGGCAGGGCCTCGGCCTTGGAAGTATCGATGGAGAGCACACGGGCGCGCGGGTACTTGGAGCGCACGGCGCTGGCATAGGTCAGACCCGGCTGATCGAGCTCGTCGATGTCGTCGGGATACTTGCCCTCGCCGAGCACCTTCTTGCGCACGTCGATGCGGAAGGCGCGCTTGCCCACGCCGTAGTCGTCGCCGCACTCCAAATCCTCGTCGATCTGCTTTTCGCCACGGAGCACCGCAGCCGCCAGCGAAATGCCCTCGATAATCTTTTTGTAGCCGGTGCAGCGGCAGACATTGCCACGGATGGCGTACTTGATCTGCTCCTCGGTGGGCTCGGGGTCCTCGGCGATCAGCGCTGCACCCGCCATGACCATGCCGGGGATGCAAAAACCGCACTGCACGGCGCCCACGGCGCCAAAGGCGTACACAAAGGCCTCGCGCACGTCCTCGGGCAGGCCCTCGACGGTCACGATGTTACGGCCGGCGGCAAGAGCAGTGGTCAGTACGCACGCCTTGACGGCCGCACCGTCCACATGGATGGTGCAGGTGCCGCAGGCGCCCTCGGAGCAGCCGTCCTTGGCGGAGTGAATGTGCAGGTCGTCGCGCAGATAGCGCAGCAGTGGTTTATTCTCCGTCGTCGTGTGCTCGACACCGTTAACGGTAAAAGTGAATTCCTGTGCCATGGTGATTCCCTTCTACACGCCGGCGGCGATGCCGGTGCGGTCGTGGATGGCGCCATGCGGGCAGACGACGGCGCACATGCCGCACGACAGGCAGTCCACGCCGTCGATATGGGCGCAGTTGTCCTCGATGCGGATAGCGCCGGCAGGGCACTTTTTGGCGCACATACCGCAACCGATACAGCTCGTGTCGCAGACCTTGCGCGCAATGGCACCCTTATCGGTGTTGTTGCAGCGCACCAGAATGTTCTGGTAGCCGGGGACGAAGGCAATCACGCGCTGCGGGCACGCCACGCCGCACAGGCCACAGCCCGTGCACTTGGAGCGGTCCACGCGGGCGATGCCATCGACCAGCGCAATGGCGCCGTGGGGGCAGGCCGTGACGCAGGCGCCACAGCCAATGCAGCCTTCGCTGCAGCGGGCGTCGCCGCCTGCGGAGGCGCAACCGCTTCCGCAGGCAACGTAGGCCACGTTATGTTGAATGGATTTGGCCATAAGAGACTCGCCTATTTCTTAAGGAGATACGGATAGTTGTCGCGCACAGCCCTGATGGTCAGGCGGACGGCCTCGGGAAGGCCGGTGTTGACGGCATCGACCGAGACGGTGCGGACCGTGCCGGCGACGCGGACCTTAAAGTGGTCCTCGTCCACAGCCAGGAAGCCCTCGTTCTCGGAGTTCTCCATGTCCTGCTCGCTCCAGAACAGGGTGAGCTTGTCCTTGTAGGGACGGCCCTCCTGGTAGGGGCAGAACACAGCGCAGTTGCCGCACTCGTTGCACATGCCGTCGACGTGGACGACCTGATGCTTGGCGAGACCCGGCACCTTAATGGCAACGTTGGCGCGGTTGGGGCACACATCGCAGCAGACCTCGCACACCGAGCCGCAGCCCAGGCAGCGGGTTTTGGTGCAGTTGCGCTTGTCGCGGCACAGCGACCCCTTGCGCTCGTAGCAGGTGTCCTCGCGACCGGCCTGAGCATTCTGGTCGGCGTACTTGTTAAAGTCCACACCGGCGATGGCACGGGCGACCTCGGCAGCATCGGCGATAGCCTCGACCACGGTGGCAGGACCGCGACGGCAGTCGCCGGCAGCCCAGACGCCCTCGACGCCAGTGGAGGTGGCGGCAAGGCGGCCGCGACGGTCGTGCTCAACGCCCGCGGCATCGTACAGGCTGGCATCGATGCCCTCGCCCACGGCGCAGATCACCGTGGTGGCGGAAAGCTCGACGGTCTCGCCCGTGGCGACGGGGCTGCGACGGCCGCTTGCATCCGGCTCGCCAAGCTCCATGACGTCGCAGGTCAGCACGGCGCCGTTAAGCGCCTTGGGGGTCAGCAGCTCGCAGAACTCAACACCATCGGCAAGAGCAAGATCAAGCTCTTCCTCGTCGGCGGGCATCTGCTTCTTGGTGCGGCGATACACCAGGTGCACGTTCTTCACGCCAGCCAGGCGCTTGGCCACGCGAGCCGCATCCATGGCGGTGTTGCCGGCGCCAATGACCACGACGTCCTCGCCCAGCTCGAGCTTCTCGCCCCTCTTGGCGGCCTCGAGGAACTCCAGCACGTCGAGCTCGGCATCCTCGCCCAGGCCCGCAGAGCCGGGCATCCAGGCGCCGGTGGCCACGACCACGTCGGTAAAGCCCTGGGCCTTGAGCTCGTCAATGGACTCCACGCGGGCATTGAGCTGCACCTTGGCACCAAAGGCCAGGCAGAGCTCGGCATCGTGGGAGATGTCATCGCTCGCAATGCGGAACTCGGGGATGACGTGACGGACCACGCCGCCGAGCGAATCGCGGGCCTCGAAGATGGTGACGGGCACGCCAGCGCGCGTCAGGAAGAACGCCGTCGCCAGGCCGGCCGGGCCGCCGCCGATAACGGCAACGTTGCGCTCGCCGTCGTTGGCGATGGCCTGGGCGCGCAGCTTGGGCAGCACGGCGGTCATGGCCTCGCGGGCGGCCTTGAGCTTGCTGGCGCGGATCTGGGCGCCCTCGGGCTCGTAGAACGCACGCTCGCAGGCACGGCCGCAGGGATGCGGGCAGATAGTGCCGGTAATGAACGGCAGGGCGTTGCGCTCGATGATGATGTTGAGCGCGTCCTCGTAGCGGCCCTCGTCAACAGCCGCCAAGTAGGCGGGAATATCCTGCTGGATGGGGCAGCTCGTGCGGCACGGCGTGGTAAAGCAGTCGGAAAGCGGGCTCTTGCCGGCAACCTTGCGGTCGGGTAGCGGGCGCAGCGGCTTCTTGTAGAGCGGGTTGGTGAGCGAGTCGGTCTGGATCGCGGTCACAGCCTCGAGCGAGACGCCCGCGAACGGCTTGCCATCCAGGTCGGTAAACTCGCCGGCCATCTGGCTAAAGCGCTCGTAGCCACCGGGCTTGAGCACGTCGGTCGCCAGGGTGACGGGCCAAATGCCGGCATCGTACAGGGCGCGGATGTTGTAGACCGTGGCACCGCCGGAGTAGCTTATGCGCAGCTTGCCGTCAAACTGCTCGGTAATGCGGCGGGCAGCCTCGATGGTCAGCGAGAACAGCGAACGGCCGGACATGTACATCTCGGTGGAGGGCAGCTCGTTCCTCGTCACGTCGACGGGGAACGTGTTGGTCAGCTTGACGCCAAACTCCAGGCCGCGCTCGGCGCACAGGGCAATCAGGCGCTCGAACATAGGCACGGCATCGGCCCACTGCAGGTCCTCGCGGAAGTGCGTGTCATCGAAGACGATGTAGTCAAAGCCCAGCTCGTTGAGGCGCTGGCGGGCAAACTCATAGCCCAGCAGCGTGGGGTTGCACTTGATGTAGGTGTTGAGACCCTTCTCGGTAATCAGATAGGTCGCGATGCGCTCGATCTCCGCCGGCGGGCAGCCATGCAGGGTGGACTCGGTGATGGAGTTGGAAACGCGTGCCGGGATGGACTCGACAAACGCGGCGTCGACATGCTCAAACTTGTCCAGGTTAGCGAGCGCCCACGTGCGGCACTCGTTCCAAACCTCGGAGCCGCTAGCGTCCTTCATGCCCTCAATGTACGCATCGACCTTGGGGCTCTTGATGCCCTCGAGGTCATAACCCACGGACATGTTGAAGACAAAACCATCCGGGCTGCCCAGGCCGTACTCGCGAGCGATCAGGTGGCAGGCAAACCATGCCTTCACGTACTCGGCAAAGGCCTGCGGAACCTCGAGCTCGGTCGACCACTCGCAGTTGTAGCACTCGTCCTGCGCCACGATGCAGGGCTTGTTCACACACTTGGAGAGCTCCTCGCCGTCCATAACCTGAACGGTCTTGAGCTCAAAGAAGCGGGAACCGGCCACGTAGGATGCCACGATGTTCTGGGCCAGCTGCGTGTTGGGGCCGGCGGCCGGGCCAAACGGAGTCTCGATGCGCTCGTCAAAAATGGGAAGCGCGCCCTCCTGGTTGGTCGTGACCATCTTGCGCACGCCAAAGACGGCGCCCTGGGTCTTGTGCTCCTCGATGATCCAGTTCATCAGCTGCGAAAACGGGATCGGCCTCATGATGTCGCTCATAATGAGCTCCTCTCTGTAACGCCCGGCGAGACCGCGCGGCGGGCGCAAATACGGTGTAGCGCTAGCACAGCGCCGGCGACCCCGCGGAGGTCGCCTATACGCGCGTCGGATGCGGCGAAACATCCGACGCGCGCGAATCTACTTGTAATTAGTAGGCGCGATCGTTGAGCGTGCTCCAGAGCTTCTTGGACTCGGCCATGGTCCACGCGTTGATCTTGTCCTCATCGATACCGACAAACTCGCGATCCTTGTACAAGACGCGGCCGTTGATGATGGTGGTACGGCAGTTTTTGCCCATCATGCCAAAGAGCATGTGGCCGTCGATGTTCTCCTCGCTCAGCGGCGTAAAGGGCTTGTAGTCCATGACGATGACGTCGGCGGCAGCGCCGGGCTCAAGCACACCGAGCTTGCGATCGAAGTACTTGCTCGCCATCTTGGCGTTGTTCTCAAACAGCATCGTCATGGCCTCGCACCAGCCCACGTTGGGCATGGCGGCGTTGTGGCGCTGAATGATCAGGAAGACCTTAAGGCTCTCGAGCATATCGTGGGTGTAGGCGTCGGTGCCCATGCACACGGGGATGCCGCGGCGGAAGAACTCGAGCACGGGGGCGCAGCCCACGGCGTTGCCCATATTGGATTCGGGGTTGTTAACCAGCCAGGTGCCGGACTCCTTGACGATATCCATCTCGGCAGGCGTCACGTGGATGCAGTGACCCAGCATGGTGTCGGGACCGAGCAGGTTGTGCTGCAGCAGGCGCTCGACGGGGCTGATGCCGCCGCGGTTGAGGCGGGAGTCCCACACGTCATTCATGCCCTCGCACACGTGGATGTGGAAACCGGTCAGGCCGTTGTTGGCCTCGGCCATCTTATCCATGGTCTCGTCCGACAGCGTAAAGGTGGCGTGACCGCCAAACATTGCGGCGATCATGTGGTTGTCGTTATCGCGACGCTCCTTGGCGGCCCACTGGGCAAACTCGGCGTTCTCGGCAATGGCCTGGTCACATTTTTCCTGACCGCGGCGGTCGGAGACCTCGTAGCACAGGCACGAACGCATGCCAAGCTCCTGAGCGGCGTCCTTAATGGTAAAGAGGCTGCCCGGAATCTCGCAGAAGCTCGCGTGGTGATCGAAGATCGTGGTAACGCCATCGCGGATGGAATCCAGAATCGTGGCATAGGCGCTGGCCTTGGTGCCGTCGAGCGTCAGGTTGTCGTCGATCTTCCACCACTGCTGCTCAAGATTCTCCAGGAAGTTGGTGGGGTTGCAGCCCTTAATGGCGAGGCCGCGGGCCAGACCCGAGTAGATGTGGGTGTGGCAGTTGATGAGTCCGGGCATGATGAGGTTGCCCCGGGCATCGACGTACTCGGCATCCGGGTACTTGGCCTTGAGCTCGCACTCGGGACCTACTTCGACGATCGTATCTCCGTCAATGGCGACCGCACCGTTTGGAATGAACGGGGCCTGAGCATTGCGGGTAAAGACGGAACCGTTAGCGACCAGAAGCATAAATGCTCCCTTCAACATCAGGGGCGGGGTTTGACACCTCTGACATGGCGGAGTGCGAAGCGCCGGCCTACACCGGAAACGGGCCCTCTCCCGTCAACGCTTCACCAAAGGGACAAACCCTTTGAAGTGCGGCTTGGCACCGCATGACGTCGGCGGACGAGGCGATGCGCCCGCCGACGAATAGCACCGAATTGGTTACTTCTTGCTCTCGGGCAAGACCAGATCCACGGCAGCGTCCTTGGCAGCATCGATGTGCTGAGCCACGACCGGCGTCTGCGGAAGGATCAGGTTAAGGACAATGGCCATGATGGCGGTGGGGGTCACGGCGTTGGAGCCGATGACGGTGGACACCCAGGTGGGCATGCCCTCGCCGGCAAGGCAACCGCTGGCCATCCAGATACCCAGGCCAAAGACAACAGAGGTGCCGACGATGGTGGTGGTGCGCTGCGTGAGGCCCTCGCGGGTGAACATGCGCACACCGTTCATGGTGATGGTGCCAAAGACGCCGACGGTCGCGCCGCCGATGACGGGCTGCGGGATAGCGGAAAGGACGGCAGAGAGCTGCGGGAACAGACCGGCGATGGCAAAGACGGCCGCGATGATCACAAAGACCCACTTGTTGACGACCTTGTTGGAGCAGATGATGCCCACGTTCTGGCCAAGGGCGCTGGTGGGAAGACCGCCCAGCAGGCCGCCGACCATAGAGGTGAGGCCCTGAGACACGATAGCGCCGGAGAGCTCGCGCTCGGTGGGCATACGGTCGATGGAACCAAGGCAGGCAGCGGAGACGTCGCCGATAACCTGGATGGCGACCATGGGGAACACGACGGCGAGGGTAATGCAGACCTCGGGATCAAACTCGAGCGCGTAGGGCATGAGCTTGGGAAGGGCGAAGACCTGGGCGGTGGCGACGCTGGAGAAGTCGATCATGCCAAAGGGGATGGAGACGATCATGCCAACGATCATGCCAAAGAATACGGAGCCCAGCTTGAGCGTGCCCTTGCCAAAGTTGGCGAGCGCAAAGACGACGGCGAAGGTGATAAGAGCGACGCACCATGCCTGAGGGGTGCCCCACAGCGGCGTACCCATACCGCCGGCCATGTACTTAACGGCCGTGGGATAGAGAGAGACGCCAATGGAGAAGATGACCGTACCGGTCACGACGGGCGGGAACAGCCACTTGATCTTGCTGTAGGCCAGACCAAAGAGGACCGCGACGGCACCGCCGACAATCTCGCCGCCCAGCAGCGCGCCAAAACTAAAGCCCGAGGCGCCCATGGCCTGCAGGGCCGGCAGAAACGCGAACGAAACGCCCATGACGATGGGCAGGCCGCCGCCGATACGACGGAAGGGAGCGAAGGCCTGAAGGGCCGTGTCGATTGCCGAAAGAATGAGCGCAACCTGAATGATGTCGGTGCTCTGCTGGCTATTAAAGCCGTAGACGCCGGCCATGATGACCGCCGGTGTAATGATGCCGGCAAACGATGCCAGTACGTGCTGAAGGGCACACGGGATCATTTCCTTAACGGGCGGCATGCCTTCGCGAGTGAACAGGGCTTCAGTGCCGTTCGTAACCGTCTCCTGGGTCATTTGACCACCAATCCTCGAAGTAGTTGTTTTCGCATCTAACGCTCTATTGTGACGCAGTGCGGGGTTGAGGTTGTGCCTTCGTTGCTTATCGTATTAAAGATGATTCTCATTCTCAATAATAATTTTTTGTTATCAGACTATTCTTCAGCTGAGATAACGCATTTCCGCAGGTCAGGAAAGTGTCTGGTCAAAATAACATCTAACTTTTCTTTTGGTCAACCGTTTACCGCCAAATTCCTACCGTTCGTCTGTATTACGCAATGTACCTGCGGATATACGAGATGATGAGCAGCGTGTTACCATGATAAAAAATTGTTATGAACACTTCGATAGAACCCAAAGGAGTTGCCCGTGAACGAGACCGTACGTCGTTTTTTGCCGATGGTCGATTTCCTGGAGCAGATACTCGGCAAAAACAGCGAAATCGTGCTGCACGATTTCTCGGATCCCGACCACGCCATCGTCGATATTCGCAACGGCATCGTGAGCGGCCGCAAGGTCGGCGGTCCCGCCACCGATCTGGCGCTCAAGATCATGCACGACGCCAAGTATCGCGACCTGCCGTTTATTACGGGCTACGAGGGGCGCGGTGCCGGTGGCAAGACGTTGGAGTCGGCGACGTTCTTTATCCGTGAGGACAACAAGATCGTCGGCATGCTTTGCGTCAACACCGACCTTTCCACGATACGCTCCATCAACGCCATGGCTCAGCAGCTCATGGCCTGCTTCGACGCTGTGCCAAGGCAGTCGGAGCCCGCGTCTATCGAGGTCGAAAGTCTTTCGGAGTCTACGCAGGAGCTCATCGACCGCAGTATTGCCGAGCTGCTGAGCGCGCGCGGGCTGGATGTAGCTTCGCTTGGTCAGAGCGACCGCGTGGACGTCATTCGCCACCTCAACGGCAACGGGGTGTTTATGCTCAAGGGCGCCGTGGCCTGCGCCGCCACCGCGCTGGGCATCTCGGAGCCCAGCGTCTACCGCTACCTGCAAAAAGTTCGGAAGGAAGGCTAACGAGCAAAATGAAGCGCAGGCAGTCTTTTTGGGACGAGGCTATTTTAGCCACCCTCCCCCTGCCCGCGACTTCGATGAGCCGCAAGTAAAATCAATCCTGCATATTGGGGTAGCTAAAATAGCCCCATTACAGTTTGAGTCGTCCGAAAGGGCGGCTCTTTTCCGTTGCATGGTTATACGATTGAGCCGTACCGGTGGTCGCTGGCCGACCGCCCCGGACGGCCGTCAGCCCCTGCCCCGTAGAGGGCCCGGGACGTGTTGCCGCCGGGGCGGGAGGGGCCGCGGGGAACGACTGATAGAGATGTGCCGGGCCCGGACCGGGCCACGGCCGGGTAATGTGGGTGTCGCTTCCGCGGCTTACGGCCGGC
>NZ_JADNJQ010000016.1 GCF_015555045.1 Collinsella aerofaciens | reverse complement strand
GTCTCAAGAAGGAGTAACATCGGGACTTGCAGCGACGGACCTCAGGACACTCTTACACCACGTCTGCGCGCGCGACCTTTGCATGCGAAAAAAATGGGGTTTTCAACAGAACTTCGTCCAGCTCTTGGCAAGCTTTTGGCCAGTTGGGGAGGGCTGTTGAAAACTTAGCAGTCCGTTCGGTGCCATTTTTGGTGCGTTCGCGCCAATGCGTGACTGACTGGGTTGAAATTCGTGTTTTCCTGTGCCTATGAAGGATCTACTTTGTGACATATCGGCTTTTAGGTACTGGCGTTTGCCCCCTCAGGTTCGCGCTTTGTGTCCGCCGCTTCCACGGCCGGAAGAAGACCGGCAGCGATATGATCTCGCCCGTAACCCGACTGCTGCGGTTGCGCTCGGCTTTCCGTTGCATACATTGGTTCGGACGAGAAACAAACGGACTTGTCCTGCCAGCATTAGGCAGCGGCTGTTTCTTGGTGAGCTCCCCAGGGAATCCGTGCTGGAAACGGAGCATGGATTTTTGATTACGTCTCCTCTACTGACGGCATTCATCATGTCACGGCATCTGACGGATCTTCAGCTTCTTTTGGTATTGGCGGAGATGTGTGGCTTGTTTGCGGTGTGTGCCCTGCCGGCGTTACTTGAGACGGAGCTTTCGCGTGCAATTGATTCGGGTGCGATTTCGACAACGTTCGGTTGGGCGCGCTGCCCGTCCGAGGACGGCACCGCCTCAAATTTATGGCGTCGAGACGCTTTGGTTTTGGGCGGAGACCTTGACCGTTTTTGTTCAGATGTTTGCGGGATGCGTTGCGGCAATAGATTTATGGCGGTATCGCAACTCGTTCCATTGGGTGCCGCGTCGCCTTTTGAGGTCGAGGCGTATTTGTTGCTTGGACTGCCGCGAGCCCTGGGAGGCGAAGGTTTTTGCGGCATAGAGCTTAATGTTGAAGTGATGCTAAACACAAGTGCTCGAGCGATTGTGGAAAAGTCCCGTGTATATATCGACCTACTTCTTTCTTCGCCGGACGGCAGGCGACAGGTGGCCATTGAATGTCAGGGAAAGGCCTCGCACGGACGCGCAGGGGATGGCTTGCGTGACGCTGACCGCATGACGGCCCTTCAGGCCATGGGCTACGATGTACTTCTCCTGACGCACAGACAGATATCCGATGAGGATAGATTCCGCGCGATCGTTAAGGCCATATGCAGGATGCTCGATGCTGAATATCGTGAAAAAAGCTCAGATGAGCAAAGGGCTGAGACATTACTCCGGTCTGAACTATTCGTTGACTGGACAAAATTGGGAGTAATCGACGGGAAGATGCCCGTTAGACACAAAACGGCTCAATCGTGGACGGCTGCGGTTCTAAGTGAGTAGACTTTTGGCACTTTGGCGACCAGGCCGTTTTGCAACAAGTCATTTACCTGCGGCTTTATAAAGCAATATGGGTGGTGTGCTCGGCAAGTTCCAAAAAGTCTACTCACTTAGTTTTTGACGAGAAGCCGATGCCGAAGGCGGTCCTATTTCAGGGCGTTAACAAGTTCGTGAGGCACGAAAAAGGCCCGAACCAATACGGTCCGGGCCTCATCGAGCTTGAGGTTATGTCTCAGGCGGTTGGCTTAGCCAAAGTAGCGCTTGAGCAGGCCGGCGAAAGCCTTGCCGTGGCGGGCCTCGTCGCGAGCCATCTCGTGCACGGTGTCGTGGATGGCATCGAGGCCGGCGGCCTTGGCACGCTTGGCAAGATCGGTCTTGCCGGCGGTGGCGCCGTTCTCGGCCTCAACGCGCATCTCGAGGTTCTTCTTGGTGGAGTCGGTCACGACCTCGCCCAGGAGCTCGGCGAACTTGGCGGCATGCTCGGCCTCCTCGTGGGCAGCCTTTTCCCAGTACAGGCCGATCTCGGGATAGCCCTCGCGATGAGCGACGCGAGCCATGGCCAGGTACATACCGACCTCAGAGCACTCGCCCTCAAAGTTGGCGCGCAGGTCGGCAACGATGTCCTCAGAGACACCCTCCATCTTGGCGACGCCCACGACGTGCTCGGCGGCCCACTCGAGCTGGCCCTCCTCCTGCTTCAGGAAACGAGAACCGGGAACGCCGCACTGGGGGCACTTAAAATCCTCGGGCAGCTGGTCGCCGTCGAACTCTTCCACATAACCGCAAACGGGGCAAACAAACTTCATGATTCGATCCTTTCGATCGATGGCGATTGCGCGCTCGTCCGGTCCCATAAGGGCCCTCTCCGGACGTGCGTCTTGACGAGTTCTATTATCCATAAATGCAACCAAATGTGAAGCCTATTAGGAATGATTTTTAATAAAACAATTTTGAGATATGAAGATGTTGATTGATTAACGATTGGCAGGCCGTCTTTGACCGCCGCTGAGTACAATCGGGCGAGCAAATGTTGACCTATCAACAAATGAAGGAGTTTCCTTTATGCATCTAGCCCGTCGTGCCTGGTGCCGAACATATCAGACGGTTTTTCGCATTGCATTGCCGATCCTGCCCTATACCGAGCCGCGCATTTTAGAGCATGCCGAGGATGTGCCCGCGGTGCTTCAAAAGCGCTCGATCCAGAAGGTCCTTATCGTGACGGATCCCGGCATTGCACGTTTGGGGCTCACGGCATCACTCGAGCGTGCGCTTACGGCTCAGGGGGTTGGCGTTGCGGTCTATGCCGAAACGCGTGCGAACCCCACGGTCTCGAATGTGGAGGAGGCGGCGTCCCTGTATCGAGAGAGCGCCTGCCAGGCCATTATCGGTTTTGGCGGAGGATCGGCCATGGACTGCGCCAAGGGCGTGGGTGCACGCATCACGCAGCCAAGCAAGCCCATCAACAAGATGCGCGGCCTGCTGCGGATTCATCGTCGCCTGCCGCTGCTTATCGCCGTCCCCACTACGGCGGGCACGGGAAGCGAGGTCACGCTCGCGGCGGTTATCACCGATGACGAGACGCACTACAAGTACCCCATTAACGACTTTGTGCTTATCCCGCGCTTTGCGGTGCACGACCCCGAGTTTACGCGCGGTCTGCCCGCCTCCATTACGGGGCAGACGGGCATGGACGCCCTGACGCATGCCGTCGAGGCCTTTATCGGGCGAAGCACCACGCCCTATACGCGCAAGATGGCGCGTCAGGCGGTGCTGCTCATCCACGACAATTTGCTCGATGCTTATGAGCGTGGGGACAACATACGGGCGCGCCGCAATATGCTTTCGGCAGCGTATAAAGCGGGTGTTGCCTTTACGCGCTCCTACGTTGGATACGTTCATGCCATCGCGCACAGTCTGGGCGGACGTTATGGGATTCCCCACGGTTTGGCCAACGCCATTATCCTGCCGCACATGCTTCGCGCCTATGGTGAAGCTGCTGCTCCTAAGCTCGCCGACCTCGCCCGCATGGCTGGTATCGCGCCGGCTAACGCACAGGACAACCTGGCGGCCGAGGCCTTTATCGATTGGGTCGATCGAATGAACGCCACCTTGGACATTCCCAAATATGTCTCGGGCATTCGCCGCTCCGACATTCCGCAGATGGCGGCGAATGCCGATGCCGAGGCCAATCCCCTGTACCCCGTTCCGCTTTTAATGGACCGCTTGGAGCTCGAGCATATGTATGAAGTCGTTGCAGGTGGTATGTTTGAGGGCGAGAACTAGGAGGGCACATGAACACCGAGGAAATTGCGCGCATCGTCGGCGATCAGCGCGCCTACTTTAAGACGCGCGCCACGTTTGATGTCGATGCTCGACGTCGCGCGCTCGTGAGTTTATGCGATGCGGTGCGGGCCCACGAGGCTGATATCGCCCATGCGCTCAAGACCGATTTGGGGAAGTCGCATGACGAGGCCTATATGTGCGAGATCGGCACGTCGCTTTCCGAGATTCGACATCAGATCGCTCACGTGGCTCGGTGGAGTCGTCCGCGCCTGCGTCCGTGCGATCTCGCTAACGCCGTGAGCGCGTGCAAAACGCAAGCCGTGCCCTATGGCGTCACGCTCATCATGGCTCCGTGGAACTACCCGTTTTTGCTAACACTCGAGCCGCTCGCCGGCGCCCTTGCCGCGGGCAATACCGTGGTCATCAAGCCGAGTGCCTATGCTCCGGCATCGAGCGCGGTGCTCAAGCAAATCTGTGAAGAGGCATTTGATCCGCGCCTGGTGACGGTTGTCGAGGGCGGGCGCGCCGAGAACGAAGCGTTGCTCGATGAGTGCTGGGACAAGATCTTCTTTACCGGTAGCGTTCCGGTCGGCAAGCTCGTCATGGAGCGCGCAAGTAAAAACCTTACGCCCGTGACGCTTGAGCTGGGCGGAAAGAGTCCCTGTATCGTGGATGCGACGGCAAACTTGAAGGTTGCGGCACGGCGTATCGCCTTTGGTAAGTGGCTCAACGTGGGGCAGACCTGCGTGGCGCCCGACTACCTACTGGTCGATGCGCGCGTGCACGATGAGCTGCTGGACCTTATCAAGGAGGAGGCCCGCCGTATGTTTGGCGAGCATCCGCTCGATAACGAGGACTACGGGCATATCGTCAACGCCAAGCATTTTGCGCGCGTGCGCGGGCTGATCGATCCCGATAAGGTTGTGCTTGGAGGTACCGCGCGCGAGACTTCGCTCAAGATCGAGCCGACGATTTTGGACGGCGTGACCCCCGATGACGCCGTGATGCAGGAGGAGATTTTCGGCCCCATCTTGCCGGTGCTGACGTTTGAGAGCCTAGACGAGGCCGAGACGTTTATTACGGATCGTCCGACGCCGCTGGCCCTGTATATCTTTAGCCAGGACCGTTCGGTTCAGCAACGCTTTGTGCGCTACGTGCCCTTTGGCGGCAGCTGTGTCAACGACACGATCATGCACTTGGCTACGAGCCATATGGGCTTTGGCGGCATGGGCGCGAGCGGTATGGGGCAGTACCATGGCCGCGAGAGCTTCGATACGTTTAGCCACAAGAAGAGTATCGTGAACAAGGCAACTTGGCTGGACGTGCCATTCCGCTATGCTCCTTACGCAAGCTGGAAGCACAAGTTCGTGCGCATGTTTGTGCATTAGAATCAGATGGTGTAGCGACAAACGGTCGAAAAGGCGCGGGTGGGGCGAATTTGTGTCCGCGCGAGTTCGTAGACTTCTCAATAAGGTTACACACCGGTTTATCCGGCCGTTAGGGGAGTTGCTATGTACGAGCCTTCACGTGTTCTTCTGTCATTTCACATTGCAGGATTTCAGTATGCCGATGGCGCTTTGGTCCTAGGCGATCTTAAAGCGGGCGATAAACTGACGCTGTGTGCCGAGCGCGATAATCCCCATGACCCCGAGGCAGTTGCGATCTACTATGGCAAGACCAAACTTGGCTACGTTCCGGGAAACGAGGTCGGCCCACTGTCCTTGATGATGTATTACGGCCACGAGGACGTATTTGAGGCCCGTGTGCAACAGGTTGCCCCCGAGCGCAGCCCGTGGCATCAGGTGCGCGTTGGGCTCTATGTGGTGGATGCTCGCTAGTCGGCAATGGAGGCTGCCATGTTTGATGACGATGACCTGTTTGATCTGACAGATGATCCGTTTGAGTGGGATGTGCTACTCGATGACGATGAGCTGGAACAGGACCGTAAGATGCGGCAGGACAAGAAAACTCAGAGTGACGCTTCGAAAAAGCAAGACAAGCGCCGCCGCGGACTGTTCGGTGGGCTCTTTGGATAACCGCCGCATCGCTACGTCTGTATACTTAGCACGAGTTGAACACGTTGCGAAATGAGGGCATAGACGATGATGTGGTTTACCGCCGACCTGCACCTGGGCGATACGAATATCTTGCACGACATGGACCGGCCGTTTGACTCGGTCGAGGAGATGAACCGCAAGGTCATCGATGCCATCAATGAGTGCGTGGCTGCGGACGACCGCCTCTATATTCTGGGTGACTTTACCTATCGTTTGCCCCTGGCGGAGGCGGTGCGCCTGCGCGAGCGTATCGAATGCCAGAACGTGACGCTCATCCGCGGTAACCATGACGGCGACTGGGAAGATTCCGACGTACCGCAGATTTGGGAAGACGTGCGCGATTACCTGGAGATTGCTCCCGGCTATGCCAAGGGCTATCGTCTGGTTATGAGCCACTACCCCATGCTCAGCTGGAACGGCAAGGCACGTGGCGCCATTATGCTGCATGGGCATATCCACAGCAGGGGTGACCGCGCCAACGCACGCAACCGCGATCGCGAGCGCCCTATCTTTCGCTACGATGTCGGTCTCGATGCCAACGATTACAAGCCCGTAAGCCGCGATCAGATTCTTAGCTTCTTTGGGTTATAGGGCGCCAGAGCCACCACAAAGGGGACAGGCACCTTTGTGGTGGTTCTGGCGCCGTTGCCATTATGGCGGCGGCGCCTTTTTTGTCCGCGCGGCGCGGTAGAGTGTAGCCGGTTGATATTTGCGTCCATCGAGGAGCTGCTATGAACGAGATCAAGTGCCCGCATTGCGGCGAAGTTTTTAAGGTCGATGCGTCCGGCTATGCGGATATCGTCAAGCAAGTACGCGATGCCGAGTTTTCGCGCGACCTGGACGAGCGTGTGAAGGCAGTCCAGCGCGAGGGCGAGCAGGCGCTGGAGCTTGAGCGCTCGCGTTCGACGGCTGCCTTGCAAAAGGCAGAGTCTCAGCGCAACGCTCAGCTTGTCGAGCAGAAGAACGCTGCAGCTCAGCAGCTGGCACAAGAAGTCGCCAAGCGCGATGCCGAGCTTGCCGAGCTGCGTGCCAAGCTTGAGGGCGCTGCCGCAGAGCGCGAGAGTGCAAGCCAGCGCGCGGCGGTTGAGGCCCGTGCCGATGCTCAAAAGGAGAATGCCGAGCTGCAGCGCGAGATCGATAGCCTGCGTGCGCAGCTTGGGCGCAAAGATGACGAAGCAAAGCTTGCCGAAGCCGCGGTACGCAATGCGACTCAAAATGACCTCGCCGCGCGCGATGCTCAGATTGCGGAGTTGCAGGCAAAGCTTGCCGCCGCAGATAAGGCTCAAGAAATGGCACTCGCAACTGCTGCGGCCGAGGCGCAGCGTAAGCTCGAGGCTGCGCAAAACGAAGCGAATCGTAAGCTTTCCGATTACCAGACAGAAGTGCGTGAGAAGTTCTCGAATGCTAAGACTCAGTCCGAGCGCGAGGCCGAGGGCCTTCGTGCACAGCTTCGTGAGCAAGAACTTTCTGCAAAAATGGAGCTGTCGAAGGCGGTCGCCGCGGCGGAACGAGAGCGCGATGAGGCACGTGCCAAGCTGACGAGCGAGCTGGCGGTGCGCGATTCTCGCGAGGAACAGGTCAAGGCGGCGCATGAGCTCGAGCTCGCGCAGGCCAAGCGCGCGAGCGATGACCTGATTCGCTACAAGGACGAAGAGATTGAGCGTCTTAAGGACATGAAGGTACGCCTGTCCACCAAGATGGTGGGCGAGTCGCTCGAGCAGCACTGCGAGACCGAGTTTAACCGTTTGCGCATGACGGCGTTTCCTAACGCGTACTTCGAGAAGGATAACGATGCGTCCGAGGGCACCAAGGGCGACTTTATCTTCCGCGAGTGCGACGCAAGCGGTAACGAGGTCATTTCGATTATGTTCGAGATGAAAAACGAGAACGACGAGACCGCGACCAAGCATAAAAACGAGGACTTCTTTAAGAAACTCGATCACGATCGTCGCCAGAAAGGCTGCGAGTATGCGGTGCTCTGCACCCTGCTGGAGCCCGAGAGCGAGCTCTATAACGCAGGGATAGTCGACGTGAGCTACCGCTATGAGAAGATGTACGTGATCCGCCCGCAGTTCTTCATTCCCATGATCACGCTGCTGCGCAACGCCGCCATGGGTTCGCTGCGCTATAAGCAGGAGCTGGCGGAGTACAAGCAACAGAACATCGACGTCACGAACTTCGAGGCCAAGATGGAGAAGTTCAAGAACGACTTCGGCCGCAACTATGAGCTTGCGAGCCGTAAGTTCCAGACGGCGATCGAGGAGATTGACAAGACGATTAGCCATCTGCAGAAAACCAAGGAGGCATTGCTGTCCTCCGAGAACAATTTACGTCTAGCCAACAAGAAGGCCGACGATCTTACCATTCGCAAGCTCACCTGGGGCAACAAGACCATGAAGGCGGCGTTTGACGAGGCGCGCGGGGCTGCGACAGGGGCAAACGATGAGCCCGCCGAGGCGGATTCGTATGAGGTCGAGGATGCCGAGTAGGGGATAGCGTATAGTGCAAAAGCGGGGCCGCTGGCGATATTGCCAACGGCCCCGCTTCGTTCCAGTATGTACGGCTAGTCCTCGAGCAGGTCCTCGATAAAGCCGACGCGGTAGTTTTTGAAGATGACCTCGCCGCCGTCTTGCGTGGCATCCAGGTCGACATCGCCCATGATGCCAAAGTCGTGGTCGCCATCCTCGTCGGCAAAAATCTGGTGCACGTGCCACACGTGATCGGTCTTCTCGTCGCTCCCGTCGATGGTAAACATCGCGGCGCTGCGGGCATCTCCGTCGGTGAGGATTTCCTCGTGCTGCTCATGGTAGGCATCGAGCGCCTTTTGCCAGCGGACCTCGCTCATGCCCCAGTCCTCGTCGAGTTCGCCCAGGTCGCGAACGTGCTCGCGGGCGGCAAGGGTCACGCGGCGGAAGAGTGCGTTGCGCACCAGCAGCGTGCAGCCGCGACGGTCCGCAACGACCTCGTCGATGCCCTGCGGCGGCGCGGCGTCGAGGGCCGCCGGGTTGCCGGCGTTCTCCCACTCGTCCACCAGGCTCGAGTCGACCGAGCGCACCACAAAGCCGAGCCACGAAATGATGTCGCGCAAGCGCTCATCGCGCTTCTCAATGGGCACGGTGCGATCGAGGGAGCGGTAGGCCTCGGCTAGGTAGCGCAGCAGAATGCCCTCGGAGCGGGCGATGCCGAGCTTTTGGATATAGCCCTTAAAGTCGCTCGCGCTCTCCAACATGTCGCGCAGGACGCTCTTGGGCGAGAGCTGGTAGTCGTTGGCCCAAGGTACTTCCTGGCAGTACTTGTCGAAGGCGGCATCGAGCAAATCCTCGAGCGGCTTTTCGTAGGTGACATCCTGGATGCGCTCCAAGCGTTCCTCATATTCGACGCCGTCGGCTTTCATCTCGGCCATAGCGCGGTCGCGCGCGGCGCGCTCCTGCGCGCGCAGCACCTGCTTGGGATCCTCGAGCGTAGCCTCGACCATTGAGATCAGATCCATGGTATAGGTCTCACTCTCGGGGTCGAGCAGCTCCAGCGCGGCAAGCAAAAACGGCGAGAGCGGCTGGTCGAGCGCAAAGTCCTCGGGCAGATCGACCGTCAGTGCATAGTCGATGTCTGGCGCGGCGTCAGTCGGGGCGTCGGGCGCGGGCGGCACCTCGGTGCGAACGACGACGCCGGAATCGATGAGCGTGGCGAAGATTTCGTCGGCGCGAACCTCGAGCTTAGCCTTTTCCTCGGGAGTCTGCAGGCTCGTCTCGATGAGGTCGTGTACGCGGGCTCGGGCATCGCCGCCCTGCTCGACCACGCTAATCACCATGGAGTGCGTGATGCGCAGGCGCGGCTTGAGCGTTTCGGGCTGCGTCTCGATCAGGCGCTCAAAGGTCTGCTTGTTCCAGGTGACAAAGCCCTCGGGGGCCTTTTTCTTTTTAATCTTACGGAGCTTCTTGGGGTCGTCGCCCGCCTTGGCCATAAGCTTGGCATTCTCGATCTCGTGCTCGGGTGCCTCGGCAATGACCATACCTTCGGTATCGAAGCCCGAGCGGCCGGCGCGGCCGGCAATCTGATGAAACTCGCGGGCGCGCAGACGACGCATCTTGTAGCCATCGAACTTGGTGAGCGCGGTGAGCACCACGGTGTGGATGGGTACGTTGATGCCGACGCCGAGCGTATCGGTACCGCAGATGACGGGCAGCAGACCCTGCTGCGCCAAGCGCTCGACCAGCAGGCGATAGCGCGGCAACATGCCAGCATGGTGCACGCCGACGCCGCATCCAAGCAGGCGCTTGAGAATCTTACCAAAGGCCGTCGAGAAGCTCGTTCCCTTTGCCGCTTCCTTGATGGCCTCACGCTGCTCCTTGCTGGCGATGCCAAAATTGGCGAGCGACTGCGCCGTCGCAAGGGCGGCATCCTGGCTAAAGTGCACGATATAGAGCGGGGCTTCGCCACGGCGCATGGCGAGCTCGACCGTGCCCTCGAGGGAGGTCGTCACATAGTCGTAGCTCAGCGGAACGGGACGTGGGGCATCGACAACCAAGTCGCAAGCAGTGCCGGTGTGTTCCTCGAGTGAGGCGGCGATGGCGGTGACATCGCCGAGCGTGGCGCTCATGAGCATAAACTGCGCGTGGGGTAGGGTGAGCAGCGGCACCTGCCAGGCCCAGCCGCGGTCGGGGTCGGCAAAGTAGTGGAACTCGTCCATGGCCACGCAGCCCACGTCAGCGCCCTCGCCCTCGCGCAGTGCATCGTTGGCAAGGATTTCGGCCGTGCAGCAGATGACGGGCGCTTTGGTGTTGATATGCGTGTCGCCGGTGATCATACCGACGTTATCGCGGCCGAGCACCTGTACCAGATCGAAGAACTTTTCACTGACCAAGGCCTTGATAGGGGCCGTGTAATAACAGCGCTTGCCCTGCGCCATGCCCATAAAGAGCATGCCCAGCGCGACGAGCGACTTGCCCGATCCGGTCGGTGTTCCCAAAATGACGTGATCGCCGGCAGCCAGGTCCATGAGGGCCTCTTCTTGGTGATCCCACAGCTCAATGCCGCGATCGCTCGTCCATTCAAAGAAGCGTTCGAAGGCTTGGTCGGGCGTGAGCCATGGTTCGGGCTCGCTGCCGTCCTCGGGCTCCCACCAGGTGGGGGAGAGCGCGCCGAGCGAGCCGAACTCGGCTTCGGTTCCGGTGCCGCCCGAGAATGAGCTGGCAGCGCCGGCGCCGGAGACGGTGCTGGCGGCGGTATCTGTCGTGGTCTGTGCCATGTGGTTGCTTTCTCTCGCGATTGTCCGCCAACTATTATGGCGTAGCGGCGGCGTGGGGTGCCAGCGCGCGAGAAAATGCAGGAAATGGGCGTTCTGCCCAGCCGTTTAGTGTAGTCGCTAGCTAAGTGAGTAGACTTTTTGCGATATTGCGAGCACATGGCTTTTGCGCAAGGGTTCTACCTGCGGTTTTATGTTTCGCTATGCGGGCTGTGCTTGGCTATTGCAAAATAGTCTACTCACTTAGGTTTGAGGGCCGTTCGCTGGAGCCTATTTGCGCTTGTTTGCCAACGCCGCGATCATCAGAAGCCCCTAGGACTCTTGCGGTAGACGCTTCTTGCCCTTGCGGGCACGGTTTCTAAAGTTCTCGACGGCCTCTTCCATGCCCAGAGGCACATAGGCGAGCTCATCGAGGTTATCGGGCAGGTAGCAGGCTAGGCTTTGCTCCTGCGCGCGGCCCGCCGCGAGCTGTTCATCGCTGGGCTGCGCTCCAGGTGTGGCGCAAATGCCATAGACGGCGGCACCCATCTCGCGCGTGCGGCGCTCGTACTCGGTCTCGGGATGCTCGGGATGGTCGCGGCGGACGTCGTCGCTTACCCAAAGCGTATCGTAGCCGGCCGCGGCAAACTGTCCCAGGGCGTAATCGCGCAACGGCTTGCTGTCGCTGCGCAGTGTGACGGTAGCGCCGGCTGAAAAGAGCGGGCGGTAGAGCATCAGATGGTGGACATGGACGAGTCGTTTTTTGGCGTACTTGGCCTTGGGCTGCGGCGTGGGAAAGTTGATGGTGATGGCATCGAGCTCGCCTGTGTCAAACAGCTGCGGCAGCGATGCGGCGCCTCGGGGCAGGACGAGTGCGTTGGTCAGTTCCTGTTCGCAGATTTTCTGTGCGGCATAGGCGATGCAGATGGGCTCCTGGTCCATACCGATAAAGAGGGTGTTTGGCTCGTGGGCCGCGCGTTCTACAAGGTACGTTCCCTTGCCACAGCCAAGATCCAGGTGAAGGTGTTCGAAGGGCTTGCTGCCTGCGGGAGCACAGGCCTTGCGCCAATCTCCGGCATAAGCCTCGGGGTTCGTCTCGATCGCATCGGCGTAGCGCTCCAGGCGCTCCTCGAGCACAAAGTTCTTAGGCGTGCGAACGTGGATGGCTCCCATGAGGCTCCTTGGTCATAAGTATGGAACGCATAGCTGCACGTTCCGTCAATGGATTGAAAAAGGGCGGGCATAGTTTGCCCGGAAGATGCGGTGCGGCTCGGCGGCGAGTCGTCGGTGCCTACAGACGCTTGAGAATCACATAGCGGTTGAGCTCGCCGCTGCGACCGTCGGCATGGAAGCGCTCAAGCTCGCGCACGGGGACCTCGCCGCTTTTGTAGAACGTACGGACGCCGCGCACCAGGTCGGTGATCTGCTGATCGTCAAAGTGATGGCAATAGCGGTAGGCGTGGCGGTCGTTTTGCCAGCCAATGAGGTGGTCGCCGGCTTCAAACTGCGCGGAATCGTAACCCTCAAACGGCGGGGTGAGCTCGGCGCGGGCTTCGGCTCGAACGGCCTTGCGCGCCATGCGCTCGTCGTTCATAAACTCCCAAAAGCTGATGGCGATGATGCCGCCCGGGCGCGTCTGCCGCACCAAGGCGTCGAGTACGCGTACGCGGTACTCGCACGACGGCACGTGGTGCATAAAGCCAAAGCAGACCGAGATGTCGGCGAGCGGGGCGTCGAAAAGCACGTCGGGCGTCTCGGCGGGGTTGAGCTTCATAAGGGCGTCGAGCACGTCGAGTTCCTGGAAGTGCAGGTTGGGAATGCGCAGGGCGTGGCCATGTGCATCGATAGCCAAATCTTGACACGAGTCGACACCATAGAACTCAAACGGGCAACTGGCATCTGCTGAGGGGTTTGCGCCGTCGACGCCCTTGGCGGCAAGTGCGCCGCCGGCGGCAAAATTCTCGAATCGCATATTGCCGCAGGCAAGATCGAAGACGCGGACGGGATGCTCGATCGTGGCGGCGTTGAGCTGCCCGAGCGCGATGTCCATGGTGCGCACCCAGCCGGGCCACGGGGCCTGGCGCGTATCGGAAAAGGAAGCGGAGTGCTCGCGATAGAACGTATTGTTGAGCTGGATGAGCGATGAGGCGAAATCGCGGTTCACGGCGCGGAACTCCCTCCGTTGGCGGTGCGGAATAAACAGTACGACCATACTACCGTTAACGCCGCAACGGGGACAACCGAGCCGTGGGTCATTGCTTTGTTTGGACACATTTTCGCAGCTCATATGTGCCCGCAACCGCCGGTTGTCAAAAATCTCACTAGAATAGGTGGCATGCTTTTGGCGGTGGCGGATAGATTTTTAACTGTGCAAGGCGCCTTAAGAACAAAAACGGTCCGGCGGCACGGCTGGCATCACATAGGAGGAACCATGAATGTAGAAACTGCGCAGCGGCTCGCCGACCTTCGTCGCAGCAAGGGTTTTAGCCAAGAAGGGCTGGCGCGAAAGCTAGGGCTGTCGCGCCAGGCGGTCAGTAAATGGGAGCGTGCGGAGAGCTCGCCCGATACCGAGAACCTGATCTCGCTCGCCAAGCTCTATGGCGTGAGCCTGGACGAGCTGCTCAATCCGAGCGATGAGATTGAGGACGATATCGAGTTTGAGAATGAGGACCGCGCTCGTCAGCGCGAGGCCGAGGCGGCAGAGCGCGCACGCACCCATGAGGCGGCGGCACGAGCTACCGAGGCGGCAACACAGGCGAGTGACGCCGCCGCCAAGGCGGCGCAAGCGGCAAGCTGGAGTGCACAGGCCGCTAATGCCGCTACGGCGCAGGCGACGAGTGGCGGCGCAGTTGGCTCGACTCCGGTGAAGGGCCCGTTCCAGTCGTTCCCGTATTGGGCCGTGTGTTGGCTGCTGTTCTTTTTGCTGATGTTCCTGTTTGGTGCCGGCCCCTTTGCTGCGCTGATCTTCTTTACGATTCCCATCTATCACTGGGTGGCGCGTGCGCTCGATGGCGATTGGGCGCGCGGAGATATTCAGGTTGGTTCGGCGCCGGTGGTCGCTAGGGCTCAGGATGTTTCCGCTCCGGTTGATACTGACGTGGCTACCGTGACTACCGCTGACCCGATCGCCAAAGAGGGTGATGAATGATGAAGCTTTCGCATGAATCCAAGGTACGCTTGGGCGTTGGCATCGGAGCGTTTGTGCTCATCATCGGGCTTGTCTTTGGTACTTCGCGGCTATTGGCTCATTCCGATATGGTGCGTACGACCGGTATTCTATCTGGCCATTTGTCTGATTTTGACGATATGTTTGACGAGGACGATTCCTTGAATAGCGGTAACTATTCTGCTCGGCCTCAGCAGCTTTCGAGCACGACTTTTGATGCCGATGAGTTCCGCTACCTCGATTTCGATATCGCTGCGGCTACGGTGGACGTCAAGGTTGTTGATGGCAACAAGGCTCGCGTTATCGAGCGGGGACGCGTTGCCAATGGTATGGATGCCTCCAAGGCCGCGACGCAAAACATCGCATCCGTCGAGGACTCGACGCTCAAGGTTTCCCAGTTTGGAAGTGATGACGGTAAGGCAATCGATCGCTCGGTTACGGTCGAGCTGCCGCGCCGTGTTGCCGAACATCTGAAGGGAGTCAACGCGCACGTGGGCTCGGGCGATCTGCAGATTGCCGGTGTCACCTGTGATGGTTTCGACCTTTTCCTGGGTGCGGGAGATGTAGAGTTTACGGGCAGCGTGACTGATGCGCTCAGCGCTGAGGTCGGTTCGGGCGATGTGACATTCGAGCTCTACCAGGCCCCCGCGAAGTCGATGGACGTGAGCGTGGGCTCGGGCGATGTGGAGATGACGGTTCCGAGCTCTACGGGCTTTAAGGCGAGCCTCACCTTGGGCAGTGGCGACTTCGAGAGCGATTTCCTTCCGCTTGGCTACGACGGCGAGACCATTTTGAATCTTGAATTCGATAACGGCGATAAGTCTGCCACGTATCGTTTTGAAGTCGATTCGGGCGACATGTCGTTTGATTCGGAGTAGTGAGGCAGACGAAAGCCTAGGCGAAGACATAGACGCGCTGTTTGATGAAGGCGCCGAAGCCGAGATCGGCTCCGGCGCCTTTGCCTTTACAATGGGGGCATGGAACAGATTATCTTGAACATACTCGAGGCTCTGCGTCGCGGCGAGACCGTGGACGACAAAGCGCTCGTCAAACTGATACATGCCGAGGCGCGTTGTGAGGGTGCCGACAAACGCGATTTGGCCAAGCGCCGTCTGCTGCCGTTTTACCAGCGGGTAAAACGTGAGGAGCCGGCTCGTTGGGCTGGGTGGAATGTCGATGCCGAGCTGGAACGTCGACTGCTGCAGGTGCTACGCATGAAGCCTCGTCGCACGGCTTCGGGCGTGGCGACCATTACCGTCATCACCAAGCCCTGGCCATGCTCGGGCGATTGCCTATTTTGCCCCAACGATCTGCGCATGCCCAAAAGCTATCTGCACGCCGAGCCGGCGTGCGCCCGTGCGGAGCAAAATTGCTTTGACCCGTATCTGCAGGTAAGCGCTCGTCTGACCGCGCTTTCGCAGATGGGGCATGCGACCGATAAGATTGAGCTCATTGTGCTCGGCGGTACCTGGAGCGACTATCCGCAAGGGTATCAGACGTGGTTTATGTCGGAGCTCTTCCGCGCGCTCAATGACGATGCCGTGGCTGGTGTGGCGGCTAACCCCATGTTGGCGCGTCCGGGCATCAGTCGTGCCGAGGCGGGGCGTCTGCTCGATGACGCTCCCGCCGATGCCCTGCCGCCTGTGGTAGCAGAGCGCCGTGAGCGCTATCGGGCCGCCGGCATTGCGACAGACGAGGTCGAGCTTGCTGCCGGCGTTGCCGACGAGCAGGGGCGTGTGGATGCTGCCGTGGGCGGCTATAACCGTGCGGTGCGTCGTCTGTACGGTCCCGGTACGCCGTGGGACAAGGTCACTGAGTGGCAGACGGCAACGATGGAGGAGCTCGAGCGTCAGCAGCGCATCAACGAGACGGCGAAGCATCGCGTGGTGGGACTCGTTATCGAGACGCGCCCCGATGCCGTAACGCCGCAGGCGCTTACGCTCATCCGCCGCCTGGGCTGCACCAAGATCCAGATGGGTATCCAGAGCCTCGACCAGCACCTGCTCGATATCAACGAGCGTCGCATTTCGGTGGCGCAGATTGAACGGGCGTTTTCGCTTGCGCGCCTGTTTGGCTTTAAGATCCATGCGCATTTTATGCTTAACCTGCTGGGCGCCACGCCGGAGGGGGATAAGCGCGACTACGAACGCTTTATGACCGAAGGGGCCTTTATGCCCGACGAGGTCAAGGTCTACCCGTGTGCGCTCATCGAGGGCTCGCGTCTGGTGGGCTGCTATGAGCGCGGCGAGTGGCGTCCCTATACCGAGGAAGAGCTGCTCGATGTGCTGGCCGACGACATCGTGGTGACGCCGGCGTTCTGCCGTATCAGTCGCATGATCCGCGACTTTAGTTCCGACGACATTATGGTGGGCAACAAGAAACCCAACCTGCGTCAGCTCGTTGAGAACCGTCTGGCTGCTCGGGGTGATGGTGCGACGGTGCGCGAGATTCGCTATCGCGAGATCAGTACGGCGGGTGCCGACTTGGATGAGCTATCTCTTGATGAGGAAGTGGCGTACGAGACGCCAGTGACTTACGAGCGCTTTTTGCAGTGGGTGACGCCGCAGGGCAAGATCGCGGGCTTTTTGCGGTTGTCGCTGCCCGACCATTCGTTTGTTGCCGCGCATGCGGACGAGTTGCCGACGACGCCGGACGAGGCGATGATTCGCGAGGTGCACGTGTATGGCATGGCGGCACGCGTGGGTGACCAGGGCCAGGCGGCGCAGCATCACGGGTTGGGGCGTTTGCTCGTAGAGCGTGCGTGCGAGATTGCCCGGGATGCCGGCTATGCGCGCATCAACGTGATCAGCGCGATTGGTACGCGCGAGTACTATCGCCATCTTGGATTTTATGACCATGGCCTTTATCTGCAAAAGGAGCTCTAGATGAACAAGCCGAGTGTTTCTGCCGGCGTCGTTGCCGGCGTTGCTCTGGGAGCCGCGGCGCTTGGTGCGGCTGCTGTCGCTGTTCGTGTTGCCTGTCTGCAGGTTGCGCGAACCTGCAATGGGTTGGCGCGTGTGAAGCGCGTGCACGACGAGGGCGGCGACGAAGTCCGCGTATTGGTGCAAGGCGGCGTCTACCAAAGCGCGAGTTACGTTGGCGAGCGTTGGGCTGAGCCCGTCTTTGCGTACTATCGTGCGTTTGACGACGTGTTTGAGGCCGAGGGTGCAATGCACGACGCTTATGGTCACGGCATCGACCGTATGCTCATGCTGGGTGGCGGCGGGTTTGCCTATCCCAAGTTTGCGCTGATGTCGCACGAGGGCTTGCGCATGGACGTTATCGAGTATGACGGAGAGATTACGCGCCTGGCGCGCCGTTGGTTCTATCTGGACGAGCTGGAGCGCACGGTGGGCGACCGCTTGCGGGTGATTACTGCTGAGGCTCGCTCGTATCTGGGTGTGACGAGTGTGGGTCATCGTCGCTACGACGTGGTCGTGAGCGATTGCTTTGGCGGTGCCGAGCCCGTACGCGAGCTGGCGACCGTTGAGGCGTTGCGTCTAGTGCGGGGCAGCCTGAATGCCGGCGGCATCTACGTGGCCAATATCGTGAGCGCAAGCGAGGGGAGCGATGTGACGTTCCTGCGCGATTGCGCTGCCACGGCACTCGAGGTATTCGCCCACGCCTGGGTGGTCCCATGTGGCGATGCGGAGTTCGGCGGCGAGGAAAACTACCTGCTCATCGCCAGCGACGGCAACTACGCCTTTGCCGAAGCCGTGCCCTTCGACACCGACTTCCTCGGCACCGTCCTTCACGACAAATAAGTCTCCTCGTCCCAAAAAGACTGGTCTTAGGCGTGGTCGCGCCAGTCGAGAACGCGCTGCTTCATGCCTTCGATGTCGAGCACGCCTTCGGCAAAGCCCTTGCGCACGAGCTCTTCGGGAACAAACTCGTCGTAGCGGTCAAAGTAAGGCACTTCGCCGGGATAGACGAGCTCGATGGGGTCGAAGTCCTTCTCGGCCTCGGCTGCGAGCACCTCAAAGAACGTTTCCTCGTCGGCCTTCATCTTGAACTGCATAAAGTATGGACGCGACGGATCGAGCCCGCGAAGGCCAAGCTCCGCGGCGCATTTAATCTTGAGCATACGCTCGAGCGCCAGAAAGGCGTAGCTTCCCAACCAGGGGAAGAGCACCCAGGTGTCGCCGCCCAGGTTAATGAGCGGCTTGGTACCCGCCCCCGAAATCTCGGCGGTATGACGAGCCTGTGCAAGGCGTGCCCGCGCGTTGCCCATGAGGTACGGATATGCCGCGTGCTCGTTGAGCGCCTTGCGCATGCGCTCGAGTACGTGTGTATTGATGTCACCGGGGCAGTCGCCAAAGTAGGCCGGCACACGACCTTTAACTTGCGTGGCAAAGACGGTGTGTCGCTTCCAGTCCACTTCCTCGACAATCCAGCAGTGCCCGGCTATGGCGATGCGCTCACCGGGCGGTGGAGGATTGACGATCGTGCCCAACTCGGCCGATTCGCTCCGGACGGTAAACTCCTCGTTTTCCTGGAACACGGCGAAGAACTTAAAGTTGTTAATGATGCGCTCGCCCGCGAGACCCACGATGAGCCCACCGCCCTCGGTGACCTGGATGTGGTCGATCTTGATGAGGTGGCGCAGCAGTACGCGATAGTCATCGGCCGAGACGCGGTGGAAATAGCTGAGCGTGAGTACACGCTGAGCAAGCTCGGCCGGCGTGAGCTCGCCGGTGCTGGCGAGCGTCGACATGGTCTGGTGGTAGAGCAGGCTGTAGGGGAGTCGATCGAGCTCGGGCGGCTCGACCCACTTTTCCTCGCGATAGAGTTGTACGAGCGCGATGCCCTGCAGGAGCTTCCACGGGATGGTCTCGGGCATCATCGTGCGCGGCTCGGGCTCTTCCTCGCGCATAACAAACCACATCTCGGGCGGAAGATCGCGGCGTCCCGTGCGGCCCATTCGCTGCAAAAAGGAGCTGACGGTAAACGGCGCATCGATCTGGAACGCACGCTCCAGACGGCCGATATCGATACCGAGCTCCAGCGTAGAGGTGGTGACGGTTGTCTGTGCCTGCTCCTCATCGCGCATGAGTTCCTCGGCCGTCTCGCGCAACGATGCCGAAAGATTGCCGTGATGAATGAGGAAACGGTCGGGCTCGTGCCGGTTCTCGCAGTAGCTACGAAGCATGGAGCACACGGCCTCTGCCTCCTCGCGCGAGTTGGCAAAGACCAGGCACTTGCGGCCGCGCGTATGCTCAAAGATATAGCCCATACCGGGGTCGGCGTTGTCGGGCGCCGTGTCGGTGGGGTTGAGAAGCGCCTGCTCGGTCGCTCGTGGGATGTCGACTTCGCCCTCGGGGGCCGAGGAAGTGCGACGGTCTTTGGGAGCGGCTTTGCCCCGTGCCCGTTCGCGATGTTGACGGCGCTCCTCTTGTGTGAGCTGTCCGCTGTGACGCATGTCTTGGGCGCCGGCGGGCAGTGCCGCGGATGCCGCCGCCTCGATGCGCTCGCACGCAAGCACTTCGGCCTCTTGAGGACCTGTGCCCATGAATCCTCGTTGCTGTGCCTGGGGGCCCGAGTTGTAGAAGTGCTCCATGGAGATGCGCCACACGCGGCGCGGCTCTTCAAAGCGTGGGATAACGCAGTCGCGCCCCGTTCCCTGTGAGAGAAAGGCACCCGTGCGCTCGGGGTCGCCGATGGTGGCCGAAAGGCCAATGCGTCGAGGTTGCACGCCGGCCATGCGCGAGAGTCGCTCGATAAGGCAGAGCGTCTGCCCGCCACGGTCGCCGCGCATGAGCGAGTGGACCTCATCGATGACCACATAGCGCAGGTCGCAAAACATGCGCGGGATCGCCATGTGCTTATGGATTAAGAGCGCCTCGAGTGACTCGGGCGTAATCTGCAAGATGCCGTTCGGTTTTTTGATGAGCTTAGCCTTGTGCGACTGCGAGACATCGCCATGCCAGTGCCAGACAGGGATATCGGCCTCTTCGCACAGGTCATTGAGACGGACGAACTGATCATTGATGAGTGCCTTGAGGGGGCCAATGTAGAGGGCACCAACGCTTGTGGGCGGGTTCTCCCAAAACTCGGTCAGGATGGGAAAGAAGGCCGCTTCGGTTTTGCCGGAAGCTGTGGATGCCGTTAGGAGCACATTGTCTTGTGTGTTAAAGATGGCGTCTGCCGCCGCAACCTGGATAGAGCGCAGGCTCTCCCAATCGTGGGAGTAGATGAAGTCTTGGATAAACGGGGCGTAGCGGTCAAAGGCGTTCACGGGGCCTCCTCTCAAAAACGAATCTCTCAACGCGGCTGGCAACGGCTTGCTGCATTACAGTCTCAACGTTCGCCCAGATAAAACCTGCCAAAATAAACCTGTCCCTTTTTGGCAGGTTAGATGGTGAATTCGGCGAAGTTACGGTCGCCGCCTGCGGTGCCGGTGTCGCCTGTTGCTGCTGCCGGCACCAGCGCGTCGCCGCCGACGCTTTGCAGCAGCTCGGCTACGTTGGCGTCGGGGTTTTGGCATAGGATGTCGAGCAGCTCGATAAAGTCGCGAATGACTTCACGCGGCGTCAGATGTGTGTCGGCTCCCACACGACCGAACTCGATCTTGAGGAAGTCCACCAAGTCGTTCTCGGTAAGCGTGGGCGTCCAGCCAAAGTAGCCGGCGTGAATTTGCATGAGTTTTTCGATCAGCACCAGCAGCTCCTCGTAGGTGAGTGGCTGCAGACGGATGATGGGCGCGAGCATGTCCTTAAGGTCCTCGCGTGCAAAGCGGCCTTGAGCGAGTCGGCTGCGCAGGGCCTCGTAGGAGAACACGCCGCGGCGGCGGTCTTCGATGGAGGTTGGCGTGCCGCCCATGATCATGCCCAGGTACTGCGCCTTGCCCTGGAGTGTGTCGTTGTACATGGTCAGGATCTTCTCGTAGTTGTACTGGCGCGTGATCGCGTTGGGAATCTTATACAGATTCACGAGCTCGTCGATGAGCACCAACATACCCTTGTAGCCGCTGCAGACCAAAAAACGCGCGATGAGCTTAACGTAGTCGTACCAGTCGTCATCGCTGATGATGGTCGAGGAGCCCAGCTCGGCGCGAGCCTCGCTCTTGGTACGGTATTCGCCGCGGATCCATTTGGTCACGCGGCTCATGGCTTCTTCGTCGCCCTCGGATACGGCCGTGCGATAGCGGCGGAGCATGCGGGTGAAGTCGAAGCCGTGGACCATTTCCTCGAGCGGGGCCAGTTGGGCATTGACGACCGACTCGTCGACGTCGGCGTACGAGGCGACCCAGCGATCAAGAATAAGGTTGAGCGCACCGCCCTCGGGGCGCGTCTTGGTCGATATATTGCGTATGAGCTCGCGGTAGGTGGCAAGGCCCTGCCCCTGCCCGCCCTGCAGACGGCGCTCGGGGGATAAGTCTGCATCGGCGACGACGAATCCCTCACCCATGGCGTGCGTGCGGATGGTCTGGAGCAAAAAGCTCTTGCCGGCGCCGTAACGACCGACCAGAAAGCGGAAGCTCGCACCACCGTCGGCGATGAGACTCAGATCGGTGAGCAGGGCGCGGATCTCGACCTCGCGCCCTACGGTAATGTAGGGAAGGCCGATGCGCGGGACCACGCCGCCCTTGAGCGAGTTGAGAATGACGGCAGCGACGCGCTTGGGCACGCGGGGTGCTGCGGATGCGGTATCACTCATGGTCTAGGTATCCTCTCACGTCTGCTTCGTAGTCCTCAATAATCTGCGGCCCTGCCGCGCTAAATTCAATTACGGTGTCGCCCACCAGGTCAAAGAGCGCCTCGTTGATGGTATCGACGAGCATGTCCTCGCTCTGTCCCGAGTGCGCCACTGCCGATGTCGCTTGCGCTGCGTTTTGCTCGAGCAGTGCGCGAAGGAAGGCATCTGCGGCGGGCGCGAGTTCGTTTGTGGCGTCAGCGGGCGCAGCAGCTGCGAACGCGGGCGTCGGCGCGAGAAGCGGTGCCACGACACCAAACTGTTCGGTGGATATGGTCGGCTCGTCGGTCAAGTCCTGCCGAATGGGTGCCACGACCGGTTCGACAATCGCGTCGGTTACGGGCTCGGCTTCCGGTTGCCCTGAGTCCGCTGCCTCGGCTTCTGCGGATGCGTCGTCCTCGCGTTCCTCATCGATCAAAAGCGCTTCGCGCGTTTGCGCGGCGGCGCTCCGAATGTGCCCCAGCTGGCTCAAATCGATATCGATCTTGATGGGCTGGTGTGCGGCGTCCCACGAAAGCCATGCCATGATCTCGTCATCGATGATCTTGGCCAGATATTTGGGGACCTTCTCCTCCTTCAGGGGGTGGGTGGGGTCTAGGGCCAGGCGTAGGCGTTGGTCGCAGGCGCGCATCATCTCACCAAGCTTGCTGCTTTTTTGCCTGCTGCCGTGAATTCGCATGCATTCCCAAAAGCCGTTTTGGCAGCGGTAGATGTGAATGGGGTCCAGGCGATATTCGCAGTCCTCGTGGCGCTCGGGCGCAAAGAATACGGCCGAGGCAAACATGGTGTAGGGCATGGCCGTCTCCTCCCCAAATAAGCTCGCCACGATGTCGGTCTTTCGGTGCGTGTCATAGTAGCGCGCCATACGGACATACACGGCGCACGCCACGTGGCGCAGATCGCGGTGGTGGCTGCGGTCGAGCCGCGAGTTACTTAGGTTGTACGTGGAGAGGGCGTTGATGGCGGCCATGAGTCGCTCCTCGCGCATCTCATCGGGCGGAAGGGGGAGCGTGGGCTCGGAGGTTTTGCGACGCTTAGGGGTCTGGCCGGACGGTGCCGGTGCTGGTACAAGGTCTCGTGCCGCGCGCCGCAGCTCGATAAGGGCGTTATCGAACATGACGGTTTTAGAGTCGCGAAGTAGCTTGGGGTCGAGTCCGTGGAAAACGGCGTAATCCTGCAGCCACACGCGCGCAAACCGGTCGATGCCGGGCTCGAAGGCGCGATAGACATCCCAAAAGGCCTTGATCTTGTTAAAACCTTCGAGCGGATCATCTATGCCAATGCCGCAAATCAGCTCATAGAGATACAGAAAGGCAAAGGATGTAGACGTTTCCTCGACGGTTCCGCGGCGCACTTGGGCACGCCAGGTAAAGTAGCCGCGCAACTGCCGGTCGCTCATGGCATTGTAGGTGGGAAAGTACGACTTAAAGGTGCCGTTGTAGGGACAGTCGTCCTCAAAGTCGGCCATCAGCAAGCCCTGGCGGTAGAAAAGCTCGGCCTCCGATAGCCAGCGGCCCGCGCCGCCCTTGGGGTCATCCTGCCAGCGCGATATCTCGCGCATCTTGCGGTATTGGTCGGGGAGGAAATTCTGCATCTGTCGGCCGGTTTTGAGAATCGGCTCGTCGGCGTAGATTTCGTTTGAGAAGCGGGCGGACTGATGGGTCCGGGCCTCGGCCATAATGCGCTCGATGAGCATCTTGATGTCCTGGTCGGCCACCGCTTCTCCTCTCCTAACGCAGCTTCGGTGACCTCATATCATAGCACAGCATCAAACAGGTGTTCGAGATACTGCTGCGTAGATAGATTTAGAACAGGAGGGCGTAGATGACGGCGATGACGACGGAGGGGAGCATATTGGCTGTGCGGAAGGTCTGAGGACGGATGAGGTTGACGCCGACGCAGAAGATGAGCATGGAGCCTACGAGCGAAAGGCTGTCGAGGGCTGCCGTAGTCATGATGGGGGAGAGTGCGCCGGCAAACAGCGTGATCGTCCCCTGGAACACGGCGACGGGCAGGGCGGAGAAAATGCAGCCGCGGCCAAGCGACGCCGTCATGGTGCAGACGATGATGCAGTCCAATGCGCCTTTCAGGGCAAGCGTTGACCAGTCACCGAGCAGACCGTCCTGGATCGATCCCACAATGGCCATGGCGCCGATACACACGGTGAGTGAAGTCGAGACAAAAGCGTTGGTGAACTCGTTATCGCCCTCGCTGCCGGTTTTGCGCTTGAGCCATTCGCCAAGGTTCTCGATGGCGGCCTCCAAGTTGATGGCCTCGCCGATGAGCGAGCCGAGGGCGAACGAGACGATGAGCATGGTGGTGCCGGTGGTCGCTAGCGCCTTCCCATCGATAAGGAGCATCTTTTGCATGGTGCCGCCAAGGCCGATAAACAGGACGCACAGCCCCGATGCTTTCATGAGCGTGTCTTGGATGCGCGGTGTAATGAAGCGGCCGCCCGCTAATCCCAAAAGACCGTCCGCAACTAAAAGCACAACGTTGATGATTGTTCCCAAGCCCGGCATGAGCCCTCCTGTATTGATGCCAACGTGGCAATCGTAGCAGAACGAAATGCGAGGTACATCGCGACTCATCTAATACGTTATATAAGTGGTATTAGGAATGATGCGCGGCATTTAAGCCTCAGGTGGTTGTCGGGACATAGGGATAGTATTCAAAGCGCAGTGTCATAAGCCGCTGTGGGGATTCAATAGCCGCGGCGATGATATTGGCATCGCGGGCACGATCAAACCCTTCGAGTTCGATCTGATACGAGACGTCTTGCATAATGTCCAGACGTCGCCAGGCCAGGAGTGTGTCGCCATCGAATTCCAAGGTCTTGCCTCCGTCTGGAGCAACGGCGTATAGACGCAGCTTGGCGGTGGTTGCAGGGTCGACAACTGTGACCTTTTTAATTTCGTTTCGAGTATTCTTGGCGCCCAACAAGGTGAGCAGTGTTGGGGCCACGACCTCGCCCGATGGCAAAAAGACGACTTCGATGGATTCAGGAAATGCGATGATAGCCGACTTGCGGACGGGCTGATTGGCGGCGGCAACTTCGATGTTCGCAGCGTCGATGACCTCTGTGTGGTCGAGCGCGGCAAGCACGCAGCAGTTACCTTCATCGATCTCTTGAGGATCAGCAAGCCCCAGACTGTCCGCGAGCTCGGGATCGTTTGGATCGGCAGCGGGCTCATTCGGCGCTTCGAGAGAAGCTGGGACGTTGTTTGTCGGCGACGGCGTGTCGCCCGCACCTGCTTCTTTGTCCGCGCTCTCTTCTTGTATGGTTGCGTTGATGGGTTCGTCGTTTGGGGGGAGCGTCTTGGCGTCAAACGCGGAGGGGAGAATTCCGATGGCTCCGGATCCGTTCCACTCCATTTCGAGAAGCGCCGGGTCGGCAAGAATGCGTTGCCTGCTTTGCGCGTGGGCATCGATTTCAATAGGGCCTGCCTCTATCCCTCGTGTAAGGCTGAGTGATCCGGCTGGCTTCTCGAAATGAGCGTCTGTGTCTTTGGTGCTGACGGCGTAGAACAGCAGGGACGCTTCTCCCGCCGCGATAACATCGGTACCGGCTTTGGTCAGCCGCAACGATGCCGTGAATGAGAGGGTGGGCTGCGCATCGTCTGCATTCGCGGCGGCGCAGCCCAGACATATACCGCCTCCTTTCTCGAAAAATGCACCGTCGAAGGCGACCTTCGCTCCGTTCGCCGAGTCATCGACCGAAGCGATGTCGATGCGCAGCTCTAAATTGCATGGATCGCCATCCGCATCGAGCACAACCGAGCGCCACGTGCAGACGGCGCACCCCGCCTGGGAGCCGTTTGCCTTGTTCGAACGCTTGATATCCACGACTATCGAGCCGTCCGTATTACGACGAAGGCATCCCGAGGTTGAGATCACGGCCTGTGCGATCGAAAAACGCTCGCACGCAATGGCGCTCGACGGATTTGGTGCGGAACTTAGGGCTACTGGTAAGGAGTCTGCCATGACGGGAGTCGCCCAAGCGGCGACAGGCGTTCCGGTTGCGAGCGCGCCGCAGAGTGCGACGACGGGCAAAAGGTTCTTCGATGCCATGGGGTCTCCTTAGCTAATTTAGTGCGGCCTGTCCGTGTTTTGTTTCTGGCTGCGTTTGATGTGCAGACCGAGGCCGGCGGTTCCCGCGCCTGCTGCTGTGGCGCCTGCTGCCAAGAGCCATCGTCTGTCGCCTGTCTGCGCTAACGGTTCCTCGCGGTCGCCGCGGTCGAGCTCCGAGAGGTCGACCGTCACTTGCGTGGCGGCCTGCGCCTGTTCTTGCTGGGCAAAGGCCATGGCTGGCCCAAACGCTAGGATGCTGACGGCGGCGGCCAGGGCGACGGCCTTATGCCGTGTGCGCACCGGGCTCGACCGTCCAGGTGATCGTCGCAACCTGATCGCCTTCGCCGGTTACGCGGAAGATGTCGCGCGTGACGCGGGCGACGTTTCCGCTTGTCTTGAGCTTGATTTTGTCCGTGCCGCCGGCAATGCCCTGGTAGCCCATGTCGAAGGCTGCATTCTTGGAAAGATCGAGGCCCGTCCCTTGCGCGGCGGCGCTGGCGTTCTGGAGCGCGCCGTCGGGGCCGACCTTAAAGTCGATGGAGTTCTGCGCGGTTCCGGCCTTGGCGTCGGCGGCAATGGTCCAGGTGTTCATGGCGTCGATCTTCATGTTGGTGACATGGATGCCGTAGGCCGAATGATTGTCGATGGTGGTCGCGTCTTCTGAGGGGCCCTGAAGCGTGCCGTCGGCCTTGGCGACGAAGGGAATAACCGTCGGAACTTTGAACTCAACGTTGTCGATCTCGGTCCTGACCATTACCTTCGTGGTTCCAACGCGCCCGGCTGCCATAGCTGGCGTCGGGGCGGCGCCCATTGCGAGCGCGAGCGCGAGCCCTGTGCCCACGACGAGCGCTCTGACTCCGTTCATGTTCCTGGTGATGTCCATGGTCGTTCCTTTCTATTCGCCGCGGGCCGTCCCCGCGATGATTGGACGAATGCTGGTGAATTGCATGCGGTGCCGTGTCGGCCGGAAGGCTAGTTCTCGGTTTGCTCAACCCGTACCTTGACACGTGTCGGATTGCCGTGGCTGTCGAGGGTCTTTGCATCGAGTGCCTGGATCTCGATGTACGCCTCGCCTTCTTTGATGTCGCCGGCGGGGCACGTCTCGATTGTCTTGTCGGTCTCGACCACACCGGATTCGTACATGGTCTCGTCGTTTTGGATGACGCGGAATCGCTGGGGAAATTTATTGTCTTGGACGTTTTGCACGTTGACGCGCAGTTTGCCGTCCTCCTGCAGCTGAGCGACCGGCGCGACCGAAATCGTCATCATGTTGTCGCGGACGATGGCGTCGAGCTCATCTTGGATTTCCTGGCGCGTTTTGCCCTCGGCCGTCGTAACCGAAGCGCCCGCCTCGGGTACGGGCTGCGACTGCCAAACGTATAGTCCTACGGCGACAAGGGCACAGACGATGGCCAAGCAGGCAACGATGAGCTTCTTGCGACGACCCAGGCCTGCAAAGTGGGGTGGCTTCTTCGCGCTCATGCGGCATCCTTGGCGGTATAGATGCGCGCAAAGGTGGACGGGTCCGCTCCAAAGAGCATGTGAAGCATCAGACGGCGCGAGTAGACGAGCTCGTCGAAGTCGGGAGGGAGCTCGATGTCGTGGATATGCGCGATGTGGTGGGCGAGCGCCGAGAACGACTCGGGGTCGCAGATCACATCGGTGGTAACGTGGTAGACCGTCGTATCGGGGAATGCCTCTTCGTCGAAAGGCAGGAGATGGGGATCGTCGTCGACTTCGATGGCGATGCCGTACTGGGGCCAGTAATATGCCATGGGAACCTCCCTGCTTCTGGGCCAAAACTTCTATCGGTTTTGGCTGTCGACGCCGACCTTATCAGCCGCTACTTGACCAATTTCTGACCAAATGCTTGACGGATTGGCGTCTCCGCAGGTAAAAGGCGGCAAAAAATACTCCAACTTTTTTCGAGCGACAATCGCGCGGTCGGCGACGGCGGGGCCATATGTGTCAAAAGCATCGTCTGCCGAGGAAATCAAGCCGCTCGCCGAATTGCACGAACGTAAAAAACGCCAATTATGGAGACGGTCTCGAACACGTCGACGAAACGATGCGGTAACATCTCCCTGCAAACACTGTAGTTAGCTAAAGGGGGAGTTCGCGTGTCTGCAACCATCAAACCCTTCACCGACGAGTTCGAAGAGTATGGCCGCGATGAATCTCGCGCATCGGGCGAGGCCTCGAGCATCTCGTTTCCGACAACGGAAAACGAGGTCCGTGCCATTTTGGAAAAGCTCCATGCCGAGCGTGTTCCGGTAACGGTTCAGGGCGCCCGAACCGGCCTTGCCGCCGGCGCCGTGCCCCACGGCGGGCATATCCTCAATACTTCCCGTATGAATCGCTATTTGGGCCTTCGCCGCGATGAACAAGGCCAATTTCTGCTGCGCGTGGAGCCGGGCGTTGTGCTCTCGGAGCTGCGCAAGCAGCTGAGCAAGAAGGTGCTGCCGACCGCTGGTTGGGACCAGGCATCGCTTGAGGCCTACGAGGAGTTCCAAGAGGCTCCCGAGCAGTTCTTTCCCACCGATCCCACCGAGGCGTCTGCCTGTCTGGGCGGCATGGCGGCATGTAACGCCTCCGGTGCCCGCAGCTACGCCTACGGCCCCATGCGCCCACATATCACGGGACTCCACGTCGTGCTGGCTGATGGCGATTTGCTTGAGCTTCGGCGCGGCGAGGCTTTTGCCCAGGGCCGCCACCTGTCGCTCGTGACGGCAGCGGGCCGTACACTCGAGCTCGATCTTCCCGGCTATACCATGCCCAAGACAAAAAATGCTTCGGGCTATTTCGTTGCTGACGATATGGATGCCATCGATCTGTTTATCGGTGCGTGTGGCACAATCGGTGTCATCACCGAACTCGAGATTGCCCTGCAGGTGGCACCCGCGGTCGTTTGGGGCGTGAGCTGCTTCTTCGACAGCGAAGACAAGGCCGTGTCCTTCACCGATTCTGTGCGTCCCGTCCTGTCCCATGCGGCTGCCATCGAGTACTTCGATGCTGGCGCCCTGGATATCCTGCGTCGTCAGCGTGAGCAGTCGACGGCGTTTGCCTCGCTGCCTGCGCTCGACAAAGACGCCAAGGTCTGTGTCTACGTGGAGCTCGACTGCGACGACGAAGCCCAGGCGACTGAGGAGCTGTATCACTTGGGGTGGGTACTGGAGCTTGCGGGCGGCAGTGGCGATGCGACATGGGTCGCGCGCACCGAGGTCGATCGCGAGTGTCAGCGATTCTTCCGCCATGCGGTGCCCGAGAGCGTCAACATGCTCATCGACGAGCGCCGCCGCATGGATCCCACCATCACCAAACTGGGTTCGGACATGTCGGTGCCCAACGCGCACTTGGCCGATGTTATCGCCCTCTATCGCCGCACGCTGGCGGAAAGTGGGCTTGAATCTGCCGCCTGGGGGCATATCGGTAACAACCATCTGCATGTGAACATTCTGCCGCGCGATGCACAGGATTATCGCCGCGGCGCAGAACTCTTTGCCCAGTGGGCTTCCGAGGTCACGGCCATGGGCGGTGCCGTCTCCGCAGAACACGGCGTCGGCAAGATCAAGGCGGGCTTCTTGGAGACGATGTACGGTCACGAGGCCATGGTCGAGTCGGCGCGGCTCAAGCTCCAGCTCGATCCTGCCGGGCAGCTGGGTCGCGGTAACCTGTTTTCGGAGAAGCTCTTGGATGAGCTCGTCCAGAAAGGGGGCGCGTGAAGATGAGCGATTTCCATATGGTGGTGTGCGTCAAGGCCGTGCCGGGCAGCACTGAGGTCAAGATGGACCCCAAGACCAATACCATCGTGCGCGATGGCAAGCAGGCGGTCATTAATCCCTTTGATGCGAGCGCTTTGGAATGCGCGCTGGCGCTGAAGGACGACTTTATCGGCTTTGGCATGGATGTGCGCGTGACGGTGGTGTCGATGGGCATCCCCGCGACCGAGTCGCTGCTGCGCGACTGCATCGCTCGAGGCGCCGACGATGCGCTGCTGCTGACCGATCGCGCCTTTGCAGGTGCCGATACCCTGGCAACCACCTATGCCCTCAAGTGCGGCATCGAGGCGCTCGACGAGGACTTCGACCTGCTCATCTGCGGCAAGATGGCGGTGGATGGCGATACGGCCCAGATTGGTCCCGAGCTTGCCGGTGCCTTTGATATTCCCTGCGTGACCGACGTGAGCTGCGTGCAGAGCGCGGGCTTTACGACCTGTGGCTCGCTGGCGCTCGTTCACGGATGCGATGCCGGCGAGGAGACGGTGTACCTTGAGATGCCGTGCGCGATGACGACTGCCAAGGAGATTGGCCAGTTGCGTATGCCGAGTATTGCCGGTATTCGCGCGGCGGAGGAGGCGGACGTGCGCGTGGTCAGTGCCGCCGACGTGAACGCCGACCCCGCGCGTTGCGGTCTTGCCGGGTCGCCGACACAGGTCGTGCGCTCGTTTGTGCCCGACCGTGACCAAACGTGCGAGGCCGTTGAGGGGACGGCGTCCGAGCAGGCGGCAAAGCTTGCCAAGATTATCGAGGGGATGGCATAGATGAGCGGACTGATTATCGATAGCGAAGCCTGTATCGGCTGCGGTCGCTGCGTTCGCGCCTGTGCCTCGGGCGGCATCGTAGTGGAAGGCGAGCGACCCAACCGATGCGCCCGCGTAACTGACGGCTGCATCCTATGCGGTGGGTGCGTCGACGCCTGCCCCGTCAATGCTATCTCGATCGAGCGTGACGAGGCCGCTGGTGCGGTGGACCTTGATGCATATCGAGACATTTGGGTCTTCGTGCAGACTGACGAGCACGATGCCGTGGCTCCCGTGGCCTACGAGCTCATGGGCAAGGGGCGCGAGCTTGCCGATGCTCGCGGCTGCCGTCTGGTGGCACTGGTCGGCATGAGCCCCGAGGGCTCGCTTGGGGACCTGGAGCATCTGGTTTGCGCGGGCGCCGACGAAGTCCTGGCCTGTCGCGACGAGCGCCTGCGCCAAAACGATGCGGAGGTCTACGCCCGCTTGATCTGCGATTTGGCAGCCGAACGCAAACCCGAGGCCATCCTATATGGTGCAACCGCTTTTGGTCGCGAACTGGCACCCGGCGTTGCCGTGCGTTCGCAGACGGGTCTTACGGCCGACTGCACCGTGCTTTCGATGGATGCGGAGTCGGGCCTACTGCAGCAGACGCGCCCGGCGTTTGGCGGCAACTTGATGGCCACCATTATCTGCCCCAATCATCGTCCCCAGATGGCAACGGTGCGTCCCGGCATCTTTGGAGCGCCCGAGTTTGATTACGGCCGCTCTGGCACGATTACCCAGGTATCGCTGGCGGATGATGTTAAGGCCCGCGTCAATATCTCGATTCCAGCCGAGGAGTGGGGGCAGCAGGCATCAATTGCCGATGCCGAGCGCCTGGTCGTGGTGGGCCGCGGCATTGGCTCCAAGAAGAATCTGCCTCTGATGCGAAAGCTCGCCGATGCGCTGGGTGCCGAGCTTGGTTGCACGCGTCCCGTCGTGGAGGCGGGTTGGCTGGAGTACCGCCACCAGATTGGCCAGACCGGCGTGTCGGTTTCGCCTAAGCTCCTCGTGAGCATCGGCGTTTCGGGTGCTATCCAGCACCTAGCCGGCATCGGCGGCGCGGAGTGCATCATCGCCGTCAACGAGGACCCGGATGCTCCCATCTTTGGCGCTGCGCAGTACAAAGTTGTCGGCGACGCCGTCGAAGTCGTCGAGGAGCTCCTGGCCCAGCTCGAGCGCTAGGCGCGCGCCAGCCAGTCGCGCATCTCGTCCTTTAAGCGCTCCCAGGTCGCTTGCGTGGCGGGATCGGTAAAGGGCCGCACGATACCAAAGGGCGCGTCGAGCAGGCGGTAGATATCGCCCTGCTTGCGCGCCAGCGCGCGGCTTGCGGGATAGACGAGCTCAAACATAAAGCAGATGAGCCCCACCAAGTAGTCGGCCGGCTCATCGCGTTCGTCGCGTGCGACGCAGCGGTGTTCGTCAAAGGCGGCAAGCGTCGGTACCGAGAAGTGGCTGGTAAGAAATGTATCCTCATCAACCTTGAGGATGGTGTCGACGGTGCTGTCGGCGATGGTGCGCATAATGTCGATCTTGTCGCCATCGCACACGATATCGCAGAAGCTCCGCGTGCGCTCGTCGAGCTGCGCGGATAGACGGAAATCGCTGTGATAGGCAATGCTCGCTCGGATGAGCTCATCTTCTGCCGGGTCATCTATAAAGTCGCGGATGCTCGTTACGGCGGGTGCATCGGCGGGATTCTCGCCAAAGAGGACCTCGATGCCCAGCGCCGCATGGCTCATGCTCTCGACGTCCTTAAAGGTGTCCCAGCGTCGCAGCTGCTCAAAGCGGCCCATATCGTGTAGCAGGCCGCAAAGCCATGCCAGGTCAATATCTTCTGACGACCAGCCCTGCTCGCGCGCTACGGCATCGCATGCCTCGGCCACGTGGTACGTATGCTCGATTTTGAGCGCGATGCGTGGGTTGGTGGCGTCGTAGGCATCGGTGTAGCTTTTGAAGGCCGCGCGCGCCCGGTCTCGATCGATAGCTGTCATAATGACTTCCTAAAAAGTTGTGTCTTTCGATCCGGTGGCAATTGTAGGTGAACTCGGTTGCTGTCGGATGTTGATTCTGCCGTATCGCTACATGCGGCTCGGAGACCTTGTCAGGATGAGAAGCGTATGGTGCTCAAAATCGTTAGAACCGTCTGGCCGGTGATGCTTACCTATGTTGCAATAGGCGCGCCGTGCGGAATGATCATGGGGCAGACGGGAATGGAGCCCTGGATGGTCTTTGCCCTGAGCAGCACGTTTGTGACGGGCAGCGGGCAGTTTATGATCTGCAATCTTTGGCTGGCGGACGTGCCGGCACCTTCGATTATCGCGAGCGTTGCCGCCATCTCCTCGCGTTTTGCGCTTTACTCGGCATCGATCGCACCGCATCTGAGGGGTGCCTCGAAGCGTCAGACGCTGGCTGTTGCCGCGACACTTACCGAGGAGGCATATGGCATCTCGCTTGCCAAGTTGGTTGAAGGGGAGGATTGGGGCCCGCGCGAGTCCTTTGTGCTCAACGTGATCCTCATCGCAACATGGGGCATTTCGTGTACGATGGGCGCCATCGTCGGCGCCGTTGTCGATGTTCCCACCGCCATTGCAGCCTTTGTCTGCACCTCGCTCTTTATCTGCCTGCTCTTTTCGCAGCGGCTGTCGCGCGGTAACGTTGTCGCGGCGGTTTCGGGCGCGGTGTCCGTCGCCGTATGCAAGTTCTTGGGCCTCGCGAATATTGCCGTGCCGGCAAGCGTCGTGGTCGGCATTGCCATTGCGCTGGCGTGCGATGCTGTATTTGACGGAAGAGGTGCCCGCGATGCCCGTTAACGAGTTCTTGGTTCTGTGGCTGTCGTCGTGGGCTGCTATCGCGTTCTTTCGCATCGCGCCGGCGTTCGCCTTGCGCGGGCGGACCCTGTCGCCCCGTATTACCGAGGCCCTGGGCTATATCCCGCCCGCTGCCTTTGCCGCGCTGGTCGCCAACGACTTGGTGAGCCCCGGCGCGTTCGACGCGGGACTCTGGCCTGCCTTGGTTCCCTGGATTGCGGCCGCCGGCGTCGTGGTCGTGGCGGTCAAGACAAAATCGATGCTGTGGTGCTGCGTCTCGGGCACCGTACTCTATATCGTCTTGAGCCTTATATAGGGGTGGCGTCGCGGGCGCCGAATCTCGTTCCATCCCAACTTGTCGAATTTTTCACCGAGCTGGTCTATTTCTTCTGGTACCATGGTCAAACTTTACTGTAGCAAAGCGTGACGTGGGCTTTTGTACCCCGTCAGCGGAAATGGGGGTTTCATGGCACAGGAAGCAACCGCCAACGAGCAAAAGAAATTCAAGGTCCCGCGCATTCCGGGCGACATCATGATCTATCCGATGATCGTCGGTCTTTTGCTCAACACCTTCTGCCCGCAGGTCTTTGAGGTCGGCGGCTTCTTTACGGCTGCCTGCCGCGGTGGCTCCAACACCATCGTTGCCGCGATCCTGCTGTTTGTGGGCGCCGGCATCAGCTTTAAGTCCACGCCGGGCGCCATCAAGACCGGCATCGTCGTGCTGATCCCCAAGCTGGTCGTCGCAGCGGTTCTCGGCCTAGGCGTGGCATATTTCTTTAACGACAACTTCCTGGGTCTGAGCTCCGTGTCTATCATCGGCGGCATCACGTTTTGCAACATGGCGCTCTATACGGGCATCATGGGCGAGTTCGGCGATGAGTCCGAGCAGGGCGCCGTCGGTATCCTGTTCTTTACGGCCGGCCCCGCCGTCACGATGATCATCCTTGGTGTTTCGGGTCTTACCAACATCCCTGTCGGTACTATCATCGGCTCCATTTTGCCGCTCGTTATCGGCATGGTTCTGGGCAACTTGTTCCCGTTTATCAAGAACCTGCTGGTTCCCGGCGCCAATCCCGCGATCGCTGTAATTGGTTTTCAGCTCGGTGCGTCCATGAGCCTTTCGAGCTTCATCGCCGGTGGTATTTCCGGCATCTTGCTGGGCCTTGTCACGCTGTTTGTCGTCGGTCCCATCACCTTTGCGTTCGAGCGCCTGTGCGGTGGTAACGGCAAGGCTGCCGTGGCTTGTTCCACCATCGCCGGCACGGCTATGACCACGCCGGTTGCTCTCGCCGAGGTCGCTCCGCGCTATGCCGAGCTTGCGCCCACCGCGTATGCGCAGATCGCCACTGCCGTCATCATCACGGCAATCATGGCCCCGATTCTGACCGGCTGGGTCGATAAGAAGTTCTGCCAGAGCAAGGAAGACCTGTCGCCTGCCGGTGTCGAGGCCATCGAAGAGGCTGTCGCGACCGACATCGATGGCGAGTAGCAATCGATATCCATCAATGATTCCGGCGTGCAACTCGCGCCGTTTGAGCGCCCGAACGAGAGCTGTCTTGCAGTGACGTTCGGGCGCTCTGCTATTATTCCCCTTACCCCTGCGGAGTAGGGGGTGTTTGTTGCCCAGATTCGAATTGGGCGATTCTGGCCACTTGGATATTGAAGGGAGGGCGTCTAGTGGTAAAGGCACTCAAGATCGAGATATTCCTGCTGTGCATGATTATTCTTATCGGACTTGCCGTACGAAGCCGTCGCTCCCTGTTCTCGAGCACCCAGCAGCTTTTGTTTAGCATGCTGGGCTACACGTCTGCTGCCTACATTTTCTTCGATATGATCTGGACGCTCTCGGACGGCGTGAGCACTCCTGTAGGCATCACGGCCAACTGGATTTCCAACGCGGTTTCGTTTTCGCTGTTCGCCATCGCGTGCCTCATTTGGTTTTTCTATTCCGAGACGATGCAGGGCTCACGGCTCCTGACCACGCCCTATAGGGTGGTACTTTTAACGTTGCCAACCGCATTGGTGGTCGTTCTGGCATTTACCAGCTACTGGACGCACGCTATGTTCTATATCGATGCGCGGGGCGTATATCGTCGCGGAGCGCTTTATATGATTCAGCCTATCGTTAGCTACTGCTACGTCATATATACGTCCTTGCATGCCTTTATTCAGGCTCGAAAAGTCGAAAGCCTGCAAAAGAAGGCCATTTATCGCACCCTCGCCTTTTTTGCGGTTCCCGCTCTGGTGGGCGGTACCTTTCAGATCGTATACTCGGTGCCTGGCCTTTGTGTCGGCATAATGATTAGCATGTTGCTGCTCTATATCATCTGCCAGGAGCAGCTCATCTCGACCGACCCGTTGACTGGCCTCAACAATCGCAACCGTTTTGAGACCTATATGCTGTCGCTCTTCTCAAATGTGGATCAGGCCGAAGATGTATATCTGCTTATGATGGACGCTGACGGCTTTAAGCAGATTAACGATCGCTATGGACATGTGGAGGGTGACCATGCTCTTCAGGTAATATCCGCTGCGCTCAAAGAGGTCTGCTCGGCGTCTGGTGGCTTTATCGCGCGTTATGGTGGCGATGAGTTCGTGGTGCTCCAAAAGGCAGCGGCGGAACAGGACATCATACGTCTGTGCGCGGCAATCAACGACGAGCTCGCGCGCGCCGAGGTGCCGTATCTGTTGCGGATGTCCATCGGCTACGCACGGGTCGGTGACGGCGTCGATACCTGGCAAGACTTGCTTCGCGCTGCCGACGCGGAGCTCTACCGCGTCAAGGCCGAGAAAAAGAAGGCCGGCGTCCAGATACGCTAGGAAAAGGGTCGCACGCTTGCGTGCGTGGCGGCCCTCAGCTCATCGATGTATTCCATTAAGCTAAAGTGTGCGAACGCCCTCCCTAAAAAGGCGAGCTTGCTAGGCTTTTTTGGGTTTGTTGACGATGATGATGCCGCCGCAGACCAACAACAGGGCAACGATGACGGTAACGGGGCTCGTGCCAGCGCCCTCGCCGAGCAGCAGTGCGCTCAACAGCACGCCAAAGACCGGGTTCATAAAGCCAAAGACCGACACGCGGCTGACGGGGTTGACGGCGAGCAGGCGGGACCACAGCGAGTAGGCGACCGCGGAGATAAGCGCCATGTAGATGATGAGCGCGATGGCGGGGGCGATTTCGGTGGGGGACAACGTGCCGCCCATCAAAAACCCGATGGCGGTAAGGACCACGCCACCGACTAAAAACTGCCAGCCGGCGAGCAAGACGCCGTCATGCTCGCGCGAGAAGATGCCAATGAGGCAGGTCGACAGGGCGCCCGCAACAGTGGAGGCCAAGATAAATCCCTCGCCGTCGAGCGTAAAGCCAAAGGTGCCATCCGCGCCCGAAAGGTTGACGAGCGCGACACCGGCAAAGCCCAGTACGCAGCCGAGCACTTTGGCCGCATCGAGCTTTTCGGTGCGAAACGCCAGGGCGGCAAAGAGGATGGCTAGGAAGTTGGCGCTGGCCTCGATGATGGAGCTCGACATGGCGCTGGCGCGCGAGAGGCCCAGATAGAAAAAGAAGTACTGACCGATGGTCTGAAAGAGCGACAAGATAAAGATGGGCTTGATATCGCGTACCTGTGGGACGAGCGGGCGGCGCTGGGCCGCACTCATACCGGCGATAACCAGGATACCGGCAAGCGTGAAGCGCAAACCTGCAAAGAGCAGTTGCGAGGCGCTATCGTGCGCGGGGATGCCAAAGAGCTCGTAACCGATCTTGATGCAGGGGAAAGCCGACCCCCAGAGCGCACAGCAGACGAGGCAGCCCAGGACGAGTCCGGGCAGGGTGGCGAGATACGGCTTGCGGCTTTCCATGATGTCCTTCCTACATGCGCGAAGTAAAAAAGAACCCGCCACCGGATGTGTCGGTGGCGGGTGTTGTTACCCGAAGGGATTGTACCTGATGGGAAAGGTTTAAGCGAAGTAGGCCACGCCGCTCTCAAAGATCGGCATGAACTTATCGCCGGGGACATGCTCGGGCACGTTACGGTACAGGTTGTCGCCGCGACGCTCGGCATGGCCCATCTTGCCCAGGACGCGGCCGTCGGGGCTCGTGATGCCCTCGATGGCGAGTGCGGAGCCGTTGGGGTTGACGGAGAGATCCATGCTGGGCTTGCCGTTCTCGCCCACGTACTGCGTGGCGACCTGGCCGTTGGCGATCAGCTGGGCGAGCACTTCGTCATTGGCGACAAAGCGGCCCTCGCCGTGGCTGATGGCGACGGTGTAGGGGTCGTCCAGGCTGCACTGCGACAGCCACGGGGACAGGTTGGACGAGATGCGGGTGCGCACCAGGCGGCTCTGATGGCGACCGATGGTGTTGAACGTCAACGTGGGCGCATCGGGCGTGGCATCGACGATGTCGCCGTAGGGCACCAGGCCGAGCTTGATCAGGGCCTGGAAGCCGTTGCAGATGCCCAGCATCAGGCCATCGCGGGCCTTGAGCAGGTCGCGGACTGCCTCGGTGACCTCGGGAGCGCGGAAGAACGCCGTGATGAACTTGGCGGAGCCATCGGGCTCGTCGCCGCCCGAGAAGCCGCCGGGGATCATGACGATCTGGCTCTGGCGAATACGGCGGGCGAGCTCGTGGGTGCTCTCGGCGACGGCCTCGGGCGTGAGGTTGTTGATCACGAAGGTGTCGGCCTCGGCACCGGCGGCACGGAAGGCGCGGGCGCTGTCGTACTCGCAGTTGTTACCGGGGAACACGGGGATGATCACGCGCGGGCGGGCGATCTTGGCGCCGCCGTACACGTGGATATCCTTGGCGCGGAAGTCGATGGTCTCGACCTCGGGGGTCTCGCCGGCGCTGCGGTAGGCGAAGACGCCCTCGATGCCGCTCTCCCAGGCCTCCTGGAGCTTGGCGAGCTCGATGACCTCGGAGCCGGTGTCGATGACATAGCCCTCGACGGTGGTACCCAGGGGCTCGACGACAACGCCGTCGGCGACCTCGGGCAGCTCGGCGTCCTCGGCGAGCTCGACGATAAAGCTGCCGTAGAGCGGGGTGAAGAGGCTCTCTACGTCTACATCCTCGGCAAGCTCGATACCGATCTGGTTACCGACGCACATCTTAAAGAGGCTCTCGGCGCCGCAGCCGTAGCCGGGCGTGGAGATGGCCAGGGCGTTGCCGGTAGCAGTGAGCGCCTCGACGGCGTCAAACGCCGCGAGCAGCTGCTGAGCGTCGGGGCGGTAGTCCTCGCCATAGGTGGCGGGGGCGATGCGGACGACGCGGTGCGTGAGGCCCTTGAACTCGGGCGAGACGGCGCGGGCGGCCTTGCCCACGGCGACAGCGAAGCTGATCAGGGTCGGCGGAACGTTGAGCTCGCCGGTCTCGTCCTCAAACGAGCCGCTCATGGAATCCTTGCCACCGATGGCGCCGGCACCCAGGTCGACTTGGGCCATGAGGGCGCCCAAGACGGCTGCCGTGGGCTTGCCCCAGCGCTCGGCCTCGGTGCGCAGACGCTCGAAGTACTCCTGGAAGGAGAGATAGGCGCGCTTGTGCTCAAAGCCGGCGGCAACGAGCTTGGCAATGGACTCGACCACGGACAGGTAGGCGCCCGCAAACTGGTCGGCCTCCATCAGATAGGGGTTGAAGCCCCATGCCATGGCACTCGCCGTGGTGGTCTCGCCGTCCACGGGGAACTTGGCGACCATGGCCGAGCTGGGGGTGAGCTGCGTCTTGCCGCCAAAGGGCATGAGCACGGTCGCGGCGCCGATGGTGGAGTCGAAGCGCTCGGAAAGACCCTTGTTGGAAGCGACGTTGAGGTCGGTGACAAGCGAGGTCATGCGCTCGGCGAGCGTGGTGCCGGCCCAGCTGGGCTGCCACACGCTACGGGCGCACACGTGGGCGACCTGGTGCTTGGGTGCGCCGTTGGAGTTGAGGAACTCGCGGGACAGGTCGACGATGGCGACGCCGTTCCAGGCCATGCGCATGCGCGGCTCGGCGGTAACCTCGGCGATAACGGTTGCCTCCAGGTTCTCCTCGGCGGCGTAGCCCATGAACTCCTCGACGTCACCGTCGGCGACGGCGCAAGCCATGCGCTCCTGGGACTCGGAAATGGCGAGCTCGGTGCCATCCAGGCCGTCGTACTTCTTGGTCACGGTGTCAAGGTCGACATACAGGCCGTCGGCAAGCTCACCCACGGCGACCGAGACGCCGCCGGCGCCAAAGTCGTTGCAGCGCTTGATCAGACGGCAGGCGTCGCCGCGGCGGAACAGACGCTGCAGCTTGCGCTCGACCGGGGCGTTGCCCTTCTGGACCTCGGCACCCGAGGTCTCGATGGACTCGGTGTTCTGGGTCTTTGAGGAGCCGGTAGCGCCACCGATGCCGTCACGGCCGGTGCGGCCGCCCAGCAGGATGATCTTGTCGGTGGGGGCGGGGCACTCGCGACGAACGTGGTTTGCCGGGGTGGCGCCCACGACGGCGCCAACTTCCATGCGCTTGGCCACGTAACCGGGGTGATAGAGTTCATTAACCTGACCGGTGGCAAGGCCGATCTGGTTGCCGTAGCTGGAGTAGCCGGCGGCAGCGGTGGTCACGAGCTTGCGCTGCGGCAGCTTGCCCTCGAGCGTCTCGGAAACCGGGACGGTGGGGTCGCCGGCGCCGGTGACGCGCATGGCCTGGTACACATAGCTGCGGCCCGAGAGCGGGTCGCGGATAGCGCCGCCCACGCAGGTGGCGGCACCGCCGAAGGGCTCGATCTCGGTCGGGTGGTTGTGGGTCTCGTTCTTAAACAGGAACAGCCAGTCCTGGTCCTCGCCGTCGACATCGACCTTCACCTTGACGGTGCAGGCGTTGATCTCCTCGGACTCATCGACATCGGTCATGATGCCGGTCTTCTTAAGATACTTGGCGCCGATGGTGCCCATGTCCATGAGGCAGACGGGCTTGGCGTCGCGGCCGAGTTCGTGGCGCATCTCCATGTAGCGGTCGAAGGCTTGCTGCACCACGGCGTCGTCGATCGTCACGTCGTCCAGGACGGTGCCGAAGGTGGTGTGGCGGCAGTGATCGGACCAGTAGGTGTCGATCACGCGGATCTCGGTGATGGTGGGGTCGCGGTCCTCATCGCGGAAGTACTGCTGGCAGAAGGCGATGTCCGCCTCGTCCATGGCAAGGCCGCGATCGGCGATAAAGGCGGCAAGGCCGGCCTCGTCGAGCTCGCGGAAGCCGTCGAGCACCTCGACGGGCTGGGGCTCGGGGGTCTCCATGTACAGCGTCTCGGGCAGGTCGAGCGAGGCGATGCGCGCCTCGACGGGGTTCACCACGTAGTGCTTGATGGCCTCGATGGCGGCTTCGTCCAGAGCGCCCGAGATGATATAGACCTTGGCGGAGCGCACGGCGGGGCGCTCGCCCTGGCTGATGAGCTGCACGCACTCGCTGGCGGAGTCGGCGCGCTGGTCAAACTGGCCAGGCAGGAATTCGACGGCAAAGACGGCGCCATCGCTTGCGGGGAGCTCGTCGTAGGTCACATCGACCTGGGGCTCGCTAAAGACGGTCGGCACGCAGGAGCGGAAAAGCTCCTCGTCGATGCCCTCGACGTCGTAGCGGTTGATGATCCTCAGGGCCTCGATGCCCTTGATGCCGAGAATTTCGGTCAGCTCGCCCTTGAGCTGCTGAGCCTCGACGTCGAACCCGGGTTTCTTCTCCACGTAGATACGAGAGACCATTGGTTCCTGCCTTCCTGATCGGTTGGGCGTACGGTACGGTATGCGGCAGCGGTCGGTTTGCGGGGTCTGCCCTGCGGTCGCCTTGAGCCACATGTTTGTAAACCTCACTATGATACGACAGCTCGCGGCGCGTTGAGGACGGCGAGGGTGCTACAGTGAAGCGCAAACAAGAGAAAGGCATCACATGGCATTCGTTTCGCTCGCCATCATCGCACTCGTGGCCTTTGCGAGTCCTTTTATCGCCTCGGCGATTCCCGGAAAACCCGTTCCCGAGACGGTCTTTTTGCTCGTGCTCGGCGCGGTGCTGGGACCCCATATGCTCGGCGTCATCCATGTAGATGCTGAGGTCTCGCTTGTGTCCGAGCTGGGCCTGGCCTTCTTGTTCCTGCTTGCCGGCTTTGAGATCGACCCCAAGAGCATCACGGGCGTCGAGGGGCGCTACGGCTTGGCGACGTGGGTCGTCACGTTTGGTATCGCCTGGCTTGCCGTGCGCTTTACCCCGTGGTTCTCAGTCAGTCATTTCGACGGTATCGCCGTGACGCTTGCCCTCACTTCGACGGCGCTCGGCACGCTCGTGCCCATCATGCGTGAGCGCTCGCTCACTGGCACGCGTGTGGGCGACTCGATTCTCGCGTATGGCACCTGGGGTGAGCTCGGCCCTGTGCTCGCCATGTCGGTGCTGCTGTCTGCCCGCACTGGCATCCAAACGCTCGTAATCCTTGGCTTGTTTGCGGTGGTTTGCGTGTTGCTGGCTGTGGTCCCAAGCCGCTCCAAGCGTGTCGGCAGCCGCTTCTTTGCGTTTGTCGAGGAACGCGCCGATACCACGTCGCAGACCTTCGTGCGCCTGACGGTGCTCATCCTGGTCACACTCGTGGCGTTCTCGGCCGTCTTTGATCTCGACATCGTGTTGGGTTCTTTTGCCGCCGGCTTTGTCTTGCGCTATATCATCCCCGAGGGCAACCATACGCTCGAGACCAAGCTCGATGGCCTGGCCTACGGCTTTTTGATTCCGGTATTCTTTACCGTATCGGGCGCAAAGATCGATCTGACGGCCGTGGCGTCGCGCCCGGGTCTGCTCGTGGGCTTTATCGTGGCGTTGTTGATTATTCGTGCCGTGCCCATTCTTATTTCTATGAGCATTTGTCCTGCGACGCGCGATGTGTCGGCGTATGGTCGCATTACCGTGGCCCTGTACTGCACCACGGCCCTGCCGATCATCGTTGCCGTGACAAGCGTTGCCGTCAACGCGGGCGCGCTGTCGCAAGATATCGCGTCGGTCATGGTTGCCGCCGGTGCCATCACGGTGTTCTTGATGCCGTTGCTCGCGCAGCTCTTCTACCGCGTGGTCGACGCCGCGCCGGTCGCCGCCGTGGCAGAAGTTGCCGAGCATCCATCCGATGCGCTCGACATCCTGCGCGCCCATCACGATTTGGCGAGCCTGCTCGCACGTGAGCACGAGCTGCTGACTTCGCATGGCCATGGTCGCGTATTCGAGGGCTTGCCTACGCTCGATACGATTGCCGAGCGTCTTTCCGCCGAGGCGGCGAGCGGCCACATCGATGCCCGCATCGTGGACGCGGCGCATCTTCTTGCCGATAAGACCTATGGTGATGAGGTCGACCCGTCCGAGCTGACCCCGCGCGAGCGTCGCCGCCTGGAGCGCGCCAAGCTCGCCGTGCGCGAATACCGCCGCCGCATGCTGGAGCTCTATGCAAGAGAAGAAGCCGAGGACGACGACGGCAAGTAGTCGATACTCTCTCGGGGAAGCCGCGTCCCGCTTTGAAGGCTCGGAACGGGATGTGGTTTCCGAAACGGGGGCCGTTGGGAAACTGTGTCCCGGAATGGGCGCTCAGAGTGGGATGCAATTTCCGCTTTGGACCCCTGCCGGAAAGCGCGTCCCAGTCTGAAGGTTCAAAATGGGATGTGGTTTCCGAAACAGGGGCCGTTGGGAAGCTGTGTCCTGGAATGGGCGCCCGGAGTGGGATACCGTTTCCGCAGGAGGCCCATTGCGGAAACGGTGTCCCAGAATCGACGTTCAAAACGGGGTGCAGTTTCCGCAAGGAGGTCCTGGGGAAACCGTGCCCCGTTCTGAGCTGAAATACCGGGACGCAGCTTCCCCTGCAAACAGAACAAGGCGAGCTGCCTGTAGTTGATGCAGGCAGCGCGCCTTTTTGGTCGAGCCATGTTGAGGCTAGGAGCTGAGGCTTGTGGCCCCTTAGGAGCGGGCGGCTCCGTCGACGGGGAGCACGGCGCCCGTGACATAGGAGGACATGTCGCTCGCCAGGAAAACAAAAGCGTTGGCGACATCCTCGGGCTCGCCCATGCGGCCGAGCGGAATAGTGGCGACGATGGGCTTGATGACCTCTTCGGGTAGGTTGGCGACCATGTCGGTCTTAGTCACGCCGGGTGCGATGGCGTTGACGCGGATGCCCATGGGGGCGAGCTCGCGCGAGAGCGACTGGACCATGCCGTTGACGGCAAACTTGGACGTGGGATAACCGACGCCGGAGGGCTGGCCGTACTTGGCGACCATCGAGCTCGTGGTAGTGATGGTGCCGCCGTGGCCGGCCTCGGTCATAATCTTGGCGGCCGCCTGGTGACCGTTAAAGACAGCGACGACGTTGAGGTCCATGACTTTGGCGAACTCCTCGGCCGTGTAGTCCAAAAGGGGCGAGCGCTGGGAGATGCCGGCATTGTTGACGACCGTGTCCAGGCCGCCCATGTCGGTTGCAGCCTGGGTAAAGGCCTCGGTCACGGCCTCGAGCGAGGTGAGGTCGCAGGAACGGCCCCAGACCTTGGCGTCGGGATAGGCGGCTGTCAGCTTCTCAACGGCCGCGTCGGCAGTCTCCTGGCGCGAGCCAAAGACGGTGACGGCAGCGCCTTCCTCGATAAAACGGCAGGCGATCGCATAGCCGATACCGCGCGTGCCTCCGGTGATGATTGCTTTCTTGCCCTCGAGCAACATGGTGCTTCCTCTCATCGCGGGCGGACATACACGGCACAGCATAGCGGCGGCAAAATACAGCTGCCGTTGCATATCGGCAAACGGTATCCACGGTTGTTGACGAACGGTCAAGTTGTCCAAACGTTAGTCGACCACTTCGTGCAAAAGATGTAACTAAAAGGGGCTCCCATCCGATCGGACGGGAGCCCCTCATGCGTTGTTTGATTTGCCGAGAATCGGGCTAGTTGGCCATGACGCCTTCGGTCCAGGCCTCGACATCTTCGATGCGCAGGACGTTGGCGACCTCGGCCACGCAGTCGACGCTGGCAAGCTCGGCGGCGGCAGCCTGGACGTCCTTCTCGAGCGCGCGGTGCGTCAGGAAGATGACCGAGCAGGCATCGCTGACGCCCGACTTGCCGTCCTCGACCTGGTTGATGAGCGAAATCGAGATGTTGTGCTTGGCAAAGATGTCGACCGTCTCGGACAGGGCGCCCACGCGGTCGGCGACCTTCAGGCGCACATAGTACTTGGTCTGGAGCTCGTCCATGGGCTTAAAGGCGAGGTTGTGGCCATAGGGCTCAATCTCGGGCAGCGGGGCCACGCCGCGGCTGATCTGCTCGGAGAGCGACAGGATATCGCCCACGACGGCGCTCGCGGTGGGGAAGGAGCCTGCGCCGGCACCGTAGAACATGGTCTCGCCCACGGCGTCGCCTACCACGTAGACAGCGTTCATGGCGCCGTTGACCTTGGCAAGCATGTGGTCGGCGGGGATCAGCGTGGGGTGCACGCGGACGTCGACGCCGGCGTCGGTATTGCGGGCGATGCCGAGCAGCTTAATGGTGTAGCCGAGTTCGCGGGCCTGGGCGATGTCCTCGGCACCGATGGTACGGATACCCTGCTGGTACACATCATCGGTGGTCACGCGGGTGCCAAAGCCGATGGAGGCGAGGATCGCCGTCTTGCTGGCGGCATCGAAGCCGTCGACGTCGGCGGACGGGTCGGCCTCGGCATAGCCCTTGGCCTGTGCGTCGGCAAGCACGTCGGCGTAATCGGCGCCCTCGGCGTCCATGCGCGACAGGATGTAGTTGGTGGTGCCGTTGAGAATGCCGGCGATGGTGAGGATCTTGTTGCCCACCAAGTCGTGCTCGAGCGTGCTCACGATGGGGATGCCACCGCCGCAGCTGGCCTCGCACTTAATCTGCACGCCGCACGCGCGTGCCTTCTCGGCAAGCGTCTCGACGTGACGGCCCAGCAGGGCCTTGTTGGCAGAGACGACGTGCTTGCCGTGCTCAAAGGCAGTGGTGAAGATCTCGGTCGCGGGATGCTCGCCGCCGATCAGCTCGACGACGATGTCGACGGCGGGGTCGGTGACGACGTCGTGCCAGTCACTCGTAAAGGCCTCACGCTCAATACCGGCTGCTTCGGCCTGCTCCCAGGCAAGCGCACAGGCGCGGGTCAGCTTAAGGTCGATGCCGTAGGCGGCCAGGTACTCATCGTGGTGGCTCTTGATCAGACGGGCCACGCCGCCGCCGACGGTTCCCAGACCGATGAGGCCGACGTTCACGGTGCGCAGGGATTCGCTCATAGATAGCTCCTTTGTGCATCTTATAGATGGATTAACCGATTACAGGTTGAGTGCATTCTAGCGTGAACCGAGGGCGCGTGCTTGCCAGGCAACAGGAGCCGCATAAAACGGCACCCCCGAAACGCTGCGGAAACATTGGAAACACGCTCGCTACAAACGAACTTCTGTAACAAACTGTCAGCGTTTGCACCATAAGGTTTGCCCTGTGCGACTGGGGCATGCAGGCGCTCGTCGGCGTGGAATGACGAGGGCCAGGTCGAAAAGCCCGCTACGGCTTATGTGTTCCAGGACGGCAAGTACATCGCCACCTAAGCGCGCATAAAGCGCGACCGGTGAGGCTGTTTTATGCAGGGCGGGGATGTCTGTAGCAGAACGGAAACATTGCTTTTACACAATAAAGTGGCATTACTGCATAAAGCAATAGAAATACGCAGAAATATGGATAAATGAACAAATCCAAAGAAAAGTCGAAATAACCGCCACTTTTCCTAACTAAAGCGTCTACTATTTTGCGAACGCCGAACACGGCGAAGGATGGCCTGTCGGGTAACCGAAACCCGACGAGATTTGAGAGGAGAGCCGCATGTCGAGCCTCACCGGTAAGTCATTGAACCCTGTTATGAATCGCAGGAGCGTTATCGCGAGCGCAGCAGGTCTGGGGGCGATGTCCATTCTAGCTGGCTGCTCCTCCAACGGCGGCGACAGCGGTTCCGCTTCGGGCGACGCTTCGTTTAAGATCGGCACCATCGGCCCGCTGACCGGCGCCAACGCGTCCTACGGCAAGTCCGTTACCCAGGGTGTCGAGCTTGGCTGCAAGGATTTCTCGACCAAGGAGCTGCCGCTTGCCAGCAAGGCCGAGGATGACCAGGCCGATGGCGAGAAGGCCGTCAACGCCTTCAACACCCTGCTCGACTGGGGCATGCAGGCCCTCGTCGGTCCGACCACCACGGGTGCGTCGGTTGCCGTTGCCGCAGAGTGTGGTAACGACCCCAAGACGTTCATGATCACCCCGTCCGCGTCCTCCGAGGACGTCACCGACGGCAAGGATTGCGTCTTCCAGGTTTGCTTCACCGACCCCAACCAGGGTGTCAACGCTGCCAAGTTCCTGGCGCAGAAGTATGCGGACGAGAAGTTCGTGCTGTTCTATAACTCCGGCGACGCCTATTCTTCGGGCATCGCAGATTCCTTTAAAGCCCAAGCCGCTGAGTCCAAGCTCGAGATTGTTGACGAGGAGACCTTTAAGGACGACTCCGCCACGAGCTTTACCAACCAGCTGACCAAGGCCAAGCAGGCCGGCGCCACCATGATCTTTGCGCCGATCTACTACACGCCGGCGTCCGTCCTGCTCAAGAACGCCAAGGACATGGGCTACGACGTCAAGATGATGGGCTGCGACGGCATGGACGGCATCCTGGGCGTTGAGGGCTTCGATACCTCTCTTGCCGAGGGTCTGCTGCTCATGACCCCGTTCTCCGCCGACGACGAGAAGAACGCCGACTTCGTCAACGCTTACAAGGATAAGTACGGCGATACCCCCGACCAGTTTGCCGCCGACGCCTACGACGGCGTGCACGCGGTGGCCGAGGCCGTCAAGGAGGCCGGTCTTGGTGTCGACGCCGACCCGACCGAGGTCGCCGAGAAGCTGTCCAAGGCTATGCTCAAGATTACCGTTGATGGTCTGACCGGCAAGCTCACCTGGAACGATAAGGGCCAGGTCCAGAAGGAGCCCACGGCGTACGTCATCACCGACGGCAAGTACGTACAGGCCTAATTGGCCGCCTTACATAGAGCGGTTTTGATCCCAAGCAGGGGAGGTTTTGGCCTTCCCTGCTTGCTTGGTATCTAGGGACAGTGTAACGTCCCTGTTTCATACATCAACTGGAAACCTATTCGAAAGGGGGATGTGGAACATGACGGTCTTTATCCAATACCTGGTCAACGGCCTGTCCATGGGCAGCGTCTACGCCATCATCGCGTTGGGCTACACCATGGTCTACGGTATCGCCAAGATGCTGAACTTCGCTCACGGCGACGTCATCATGGTCGGTGCCTATGTCTCGTTCTGTGCCACGTCGTATCTCGGCCTCCCGGGCTGGGCATCTGTAATTCTCTCTTGTGTGGTCTGTACCGTTCTCGGTGTTCTTATCGAGGGCCTGGCATACAAGCCGCTGCGCCAAGCAGGCCCGCTGGCCGTTCTGATCACGGCCATCGGCGTGTCTTACTTCCTGCAGAACGCCGCGCAGCTTCTGTGGGGCGCCACGCCCAAGAACTTCACTTCGCTCGTCACCTTCCAGGTGCCGGAGTTCTTGGCCAAGTTCAACGTAAGCGCCGTCTCGCTCGTCACCATCGTCGCCTGCCTGGTTATCATGGCCGGCCTGATGTTCTTTACAGGTAAGACCAAGATGGGCAAAGCCATGCGCGCCGTGTCCGAGGACAAGGCTGCCGCTCAGCTCATGGGCATCAACGTCAACCGCACTATTTCGATGACGTTTGCCATCGGCTCCGCCCTTGCCGCCATCGCCGGCGTGCTCCTGTGCTCCTACTCGCCGGTGTTGCAGCCCACCACGGGCGCCATGCCTGGCATCAAGGCCTTCGACGCTGCCGTTTTCGGCGGCATCGGCTCCATCCCCGGTGCCTTTGTCGGCGGCATTCTCATCGGCATCATCGAGGCGATGGCGCAGGCTTACATTTCCACGAGCCTTGCCAACTCCATCGTCTTTGGTGTTTTGATCATCGTCCTGCTCGTCAAGCCTGCCGGCCTCTTGGGCAAGTACGTCCCCGAGAAGGTGTAGGTGAGCGTTATGAAGTTTCTTAAAGACAAGCAGACGCGTCACGACTTTGTCACGTACGCCATGTGCGTTGTGGCGTTCGCCATCGTGTTCTTTATGCAGTCCAACCACATGATCCCGCGCATGATCGCCGGTCAGCTGGTTCCCATCACGGCCTATATCGTCATGGCCATCTCCCTTAACCTCGTCGTCGGCATCGCGGGCGACTTGTCGCTGGGCCACGCGGGCTTTATGAGCGTCGGTGCCTATACGGGCATCGTCACTGCCGTCGCGCTGGAGAGCACCGTTCCGTCCGATCCGATGCGTCTGATCATCAGCATTGTGGTCGGCGCTATCGCCGCTGCCATCTTGGGCTTCTTGATCGGTATCCCGGTCCTGCGCTTGAGCGGCGACTATCTGGCTATTGTGACCCTGGCTTTTGGCGAGATTATCAAAGAGGTCGTCACCTGCCTCATTGTGGGCGTCGATTCCCGCGGCCTGCATGTGATCTTTAACATCACGGGTAACTCCACGATCGACGACCTGCACCTGCTCGAGGACGGCACCGCCATCATCAAGGGCGCGCAGGGCGCATCGGGCGTGTCGACCTATTCGACCTTCCTTGCCGGCGCAATCCTGGTTATGGTCGCGCTCGTGATTGTGCTCAACCTGGTTCGCAGCCGTACCGGTCGTGCCATTATTGCCGTGCGCGACAACAAGATCGCTGCCGAGTCTGTGGGCATCTCCGTCACCCAGTACCGCATGATCGCCTTCGTGGTTTCCGCTGCCCTCGCCGGTGCTGCCGGAGCCCTGTTCGGCGGTAACTTCTCGCAGCTTTCCGCCACTAAGTTCGACTTCAATACGTCCATCCTCATTCTGGTGTTCGTGGTCCTGGGCGGCCTGGGCAACATGCGCGGCTCCGTTATCGCCGCGGCGCTGCTCACGGTGCTCCCCGAGCTGCTCCGTCAGTTCTCGGACTACCGCATGCTCATCTACGCCATCGTGTTGATTCTGGTCATGGTCTTTACTAACAACCCACAACTCAAGGCGTTCTTCGCACGCATTAAGGACCGCTTTGCTTCCAAGAAGGAGGTGGCAGCCGATGCCCAGTAAGTTTGAGTTCAACAAGGGCAAGATGGTCCCGTATCCTTCTGGCGCCATCGTTCCCGACCGCGACTTGGGCCAGCGCCCGGCGCTCGAGTGCATCCACCTGGGCATTGAATTCGGCGGCCTTAAGGCGGTAGACGACTTTAGCCTAACCATCGGCAAGACCGAGATCGCCGGTCTCATCGGCCCCAACGGTGCCGGCAAGACCACGGTCTTCAACCTGCTCACCAAGGTGTACCAGCCTACGCACGGCACCATCCTGCTCGACGGCGAGGACACCTCGGGCAAGTCGGTCTACCAGGTCAACCGCATGGGTATTGCCCGTACGTTCCAGAACATCCGCCTGTTCAACACCATGACGGTGGAGGACAACGTTAAGGTCGGCCTGCACAACCAGGAGCGCTACTCCGGTTTTGAGGGCGTGCTGCGCCTGCCGACGTATTGGAAGCACGAGAAGGCCGCCCACGAGCGCGCCATGGAGCTGCTGTCCATTTTTGACATGGAGCACCTGGCAAATGAACAGGCCGGCTCGCTTCCTTACGGCGCTCAGCGTCGTCTGGAAATCGTCCGCGCGCTTGCCACCAACCCCAAGCTGCTGTTGCTCGACGAGCCTGCCGCCGGTATGAACCCGTCCGAGACCGCAGAGCTCATGGCGAACATCGTCAAGATTCGCGATACCTTCGGCATCGCCATCATGCTTATCGAGCATGATATGTCGCTCGTCATGAACATCTGCGAGGGCATCTGCGTGCTTAACTTTGGCAAGGTCATCGCCAAGGGCACGGCAGAGGAAATCCAGAACAACGACGCCGTTATCGAGGCGTATCTGGGTAAGCAGGATAAGGGGGAGAACTAAATGGCAGAGCCGATGCTTTCCGTCTACAACATTAACGTCTGGTACGGCGCCATCCACGCCATCAAGGACATCTCCTTTAACGTTAACGAGGGCGAGATCGTGGCCTTGATTGGTGCCAACGGTGCCGGCAAGTCCACAACGCTCAAGACCGTCTCGGGCCTGCTGCGCTCCAAGACCGGCTCCATCAAGTTTATGGGCGAGGACATTACCCATACGCCTGCCGACAAGCTGGTGGGCAAGGGCTTGGCCCAGGTTCCCGAGGGCCGCCGCGCCTTTTTGCAGATGACGGTCGAGGAGAACCTGGAGATGGGCGCCTATACACAGCCCAAGTCCACAATTGCCCCGGGCCTGGAGCGTGTCTACGAGCAGTTCCCGCGCCTGAAGGAACGTCGTCGCCAGGTTACCGGTACCCTTTCAGGCGGCGAGCAGCAGATGCTCGTTATGGGGCGTGCCCTTATGAGTAACCCCAAGCTGCTCATGCTCGACGAGCCTTCCATGGGCTTGGCGCCGATTCTGATTGAGCAGATCTTCCAGATTGTCGAGGACCTGCACAAGGCCGGCACCACGGTGCTTCTGGTCGAGCAGAACGCGCAGATGGCACTTTCCATCGCCACGCGCGGCTACGTGCTTGAGACCGGCAAGATTACCATGACCGGCACGGGCCAAGAGCTCCTGCACGACGACAACGTCCGCAAAGCCTATCTGGGCGGTTAGGCGGTTCCGCCGTTCTACCGAACGGCGGATCGGCCGACGCTGCGCGGGCACCAGAGCGACAACTAGTCATTCAAAGAAGACGGCATGACCAGAAGGTCTATGCCGTCTTCTTTTCATGCCAATTTGTTCGCCCTGGCGCACGCCCGCTGTCCGTCCTCTTACTGCGACTGTACCATGGTCCAAGGTGATCGATGGGCGGGCCGCTGTTCCTGGCGCTGTGCGCACGGAATGGGCTACTTGCTAACCCAGTGGCTAACGTCCCTCCTCAGCTTTCGATCGCGGCTGTCGCGTCGTTGGTGTGCCGCGCGCATCACGGCGCGGCGGGCATCCTCCTTCATGGCGTGCTCCTGAGCGAGGTTCCTGACAATGCAAAACGGGCATTCGCGGGTCGGATCCTCGTGCCGACGGTCTATCATCGAGACGGGCCGTCGGCGACGAGCCAGTCATCAAAAACTCTCATTATTCGCCCCTTGGACGCGAGGACTGCGCTGCCTTGTTGCCCCATGCTCTCTTCTCGGAAGGATGGTGACCCGATGGGCTGGATAGAGGGCCTCAACGACGCGATGGACTACATAGAGGCGAACCTCGAGGGGGACCTCGACCTCGCCCATGCGGCGCGGCTCGCCGCCTGCACCGAGGGACAGTTCCGGAGGATGTTCTCCTATATCGCCGGCATCGGTCTCGGGGAGTACGTGCGCCGGCGCCGCATCTCCCGCGCCGCGCTCGACCTGTCCCGCGGGGAGCGGGTCGTCGACGTCGCGGTCCGGTACGGCTACTGCTCCCCGACCGCGTTCAACCGAGCGTTCAGGGACGCCCTCGGGATCTCGCCCAGCGAGGCGAAGCGCCCGGGCGCCCCGCTCTCGGTCTTTCCGAGGCTTTCGTTCTCCCTCACCGTCACGGGCGCCGAGCCCCTGCCGTGGAGGATCGTCCCATGGGGCGGGATGCGCCTCGTCGGGGTGTCGCTTCCGTGCGGGCCGTCCGAGGCGGGCCTCCTCGCCCAGATGGGGGAGGAGGGGAGAGAGGAGCTCGGGAGGTTCTGGGGTGGCGCCTCGCGCTCCGGGAGCATCGAGGCCCTGCTCGCCCTCGCCGATGGCTCGGGACCCGAGGGGGTTCTCGGGGTCAACGTGTCCGAGGGCGGGGAGTCGAGCTACCGGATAGCGGTGGCGTCCTCGGGGGAGGCCCCCGGCTGGGCGGACGAGATTTACGTCCCCGCCGGCACGTGGGCCGTGTTCGGCTGCACCGGGCCGTGCGACGTCGCGACCGCCGAGCACTACCGCAGAATCTTCTCCGAGTGGCTCCCGTCCTCGGGCTACGAGCTCGCCGGCGACGTCAGCCTCGAGGTGTACCCGCATGGCGACTTCGCGTCGAGAGGGTATCGCAGTGGATTGGCAACACCTATTTGGACGATTCCGGGAGGGACAGCCCCGCCTCCCTGAACTCGACCGGAGACATGTAGCC
>NZ_JADNJQ010000015.1 GCF_015555045.1 Collinsella aerofaciens | reverse complement strand
CCAATTGTTCAACAAATCTGGTAAGTGGTATCACCAACCACTGATTTAACGAACTCAACCAGTATATTTACATACCCAAATCTACCTTTTTCTTTTGCCGCAGTCTGCCGATTTGTCTCGATCTGTAACGCTAAGGCGGCAATATTGGCTCCAGATGTTACAAATCGAGACGTTTCCGGATGACGCCGGCCCTTTGTCTCAATCTGTAACATCTAGGTCCAATTTTGCCGAGTTACTGTTACAGATCGAGACGAACTGCCGCAGACGCCCACTCCACAGCACAGACCACCACAAAGATGCCTGTCCCCATTCTCAGTGGTGATTCGAACACTTGTTCTATACGCACACATGTTCTATAGTAGAGGTGCTTGCAACGACCTGAAATTGCAACTAGAATATAGTTGCAGAATGTGAGGCGGGATGACTCGATCCGATAAACTCATCGCCCAACTGTTTAGCTGCCCTTCAACTTATCGGTATGCGGATTTTTTAAAAGTCATGGCTTCATATGGCTTTGAAATGGACAGCAAAGGCAAGACATCCGGATCGCGCGTTCGCTTCTACAGGCCATCAGATGGCAGGATGTTCGTAATGCACGCGCCTCATCCATCTGACGAATTGACAGCGGGGACCATTCGAAACATCGTTCGCTTTCTGCAAGATGTCGGAGGTAGTCATGAGTAACGTTTTGGCATACAAAGGTTATTTCGCCCCGGTCGAGTTCAATGCCGAACAGCATGTGCTAACAGGTATGGTCGCCGGCATTAGGGACGCAATCGTATTTGAAGGCTCCACGGCTGAAGAAGTGGAGCAATGCTTCCACGACGCCGTCGACGATTACCTTGAGTTTTGCGCCGAGAAGGGCAAGGAACCCGAGCGGGCTTTTAAGGGCTCGTTCAACGTAAGAACGGGCTCTGAGCTCCATAAGCAAGCAGCGCTGGCAGCGGCAAAGAAGGGTGAGTCACTCAATAAGTTTGTGACTGAAGCGATCGCTGCGGCGCTGTGAAGCCAACGTCGAGTCGAAGCCGCCACACAGGGCGCCTTTGTGGCGGCTTCGACGTTTGACCAGATAAAACCTGCCAAAATAAACCTGTCCCTTTTTGGTAGGTTTGGGAGAGAGGGCCGGGATGGACAAGGCTGAGTTGCGACGGGCGGTGATTGCTCGGCGCGATGCTCTTGATTTGGATGTGCGGGCGGCAAAGTCTGCCGTTATCTGTGCGCGGCTGGTTGAGCTGTCGGATCGCTTGGATGCCGCGGTGTCGCGCACCGTTGCCGTCTATGCCGCGGTGGGTTCCGAGGCAGACCCTGCCGCGTTTGCCGCTGCGACCGCCGCGCGCGGCTGGCGCGTGGCCTATCCGTGCATGCTCTCGGCAACAGACACCGTGGCTTGTGGCCAGCGCATGTGTATGCGGGCAGTTGCCGCCGACGATGCGTCCGCGGCTCCGTTTATCGCCCACCCCACGCAGGCCTTTGCGGCTACGAACATCGACAGCAACCGCTTCCCTATCGTGCCTGCCGAAGCACTCGACATGATTGTTGTGCCGCTCGTGGCCTTCGACCAAACCGGCGCGCGCCTAGGCTACGGAGGCGGCTGCTATGACCGCTACCTGCCCATGCTCTCGCCTGCATGTCAAATCATCGGCATCGCCTTTGACGAGCAGCGTGTCGACCACATCCCCACCGACGCCCACGACCTGCCGCTACCCCACATCATCAGCGCCTAACGGCTGGCGCACTTCCCGACGGTCTAGTGCTCCTCGCCGGCGCGGGCCAGGTCGTAGGGCGTGGTCTGATAGACATAGTAGTTGAGCCAGTTGGTGTAGAACAGCTGAGCCTGGCTGCGCCAGACGTTGCGCGGCTCGGCGGCGGGGTCGTCACCCGGGAAGTAATGCACCGGCACCTGAGGGTTGAGGCCGCGCTTCACGTCGCGCTCGTACTCCAGGCGCAACGTGTCGGTATCGTACTCGGGGTGGCCAAAGACAAAGAAGCGACGGCTGTCGGTCGACTTGACGATGTACAGGCCCACCTCGTCGGACACGGCCACGACCTCAAGCTGCGGCTCGGCCTCCACGTCCTCGCGGCGCACATCGGTGTTACGCGAATGCACGGCATAGAAACGGTCGTCAAAGCCGCGGACCAGCGGGCTTTGCGGCTTCACCAGATAATGCTCGAACACGCCACTCGCCTTTGCCGGCAGGTCATACTTCTGGATACCGTAATGATGGTACAGACCGGCCTGTGCGCCCCAACAAATGTGCAGCGTAGAGTGCACGTGCGTGGTGGACCAATCCATGATCTGGCAGAGCTCGGGCCAGTAGTCGACCTCCTCGAACGGCATCTGCTCCACCGGCGCGCCCGTGATGATCAGGCCGTCGTAGTGGATGTCGCGGATGTCGTCGAACGTGCGGTAGAACGTCTCCAGGTGGCCGGCGCTCACGTGCGTGGCCTCGTGCGTCTTGGTGCGCAGCAGGTCCACCTCCACCTGCAGCGGCGTGTTGGAGAGCTTGCGCATGATCTGCGTCTCGGTGGCAATCTTGGTGGGCATGAGGTTGAGGATGAGCACGCGCAGCGGACGGATGTCCTGGTGCAGCGCGCGGTACTCGGTCATGACAAAGATGTTCTCGCTCTCGAGCTGCGCGGCGGCAGGGAGGGCGTCGGGGATGCGAATGGGCATGGATGCTCCTTACGAGTCAGTTGCAGTTATGGTACAACGACCGGCCCCATCCGCGCGAGTACATCGCCCGGCGATGCCGTCAGCGGCCCAAATCACTCCAAAAGTAGAGATTAAGGCATGCCCAAAAATCTATGGCGCTTTAGCCTAGCAAAGTGGCAGCAGGACGCTACAATGGTTCGACGCGAAAAACTCGGCCGAAAGGATACATATATGTACCAGACGCGTAAGATCGGTGTGGTCGGCCAGGGCCACGTAGGAGCACATGTTGCCAACAGTCTGCTCATGCAGGGCATTGCCGATGAGCTGTACCTGTGCGATATCAACCAGGCCAAGGTGACGTCCGAGGTCCAGGACCTGCGCGACTCCCTTTCGTTTGTCCCGTACAACACCAAGATCGTCAACTGCTACGACCACTACGAGGAGCTTGCCTGCTGCGACGTCATCGTCAACGCCGCCGGCAAGGTCGCGCTGGCCGCCGGCAACCGCGACGGCGAGCTGTTCTTTACCACCGACGCCGCCCGCTCCTTTGCCAAGCGCATCGTCGACGCCGGCTTCGACGGCATCTTCGTGAGCATCTCCAACCCCTGCGACGTCGTGTGCACCGAGCTGTGGCACCTGACCGGCTACGATCCCAAGAAGATCATCGGCTCGGGTTGCGGCCTGGACTCCGCCCGCCTGCGCACCGAGATCTCCAAGAAGGTCGGCGTAAGCCCCAAGTCCGTCGACGCCTACATGATCGGCGAGCACGGCTTTAGCCAGCTGGCTGCCTTTAAGGCCGCAACCATCGCCGGCAAGAGCCTTAACGAGCTTCAGGCCGAGAACCCCGACAAGTACGCCTTTGACCACATGGAGGTCGAGGAGCTCGCGCGCAAGGGCGGCTACGTAACCTACCAGGGCAAACAGTGCACCGAGTACGCCGTCGCCAACTCCGCCGCGCGCGTTTGCGCCGCCGTGCTGCACAACGAGCATGCCGTGCTTTCGGCCTCTACGCTTATGACCGGCCAGTATGGCGAGGAGGGCATCTTCACCTCCCTGCCGTGCGTGATCGGTGCCGAGGGCGTCGAGGAGGTCTACACGCTGGACCTGTCCGAGCACGAGCTCGAGGGCCTCCACAAGAGCTGCCAGCACATCCGCGACAACATCGCCCAGCTCGACTGGTGGGACGCCGAGGCCTACGACGCAAAGTAGGCCGCTGGCTACCGCAACCTTGCGAATCTAAGCGCGATACTAAGCGGGCCGCACCGGAAATCCCCGGCGCGGCCCGCTTTTTACGCACGCTGTTCGCTTGCGAATCGAAGGTGAATGCTTTTCCCGGTACCTAGTACTGCTCGATGCCCATGTAGCGACGAATCTCGGGGCTGTGGTCGAACACCTTGCCGCGGGCGGCACGCAGCTCGCAGCTCATCGCGTAGAAGAAGATCGGCTCCAGGTACGAACGCACGCTGGCAGGCACTTCACCCACGCCGTACTCGAGCGCATCGAGCACCATGACTGTATCGGTGTGCGTGTTGAGGAACGCAAGAGCGCGCTCCTCCATGGGGCGGCACTCGCCCGATCCGAGCTGCACAAAGTAGAACACGCCGGGCTCGGTGGCTTCGAACGGGCCATGGAAGTACTCGCCGGAGTGGATGTAGCAGCAGTGCTGCCACTGCATCTCCATGAGCGAGCAGATGGCCATGGCATAGGTCTGGCTAAAGTTGGGGCCGGAGCCCAGGATATAGAAGAACTTGTGCTGCTGGCAGAGCTCGGCAAAGCGGGCGCCCAGCTCGGCGTTGACCTTCTCACGGGCGGCGGGCAGCAGCGCATCCATCTGCTTGAGGCCGGCATACATGTCGGCAAGCGCCTCGTAACCCTCCTGCTGGTCGAGCAACTCGGCGGCGATCAGAGCGCCAATGCCCTGCGGTACCTCGGCCTGCGGCACGCCTTCGCCCCACGGATAGACCCAGGTGGTCCACTTGCCGTTATCGATCTTGGAGCCCTCGCAGTCAGTGAGGGCAATGACCTCGGCACCGGCGGCCAGCGCCATCTCGCAGCCGTCGACGACCTCCTGCGTGTTGCCGCTGTGGCTGCAGGCGATGACGAGCGACTTCTCGCCAAGACTCTTGGGAGCCATCAGGCAAAACTCGCGTGCCGTGTAGACCGTCGAGGTAAACGTGGTGGCCTCACGCTTGAGCAGCTCGTTGGCCGGCATGAGATCGATCATCGAACCGCCGCAAGCGATCCAAAAGACGTTCTCGATCTTGCCCTTGCGCTCGATGATTTCCTGAACCAGATCATGTGCGTTCATGCTGATGCTCCTCCTTGTGGGGCGGCTTTGAACGACGACAGCTCGTACCTGCTGTCGTTCTATGTTGTCCTATTTATAGCACGTGTAACAACGCCCGTGAAGTCATCTCAGCAAATTTGTTCTATGTTGTTCTATCTGTGGACGTTAGATGTCGAAGACGTAGCGCGAGCCCACGATCTTTTGGCGGCCGAGCAGTAGAGGGCGCCCGCCGGCGTCGGTAAAGTAGGCCTCCATATAGAAGAGAGGCTCGCCGACCGGCACCTCCAGCAGCGGGGCCGTCTGAGTATCGGCAAGCGCAATCTCCACGGTGCAGGGGTCGGACTTGAGCGGCGCGCGACCCGAATGCTCGGCAACGAGCGCAAAGATTGAGTTATCGGTGAGGTCCTCGTCGGCCAGCGTCTGCAGGTAGGGATGGTCGGCAAGCACAAAGGCGTTGTTCTCGAGCATGACGGGGATGCCGTCGGCCGTGCGCACGCGCTCGACCACGATAAGCTCGCAGCCGGGCTCCACGCCAAAGAACGCCGCATCCTCGTGCGTCGCCGCGACCACCGTGCGCGACACCAGACGCGCACCCGGCACCATGTCGTTGGCAGCACAACCCTCAGTAAAGCTCTGGACGTCACCCTTCTGGCGAATCTTGCGCTTGAGCTTGGGGGCGCACACAAACGTGCCCCTCCCCTGCTGGCGGTTGAGATACCCCGCGCGCGACAGCTCCTCGATGGCACGGCGCACGGTGATGCGCCCCACGCCGTAGGACTTCGCGAGCTCCATCTCGGCAGGGATGCGCGAGCCGGCGGGGTACACGCCGCGCGCGATCTCGCCCTTTAGGTCATCCATGACCTGCTGGTACAGCGGCACGGCGGGCACGTCAGTGCGGTCGGTTTTATCGTCGAATGCCATCGTTACACTCCATCCCGCGCATGCTCGGACTCAAATTCTTCAATCGCCGCCATAAACTGCTCGCCAAAGGCGTCGGCTTTTTTCTCGCCAATGCCGTTGACCTGGATCAGCTCCTCGCGCGTCTGCGGACGCAGGCGGCACAGGCCGCGCAGGGCCTTGTCGGAAAAGACCATATACGGCGCCATCTCCAGCTCGGTCGAGATCTCCTTGCGGAGTGCCCGTAGGCGCTCAAACAGCTCGGCGTCGTCGCCCACGCGCGGTCGCTGATCCAGCTCGGCCTCCTCGCGCAGCAAATCCACCGCACGGCGGGCACGGGCCGAGGCCTTGCGCTTGGACGCGCGACGCTTAACGGTAAAGGCGAACGTCTCGTCCTCGACCTCGCCGGCACGCGGGCCCAGACCCACGACCGGATACTGGCCCTGCGAGGTGGCCAGGTAGCCCCGCCCGCACAGCTGGCCGATGATGTCCTTGATGCGCCCGACCGATTCGCTCGACAGCTCGCCGTAGCCGCGATCCTCGTCCAGATGCATCTGGCGAATGCGCTCGGTGTTGCCGCCGTGAAGCACGTCGGCGATCAGCGACTTGCCAAAGCGCATAGGGCGCGTGGCCACATAGCGCACGGCGGCGCGGGCCATGTCGGTGACGTCCTCGACCTCGAACTGCGTGAGGCAGTTGCTACAGTTGCCGCAGCCCTCGGCGTCGTCTGTGGTGCCGCCCGCAGCAGCCGCAACCGCATGCTCGGCCGCGGCTTCGTCGCCAAAGTAGCGCAGCATGTATTCGCGCAGGCAGCCGGTGGTATTGCAGTAGCCCTCCATCTGGCTGAGCAGGCGATAACGGTTCTGGAGCGCCCACGCGCGCTGCTCGTCGTCAAGCGCCTCGTCGGCCGCATCGCCGCGGTCGATCAAAAAGCGCCGCATGCGGAAATCGTTACCGTTCCACAGCAGATGGCAGCTGGCCGGGTCGCCATCTCGGCCGGCGCGGCCCGCCTCCTGGTAGTAGGCCTCGATGCTCTCGGGCACGTTGTTGTGAATCACGTAACGCACGTTGGGCTTGTCGATGCCCATGCCAAAGGCGTTGGTGGCAACCATCACCTGGATGTCGTCGTCGATAAAGGCACGCTGGCTCTGGCGGCGGGCGTCGTTGCCCATGCCGGCATGGTAGCGCCCCACACGAATGCCGCTGGGGCCCAGTGCCTCGGCAAGCTCCGCGGCCAGCGCATCGACCGTCTTGCGGGTCGAGCAATACACGATGCCGCTCTCGCTCGAATGCGCGATCACATAGTCGCGCACCCACGCGGTCTTGGCCTTGTCGCCCATCTCCTCGCAACCAAAGTAGAGGTTCTTGCGATCAAAACCCGTCACCACGGTCGCGGGGTTTTGCAGGCCGAGCATCTGCTGAATGTCCGCACGCACGCGCTCGGTCGCCGTGGCGGTAAAGGCCGCCACGATCGGACGCCGCGGCAACGAACCGATAAACTCGCGAATCTGCAGGTAGGCGGGGCGGAAATCCTGGCCCCATTGGCTCACGCAGTGGGCCTCGTCAATGGCCACGAGCGGCACGCCAATGCCGCCGTCCACCGCGGCCTCCTGCGCAAAGGCTAAAAAGCGCGGCTCGAGCAGGCGCTCGGGCGCCACGTACATAAGCTGGTAGCGGCCCTCACGCGCCCGCTTGAGCACGGTGTTTTGCTGGGCCGGGGTAAGGCTGGAGTTGAGATAGCTAGGTCGCGCACCCGCCGCGAGCAACGCACGGGTCTGGTCCTCCATAAGCGACAGCAGCGGACTCACCACAAAGGTGATGCCGGGCAGCATGAGCGCGGGCACCTGGTAGCAAATGGACTTGCCGGCGCCCGTGGGCATAACACCCAGCGCATCGCGGCCTGCAAGAATCGCATCCACCATGCGGTCCTGCCCCGGGCGAAACGAGGTGTAGCCAAAATAGGCGCCGAGCGTGTCGAGCGCCATCTGCTGCATGCTATCGGTCATGGTTTCCTAACGTCCAAGTCATCTGCCGCCGATTATACGCCGCCACGCGGACCGGTGCCGCACGGCCGTCGGCCACGGGCAACGCAATCCAAAAGGAACGAGCGTGGGATTTTTGGACACTTTCCCAACGGCTAATCTCTTGACAAGCGCGCAAACGTCGCTGGTTGAGCATAAGTCAGCGAAAACGCCCCTAAGCGAGCAAGGTGACGTGAAAGAGGAGGGAAGCGTACTTTGGGTACGCGACCGACGATTGAACGTCAGATTGCCGCTTAGGGGCGTTTGCAGCGTCGAGCCGTTACGCGGTTTGGTAAAACCGCGTAACTTACATGACCATAACGTAGCGCGATCCCACGTAGTACTGCTTACCCATCAAAACCGGCTCGTCATCGGGACCGGTAAAGCCGGCACGCAGGTTGAGCAGCGGATCGTGCGGAGCAATGCCCAGCTCGGCCGCCTGCTCGGCGTTAGCTCGAACGGCCTCGACCGTACGGTAGCCAACCGAGACAATCGGCGTTCCGCCAACACGCTCGACCTCGGCAAAAATCGACTTGTCCTCAAGATCGGCCGTCAAAAGCTCACGGTAGGCGTCAAACGGCACAAAGATGTTCTCCTCAAAGATGGGCTCGCCGTCGGCCGTACGCACGCGCTTGATATGCAGCAGCAGTGCATCCTTCTGCAGGCCAAAGAACTCCATCTCGTTTTGGCGCGCCGGAACAATCTGGCGATCGACCACATGCGCACCGGCCTTCATGCCGTTGTTGGCACACAGCGTGGTAAACGTCTGCAGCGTCGAGGCGTGAAACTGGCGGTTGATGTGCGGCGTGGAGACAAAGGTGCCACGGCCCTGCTGCTTAACCAGGTAGCCATCGGAGCACAGCTCCTCGACGGCTCGGCGCACCGTGATGCGGCTCACCTCGTACTGCTCGGCTAGCTCAAGCTCGGACGGAATACGCTCCTTGGGTGCATAAACACCTTTCTCGATCGCATCCTTGATTTCGTCGTAAATCTGCTGGTAAAGCGGTGCATTTTTGGGTGTAGGCATATCTAATCACTCTTATCGAAATATCGAAATAACTAATACGTATATAACGTCTAGTTTCATGTTACCTCATATTGATAAAACGATACACCCTCCCTACCAAAAAGCGACAGCTTCATTTTGGTAGGTTTTATCTGGGCAAACGAGAGTCCCTCGAAAGCAACGGGGCTTTCGAGGGGCTCGTTCGGATGGGTTGCGCAGGACCGGCAAATGCCAATACCCTACTTGCCGTCGTCCTGCTGTAGGCTGTCCTGCTCGCTGAGGCGCGCCTGCCTGCTGGCCATGCGTGCGGGCTTGTCGGGATCGGGTACGGCCGTGGGCATGGGTTCGTCGACATGACCGCCCCACCAGCCGCCCACAAAGTTGAGCGTGTGGAACACATTGATCACGGCGCCGGGATCAATGTCGCACACTAGCTTGATAATGTCCTGGCTCTCATAGGTCGAGACAACGGCGTGCAGCAAATACATCTTTTCGCGGCTGTATCCGCCGATGACCTCGGCGCAGCTAATACCGTGCTGAAAATGGTCAACATAGGCGGTCATGACTTCGTCTGCCTTGCGCGTCGTGATCTGCAACGTCACACGGTCGTAGCGACGATAGAAACTGTCGATGGTCTTGGTCGAAATAAACTGGAACACGATGGAGTACGCCGCGTTGTCCCAGCCAAACATAAAGCCAAAGATCGCCAGGATAAAGCAGTTGAAACCAAAGATGACGCCCCAGATGGTCTTGCCCGTGTGGTTGGAAACCCACAACGCGATAAAATCGGTGCCGCCGGTGGATGCGCCGGACTTAAGCGCGATGGCGGCGCCCAGACCCGAGACCACGCCGCCAAAAATGATGAGCATGATCTTGTCGCCCAAAAACGGCGCGAAGTGAAAGACGTTGAGAAACAGCGACGAGAGCACGACCTGCATCATCGAGAAGATGACGAAGCGCTTGCTAATGCCGCTCCAGCATAGGAGCGCCACGGGGATGTTGAGCGCGAGCATGCCGAGCGAGATGTCGATATGAACGCCGCCCAGCGAGGTAACGCGATCGAGTAGGACCGCGACGCCGGTGAGACCGCTCGGGAGCAGGTCGGCGGGCTGAATGAACGCCTGGATCAGAAATGTCTGGAGGACGGCAGAAATTGTGACCGCCACGGCGGTAATAGCGCGGCGGACGATGGTAAGGCGGCCGAGCACGAGCACGCGGTCCGTGAGCTGTTCGATGGCGTTCGCCACGGAGGCTCCTTTCGAAGGCAGATATAGTTGTGGGGCATGCCCGCGATTGTAGCATGGAGCGTGCGGGGGCGCTTCAATTCACCCTCTCTCGACAACCAAAACGGGAAAAGCAAGCCCGCGACCAATGGCCCAAATTCCAAGTGAGTAGACTTTTCGTGACCTGCCGAGCACACCAAAAACTGTCACCTCTGTGACCTGCGGTTTTACTAAGGCAGATACGCCTTGTGCTCGACCTGCGCCAAAAAGTCTACTCACTTAGTTCGAATCGAAGCCAAACGGATCCAAATAGATGACAAATTAAGCCAATCCGCAGCAAAAGACACGTGAATCAGTGCTTCTCGCGGCGGATTGACGCTACAAAGCGGCCAAAATGTCGGTCAGATTATCAATAACGGCATCGGCTCGCGATTGATCGAGGTTGACGCCCTCGTGCGGGCGCAGTGCCAGGACGCGGGCGCCGGAACGTTTGCCAGCCTCGATGCCCAAAGGCGAGTCCTCGATAACCAGGCACTCGGTAGGCTCCACACCCAGCGCCTCCATGGCACGCAGGTAGATCTCGGGGTCGGGCTTAAACGCACTGCACTCGTGACCGCTGATGGTGTAGTCCAGCACGTCGGCGATACCGGCAATCCCCACCAGCTCGTCGATCAACTCGCGATAGGACGAGCTCGCGATGGCACACTTCACGCCGCGCTCGTGCAGTGCGCGCATCACCGGCTCCGTCTGCTCGTTGAGCAGCTCGGCATACGGAACGGGATGGTCCGGGCTATAGACCTGCTTGTACTCCACGCGCAGGCGCTCGCGCAGCTCAACATCGTCAGGTACCAGCGACTTCCAAATGGCGGGCTCGTTAGACCCCGAAAGATCGGGGATCTCGTCAAAGTGAAAGCCCTTCTCTTCCATAAACGCCACGCGACGACGGTTGTAGAACCACTCGGTATCGACCAGCACGCCGTCCATGTCAAACAGCACTGCCTTGATCATACGCATCTCCTCCCACCTGCCAAAAAGGGACAGGTTTATTTTGGTAGGTTTTATCTGGGATTTGCGACGCGACAGACACGCCCTCCCCAGAGCAAAAAAGGGGACGGGGCGCAAACCCCATCCCCTCTCAATCAACCCGTAAGGTCTACTTACTTGTGATTAGTAGGAAAGCTTCCACATGTAGCGGCGCATGGTCAGCGGGTGCTGACGGGCCTCGGCGATCTGGTTGCCGTACTCGCGCATAACGGCGAGGTGCAGCAGCGGGTTGAAGTAGGTGACGACGCTCGCGGGCACGGCGTCAGCCAGGCCGTAGTCCTTGGAGTCGATCAGAGCGACCTTGGCGCCCATGCGCTCAAGGAAGGTGAGGGCGCGGGCGTCCATCGGACGGGTAGCGCCATCGGACATGAAGAAGACGTAGGGCTTACCCTCGGTGGAAACCTCGAACGGGCCGTGGAAGTACTCGCCGGTGTTGTAGGCGGCGGCGTCGATCCACTGCATCTCGGTGAACAGGAAGGCGGCGTGAGAGTAAGCCATCTTCTCGGAGGCACCAGAGGCCATGAAGTAAATCATCTTGTCGTCCTTGAAGTCCTCAGCGAACTTCTTGGCGAGCTTCTTGCAGGACTGAGCAGCGTTCTCGCAGAGATCGAAGACGTTGGTGAGGCCGGTGATCATGTCGTCGTACTTGTCATAGCCCTCGGTCTGCTGAAGGATCTCGAGAGCAAGAGCGATGGCATAGCCGGGCTTCTCGCACTTGGCAGCGAAGTTGGCGTGGAAGCCGTGAACGATGACGTAGTCAGCGTCGACGGTCAGAGCGGAGCCAGCCTTGTTGGTGAGGGAGACGACCGGGCAGTTGTGCTTCTTGGCGGTCTTGTTGGCCTCGACGGTCTCGGGCGTGGAGCCACCGAGGGAGCAGGTGATCACGAAGGTGTGCTCGTTGACCCAGGAAGGCGTGTCGTAGTTGAACTCGTTAGCGGTGAAGATCTGAACGTTCAGCTTGTCCGTGTTGTTGGCCAGGAAGTACTTGGCGGGGTACAGGTCGGACATGGAAGCACCGCAGCCGACGAAGGCGACACTGTGGATCTCGTGGTTGGACAGGACGTCAGCGACGATCTGCTTAGGGAGGTTAAGGTCGATCTCGTACATCTGACACATTCCTTTCGATTTTTGCGGCGCCACATTGCCGGGCGCTCGCAGGGTTACCGTGGTTTGGACCGAGTCGCCGGTCCGTTGAGGATGCGACAAGGGGACTGTCCCATTGTCGCATTTTGGGGATGGAAGCCTGCCTGGGGTATGGGATGCCAGGCAGGCCCCCGGGGGAAAGCGGTTAGGCGCTTGGTCGCGACTAGGCCAGAATGCCGGCCGCGGAGAGGGCGATGCCGCCCACGATGGCGATCACGAGAAGCCAACCGGTGTTGACGTTCTTCTTGATGAGCCAGTACATAAGGCCAGTGAGGCCAAGGGAGATCATCTGGGGCATCATGCCGTCCAGGATGTCCTGGATAACGACGGTGCCCTCAGCGAACTGCAGCGGGGTGGTGGCGCCAATCAGCGTAGCGATCATGCCGCCCACGGACATAAGACCCACGATGCCGCAGACATACATGAGCTTTTCCATGAGGTCGCCGCCCTGAAGCTTGCTCAGGTACTCGTGGCCGCCCTGATAGCCCATCTTGGCTGCGAACCAGGTGATCAGCACAGAGGGGACGATGGAGATGAGGATGGCCAGGATCGGGCCCATGATGGAGCCCTGCTGAGCCAGCTGAACGCCCAGGCCAAAGGCGATAACGCGGATGGTGCCCTGGAAGAAGGAGTCACCGATGCCGGAAAGCGGACCCATGAGGGAGGTCTTGACCGCGTTGATCGAATCGGGATCGAAGTTCTCGGGATCCTTGGCGTACTCCTCCTCCATGGAGGCGGAGAGGCCCAGGATGAAAGCGCTCGTCTGCGGGGTGCAGTTGTAGAACGCCATGTGACGGTGGTAAGCCTCTTTCTTCGCAGCGAGCTGCTTGGGGTCGGACTCATCCGGATAGAGGCGATCGAGCGTGGGAACCATGCCGTAGAGGAAGCCCATGTTCATCTGACGCTCGTAGTTCCAAGAGGCCTGGATGGCCCAGGAGCGCCAGAAGAACTGGCTGACCTTCTTGTTCAGGGACACGTCCTTGGTTGCGGTTGCCATAGTGTGTTCCTCCTTAGTCTTCGTCGTCTTCGAGCGGATCGTAGTCGGAATCAACACCGGCGGCTGCATGGGAACCGTTGAACTTGAAGCCCATGAAGACGACAGCCAGGCACACACCGATCAGAGCGACCGCGATGACGGACAGGTTGAGGTAAGCGGCGAGCAGGAAACCGATGAACAGGAACGGAGTCATACCCTTCTTGATCATCATGGTGAGCAGCAGGGCCAAGCCGTAGGCGGTCATGATCTTGGTCGAAACGTTAAGACCAGTGGACAGCCACTCGGGAACCATGTTGACGATGGCCTGAACCAGGTCGGTGCCAACAAAAACGGCGAGGAAGATCGGCAGGAAGTACATGACGGCGTACAGACCGGAGCCGGCGCAGATGTGCATACGGTAGGCGGTCTTGAACTTTCCGTTATCGATCGCGCTATCTGCCACATGGGTGAGGGCGGCGATGATGGAACGGAACACGATGCCGAGAAGCTGACCCAGGACGGCGACCGGGATGGCGATCGTCATGGCGGTCTCGGCGGAAGCATCGGTCAGGCACGCAAAGGCAGCGGCCACGATGCCGCCCAGGACCATATCGGGCGGAACGGCGGCGCCGACCTGCACCAGGCCCATGGACACGAGCTCGACGGCGGCACCGACGGCAAGGCCGGTGGGCACATCGCCCAGCAGCAGACCGACGAGCGTAGCGCCAACGAGGGGCTGCTCGAAGTTAAGACGACCGAGCAGGCGGGAGTCCCACATGCAGAACACGCCGACGAGGCCGACGAGCACCGCACTGATGAACGTATTCATACCCTTCTCCTTTCAGTCAGGCAAAAGCCTGGTTGATTACAGCTTGGCGTCGATGTCGACGCTCTGATACGTAGGGGTCTGCTGGACGTAGAGCTTGATGCCCATGTCGAGCAGTTGGTTGACGTCGGCCTTCTGGTTGGCGTCGAGGAAGACGGAGCTGTCCTTGCCGCCGACCTGATCGGCACCGTCGTGGTTGGCGGTGGCGCCCAGGTTGATGGCGTCGAGCTTGTAGCCCTGGCAGAACTGCAGCATCTCGGCAGTGTTGCCAAAGACGAACATGACGCGCTCGCCGAGGGTGTTGAGCTTGTCCATCTTGGCGAGGGCACGCTCGACGGTGAAGACGTTCAGGCGCACGCCCTGGGGCTTGGCCAGCTTAAGAGCGCCCTTCTTGATGTCATCGTTGGCGGCAGCGTTGTCGACGACGATGATGCGCTCGGCCTGAACCTTGGTGGTCCAGGTAAAGACGACCTGGCCGTGCAGCAGACGGTAGTCAAGACGTGCGAGGACGATCTTGGCGGGACCGGAGCTGTGACGGGACGCCTTGGCCTTCTTGGCGGGAGCCGCGGCGGCCTCGACCGGTGCGTTGGGGTTGGTCAGACCGGTGCGGGCCTCGTTGATGAGGGCCGCGAGCTCGGCGCCCTTGACGGGGACGGGGCTCATAGCGAGCGTCAGTGCCAACGGAATGTTGAAACCGCTGACAACCGTGAACTTCGTGCCGTTCTTGGAAAGCTCGACCATGTTGTTGTTGACCGAGCTGCCGAGCATATCGGTCAGCACATAGACGGTGTCGTCCGCGTTGAACGTGGCGATCATAGCCTCAACCTTATTGGTGATGGGCTCCTTGTCGTCACGAGCAAGCGACACGACGTGGACGTTCGACACGTCGCCGAGAACCATCTCGAGCGTGTCTTTGGCGCCTGCGGCCAGGCCGCCATGAGATGCGAGAATGATCTGATTCATCTTGCCTCCTCCTTTTCGTTATGGTCATTATAACGTCTTATACGTTGCTTATATTGCTAATTAGTATAAAGACCGTTCGCGGGTGAAAATCGACCGTTGACGGGTTTAACGTACTCGAAACGTTGGGCTGGGTAGGCCGGCGCTAGCTGGATAACCCCAGGTCAGACCCTGCGCGCAATCCCCTATCGCACGAAGTACCAGGGGCTTTCCTGTACGGTGGGTTCCAGCGCAATGCCGGTGCGTTCCTTAAACAGATCCATGTCCTGAGATTTTTCGGTCCACCACGCGTTGGGCTTAAAGGTCATACTCTCAACGATATGGCCGACAAAGGCGCTGTTGCGCAGCTTGGAGAAGTCGGTGTTCATAATCAGGATGGACGCGAGCACCAGCACGATGCCCAGGACTTTAATCGCGCCGGCGGGCTCGGCGTAGACACCAATGCCCACCAGTACGGTGACAACCGTCTCGAAAGACATTACGACGGGAACTTTCGATGTCTCGAGCCCCATGGACAGACCCTGCATATATAAGATGTAAGCAACGGCTGTGGGGATGAGTCCAAAGCCAAGGAACAGCAGCAGCAGCTGTGGCGACATTGCCGCGGCGACATCCGGCCACGGAGCCGCGATAGCTGCCATAACCGCACCGCCAAAAACAAAGCCCCAAAACGTGACAGCCAGCGGGTGGACCGTCTTGGTTGCTATTCGGCTAAACACCGCGAGCGACGCACCACAAAGGCCTGCAATCACGCCCGACGTGACGCCCCAAACCGAAAAATGAAAACCGGAAAGGTCGCCATTGGTCACTGCAAGCACGCAGCCTACGATGTTAAAGACAATGGCAACGAGCTTGTTGGGGGTCACGTCCTCGCGATAAAGCACGCGGCCGAGCATGACGCCAAACACCGGCGAGGTGTAGAGCAGCACCGAGGCCGTGGACATGCCCACCTCGCCCATGCACTCGTAATAGCAGGTGTTGGCGGCGGCCAAACCGACGATGCCGACAAGCGCACAGGGAACAAGCTCTTTAGGGCTTGCCTTGAACAGGGCCAGCGGACCCTGAGCCACGGTAGACCCCTCACCCGGACGGCAGCCCATAAACATCAGGACCGGCGCCAAGATAAGCGCTCCGACCAACAAGCGAAAGGCAGCCATGCTCTGGGACGAAACGCCCATGGCCGAGATGCCGTTTACAAAGATTCCGATGCTGCCCCACATAAGCGCGGCGATCAGCACCAGCACATAGCCCAGATTGCTCTTCTTCAACGCAGCCTCCTCGGTATTGTTTCCAATATGTTTCGTACTACGTTATAGTCGTTATATACATTTTTCAAGACACAAATCGGCGAGCGGGAAAGTGATCCGTTTTCCTCCGTCCTCAGCGGATTACTTGGCGGTTGCGGTGGACTAGTTCCCAAATAGAGGCTTCAAGCCCCCAAACAGGAACTATTCCACCGCAACTTATGAGGACATCGAGCTGTTAGGCCGCTCTATCCCCTAGTAGTCGAGCTTCCACATGTAGCGGCGCGTCATGTAGTCCTTGTGGGTGACGGCGGAGAGCGCGCGCATATACACGTTGTTGAGGATCGGGGCAAAGATCAGGTGGTTGAAGTACTCGCTCACGCTGTCCTTGATGTCGTTGAGGCCGAGCTCCTTGGCGTCGAGCTGATAGACGCGCTCGCCACCGTACTGGTTGACGAAGCGGATGCCGCGCTCGTCGTTGCAGCGGCTGCGGCCGACGCTGATGAGCTGGAACAGCGAGGTGCGCTTGTCCAGGATCTCGAAGGGGCCGTGGAAGAAGTCGCAGGTGTTGATGGTGCAGGAGTCGATCTGCAGCATCTCCTGCACGTTGCAGATGCTAAAGACGTAGGCGGCACCAAAGAGCGGGCCCTGGGCCATGACGTTGATGCAGGGCTTGTCAGCGTTCTGCTCGGCCCACTTGGCAGCGAGCGGACGGGTGTACTCGACGGCCTTGCGATAGATGGGGTCGACCAAGTCGAACGCGGCCATAGCGGTCTCGTACTCGGCATAGCCCTCGGTCTGCTGCGTAAGCTCCATGGCGATCATGGTCACGACGGCGGAGTTGGTACGGCCCATGCAGGACTCATCGACGGCCAGGCTGTCATACTGAATCTTGTGGTCGCAGACCTCGGTGAGGCCGGACTCGTCGACATAGATCGCGATGGTGCTGGCGCCGTGGTCCTTGGCGACCTGGGCGGCGACGATGGTCTCCTTGGTGCCGCGCATGGACACGACGACGGCCAAGGTGTTCTCGTTGACGTAGGCAGGGGTTGCGTGCACGAACTCGTTGCTGGTGTAGCTGGAGCTCACGACCTGCGTGGCCTCGTGCTCCATAAAGTACTGGGCAGGATAGTTGCCGCCGTTGGATCCGCCAGCGCCAATCCACACGACGCGCTTGATGCCGCCCTTGTCAGCCTTGTCAGCCAAAACCTGGGAGACGACATCCTTAACCTGTTCCTGAGTAGTCATCGTGCATCAGCCTTTCTTCTCGTTTGATGCTCTCGATGGCATACAAGTTACATACATGTTTTGGTTATGTCGACTAGTTGTATGCTATATTTGTCTTAGAAATTTTGCTGGTAAGGTTTTCGATTGTTCGTTACCAGCAGTTTTGTTCTTGTATTGAATACATGCTTGCTTAGTTAGGCATACAAGTTAGATATAGGTTGGCAATATGAGCGTCTCATCTAAAAAGAAACTAAGCCAATACGAGCGCTTGGCGGGCATGCTGCGCGACCGCATCGCCGCCGGCACCTACGCGCGCGGAGACAAGCTGCCGTCCGAGATGGAACTCATGGACGAATCGGGGCTGTCGCGCAGCACCGTGCGCCATGCCCTTAAGGTGCTCGTTGATGAGGGCCTGGTTCGCACCGAGCGCGGACGTGGTGCCTTTGTGGCCGACACGCCCGCGCTCCATGAGAACAACCTGGTGTTTTCGAGCTATACCAAGCAGGTCGAAGGCCAGGGCATGAAGCCCACCACGCGCACCGTGGACTCGGGCTTTACCAAGGCGGGCGGCAGCATAGCTAAGTTCTTTGATGCCGCCGTGGGCAGCAAGCTCGTCAAACTTGTCCGTCTGCGTTATCTGGACGATGCGCCGCTGTGCCTGGAGACCACCTATCTACCACCGAGCTTTGAGGCACTCATCGATCGCGATATCAACGGTTCGCTCTACGCCACGCTGCGACAGGAGTTCCATCGCGCACCGGCACAGGGACATAAGACCTTTGAGGTGTGCTATGCCTCGCAAAACGAGGCGTTTTTGCTCAACGTTGGGCGCGGGCAGGCGCTGATCCTGATCACCGACTACGTGTACGACACCGACGGCCGACCGCTCCATGTCTCCAAGCGCATCCAGCGCACCGACCGTGCCAAATACACCGAGCCCATCGGCTAACCTGCCAAAATAAACCTGTCCCTAAATGGTAGGTTTGGGGAGGTCGGGGAACCAGGTTGGTTTGGGTTGGTTGGGGACGCGCTCGGCCAGGACCAGCTCCATCCAGCACATGTCGTACCAGCGACCGAACTTCTGGGCACAACGGTCGAAAGCGCCCACCAGGCGATATCCCATATGGGCATGGAAATCCTGGCTGTTGTGCGTCAGATACTCGTCGTCCTTATCGTGCGGCACGGCGATGAGCGCGCACATGTTGGTGATGCCCATCGCGATCAGGCATTGCTTAAGCGCGTCGTGCAGCTTGCGGCCCAGCCCGCCGTGGCGTACATCGCGCGCCAGGTAGATTGATGTCTCGACCGACCAGTCGTACGCCTCGCGGCTGTTAAGCGGACTCGCATAGGCATAACCCACCGGACGCCCGTCCAGCTCCATCACCAAATACGGGTAGCGCTTGAGCGTACGCTCGATGCGCCCGGCGAACTCCTCAACGCTCGGCACCTCGTATTCGCAGGTAATCGCCGTCTGGCGCACATACGGCTCATAGATGGCAAGCAACGCCGGCGCATCATCGGGCGTCGCCAGGCGAATCGTCGGCTCGGACATCTCGGTCATACAACCCTTCTCCCTCAAAAGCAAAGGCCGCCTTGCGCCAAACCCAGCGCAAGGCGGCCTCTCGTCATTACATCAGGCTACAGGACAGCCGCCAACGCGTCGATATCCTCCTGCGTCGTGGCCCAGCTGGTGCAAAAACGCACCACCGTGTGGGTCTCGTCGTACTTTTCCCAGTACTCAATCGCCGCATGCTCGCGAATGCGGGCCATGTCCTCGTTGGGCAGAATCACGAACTGCTGGTTGGTCGGCGTCTCCAAGAAGAACTGGTAGCCGTGCTCGTGCAGCACGTGACGCAGCGCCTGAGCGGTCTCAATCGCCTGGCGACCAATCTCAAAATACAGGCCATCGGTAAAGAGCGCCTCAAACTGCACACCCGTCAGGCGGCCCTTGGCAAGCAGCGCGCCATGCTGCTTAATACGCGGAATGGGATGCGCCGGGGCGTGCATGCCGCAGAACACCACAGCCTCGCCGCAGAGCGCGCCGCACTTGGTGCCGCCGATGTAGAACACGTCGCACAGCTGCGCCAGCTCGGGCAGGGTAATGTCGCACTCATCGGCCGCCAGCGCATAGGCCAGGCGAGCACCGTCCACAAACAGCGGAATCTCGCGCTTCTGGCACACCGCGTGAATCGCCGCGAGCTCGGCCTTGGAGTACAGCGTGCCGTACTCGGTCGATAGACTCACGTACACGGCGCCCGGGAACACCGTATGCTCGTAGCTCTCGTTTTCGTAGAACACCTGGATATAGTTCTCGAGGTCCTCGGCGTGCATCTTGCCCTCGTAGCCGGGGATGGTGAGCACCTTGTGGCCGCCAAACTCGATGGCGCCCGCCTCGTGGCAGGCGACGTGGCCGGTCTCGGCAGCAACGACGCCCTCGTAGGGCGCGAGCAGCATGTCGATCACCGTCGCGTTGGCCTGCGTGCCGCCCACCAGAAAAAACACGTCGGCATCGGGGGCCTGGCAGGCCTCGCGGATAAGTTGCTTAGCGCGCTCGGTATGCGCATCGGTACCGTAGCCGGGCTGCGGCTCCATATTGGTGTCGACGAGCGCCTGCAGCACCGCCGGGTGTGCGCCGTGGGAATAATCGTTGTTGAACGCGAGCATGGCAATCCTCTCTTACCGGGTATCGGCCAGATGATTCAAACGGAGCTATTGTACGCCGTTGGGATAGGCAATGCGCGCAGCAAGGCACTCAAGTGCCAGTACCAGAGCAAAACCGCAGCTCACGTCACTCAAAAAGTGCGCTCCAATCACGATGCGGCCAAGCGCGACGAGCGCCGCGACCACAGCCGCCGTCCAAAAGACCACCCGACGGCGCGAGGGCTTTTCCTTAAAGGCCACCGCGGGAAGTCCGGCGAGCATAAGACCCATCGCCGCATGCGCGGTGTGCCCGCTCGCGAACGACTTAAAGCCGTCCTTGATTACGCCGGCGGCGATATAGGTCCACTTGTCGGGATTGCCGATCACCCACCACGGCTGAAAATTGAGCCCCGGCGTGACCTCGATCACGCGCATGCGCGGGCGCGACCACAGCGGCTTGACGATCACGTTGAGGATGATGGCCTGAGCGACCCACACGGCAAGCACCATCAACGCCCAGCGTGTGAGCTCGTCGGGCTCGGTCGTGCGCGTGAGGCGATAGACGATAAGGTTGGCGACGATGACCAGCACAAACGTCAGCACCAACTGAGCCGCGATGAGTTTGCCGCCAACCCTCAGGGACGAAACGATCTCGTAGCCGGTCAGGCCAACGTTGACGAGGATGCCGAGCACAGCGAGCCATTTGCTCCCCCTGGAATCGGGACGCACCGCGCGCACGAGCATAACGCCTGCGATGCTCGCCGTCAGCTCAAACGGCAGCTCGCCGGCCGCCTCGATAAAGCGACCGTACATGCTGCCGATATTGAACAGCGCGCTCGAGATCTGATAATCGAAGAAACTGCCCACGCCCAGACAAAGACACAGGACAACCGCGATAATGGCGACATCTTTCTTATAGATGTATCCGAACATGCTTTCCTTTCGATGGAGCCAGAGTGCCCAAATGGGGTGTTTGCAGCGTCGACCCGTTAGTCGTCGTCGCTAGCACCTAATTGCTGCAGCAGCATGAGCGCCGCCGCCACCGGGCCGGTGCCGTCGTTGGCGTCGAGACCGCGGCCCAGGCCGCTGCCCGCGCCGGCGCCCGCCTTGTAGGGCACCGACAGCTTGCGGCTCTTGGGGAAGTTTACCGCGCCATAGCGAGTCTTTAGCTCAAAGGCCACCTTCTTGGGCACATCGACGCCCAAAAACGTGATACGCCCACCGCTGAGCGTGACGCTCTCGAGCCCCAGGCGCTCGCCACGAATGCGGATGCGTGCGCGATTGAACAGGTTGAGTCCCGCCAACGGCAGCTCGCCATGCGCGGCCTCGGTCTCTTCCTGCACCTCGTCGATGCTCTCCAGGTCCTCGGCCGCTGCGAGCTTACGGTACACGAGCACGCGCTGGTCCACCGCCGGCAGGTACTCCTCGGACAAGAAGTAGTCGGCCGGCAGGTTAATACCCACGCTCGCCGCCTCCACGCCGGCGTCGTCATCGCCGCGCGCCTCGGCTACCGCCTGGCCCAACATCTGCGTAAACAGGTCAAAGCCCACGCTCGACAAGTTGCCGTGCTGCTCGGCGCCCATAAGCGAGCCGGCGCCGCGAATCTCCAGGTCGCGCATGGCGATGCGCATGCCGCTGCCCAGATCCTGGAACTCGGAAAGTGCGGTCAGGCGCGCCGTGGCCTCCTCGGTGAGCGGCAGCTCGCCCGGGAACATAAAGTACGCGTAGGCCTGCGTGGCAGAGCGGCCCACACGGCCCTTGAGCTGGTAAAGCTGCGCCAGACCCAGGCGCTGCGAATCCTCGATGATCAGCGTGTTGGCGGTCGCGTTGTCGATGCCGCTCTCCACGATGGTCGTGGCGATGAGCACGTCGATCTTTTTGGTCGCGAACTCGATCATCACGTCCTCGACCTCGCGCGGGCTCATCTTGCCGTGTGCCACGCCCACGCGCGCCTCGGGCGCGGCCTCATGCACGCGCGCCACGGCGTCATCGATGGTCTTAACGCGGTTGGACACGTAGTACACCTGGCCGCCGCGGCCCACCTCCAGACGAATCGCCGCGCTCACCACATCGGGGTCGTACTCCCCCACGTGCACGATCACGGGACGACGCCCGGTCGGCGGTGTGGTGATCAGGCTCATGTCGCGCACGCCGCTCGTGGCCATCTGCATGGTTCGCGGAATAGGCGTTGCCGAAAGCGTGAGCACGTCGATTTGCTCGCGCAGGTTCTTGAGCTGCTCCTTGTGCTGCACACCAAAGCGCTGCTCCTCGTCGATGATCACCATGCCCAGGTTCTTGGGGTTCACGTCGGCAGAAAGCAAGCGGTGCGTGCCGATGAGCACGTCGATCGTGCCCTCGGCAAACGCCTTAAGCGCGCGCTTTTGCTGCGCCGGGGTGCGGAAGCGGCTGAGCACTTCGACCTCGAGGCCAAACGGGGCAAAGCGCTCAAAGAACGTCTCATAGTGCTGCTGGGCCAGAATGGTCGTGGGGCAGAGCACCATGACCTGGCGGCCGGAGTCCACGCACTTAAACGCCGCGCGCAGGGCAACCTCGGTCTTGCCAAAGCCCACGTCGCCGCACAGCAGGCGGTCCATGGGCTTGGGCGCTTCCATGTCGGCCTTGATGTCGGCAATAGCCTCCAGCTGGTCGCGCGTCTCGTCGTAGGGAAAGCTCTCCTCCATCTCGATCTGCTCGGGCGTGTCGGGCGGGCAGGCGATACCGGTAATCGACGAGCGGCGTGTATACAGGTCGACCAGGTCAAACGCCAGCTTTTTGGCATTCTTGCGCGCCTTGTTGGTAGCCCGCGTCCAGTCGGCGGTGTTGAGCCTGGTCAGGCGCGGCTTGTCGCCGTCGGGGCCAACATAGCGCGTGATGCGGTCGACCTGCTCGAGCGGCACGTAGAGCTTGTCGCCGTCGGCATATTCCAGCAAAAAGTAGTCGCGCTCCTTGCCGCCCACTTCCTGGCGCGCGATCTCGCTAAAGAGCGCGATGCCGTGAGTGGCGTGCACCACGTAGTCGCCCGGCTTAAACGGAAACGTGATCTGCGTAATGTCCACCTTGCGGCGGCTGCGCGCGCGGTTGGCATCCATACGGGCGTTGAGGTCGGCGATCGAGAACACGGCCAGGTTGGCATCGGGCACCACCACGCCCTGCGGCAGGGCGGCATCGACAAAGGTCACGCGTCCGCGCGAGATAGTGGGCACGGCAGCACCGGCGGCAGCCTGGGCCGCGCCCGCCTCGAGCGAGCGGGCGTTGAGCGCGTCAGCCTTACGCTCGCGAATTGCAGCATGAGCATCCTGACGGGCAGCACGATCGGCAGAATCTGCCGCCGCCACGCGCACGCGCTCGCCAATGACGCCGGCGTTTTCGGGCGCGGCCGTCAGCGATTCCTCAAAGGTAATGCCCTCGTCGCCAAAGGTGAGCTCCATCGACTCGCGCGCGCCGCGGTCGGGAATGGCAAACACGCAGGCATAGCGCTTGCCCACGACTTCCTGAACGCGCGTCATAAAACGGTTGTCCGAGCCTGCGATAGCAGGCTGCTCAATCTTGAGCTCGGCCGTCACCGCACCGCCGGCACGGATGAGGCTTACGTAGTTCAAGCGCTGCTGGGCACCAAAATCGAGCTGTTGAGCGCGCACGTACAGACCATCCAGGCGGTCAATCCCTGCCTCGCCGGCACGCGCCTCGATATCCTCGTAGGCGCGCAGGCAGTCGTCGAACAGCGAGCGCGGCTCGGACAGAACCACGAGCGCCTTGCCGCTCACGTGCGCCAACGGGCTTACGGTCTGGCCGTACATCACCGGCAAAAAGCGGTCGAGCTCGGGCGTGACGATGCGCGCATCCACCATCTCGAGCAGCGCCGCCAGTTTGCTGTCATCCTGGCTGGCGCGATAGAGCGCCACATGCATGTTGTGGACGGCCTCGTCGGTGAGTGCCAGTTCGCGGCAGGGAAAGATTTCGATGCTGTCCTCGTTGCCGATGGTCTGCCCCGTGGAGCTCACCATGCGGCGGATGCGGTCAATCTCGTCGCCGAAGAACTCGATGCGCACGGGTGCCTTTTCCTGTGCGGGGAACACCTCGACGGTGTCGCCGTGAACGCGAAACAAGCCGGGCGCATCGGCGGCGCCGGCATTGGTGTAGCCCATGCCCACCAAGCGCTGCGGCACCTCGTCAAAGGGAATCTCCTCGCCCACCGCAAAAGTAGTGGACTCCCAGTAGCGGCTCTCGACCGGCGGCACGCAGCGCAGCAGCGCGCGAGCCGAGGCGACCATGATGCAGTTGTCCCCGCGCACGATGCGCCCCAGAGCCTCGCAGCGCTGCGCCACCACGGCGTCGTCCGGCGCCTGCTCGCGCCACGGATAGTCCTTGCGCTCAGGAAAACGACACACGTGCGCCAGGCCCACGTAGGCGGCAAGGCTACGCGCGGCGCGATCGGCCGCATCCTCGCCGCTCACGATATAGACCGTCGGGCGCGGACGGCGCGCAAACTGGGCGGCCGCCATAAGCGTGCGGCCCGACTGCGACACAGCCAGCGTCACGTCCTCGCCAGCATCGAGCCCGGCCTCGACGGCCTGCAAGGCCTCGGCAGTGTAGAGCTGCGCGGCTATACGGTGAATGAGCATGCTGTTCCTCCGGCATTGCAACGCCAAAAGCCCGCCGGGGCAAGCTCGGCGGGTATGCGGCGGATTTCATTGCCTGTCATGGTAGCGCATGGAGAGGACTCCGGCTCAAGAGCAAACCCGGCCCCGCAAAAAACGCCAGACGAAGATGCGTTCCGCCCTACCCCGCTACGCGCACGCTGGGGCACAAATCTGCCAGCGGACACTCGTCACACTTGGGTTTGCGGGCGTCGCAGATCTCGCGACCGAAGGTGATCCACTGATGGTTGACCGACTCCCAATACTCGTGCGGCAAAATCTTGAGCAGATCCTGCTCGGTCTTGAGCGGCTCCTTGGCATGTGTCTTGGGACTCAACATCAGGCGATGCGCAATGCGGTTGACGTGCGTGTCCACCGCAATGCCCTCCACGATGCCATACCCCACGTTGAGCACGATGTTCGCCGTCTTGCGTCCCACGCCCGGCAGCTTCACGAGTTCCTTCATGTCGGCCGGCACCTCGCCGCCATAGTCGGCGACGATCATCTGCGCGGCCTCCACGGCGTGCTTGGCCTTGCTCTTATAAAAGCCGAGTGACTTGATGGTGTCTGCCACGTCAGCCACACTCGCCCCGGCCATGGCCTCGGGCGTGGGCCACTGGGCAAACAGCTTCGGCGTCACCTTGTTGACCTGCGCGTCGGTCGTTTGCGCCGAGAGCAACACCGCGATCAGCAGGCGGAAGGGATTCTCGTGGTCCAAAAAGCACTCGACCGGGCCATAGCGACGGTTGAGGCGCTCACACACCTCAACGGCGCGCTCGCGTTTGGCGGCATTGGTCTCGCGTGGCATAACGACTCCTCGGCTCAACGGCACAATAAACTTATGGGCACAATTGTCCCACGTCCGAGACGCTTACGCCTCCAAGAATGCGCCGGTCTGACGGCTCCACAGGCTCGCGTACTCGCCACCCGCCTCGACGAGCTGCGTATGCGTGCCGTCCTCGACAATCTCGCCATCGGCCAGCACCACAATGCGGTCAAGCGCCGCCACGGTGGACAGGCGGTGCGCCACCACAATGGAGGTGCGGCCGCGCATCAGATTCTCGAGCGCCTCCTGCACCAACGCCTCGGACTCGCTGTCCAAGGCAGACGTCGCCTCGTCGAGCACCAGAATCGGCGCGTCGGTTAGGATGGCGCGGGCGATAGCCACGCGCTGACGCTGACCGCCAGAGAGCTTGACGCCGCGCTCGCCCACCATAGTGTCAAAGCCACGGGGCAAGCGGTCGATAAACTCGGTCGCATTAGCCAAGCGAGCCGCCTCGCGAATCTGCTCATCAGTGGCGTTGGGACGACCGTAGGCAATGTTTTCGCGAATGGAGCGGTGGAACAGCAGCGCCTCCTGCGGCACGTAGGCAACCTGACGGCGCAGGCTCTGCTGCGTGCAGCGCGAGACGTCCTGGCCGTCCACGAGCACGCGGCCGCCCTGTACATCGTCCAGGCGCAACAACAACTTGGTGAGCGTCGTCTTGCCCGAGCCCGATTTGCCCACCAGACCCACGCGCTGGCCCGCCGCCACATGAAGTGTCAGGTCATCGAACACGCTCTCGCCCGCCGCAGCGTCACGGTACGCAAAGCTCAGCTGCTCAAAATCAATCGCGCCCTCGGTCACTTTGAGCTCGGGGGCGTCCGGGTCATCTGCCACCAAACGCGGCTCGTCCAGCACGCGCGTCATCTCGGCCGCATCGCCGAGCGCGCGGTTGATGCGCTGCATCATGGAGCTTACGTAGTTCAGGCGCATGGTGAGGTTATAGGTGTAGGTAAAGATCATGACGAGCGAGCCGGCCGAGATGCCAAACCACGCGTTGCCGCCCGCCACGAATACGCTCACCACGGCCATGGTGATGACGATAAGACCCGAGGTCGTAAAGTTGCGCTGCATCATGGCGTGCATCGAGACCGTCTCGGCATCGCGCGCGGCACGATCAGCGGCGTCGAACAGATCACGTTCAAAGTCCTCGCGCCCGCAGGTCTTGACGGCCAAGATGTTCGTGACCGCGTCGGAGAGCACGCCCGAGAGCTTGTTCTGCGCGGCGGACGTCGCGGCCGAAAGCGGCATGATGCGCTTGTACATAAGCCAGACAAACGCGATGTAGACGGCCATGATGCACACCAGGATCACGGTAAACGTCGGCACCACCGGGGCGAGCGCCGCCACCGTGCAGATGACCGAGGTGATGGTGGGGATGAGCGAATACACCGTCACGTCGACCAGCCCCGTATAGCCGCTCATAAAACGGCTCGTCTGGCTCACGAGCGATCCGCCAAAGCGGCTGGTGTGAAATGTCATGGATTGATTGGAGAGCGTGTCGAAGCACAGGCGCGCCAGGTGATAGTTGCCCGCAATCTCGAGCTTGTAGACGGTGTAGTCCTGCAGCTTGGAGAGGATTTGGCCCACCAGGTTAACGAGTACGAGCGCCAGGATATAGGGGCCGAAGACCTCAAACACCTGATCACCCGCCACGGGACCGGCTTGAACGCGGTCGACAATGAGGGCCATCACATAGGTATTGGCAAACGTCAGCAAAAAGATGTAGCCCGCCGACGAGAACACCGAGAGAAAGACAATCAGCGGCTGCGTGCGCGTGACACCCCAAAACCGCTGCAGCGTGCGGCGCACGGTGGAGCGTTTCAGCGGACTGGTGTTTCTCTGAGACATGGGCTTCCTTTCGCGTCTGATAGGGCGAAACGCCATTGTTGCACACTAAAGCGCACTTCAGGCAAGCGCGATGTGAAAGGCAGCGGGGTGCCCGCGTTTGCGCCGGTGCCCCGCTGCCTTGTTGCAATTAGTCCTCGTCTTCTTGGTCTGTGGAAAGGCCCGCGGGCGTGAGTCCCAAGATCTCATCGGCTTGGTCGGCGTCTTCCAGCGCGTCGATATCCTTGAGTTTGCGCTCCATGACGTTGGTGCGCGTGGTGATAATGCCCTCGACCGTTTTACCCGCGGTCTCGATCTGCTGCTGGGCGCGGCGCAGCGCCTTTTGATAGCGCGGCAGCTCGGCCTTGACGGCGGAGAGCACTCGCAGTACATCGTCGGTGCGTTTTTGCAGCCTAAACGTCTGGTAGCTCATCTGCAGGCTGTTGAGAATGGCCGCCATGGTGCTGGGGCCGGCAACGTTGACGTGATAGTCGCGGCCCAGGGTCTCGATAAGCCCGGAGCGGCTGACGACCTCGGCGTACAGCCCTTCAAACGGCACGAACATGATGCCAAAGTTGGTCGTTGCGGGCACGCTCAGATACTTTTCGCAAATGTCCTTTGCCTCGCGCTTGACCATGGTGTCGAGCGTCTTGCGCGCAGCCGCCACGGTCTCCGCATCGCCCGACTCCTGCGCGTCGAGCAAGTGCTCGTACGCGTCGCCCGGGAATTTGGAGTCGATCGGCAGCAGCACGGGATCGCCCTCGTCCACCGGCAGCTTGACGGCAAACTCAACGCGCTCCGAGGCGCCGGGCTTGGTGGCGACGTTTTCCAGATACTGGTCGGGCGTAAGGATGTCCGCCAGAATTGCACCCAGCTGCACCTCGCCCAAAATGCCACGCGCCTTCACGTTGCCCAGCACGCGCTTAAGGTCGCCCACGCCGGTGGCGATGGACTGCATGTCGCCCAGGCCCTTGTACACGGCCTCGAGCTGGTCGCTCACCTGCTTAAACGATGCCGACAGTCGGTCGTTGAGCGTGCGGGAGAGCTTCTCGTCCACCGTCGCACGCATTTGATCGAGCTGCACGTTGTTGTCTTTGCGGATGGCGCCCAGCTGAGCATCGACCGTTTCGCGCACCTTGTCCAGGCGATGCTCGATACCCTCGCGGTTGGCACCGAGCTGTTGGGCCGTCTCGCGGCGCAGGTCATCCATCCGGTCACCAGCTTGCGAAAACTCACGTGCGATGGTCAGGTAACGTTGCTGCTCCACGGCCGCATCTGTCGTCTGCTGCTGCGCGATGGCATTGGCCGTGCGGCGAGTTTCGGCCAGCGCGACGTTCAGGGCATCGAGCGCGTTGTTGGCCTGCTCGAGTGCTGCCAGCGTTTCCGCGCTACTGTCGCCACGCTCCCGCAACTCGGCACGCAGGCTCTTGAGCTGGAGGGCGCAAGCCACAGCAACCCCCACCGCCACCAAGGCGATCACAACAAGCACAATATCAATAGCAGACATAAACTCCGCCCAACAAACCCAATCGAGCACCAATCAAAACCGCGATCAATCTTACCCCGTCACACACACGGAGCACTCGTCCCGCTCTCCCGCGCCCCTCTCTTCCGCATATTCCATAATGCGGCGCGCCGTCTCCCTACTTACTTTTGAGTCGTCGCCGGCTAAATATGCGTACACGTTTCCCTTATTCAGGTGCAGATCGCGGCAGAGACCATAGCGCGACAAACTCGAACCCGCTAATGCTTCCAACGTTCTTTTGCGCATCAGGGCATTGACTCTTCTGTCCGCCGCCGGTTTTTCCTTTACCCCTCGATACGCGTGCCAAACATTGGCATAACGATTAGGGAGATCGTCCTTGGCGCACAGAGACACAAGACTGCCCGCCTGGTTGTATAAGGACAAAACGCCTCGATAGCCCTCTTCCATCCACAAGCCCTCGGATAAACCCAAGACGTACTCGGCCTTGCCCTGCGCTAAAGCAAGCAAAAACAGCGGCTCTGCCACACGCGGTTCAACCGTCGTTGCCCGCTCAACCAGCTTTCTAAAACTCAGTGACTGCTGTCCGGATAGCTCTCGGCAATAGCCTTTTAAGAATCCCTCAAAGGTCAGATTCAACCGAGCACCTCCTTTTTGTATTGCCTGTATGCGCAGACCATCTCTTGATAACTCCGCTCCGAAGGCGACGACGCCAGCGCCTCTCCCTCGTCGAATATAAGCCGTTCGAGCAACCCCCAATCAAGTCGGTCGACGAATGCCTGACTATGAAGATCGACGATGTCGTTCGGTCGATAGGCATAGAGCTTCATTACCGCCAGGTCCTCCAAGGATGGCGTAAAGTACCTGATAAAACGCGCCCCAATATCTAACGGAATCAAACGATCTTCGTAATTGAATGGCATCTGGTTGCAATATGCCACCGCCATACCGTTCACCTCGGGGTATCGAGCTATGATCTCGCGGAGGCACCTGTCTGCCTCAAACACATCAATGCCATGTGTAACCGACCGATTCGTCACATCGTTTAGCATGAAGGCGCTTCCTCCCACCAATACAACGCTCGGCCTATCGTCTCTTGGACCTATTTCCAGCTCCGCCTCTTCGTCAATGCCCAAAAGAGTCTGTTCTAAATCCTGCTTATACATAACAAATCATATTATTATTCATCTTCAATAATACTATTCAGTCGCACGACAGGACCCACAGGATGCAAGAATTCCGCTCGTGGCGATAATCCCTACACCCTAGAAGTCCTAATGTGACAAACGCTAACTCTCCCAGCCGGCGCGGATTGTTGTTATGACATCGCCTAGGCGCTGGCCGAGGGCTGACAGATGTTGGAGCACTTCGCTGGGCGAAGCACCGTTGAGGATGCAGGTGAGCGCATACGAGACCAAGAAAATCGCCGCAAGTCCTAGCGGAATGAGCACGATCATCGCCAATGTGCGCAGGCGCTGGCCCACGCGGCGACGACGCGCACGACGCTTGTCGAACGCGAGCTCCTGCGCATATGAATCTTGCTGTACGGAATAGGCCTCTGGTGCCGATTCGCACCCGGGCACAGCTGCAGGTACAGCAGCGGGCACGACATTTTGCGCAAAGGGCTGGGCTGCCGCCCCTTGCATTTGCATCTCCATGAGTCGTTGCTGCTGACGCAGCATGCGCTCAGCTTGTTGCTGCGGAGTCTCAAGAAACAGATCCATGCTGGCCTCCAAAATCGGAGCATTCGACGCTTACGACCAGCATCCCGCACCGCCATGACCGCGACAACGCAATCGCCGGCAATAGCCACAAAGTTTCTTTTGCTCAAAAGCTGTCGAAAAGCTCAACAACTCCCCTACCAGCACTTTCTCTGAGCTTTTTTCGCCATCAATCTTTTGGCCTTCCACCCTTACGCCAACTGACCAAAATCTAACCAAAAGCTTGACGGAAATTGTGGAGACAGGGACCCCACACAAAAAGTGCCGCCCCAAAGGGGCGGCACACAAACTTATTATCAGCTTTTCTGTAACGAGCATGCGACGACTCAACGCCGGAGCGCAGGGCGGGGAAACCTTTGCCTCGCGCGACCCTGCGAAGCCGTGAGCGAGAGGCAAAGGTTTCCCCGCCCTGCGCTCCGTGGTCGGTGAGGACAGACTACATGCCTGCGAGACCTCGGGCGGCGGTGGCGCACATAAATGCCAAGACGAGAATCACGAGCGACCCGGCGATGTCTGCCAGCACGCCCATTGCACGGCGTTCAAACAACCAGCTCTCAAAGTGCGGGGCGACGTTGCGCCAAACACGCCACAGCAAGATGCCCATACCGATGACGCCCGGGATATTGAGCAGTAGGATCTCGGAGCACAAAAGACCGATCAGGTTGCCGGCGGCAAAGCCCGCATCGCCCTCGCAGTATTTGCGATAAATCATGTACAGCATGTACGCCACAAACGGCTGCAAGCACGCAGAAATAAACGTGACCACCATCGAGGGCTCCTGCGAAAAGACCTCGGTGAGCTTATCCACGCTCGTGGCATCCTTAGAGGCCAGGAACAGGCCAATGACCACCACAGGCACCACGCCCAAGATGACCTCGACCATCGTAAACAGCTTGGCGGTCAAGTCCTCACTAGCCGAATTCAAATGAGGCGCCCACTCAGGATGAGCATGCGCGCCGACTTTCTTGTCCTTCTCAGCACGATCGGCCTTTTTACCCTCGGCAACCCGACGACCAGGATCCTTGCGAGTTCCCGCCGCAGCAACCCGAGCCCGAGACTTCTTGCCCATAAAAAACACCCCATCAGGTAGTAGATAAACTAAAAGTCGCCACCCAGTGTACCCCACCCATGAACGCTGCCGTCCCAACCAGCCCCCATATAAAAGCGTGCCGCCCCGATAGGGGCGGCACACAAACTTAGTTATCAGCTTTTCTGTAGCGAGCACGCAACGAACCAAAGCGGGCCGGGAGGGCCGGACTACCTTCCCTCAACGCGACCCTGCGAAGCCGTGAGCGAGGAGGGAAGGTAGTCCGGCCCTCCCGGCCCAGCTCACGCCAGCGCCAAGCGCTAGTAGTTCACCACCTGCTCTTCAAAGTACGCCTTGGGGTGGTTACACACCGGGCACACCTCAGGCGCCTCGGCACCAACGTGCAGGTGCCCGCAGTTCAGGCACTTCCACACCTTTACGCCCTCGCGCTCAAACACCTCGCCCGACTCGATGCGCTCGACGAGTTTGTTGTAGCGCTCCTCGTGGGCCTTCTCGACGGCGGCGACACCACGGAACTTCTCGGCGATCTCGGCAAAGCCCTCCTCCTCGGCGGTCTTGGCGAACTCGTCGTACATCGTGGTCCACTCGTAGTTCTCGCCCGCGGCGGCGTCGCGCAGGTTGTCCAGAGTGTCCGGAACGGCGCCGTCGTGCAGATACTTAAACCACAGCTTGGCGTGCTCGGACTCGTTGCCCGCCGTCTCGGCAAAGATATTCGAGATCTGAACGTAGCCATCCTTCTTGGCCTTGGATGCGTAGTAGCGATACTTGGTGTGTGCCTGGGACTCACCGGCAAAAGCGGTCTCGAGGTTCTTCTTGGTTTGGGAATTCTCAAAATCCATAGGTGTACTTCCCTTCAACACGTGCCGCCCATAGGCTTTGAGCGACCTTGTCTTTAGGATGCCCTCAAGCCGCGAATTTAAACCTTACAATCCTGTTCTTCAGATTTGCATAGGCTAGATGCTCAGCCAGCGATCGCCCTCGGCTCGGCAAAATCCCTCACGCTCCAGGTCGGCTAGAATGCCCGCGATCAAGTCGCACTCGACCGGCCCGCGACCGGCTGCCGTCTCCATTTCGTTAACGCCCACCACGGCATCAGCAAGCGTAATCCCCGCCGGCTGCCCATCGCGCGCTGCCAGCAACATACGCACGATATGCGCGCGCTTTTGGCGACGCGAGCCCTCAAACTTGGACTGACGGCTATAGCCCGCCGACCGCCTGGACGGATTGGGCAACGTCTTTTTTAGATATGCGCCATAATCTAGCAACGCGTAATACCACGCGCGCGGCGTGTCGGCATCATCGAGCGGCACGGCAAAGGGAGCGATCTCGTCCGCCGACGCACCGAGGGCCGCCGGACAGGCCGCCTGAATCAGCGGCACCAGCTCGCGATCGGGAACAGCCGGTACATCGGGAAAGAAGTGATGCAGAAAGACCGTGCGCACATTGGTCTCCAGATACACGCCCGGAAGATCAAACGCAAACGACCGGATACCCTGCGCCGTTGCCGGGCCAATACCAGGCAGAGCGACCAAGTCACGCGTCTCGTGTGGAAACTCCCCGTCCCAGTCCTCTACAACGCGCTGAGCGGCCCCGTGAAGCGCCAGAGCGCGTCGGTTGTAGCCCATCCCCTGCCAAGCGTCCAAAACATCGGAAGGCGCGGCCTGGGCAAGCGCCTGCACGGTCGGAAAACGATCGAGCCACACCGGCATGCGCGCCTCCACACGCGGCACCTGCGTTTGCTGCAGCATGACCTCAGAAAGCCAAATGATGTACGGATCGCGTGTGCGGCGCCACGGAAGGTCGCGATAACGCAGGACCCCTTCCGAACGAATCATCGAACGAAAGGGGTCCTGAATCATGGCTATGCTCCTTATGCGGCGCTATTCCTCCCGGTAAGCGCACGCGCAGGTGGCGTACTCGGGAAACGCTTCGCGGTCGGCGAACTTGGGATCGACGGCCGGGAACTGGCGGTGAGCGACGATGTCGCCGAGCGAAACGGAATCGAGGTAGTCGCGCATCAACGCCTGGGCTCCGGCCCACAGGGGATGATAGCAGCACGTGCCCATGCGCGCACAGTCACCATCGGGCGCGGTGCAATCGTTCATAACCATAGGACCCTGAACGGCCTCGACGACCTGGCGGATAGTGACATCGTCCGGACTGACCTTGAGACGCATGCCACCGTGGACGCCGCGCAGGCTCTCCACAATACCGGCCTGGACCAAACCGTGCTGAATCGAGCGGGCAAACGAATACGGGACATTGACCTCTTCGGCAGCGGTGCGAACAGAAAGCAAACGCTCCGGATCCTCGGCAAGCATCGCCAGCATACGAAGGGCGTAATCAGTCTTCCTCGATATGTCCATTTTTCCCCTTTCAAGGAATACGAACAGCTCGAACGAGCTCCGGGGCCGAGCTTGTGTCGAGACGCTAAATGACCGCTAGGACATCCAAATGATAAATAGGATATCCACTGAGTGCCGCGCTTGGAGCGAAATGCATCAGATGCGGCCTACAGTGCAATTTAGTATAACCTAACCCCCTGCCTCGTTGAACAGGTGTTGCGCAACAAAGCTGTTGTTTAGACAGATATACTTACTGGATTTTACTTGCGTTCCCGAAGACGCGGGGATTCTGGGCGAAGATGCGCCAGGGCGATCGTTCTATCGAAACAAAGTGCATCAAACGCAAAAAGCCACGTCCGAAGACGTGGCTTTAATTGCGTTGGCGGGAAGTACGGGGCTCGAACCCGCGACCTCCGACGTGACAGGCCGGCGCTCTAACCAAACTGAGCTAACTCCCCAGGCAGACGTTCGCGTTTGTTTCCGCTCGCGTGCGCTGCGGGGATTAGTATACACAGAAGTCTGTCCGACGCGCAACAACTTTTTTGAAAAAATTTTTCGGGGCCATCCGGGAGGGTCTCCGGGGCTGAGGGCGGGGGTTAAGTTTGCTGCCCTACAGTCCTGCGCAAGACGGAAAGCACATTAAGTGCTTTCCTTTGCGTGCGGAACTCGCGACAAACTTAACCCCCGCCCTCAGCCCCGGAGACCCTCCCTGCCGTCACATTATTCAACCAGTTTTGCGGGCGTGCGCCGCGCGCGGCTAGCCCGCGTGCTCCTCGGCGGGGTTGGTCTGATGAATCTTGTTGAATTTCGGCCTTTGGCTTAAAGAAAAACGGGGGATGCATTGTGCATCCCCCGTTTTTGTTGCGGTTAGTCTAGGTCAATAAACTTGGTGCTTATGATCTTGCCGTCTTTTACTAGCATTCTGGCCATGGTGGGGCCTCGGGTGCCTCTGGGGTAGCTGGCGCTGCCCGGGTTGAGGACTAAGCAACGGCCCACTTGGGCTTCTTTGGTTACGTGGGTGTGACCGTTGATGGCTACGTCTACGGATCCCACCGGAAGGTCTTCGCGGTAGTGAGCTACGGCGAATTTGAGGCCTTCGTAGGTAAAGAGTGCAAGACGGTCTACATCGGGGCCGTAGTCGCGGTAGTAATCGTTGTTGCCCAGTACAGCCCGCACGGGGGCGATGGTACATAGGTGCTCGTAGTCCATCTCTGACGTGAGGTCTCCGGCGTGGATAATCAGGTCTGCGCCCTCAAGCTCATCCAGGAGCGCAGGCGAAAGATAGCCGTGGGTGTCCGAGATGATGTCGATGCGCTTGGCGCTTGCACTGTTCATGGGATCCCTTCCGCAAAAAACGATTCGGCAGATACATACAAAAAAGGCCCCACGGCTCCGCAGACGATGGGTCTACAGGGCTGCGGGGCCAGTGTGCTAGAGACTCAGGGCCTTCTTGAGCGGCACGACGCGGCGGCGCGAAACCGGCACGCGTTCGTCGACGCCCGTAATGCCCAGCTGGATGGCGCCCGAGGGCACCGTCTCGACGTCCGTAACGCACGCCAAGTTGACGATATAGCGGCGGTGAACACGGAAGAAGCCAAAATCGCAGAGCTTAGCCTCAAACTGCGCCAGCGAGGTCGTCGACAAAAAGCGATCATCGACGGTATAGATGCAAGAGTAATCGTCCTTGGCCATGATAAAGCTAATGTCGTCCACGGGAATGAGCACCTTGCGGCCGCCCTTTTCCACCGGGATACGCTCGATGGTCACCTTGCTGTCCGTAACCAGCTTGGCGCGTTGCATGACCTTCTCGATCGCGCGATCCAAGCGAGCTTCCTCGACCGGCTTCATCAGATAATCGACGGCATCCACGTCGAATGCCTCGACCGCATGGTCGCTATACGCAGTCACAAACACGATCGCCGGCGGATTTTTGAGCTTATGCAGCGCCTCGGCAAGTTGCAGGCCCGAGGCACCGGGCATCGAGATATCGAGAAACACGACATCCACGCGACTTTCCATAAGCATCTCGATGGCGGAGCGGACGCTCGACGCCTCCGTGATCGTGCCGATCTTGCCCGTTTGCTCGAGCAGGAAGCGAAGCTCCGAGCGAGCCGGCGCCTCATCATCCACAATCATCGCACGCAGCATAGGGATAAAACCTTTCGTCAACTAACTACGCCGGGCATCCGTCGCATGACGTTGAGCCCGTAGCCTTTTATTTTACTCTTGAATGTCGAAGATGCTCTCTGACAAATCAAGATGAAGGAGCACTTTGGTGCCCTTGCCCGGCGCCGATTCGACACGCGTATAGGAGTGCGGCCCATAAAAGCGATGGATGCGCTCCGAAATATTGTGCATGGCCACACCGGCGCCGCCACCCTGGGGAGAGCTGGCGTCGGGACGGGCAGAGCGTTCGTCAAACAGTCTGGCGGCGGTACCCTCATCCATGCCCACGCCATTATCGGCCACGGCAATCAAGATTGCATCCTCGCCGTCTTGGTGAACGGTCACGTCGATCCTCAGGGCGTCGTCATCGCCCATACCATGACGCACGGCGTTCTCGACAATCGGCTGGATCACGAACGCCGGCACCAGCGTATCTTCCACGTCCTCGGACACATCGAACGTCGCAAGCACGCGGTCCTCGCCAAAGCGGGCCTTCTCAAAGGTAAGGTAGCGCTTGGTCTGTGCAACCTCGCGCGAGACCGGAATAAGCGATCCCGAGTTGTCGAGCGTGGCACGATAGAACGATGAGAACTCACGAAGCAGTTCGCGGGCCCGCAGCGGATCGGTGCGCGTAAACGATGCAATGGTGTTCAGCGTGTTGAACAGGAAGTGCGGGTTAATCTGCGCCTGCAGCGCACGCACCTCGGCGCGCGCCGTGAGTTCCTTTTGCACCTCGAGCTCGTGGATAGCGAGCTGCGTGGACAAGATCTCGGCAAAGCCCGAGGCAAGCGCGTACTGGGTACGGTCGACGGCGCGCGGGGTCTTGTAGTAGAACTTGAGCGTGCCGACGGTACGATCGCCCACCTTGATGGGGGCGATAATGCCGGCGGGGACTTGGTTGTGCGAGCCGTCCGAGCCCACGACATCCACCATACGGTTGAACGACTGCACGATGCCATGTTCGATAACGTAGCGCGTGGCAAGCGTGTGGATGGGAGAATCTGGCAGTAGTTTTTCCTCAAACTCTCCCGCGCAGGCAAGCACGTTGCCCTCGTCGGTGATGGCCACCGTCATGGCGCGCGTCTCGGGCAAAATGCGCCGGCACACCAAACGCGCCGACTCCTGCGTCAGACCGCCCTTAATGTCCTCGAGCATGGCCGAGGCCACCGAGAGCGTCTCCTCGGTGTACTGGGAGCGCACCGAATCGGGATTGAGCGTCAAAAAGATAAAGATGCACAGAAAGATGCACAGTAGCGCGCAGGCAATCACCGTGGCGATCGGCTCGATACCGGTCACCAAGGCAAAAATAAAGTACACCAGCACGCAAATGGCGCAGGCAACGGCAATGATGCGAAAGATTGATATTGAACTATCGCGCTGGGCGCGGCGGTCGATCATTCGGCCCCCTCCAGGATACTGATCAGTTGTACGTCGCGCCAAAGCCCGTCCATGATCTTGGGCCAAAAGCTCTGGAAACGCAGGTAGCTTGCAGCGTTTTGGCGCGCATAGGCCTTTGCCTCACCGATACCATGGCGCCAAATGCGCAGGTAGCCCTCATGCTCGCGGGTAAACACGCTGCGGACCATAGCGGTCTTGCGCACACGGTCGTCGAGCTCGCGCGAAATCCACGGGCCCGGGTAGGGCATGAGTAATGCCGCCGTAACGGGAATGAGCTCCTTTTGATGCGCGGCGAATGTCAACTTGGCCCGTTCGTAGTACCAACGGTATACATCCTGCATAAAGCGCGGTGAGCGCTTTTCGGACTCCGGAGGCAGATGGCGCACGGTCCACTCGTTATCGAACCACACGTCGTAGCCAAACATGCGCATGTTAAAGAGGTAATCCAAGTCCTCGCCGCGGGTGATAAACGGGTCAAAGGCCACACGCGTAAAGGCGCGGGCGTGCAGGGCCATCAGGCCGCCGCACACGTAGTTGGAGCGCGAGATGCGGGTGCCCGAGAGCGCCTTTTTCATCCAACGGTTGAACTCGATGCGCTTGGTCCACCAACGGTGGCAGATGCCCGCCTTGTCCGTGGGAGCCAGCGGCGAGCCGTCGCGATCGTAGAAATAGCCGCTCTTGACCAAGATCGGCAAGCCCTGACGCGTCTGCTGCCCCAACGCATAGGTCGCGCGCTTCATAAAGTCGGCGTCGATGACAGTCTCATCGTCATCCAAAAAGATAACCGCGTCATGCCCCAGCACAGCGGCACAGGCTAGCCCCATGTTGCGGATGGCGCCGTAGCCTCGCAGGCTCACGCACTCGCCCGAACCCTTGGGCGCGATCTGAGCAACCCGGTCTGCGATGCGCGAGGCCTGGGTGTTGGTGACAACGGTGACCTTGAGCGTGGGATGCGCGTCGACAATCTCGTGCACGCGCAGCGACACATCGGCTGTGGCAGAAACGGGACAGACCACCAAAAGGATGATGCGCGGGATGTCACGTACCTGCTCAAGCGAGGCCAGGCAGCGGTCGAGTTCGGGATTGTCGGCGTTGAGTCGCGTCGAATGGTCATAGGTGCCAGGGGCGTTTGCGCAAGCGTCATCGCCCGCCCAATACGTTGGAATCACGACCGTGGCGTTCATGCCTTACCCTCCCTGCAACACAAAAACGGGACGCCGCCAAACACAGGCGACGCCCCGCGACCTAGCTGATTCCATCATACCCACTTGGGCAAATCATTGCTCGCAAGTCGCAATGTTTATTGCGGATAACCCCAAAAGAGTACCGTGGACAGGCACAATAGCCGCTCGCTCCTATGCGGCATGCTCTGCCGCCCGAGTCATGCGGGACAGGCGAACCAGCAGCATAAAGCCAACGACCAGCAGCACACCAATGGAAAGGACGCCCAGCGACGGGTTGCCGGTCAGCGAGGTGACGACCGACACCAGGAAGGTGCCCATAACGCTTGCATAACGACCAAAGATGTCAAAGAAGCCGTAGTACTCGTTGGACTTTTCCTTGGGGATAATGCGGCCAAAGTAGCTACGGCTGAGCGCCTGCACGCCGCCCTGGAACAGGCCGACCATAATGGCAAGCACCCAGAATTCAAAGGCGGTCTTTAGGAAGAACGCGGCGAACAGCACAATGCCCATGTAGGCGGCGACCGCCACCAGGATCATGTTGAGCGTGCCCACGCGTCCGGCGAGCTTGCCGTAGATGATGGCGGACGGAAAGGCCACGAACTGCGTAACGAGCAGCGCCAGCACCAGCTGCGTCGAATCGATGCCCAAGGCCGATCCGTAACTGGTGGCCATGGAAATGACCGTGTGCACACCGTCGATATAGAAGAAGAACGCGATCATGTAGACCAGCACGGTCTTGTTGTGGGCGATCTCGCGCATGGTGTGTCCGACCTCGGAGAACACACCGCCCACGATGTGGCCGATAGTGTCCTCGGGACCGTGCTCGCGACCGTACTTTTGCTTATAGGTGCGAATGAGCGGCAGGGTAAAGATGAGCCACCAGGCACCAGTGATGATAAACGACAGACGCGTTGCCAGCATGGTGGGGACGCCAAGAGCGGGGCCACCCATGATGAGCGCCAGGCAGATGACGAACGGCACGGTGGAACCGATATAGCCCCAGGCATAGCCCGAGCTGGACACGGCGTCCATGCGCTCGTCGGTCGTAATGTCGGGCAGCATGGCGTCGTAGAACGTCATAGAAGAGTTAAGGCCGATGGTGCACAGCACGTACACGGTCAAAAATGCCATGGCGGACATTGGGATAGCCTGCGCCAGGCAAAGCACCAGGCCCGTGAGGAAGAAGCCCAAGAAGAACTTGATCTTGTTGCCGGCGTAGTCGGCAAGCGCGCCCAGAATGGGCATGAGCATGGCGATGACCAGCGAGGCGATCGTCTGCGCATTGCCCCAGGCGACCACCAGGTCGGCCGAGGAAGCGCCGGTATTGATGGCGTTAAAGTAAATGGGCACCACCGAGGTATTGAGCAGCACAAGGGCCGAATTGCCCACATCATACATAACCCAGTTACGCTCGAGCTTGGTGTATTTCATGGACAGGGACCCTTCGTATTCGCCCGATATGCAGTTAGTTCATCGTACCCCAATTGTCCAGAACCGCCGGTAAGGATTCGGCAAAGGGGCACGCACGGGCCCTATTCCTCGCGGTCGAACTCCTCATCGGCATTGAGCACGCGACCGCTGTAGTTGACGTGACTGGTCACGGCATCCATGTCACCGGTCTCGATAAAACGTGCGACCGTGCACTCGTAATCGACCAGCGCGCGATCAAAGACCTCGGGGAAACTCTCGTTCGAGACCTCGTCGGTAAAGGGATTCTTCCATGTCAGATGGCCCAGGTTACCGGTGCGCTCGGGCAGCTCCGTCGTCACGCGATGGGCAAGGCCGTCGAGCAGCGAGTAGTCGTGCACCAAGCCCTCAACCAGCGAGATCGCGCACGTCTTTGCGGAGCCGGCCGGCTCAATCGCGCGGTAAAGTCGCTGCATATTGGCAACGGCAGCACCGTACTCCCCCGCCGGAATGTCAATGCCGTACACGCGTCCGGCAACATAGCTCATCAGCACGCCGGCCACGCGATTGATGCGATCGGTGGTGACGATCTCGCCCGTCGGCGGGTAATCGTCGACCGTAGCGCCATCGCGTTTAAGCTGCAGCATCAGTACATCCAGGTCGCTCTCGATCACGGCATGGACCTGACTGCTCGAATCCTCAAGCTCTGAATCGGACTCCACGATGCCAAACTGCTGCTCATAGACAAAGGGATGGGCGTTGCGGTCGAGCACGTAATGAGACAGCAGGCCCAGCGCAAAGGCGCGACCCAAGCTGGCGTCGCGCGGCAGCAGATGTGACACGCCGTCGCGCAGGCACGCAAACTGACGAGACATGCGCGACCGATGCATGACCTGTGCCAGCAGCGTGCAGTCGGAAACACGCGGTGTCAGAATGTGAAAGAAGAACGGGTCGGGGCCTTGGTTGCCCAAGATAAAGGCAATGCGCTCTTCATCGGACGCGATGACGCCCTGCGGAAGACGGTCGATGCTTTCCTCGCCAAACAGATGATGGGTGATAAGCGCGGGCATAATGATCCTTTCGATTTCATTCGATGCCACCCATTATGCCCACCGCGCGCCCATGCCAAACCTGCGATGGTAAACGACGGCACGCAAGCCTCTTACGCAAGCCCCAGGTGCGACTTGACCTCGGCGGCACGACGACGGGACACCGGCACCGTCGAGTTCACGTGGTCGAGCCTGAGCTCCATAAGACCCGTGGAACCGATCTCAACATTGTGCACGTCTTCCAAATTGACCAGATAGCTGCGATGAACGCGAATAAAGCCCTCGGAGACCAAGCGACGCTCGAGCGAAGAGATCGACTCATTGATCAGGTACGTTCCCTCGGCGCAGATGGCATTGCAAAAATCGGCGCGCGCCTCAAAGTAGCAGACGTCTGCGGCGGGAATGAACACCTTTTTGCCCCCGCGGTCCACCGTCAGACGCAAAGGCTGGCGCGGAGCGTGGATAACACGACGGGCACCCAAGGCTGCCTCAATCTTGTCGAGTGCCTTTGACAGGCGTGCGTCCTCGACCGGCTTGACGACATAGTCGACCGCATCGAGGTTATACGCATCGGCGGCAAACTCGGCAAACGCCGTCACAAACACAACCACCGGCGGCGTCTTTAGGTTCTGCAGCGTCTCGGCAAGCTCAATTCCCGAGCGACCGGGCATGGTAATGTCTAAAAACAGCACGTCGGGCTTATTCGACAGAATCGACTCCACGGCTTCGGTGACATTGCCCGCCTCGGCAATCTGACCCACACGCATATCCTTTTCCAACAGATAGCGTAGCTCAGCCCTAATTGGAGGCTCGTCATCAACCACCAAGATGTTCCAGCCTTCGGACATATGTGCTTCCCCTCTTTTTCTCTCAATCCAACCGCGTGCTACGCCGTCAACGGCGCGGGCTCATGCGGCTCGCCGTTCAGCTCGACGATGACCTGCGTTCCCACGCCCTCCTGGGACTTCACGCGCATGCCGGAATCTTCTCCGTAAAAGAAATGGATGCGCTGAAGCACGTTGAAGAGCGCCAGGCCGCAACCTCGCTTGACGGAGCCGTCGGCGGTAATGCTCTCGGGCTCCTCTCGGCGATGTTGCTCAAACAGATGCGCGCAGACCTCTTCGCTCATACCGATGCCATCGTCCTCGACGATGATTTCCAAACCGTCATCGGTCTCGAAAGCCCTAACATGAATAGAAAGCGGCTCGGTCTCGCGCTGCGCGTGCTTGATGCAGTTTTCGAGCAACGGCTGCAAGATAAACGGCGGCACCATGCAATCGCGCACCTCAAAGTCGATATCGACCGAGACGCGCAGACGGCCGTCGCCATAACGAGCCTGCATAAGATTGATATAGCGAGTGCCCTGCTCCACCTCGTGCTCGAGCGTTGTGAGGGTATCGGAATCAGAAAGCGTCTGACGGTAGTAATTGGAAAAGTCAATCAGCAGCGACCTGGCCTTGTCCGGCTCGGTACGTACGAGCGACACGATGGTGCTGATGGTATTGAATAGAAAATGAGGATCGACCTGCGATTGCAAGGCGCGCAGCTCCACGCGGGCCGTAAGCTCGTCCTGGCGCTCGAGCTCAAAGCTTGCAAGCTGCGTGGAAATGAGGTCGGCAAAGCCCGAGGCAAGCGCCGTCTGGCGCATATCGATGCTGCTCAGACGGGGATAATACAGCTCGAGCGTGCCCACGCAATGCCCGCGCACGGTAAGCGGTGCGACAATACCGGCGCGCAGGCGCGGAAAGTAGCCACCCGTCTCGGTCGAGGCATCGCGCGAGAACACGCTTTGCTCACCGCTGTTGATCACATTGAGCGTGGTCCGCAGCACCACCGGGGTGCCCGCGGGGCATTTTGCCGAGTCCTCGCCCCAGCTCGCCAGCACCTGCTTGCCGTCGGTAAAGCAGATGGCAGAGGCGATAGTTTCGGACAGGATGATCTTAGAGGCGCCCAGGGCAGCTTCGGGCGTAAGGCCGCGCGACGTGTAGGCGAATATTTTTGAAGCGATGGCGAGCGTGCGGTCGGTTGCGCTCGATGTGAGGTCGTCGGGAACGACAAAGACGTACGAGAAGAAGAAGCACAGCATGACCAAGCCGGCAATGACGACAACGGCCGGAACGGGATTGGGATTATCGGTTAGATCCCAGATGAGCAGCAGGATAAGCAGTGGAACGACAATACCGAGCAAGATGGCTTGAACCACATGCTGAGCGGTACGAAAGACCTTGGTAGAGTTGTAGCTCTTGCCCAGAATCAGCCTATTGAGATCCACTGTCATCTCCTTCTTACTGACGCACCCCATAGCAATAAAGAGGGCCGCAAGCGACCCTCTCCATTGCATTATGCAATCAAATACTGTTTTTTACATCAAGCCATCGATGAACGGTAGCTTAGGCGCTGTACTTGTTTGCCTCGCCGAAGGTGCCGGCCTCGACAATCCAGCCGTCCTTCATGATGACGTCCATGTTGTCGGTGTTGAGCACGTGGATGTCGGCGGTGACGTCACCGTTGACGACCAGCAGGTCGGCGCACTTGCCGGCCTCGATGGAACCGGTCTCGTCCTCGATGTGGCACATCTTGGCACCATTGAGGGTGGCGCAGGTGATGGTCTCGACCGGGGTGAAGCCGATCTTGTCGACGAACTCGTACATCTCCTCGATGGAGCAGGTGCCGTACGGGGTGACGAAGGAGAAGGAGTCGGAGCCGATCGTCATGACGACGCCGCGCTTCTTGGCCTCGCGCAGGCAGTCGTAGTTGCGCTGCAGCTCCTTCTCGACCAGGGTGCCCTCGTACTTGTCGTGCAGCTCGGGGACGTAAACGGGCGGATAGGTGGCGTACCAGGTGGGCAGGAAGGCGATCGTCGGGGTGAAGAAGGTGCCCTGCTCGGCCATGAGGTCCATGGTACGCTCATCGATATCGAAGCCATGAATCAGCTGCTCGCAGCCAAAGCGAACGGAATCGTAGGCAGCGGCGTGGTTGTTGTAGCAGTGGCTCCACACGGGGATGCCGACCATCTTGGCCTCTTCGACCACGGCCTGAATCTCCTCGGAGCAGTAGTGCTGGTCGCGGCCGGAGTCCCAGCGCCAGATGCCGCCACCGGTAGCCCAGATCTTGATGGCATCGGGGTTCTCGCGCAGGCGACGACGGACGGCCTTGCGCAGATCCCAAGGACCGTCGACCTGATCGCCCCAGGGGTGCGATTCCTTGTTGAGCTCCTGGCTGCAGTGGTGGGAGTCGCCGTGGCCGGCAACGCGGCAGAAGCCAAGGCCGGTGGCCAGAACGCGCGGGCCCTTGAAGACGCCCTTGTCGATGCAGTCACGGATCTGGATACCAAAGCGACCGATCTCGCAGACGGTGGTGAGGCCGTGGGTGAGGCAGTCGTAGGCCTGCTTGACGGCGACGGCCTGCTTCTCGAGGAGCGGCTGCATGACCCAGTCGGTGTCATCGTCGGTCAAGTTGCCCGAGAAGTGCAGGTGGGTGTCGATCAGGCCGGGAAGGACGGTCTTGCCGGCGGCGTCGATGACCTCAACGCCCTCGGGAAGGTCCTGCATAGCACCGGCGTACTCGATCTTGCCGTTGTCGTCGACGAGAACGAGGGAGTTCTCGACCGGCTCGGCACCGGTACCGTCGATGAGCTTACCGCCAACGATTGCATACTTAGTGGACATGGTTCCTCCTTATGGATCCATATAGTGGGCGAGGCCGTGTTGGGTTAAGGCCTCACAAAGCTACCCAAGTGGCGCCGGGTTCGGTGCACGGAAGAGAGGATTCCGCGCACCCGATCCGCCCCGGCTCGGCGTTACTTTTTGCGGGAATTGGTGAAAGCCATGAGGGCCAGGCCAATAGCCAACCAGCCGATCACGATGCTCCACTCCACCATGTTGAGGGAGGCGGGAGAGAACGGGATCACGAGCAGGCCAATGATGGTGCCGCAGGCAACGATAGCGAGGCTGATGCCAAACTTGCCGCCGGGCACCTCGTAGGGACGAGGCAGGTCGGGCTCGGTGAAGCGCATGCGCAGGCAAGCGAGGGCGACCATGCCGCAGGAGAAGATGAAGGCGAGAGCCGACACGTTGGTCAGAGGGATGAGCATGTTCTTGCCCAGGAACGGACCGACGACGGTGATGACGCCCAGAACGACGCAGGCGAGCTTGGGAGCGCCGGACTTGGGATCGACCTCGGCGAACTTCTCGGGCAGCTGGCCCTTGCGGCCCATGGCGAGCATGATGCGGCTCGTTGCGCCGTAGAAGGAGTTCATCGGGCCCATGGGTCCAAGCGTGGCGATGACGAGCATGGCCAGGTACAGGAGCATGTTGATGCCCTTGAGACAGGCAAGCGCGGGAACCGGGCTCTTAACAAACTCATGCCAGTCGAGAATGGTACCGAACGAGTAGATGCAGACCATGTAGAAGCCGCCTGCGGCCAGCAGGGCCAGGGAGATGATCTTGCCGAACTTGTTCCAGTTGAGGCCCTCGGCCGCTTCCTCAGCCTGCTGAGGAATGGTGTCGAAACCGGCGTAGAAGAACGGGGTCAGAACCAGGACCGAAACGATGCCTGCGAACAGGCTGGTGCCCTCGGTAGCAGGCTTGCCGCCGCCAGCACCGGTGACCTGGGAGAACACGGGCATGGCGTTGTCCGGCGAGCCGGTGAACAGCGAGACGCCCATGGCGAGCAGCATGCCGCAGAGCAGGGCCTTGGTCAGGAAGGCCTGCAGCTTGGCGGCCGAGCTGGCACCGCGGAAGTTGAGGAAGATGACGTAGGTTGCAAAGCCGAGCGCGATCAGCGTCGGGAACAGGTAAACGTCGGCGCCCAGGATGGTATAGAGCTTGACGGCACGCAGCCACTCAAGACCGGGCAGGCTGCCGAACATCTCGGACACGAGGGTCGAGATAGCGATTGCCTCCCACGGGCACAGGATGCCGTTGCCCAGGGCCAGGAGCCAACCGGTGATATAGCTCAGCGTACGGCCAAAGCTACGATCGACATACTCGACGATGCCGCCCGAGATGGGGATAGCAGCCGTGAGCTCACCGAAAACAGCTCCGACGGGCACGAGAAAGATTGCACCCAAGAGGAATGCGATCATAGCGGGAACGGGACCGCCGCCCACGACCATCCAGTCGCCGACCTGCAGAACCCAGCCAGTTCCGATGATGGCACCGAAACCGATGGTGAAGAAGTTCCAGAGCGAAAGCGTTTTCTTCATGCCGCCGTTACCTTCGACTGCAACTTCTGCGTTCTTGTCCGCCATTGTTCCCCTCCTTTCCTTATTGACGCCTCTTTGGCGTCACCCCTTGCGCGGTCTGTTTTGCCGCGCGCTTTTATTTCATGGCTTTAAGATACGGCCTTGGCACAGCAGCGCCGCTTGTGGCTCGACCGAAGGCAGAGCTGCAAAACGAGCGGCGCCGTTTTTGGGACGAACGGCACGGTTTGCCGCTCATTGTTGTCGCCCGTCCGACGGGCGTACGCTCATCGGACGCATATAGAGATGTTTTTGAGGCCGTGTGTTTTGCGCCTTTCGTACCGTTTACCGAGCTTTTGACGCGCGGACCCATTTGTTGCACATCTTTTTTGTAGGATAGACAGGTTATACATGAGACAAGGCGGTACGAATGGCATACGGATACAACGACGGTGATCAACGGCGACAAAGCGTTCGCCTTGCTGGCCGCACCACGCCGACGCCCAGAAGTGCCACGAGCAGCAATCCGCAACGCCCTCAAGAGCAACCCAGGCCTTCGTCTCGGCAGCAGACAAACAGAACACGGCAGAGTGGCCGTCCGAGCACGGGCACAAGCGCACAGCAAGATAGCCGCTTGGGCGCGCGCACTCGACAGCGCCAAGCCGAGGTTCCGCAACTGCGCCGCAACGGCGCACGTCAGCCCGGCAGCCATATCAACCGCTTCTTTTCGCATCCCCAAGGCGGACGCGACGGCAAGCCCTACCGCTCGACATCGTACGTGAATGCCCCCGCCCTGCCGGCTCGTCGGCTTTGCCTCGCACTGTGCTCTATCCTCATCTGTCTGGTCTTTGTGCTTATGAGCTCCTGTATGTCCCACGGCTCGGCCGGTCTCGAGCCCACCGCCGAGGACAAGCTGCTCAAGGCCCCCGTCGCGCCCGGTTATTCTTTCGCCTTTTCGACCCCGCGCTCGCAATGGCAAGCCGGCACGATGCCCCATATCTATCAGATCGACCCTGCATGGTCGGAGCTGCCTTACGCCGGCGGTACCATCCGCCAAAATGCCTGCGGGCCTACGTGCCTCACCATGGTCTATATCTTTAAGACGGGACGCACCGATATGACCCCCGTCAATATGTGCGCGCTTTCCGAGGCAGGCAATTACGCCCCCACCGGTGCAACCGAATGGTCGTTTATGACGAGCGGTGCGTGGCAGTTGGGACTTAACGGAACGGAGCTTCATAACGATCGCGACTCGATGACTCAGGCGCTGCGTTCGGGAGCGCCCGTCATCGCCGCCGTTCGGCCGGGCACCTTTACCAACGTGGGCCACTACATTGTACTTTACGGTATTGACGACGCCGACCAGATTGAAGTCTTCGATCCCAACTCGGCCAGCCGCAGCGCCCGACGCTGGGGCGTCGTAGAGGTCCTCAACGAAGTCGAAGCCATGTGGGCCTACTACTAGTCGTTGGGGACAGACTTAAATGAGTGGTCTCTGGCTGCCCGGAACTGCTGGCACGGAAAATGCATCCCGCTTTGAAGTTCGATAGCGAGATGCACTTTCCGCGCACGGCCTGTTTGGGAAACTACGTTCCACTTTCCGGCAACATTCCGGGATGCATTTTCCGGTTGAGGCCCTCAAGGGAAACCATGTCCCATGTTGGACGCTCATTCTGGGATGCGCTTTCCGCAGTTGATTGATGCGGGCTTTAAGGACTGTTCCAAGCTGCCGGCAGAAAAGGAACGTCCCCAGGTGCCGGGTTTCCGCAGTCATTGGGGACAGACTTAAATGACTAGTCGTTTAAGAACGTCCAATGACTACCCACAGAATGAGGGTCTCATCGGGGACTAGGTAAATAACAAAAGCCCCCGCGGCCGAAGCGGACCGCGGGGGCAACAGACCTGCAAGAGTTAACTCAAGTCCTCGCCATTTGATGCAATGACCTTTTGGTACCAGCAGAAGCTGTCCTTTCGGTAGCGATCGAACGTGCCTTTGCCCATATCATCGGCATCAACATAAACAAAGCCATAGCGCTTCTTCATCTGCCCCGTCGAGGCCGACACCAAATCGATACAGCCCCACGGCGTGTATCCCATCAGGTCAACACCGTCCTCGACAATTGCATCGCGCAGCGCAAGAATATGCCTTCGCAGGTAATCAATATGATACGCATCGTGGACTTTGCCGTCTTCCAGCGCATCGAGTCCGCCCACACCGTTCTCGGCGATAAAGAGCGGAAGATGGTAACGATCGTGGTAGCCGGCAAGCGTCACGCGCAAACCCAGCGCATCGATCTGCCACTTCCAGGCAGTCTCTTTATCCTTGAGGTACGGATTGCGCAACGTCGGGAACACGTTGCCCTCCGCCTTCTCGGCGATCACCTGATCATCGGCGCACACCAAGCGCGAGCAATAGTACGAGAACGAGATGAAGTCGACCGTATGCTCTGCCAGATACTCCGTATCGCCCGGCTCAAAGGGCACGTGAACACCCTCTTTCTCGAGTGCACGCAGCTTCCAAGCAGGATAGGCGCCCGCAGCCATCACGTCTGTGTAGAAGTAGCGGCCGCGGTCCTCCTCATACGCAAGCCATACGTCCTCGGGCGCACAACGGTACGGATAGGTCGCACCGGCAGCGACCATGCAACCCACCTTGTTTGCGGGATCGATCTTGTGCAGAATCTCGACAGCGCGAGCGCTCGCCATAAACATATGGTGCGAGAACGCCGCGGTCACGGCTGCACGGTCACGCTCATCCTCGAGCGTGACACCCGCGTTGAGATAGGACAGCGCCACGCTGTTGATCTCGTTGAACGTAAGCCAATAACGCACGAGGCCCTGGTACGCGCGTCCGACGGTCTCGACGTAGTGCGCATACCGCTCGATCATCTCTCGGCTTTGCCAGCCACCATAGCGCTCGACCAGAGCCAACGGATAGTCGTAGTGCGACAGCGTCACAAGCGGCTCGATTCCATGCTCGCGCAGCGCCTCGAATACCTGACGGTAAAACTCCAAGCCCTCGCCGTTGGGCTCGGTCTCCATCCCTGTGGGAAAAATACGGCTCCAGCAAATTGAAAGACGCAGGCACTTAAAGCCCATCTCGGCAAAGAGCTCGACATCCTCGTGCCAATGATGGAAGAAGTCGTTGCCCCAGCGGCATGGATACAGCCTGTCCGGATCGTCCACGGGCTTTTGCCTGCCAAACATTACATCCCAGCGGTCGGAACCCTGTGGGATCAGGTCGGAGTGCGACATGCCGCGGCCGCCCTCGTTCCAGCCCCCTTCGGCCTGGTTGGCGGCGAGGGCACCACCCCACAAAAAGCCCTCGGGCATACCGGCGGCAGACGTTCTGTCAAAGTAACTCATGCTACTCAGCATCCTCGGCAGAAGCTGCCGCGGCGTTCTCCTGCTCCTGAGCCAGGAGCTGGTTATCGTACACCTTAAAGAACGGGTACCAGACCACAGCCATGACCACGATCAAAACGATCGTAAACACCCAGATGCGCGGGTCGAGGCACTGGACAAAGCCCTGAACGAAGATGGGGAACGTGCCGCTCACCAAGATGTAGAAGTTAGAGACAAGACCCAGTGAGACCGCACCCCAATACAGCAGGGCCGAGATCATGCCGCCTAGCACAAACGGAATCATGAGGATCGGGTTGAAGATGATGGGCGCGCCGAAGATCGCGGGCTCGGAGATACGGAAGAAGCTCGGCACGATCGATGCCCTGCCAAATGCCTTGAGCTGCTGCGACTTTGCCCTAAACGCGCAGAGCGCCACAAAAGAGAACGTATTACCCGTGCCGCCGATGAGGTTGATGGCCAACGACATGAGCGCCGGGTGGAACTCAAGCGGCTGCCCGGCAGCATAGAGCGAGGCGTTGGCGGCAAAGGCGGCAAGCGTGACCGGGGCGGTGATGGGCATTACGATCATGTTGCCGTGGACGCCAAAGCACCAAAACAGCAGCGTCATGAAGCAGATAAGCAGTGCGCCGGGCACAGAGTCAACTGCGACGGAAAGCGGGGCAGCGAGCAGCTTCTCGATAACCGAGGGGATGGACAGCGCGGGATCGATCATCTGGATCAGCAGGTTGCCGCCAAAGAAGATGAGGATGTTGGCGAGCATAGGTACGATGGCGCCAAAGGTTTCGGACAAAAACGGCGGCACGCCATCGGGCATCTTGATGGTGATGCCCTTGGTCTGGCAGAAGCGCGTGACCTCGACGGAGACCAAGGCAACGATGATGGCGGTAAACAGGCCCTGCGCACCCAGATAGGTGCAGGGGACCGCCTGGAGCACGGACTCGTCAGCAAGCTGGTAGTAGGACGACGGCGCCGCGGCGATCAGGAACATCACCAGCGAGGTCATGCCGGCGTTAAGCTTGGGCATCTTGTAGGTGCCCGCCAGGTTATAGGCGATTGCGAACGTCACGATCACCGACAGTATGCCCATCGTCATGTTGAAGGGAATGAGCAGCGTGAGCTTATTGGCCGTGGCAAAATCGAGCCAAGGGCCAAAGACGGACCAGAACCCGCCCTGCGCCACCAGGTCGGCCGTGACCGGCGGGTTGGCGAGGATCATAAAGACGGCAGATACCAAGATGAAGCTGATCGCGCTCATAAAGCCCTTTTGCATGGAGGCAAAGTGGCGCTCGGTGCCGCAGAAATTGGCGATAGGGGTCAGTTTTTCCTGAAGCAGGGTCATGAACTTCTCCATGGTTGCCTCCTAACCCAACAGCGACTGGGCGAGTGCCAGCACGTTGGCGGCGTTGCCCATGCCGTAGTCCTGTGCGGGGATGACCGCGGTCGGCTTACCGCTCCCCTGCTTGACGGTGTTGAGCTGGTAGGACACCTGCGGCCCCAAGAGCAGCACGTCATAATTGGCGCACGTCTCCTGATACTCGCCGATACCCACCGCATCGATATCGAGCTCGATGCCGTTTTGCTCCGCATATTTCTCGAGTTTCTTCATCAGAATGCTTGTAGACAGACCAGCTGCGCAAACAAGAAGGATCTTCATAAGGGATTCCCTTCGCATTGATTGGTTGGATAGTCACCGCACGCCGCTAGGCGTTCTTGGTTGCAGTGCGCTCATACAGGCAGATCAGCTCCTGCACGAGCTCCTGAGCAAGCATGGAGCACATGAGGTGGTCCTGAGCATGGACCAGCAACACATCCACCGACAGATGCTCGCCCGCTGCCTCAGTCGAAAGCAGCTGCGTTTGGATGTGGTGAGCCTTGATTCCCGCATCCTTTGACTGCTTCATGAGTTTGGCGGCGGCGTCAAAATCCCCCGCCTTTGCCTTTTCAAGGGCTTCGAAGGCAAGGCTGCGTGCCTCTCCCGCTGCAGCGACCAGCTGAAACGAAACCATCTCGGTTCCCTGATCGTCCATAACGGTCTCCTCTCCCGTGATGTTTGGTTTGTACTTGAATATTCGAAACGCCTATCTCCCGCCCGCAATCCTCGAGGTTTATTGCAGGTAGACTGACAGGGTCATCGACAAAAGAAGTCTTAAGCCGTATGCGCTTGCACAAGCGCCATCAGCTCATGCCAGGACCGGCGCTCGCGTAGGCGCTCGACCCCCTGGCGGTCCATAAAGATCTCGGCGAGCAGTGAGCTCAAGATCCGCGCCTCATCGCCGCCCGACCGGGCAAACGACACCATAAAGACGATATCGACCTCATGGCCGTATTCGTCCCAAAGAATGGGATGTTCGAGCAGGCCCACGGTAACAAAGGCCTCGGCGCTCAAGGGATGCATCCCATGGGGCATGGCTACCCCATTGCCAAACGAGGTGGCGCTCGCGCTCTCGCGCTCGGCGACCTCTTGGGCAAACTGGGCATCGACACGGCCGCTCTCGACGGCGCGCTCGGAGAGATATCGGAGAACGGCCTGCTTCGACGACGCCTCAACGCGGTTGAAGAACAGGGCACGGCTAAAGAAAGAGCTCACGGAGTCCGATTGCGCAGTGTCGTCGCTCAGCACCTTGCGGATAGCGTTGACATCGCTCGTCTCCAAGAAGAAATCGGCCTCGCGGACGGGCACGGGCAACTTGACGTTGAGCGGCACCGTTGTGAACACGTAGTCGATATGCGAAAAATCGAACGTTCCCACGCGGGCGACATCGCATGTCTCAATCGAATCGATATACATGCCAAACTGCTTGCGGTACTGGTGCTCGAGCATACGGGCGCTTCCCGCTCCCGAGGCGCACACGATCAGGATGCGTTTGCGACGCGGCTGGTCGGCTTGCTGCTCGAGGGCCAGGGCAAATGCCATGGCGATGTAGCCGAGCTCTTCATCAGAGGGCTGGCTGCCAAAATGACGCTCGAGTACCTGCGAGGTGCCAGCTGCCATCGAATAGGCCAACGGAAACCTCGTCTTGATATCGGACAGCATGGGGTTATCCATATGCATGTGATATTCAAGGCGATAGCCCAGAGGGCCGATATGCCGAGCAAGGTTCATGCGAAGTTCAAGATCGCCGCTAAAGTCAAACCTAAACTCATCGTTGACCGCACGTACCATCTCGGAAGCAATCTCCCACATCTCGTCCGAGATAACGGCAGAGCCCTTCTCGGGCACGCCCGTGCCCCTGCCGAGCAAATGGATTGCGATAAAGGCAACCTCTTCTCGGGGCATGCTCACGCCCAGGGCATCCTTGATGTTTGCGGCAATCTGGAAAGCCGCGGCGTATTCGCGCGTTCCCTCCAGTTTTTGAACGTCCGATTCTGCAGCTGGGACATAGCAGCCCTGCTCGATGCGGCCAAGAGCAATGTAAAGATGCATGATGAGATTGCGGGATGCCAGCGAGCTCACCGTGACGGGCGAGGCCGTCAGAGCATCGTCCACACATGCGGCGATGGCCCGCAGGCGCTCGGCGAGCTTTGCATCGTCGGTGTCGGGCAACACGGGCCTCACCAGCGAGGCCAGGCACAGGCGCCGCTGCGACTCCCCGCCCGCAACGCGGATTCCGTAGCGTGGGCGCTTTTCGAGCGTTAAGTCAAATTGGGCGAGTTTCTGCTCTACCAGACGCATGTCATTGGACAGAGTTCGCGCCGAAACGTAGAGTAAATCCGCATACTCCTCAATCGTCACCCACTGGGACCGCATGAGGAGGTCGTTAAGAAGGAAGGACACACGGCCGTCGCGCGTATCAGGAATGCCCGGATGGGCCAGAGCCGCACCGTCTAGCAAGCGAGCAAGCTCATCTGCACGTGCAACATCGATACGATACTGCCCCTTGCTGCCAACGATGCGTGCAACCCCTGCAAGGTTGTCGTTTGCGCGATGGATATAGTTTCTCACGGCGCGCTCGCTTACCTCGAGACGCTTGGCAAGTACCGCGACAGCGACAGGCTGAGCGTCCTCGATCATATTTACAAGCTGCTTGACGCGAGCATCCATGTCCTCCTCCTTTCCCTGCGTCTAGTCTAACGCGGTAAAGAATGACACTCCACGTCGCGCTCGTTCCGCCAACTCGGAACAGGTTGCGGGGAGTCCAGCTGAGCTATGGAGAGCCTGGGGAGAGGGCCCGAAGGCAATGCGTCGGTGTGGGATGCGCCTTCCCAGCCATTGGGCAGTCATTGGGGACAGACTTAAATGAGTAGTCGTTAGGTGTTCCTATAGTTTTGTCAACCGTCGGGGCTACTCCCGGTAGGGCACCCGGTCGCGCATCACGGCGTATATCGCCCTGAGCCGCTTCCTCGCGACGGCCTTGAGCGCCCGCCCGTGCCCCATGCCCCGTGCCCTGCAGGCCCGGTAGTACTCGCCGTAGCGCCCCGAGGACCTCACCAGGCTGTTGCACGAGAAGATCAGCAGGGACTTGAGCCTCGCGTCGCCGCGCCTGGACGCCCTGACCGACCTCACCGACGTGCCGGAGCTCCTCACCCTCGGGGCTATGCCGCAGTACGAGGCCAGGTGGTCGTGGTCCGGGAACCTCCCGATGTCGACCGACACCGCGAGCTGCGCCGCGGTCCTCGGGCCGATGCCGGGCACGGTGAGCAGCTCCAGCCACCGCCGGTCCGACAGGTCGACCGCGGCCTCGAGGGCCGGGCAGGACTCGAGCAGCACCGCGCGCAGGCGGTTCTTGTCCCTGGTCGCGCAGGCGACGACGTGGTCGCGCTGCGACGAGAGGGCGCGGGCGGCCTCGAGGGCCTCGCCGCGGCCCGGGACCCCCGACAGGGAGTCCGGCACGCCCAGGGCGGTCCGCGCGATCACCGCGGCGTCGCGCTCGTCGGTCTTGGCCTCGCCGGCGAACAGGCCCGCGGCGCGGCTGGCGGCGAGCCCGGGCAGGTAGGCGACCCCGA
>NZ_JADNJQ010000014.1 GCF_015555045.1 Collinsella aerofaciens | reverse complement strand
GTCTCAAGAAGGAGTAACATCGGGACTTGCAGCGACGGACCTCAGGACACTCTTACACCACGTCTGCGCGCGCGACCGAGATAATAAACGAATGTGGAATATCTTGGCGCCAAGCGGGCTGTGCGGAACTCAAAAAGGGCTCGTGGGGCGGAAATACGCTGCTACTAAATTGGTAGCAGTACTCATATTTGCCGTTTTTTGCACATGGCACCCTGAGACGGGTGCCCCGGGGCTCCCCGTGGGGGAGCTCCGGGCTTCATGGGGGCACGAATGGTCCGCCCCGACCTGCGAAATCTGTGCTCGCGATGCGAATAACGTCCCTAACCTTAAACTATAGCTTGAACTTAGCTATAATGCGCTACGTTCCTGCCAGGCTGTGGTTGCGGACGGACGAAATGCCCATCCTAGTCCAAGACAGACGCGGTCAAAGGGATCCACGTAAGCGACCGCGTGCGCGCGGCGCGATCATGGCGCGTCCTAGATGTAAGCCGCACCGTCCGTTCTACTTTCTTTGGGGCAATACCGCCTCGCGGGCGAGCGGGCCAGTCGTGAAGGTGGCTGCGGCCTCCCGAGCAAACGCCCCGGTGCGCAAGTGTGGGGTCAAATACCAGGTCAGCTGGTGGGAACAACCCGATATTCCGTGCGGGGCACGGATCGTATACGACACAGAAGGCAGGGTAGTGGACATGGTGAGGGGCAGCTTGATGCATGCGGCTCGGTTAGGTGCTGGGGCCGCGGCGGTCATTGCCGTTTTGGGCCTGAGCGGATGCGCGTTCAATCCACTGTCCACGTTCACGACGCCCACGATCGACCAGATCGAGCGCGAGACCGTTACCCCCACGGTATCGGACAATGCCCTGGTCACGCCGGGAACCCTGACGGTCGCCCTCGATACTTCCGATGCCCCGCAAGCCATGCAGGATGCCGACGGAAACCTCACGGGCTATGCGGTCGATGCCGCTCGTGCCCTCGCGTGCCGCATGGGTCTCAAGGTTGCTTTTGTCGATGCGTCCTCGGCCGATTCCGCGCTCAGCGATAAAAAGGCCGACATCTTTATTGGCGACATCAAGTCTACGGGCGGCGACATCAGCTCGCTTGGCACCTGTCTGTACGATGCTGCCGCCGTGTTCGGCAAGACCAGCGACGGAGAGTCCCCGAGTGTCTCAACCGACACACTCAACACTGCTACCTTGGGCGTTCAGACTTCCTCGGCCTCGCAGGAAGCGCTTGCCAAGCAGAGCATCACGGCCAACCAAAAGACCTTCTCCAACATCAACGAGTGCTTCGAAGCACTCGAGTCGGGCGAGGTCGATTACGTGATCTGTGATTCCACGGCCGGTGGTTACCTCGCGCGCCTGATGAGCCAGATCTCTTACGTCGGCGCGCTCGAGACGCCCTCGACGCTCGGCGTCGCGGGCCTCGCGGCCAACGACGAGCTATGTCGTGCCGTGAGCGATGCTCTCGACGGCATCACGGTCGACGGCACGCTCGAGGCGGTCCACTCCGTCTGGTACGGCACGATACCCTATGACCTCACCACCAAGACGGTCTCGGGCGCCGACGTGCAGCCGACCGACACCGGATCCAGCGAGTCCGCATCCTCCGATTCGAACAGCGAGGGTGCAACCTCCGAGGATAAATCGTCCAGCCAGGAGGGCGCTATCACCGACGACGACATTAACAAGCTCAATAGCTAGTTATTGGTAGGGGTGGCGTCTACCACACATCGAACGAGGCGCTTCTTCACGGTTTCAACACGCATGGCCGGGTCTCCCAAATAGGGGAGCCCGGCTTTTCTATTTTGCTAAAACTAGCAGGTAAAAGCTAATTTCCAGGAGAAAAATTAACTCCGTCGACGCCTTCCTATAGCGCACTTTGTCACGGAAAAGTGCGAGACTTCGGTATGCGGTATCAAGCAGTCGTTATTCGGGTCTTTGGGAATTCGCGTGATTAAATGCACGGCAATGGGTACATAGCCAGTACAGTAAGTCCCCGAGGCAGATTGGAGCCACGTATGGATATCAAGGTTTCTGGACGCAAGACGACGGTAACCGATGCTCTGCGTGCGCATGTGGATGAGAAAATCGGCGAGGCGCTCAAGGTTTTCGACATCGAGCCCATGACAGTCGACGTCGTGCTTCGTTATGAGAAGAACCCCTCGAACCCCAACCCGGCAATCGTCGAGGTCACGGCTCGTGCCCGCGGTTCGGTGATTCGCGTTGCCGAGCACGGCGCAGATATGTATGCTGCCATCGACCTCTCCGCCGATAAGGTCACCCGCCAGCTGCGCAAGTTCAAGACCAAGGTCGTGGACAACCGCCAGGGTGGTGCCAGTGCCGCGGATGTCGCGCCGGTCGAGCGCGTTGAGGATCTGGCCGACCTGCTGCTGCCCGAGGAGGACGACGACCTGCTCGTCCGCGAGAAGGTCATCGATGTCACCCCGATGACCGAGGAGCAGGCGCTGGTGCAGACCGATTTGCTGGGCCACGACTTCTACGTGTTCGAGAACGCGACGACCGGTCTCATCAATGTGGTGTATCACCGTAAGAATGGTGGATATGGCATCATCAAGCCCCGCATCGAAACACTTGACGAGTAAAATACGTTAACTTGCATGAGTTAACGGTTGGCGGCCATCCCATGCGGGTGGCCGCCTTTTTACGTAAGGAGTCGCTTTGATGGACAAGGCCGCATCCGCCGGTCATTCGAACCGTTGCCGCATCGTCGTCGATACCTGCTGCGACTTTAGCCCCGAGGTCGCCGCGAACCTCGATGTCGATATCCTGGGTTTCCCTTTCATTATCGATGGCGAGGAGCGCACAGACGACATCTGGTCGAGCATGAGCCCTAAGGAGTTCTACGACCGCATGCGCGCCGGTGCCCGCGTGTCCACCTCGGCTGTGTCGCTCGGTCGCTATATCGAGTTTTTTACCGAGTGCGCCAAAGAGGGCACGCCCACGGTCTACCTGTGCTTTACCTCGGCGCTGTCGTCGAGCTACAACTCCGCGTGCCAGGCGGCAGATGTCGTGCGCGCCGAGTATCCCAACTTTGAGCTCTACGTGGTCGACAACGCTCTGCCCTGCGCGACCGGTGCGCTCTTGGCGCTCGAGGCCGTGCGCCAGCGTTCGGCGGGACTGACCGCCAAGCAGCTGGTCGATTGGGCAAACGAGGCAAAAACCTACGTGCACGGCCACTTTACGCTCGAGAGCTTCGACGCACTGGCTGCCGGCGGCCGCATTCCTCCCGCGGCGGCGCAGCTCACGGCAAAGCTCGACGTCAAGCCCGAGCTCTCCTACGACCTGGCCGGCTCGCTGTCGCTGATCGGCGTCAACCGCGGCCGCAAGAAGGCGCTCAAGTCCATCCTCAAGTCGTTCCGCGAGAACTACGTGCCCGATCGCACCATGCCCATCGCCATCATGACGGCCGATGCCGAAAAGGATGGTGACTGGCTCGAAGCCGCCATCCGCAAGGAGGAGGGTTGCGCCGACGTCACGATCATTCGCGGCTCCGTGGGTCCCACCATCGGCTCGCACGTGGGCCCCGGCATGGTGGGCTGCGCGTTTTGGGGTAAGAACCGCGCCGACAAGGCGTCGCTTTCCGACCGTATCGCCCGCCGCGTGCGCGGTCAGTAGGCAAGCGCTGCGTCCGTAATCGCCCTCGACTCACAGCCCAAACGCTGGCACCGAGTATTCAACCTGGTAACAACACCCAACCCAAAAGGAAAGGTTTCATGGCAAACAAGCTCTCCGTCGCATTTATCGGCACCGGAATTATGGGTGCCCCCATCGCCGGCCACATTCTGGACGCCGGCTATCCCGTCACGGTCAACAACCGCACCAAGTCCAAGGCGGCGGCGCTTATCGAGCGCGGCGCCGTCTGGGCAGATACGCCGGCCGATGCCGCGGCGAACGCCGATGTCGTCTTTACCATGGTGGGCTATCCCTCCGAGGTCGAGGAACTCTACCTGGCGGGCGACGGCCTGCTCGCGTGCACCAAGCCGGGTGCGGTCTTGATCGACCTCACCACGAGCTCGCCCGAGCTTGCCCGTGACATTGCCGAGGCCGCCCAGGTTTCTGGTCGCATGGCGTTTGACTGCCCCGTCACCGGCGGCGAGTCGGGCGCTATCGCCGGTACGCTCACGGCTATCGTGGGCGCTACCGAGAACGACATCGCGCCGGTCCGCGACATCCTTGCCACCTTTGCGGCCAACATCTGCTGCTTCGACGGCGCCGGCAAGGGCCAGGCTGCCAAGCTCGCCAACCAGGTGTCGCTGGGCGCCTGCATGGTCGGCATGGCAGACGCCATGGCATTTGCCGAGCTGAGCGGCCTCGATTTGGAGAAAACCCGCCAGATGATCTTGGGCGGCACCGGTAAGTCCGGCGCCATGGAGAGCCTGGCGCCTAAGGCGCTCGACGGCGACTACAAGCCCGGCTTTATGGTCGAGCACTTCATCAAGGACCTGCGCTTGGCGCTCGCCTATGCCGACGATCGCGAGCTTGCGCTGCCCGGCGCCGACGTGGCCTTTACGCTCTACGACATGCTCGATGCCATCGGTGGTGCCAAGCTGGGCACCCAGGCCATCACGGTCCTCTATAAGGAGGAGGCCGACGCCATCGCCGCCGGTCTGGACTGGTCGCAGTATCGTCCCGAAGAGCACGGTGCTCACGAGGACGGCTGCGGTTGCGGCGAGCACGGCGACGACCATGAGTGCGGTTGCGGCCACCACCATGGCGAGGACCACGAGTGCTGCGGCGGCCACGGCCATGATGATGGCCACGAGTGCTGCTGCGGCCACCATCACGGGGAGTAGCGCCTATGAGCTGGACGTTCGTGGTGCTTGCGCTGGTGCTCTTTCTCTTCGCGATCTACATTGGCTTTTTGTGCGGCCAGTGGGCGTGCGAAAAGCGCGTCATCACCAAGCGCGACTACTGGATTGCCAACTTTGCGGGAGCGGCGGCAGTCATCCTGCTGACCTGGGTGTTCTCGCTGTTCCCGCTGGTGCAGTTTGCGCCGATCGGCTGGCTCGGCGGCTTTATCGCCGGCCTTAAGATGAGCTTTGGCGAGTCCGTCGGTCCGTGGCGCAAACACGACGAGGTCTTTAACGTTAACAAGGCTCACCGCGCCGCCGCCGACGCGGGCGATGCCGAGGAGCGCCGCCGTGCGCGTCGCAATGGCGCGGCCGACCGACAGCTCATCTCGGTCACCGATGACAGCAAGGGTGCTGACAAGCACGCTAAGAAATAGTAAAAAGAGGTAACTATGGCAGAAAACAAAGACGAACAGCTCACCGACGAGGAGCTGGCACAGCTCCAGCTGGCAGAGGAGAACGAGAACGCCGTCGACCGCCTGGTCCAGGAGCTCGGCTGCCCCACGCGCCGCATCCGTCAGTTTGCCGCCCGCGTGCTGCACCTGCTCGCCGAGCGCGATCCGCAGCGCGTCGTGCCCTGCGTGCCCGCGCTGATCGAGGCGCTCGACCGCCCCGAGGCTCAGACCCGCTGGGAGGCTCTCGATGCCCTGGCGGCGCTCGCCACCACCTGCCCCGAGCAGCTGGGCGATGCCTTTGAGGGCGCCGAGACCGCGCTGTTCGATGAGATTTCGTCCACGCTGCGCTATGCCGCCTTCCGCCTGCTGTGCGTGTGGGGCGCCACGAGCGTCGAGCGTTCGCGCGAGGCTTGGCCCATCCTGGACGAGGCCATCCAGTGCTACCACGGTGACCTCGAGTATCGCGACATGCTCGGTTGCCTGTACGAGTTTGGCCGGGGCGAGATTGACGCCGAGGTCGCCGAGAAGCTCGCGCTGCGCCTTAAGTTCGATGCCGAGAACGGCAAGGGTAGCTATCTCAAGGCCCGTTCGAGCGAGATTTGCGAAATGCTTGTTAAACGTTTTGGCCTGGATCTCTCCAAAAAGAAGAAGCGTGCTAGCGTAAAAAAATCTGACGACGCCGAAGACGAGGAGTAACAGATTATGGCGCACGATGTAGTCCTGATTCCTGGTGACGGTATCGGTCCCGAGATTACGCAGGCTATGCGCCGCGTGGTCGAGGCCACTGGTGTCCAGATCAACTGGAACGTCCAGGAGGCCGGTGCCGGCGTCATGGACGAGTTTGGCACGCCGCTGCCCCAACATGTGCTCGATGCGGTCGCCGAGACCAAGGTTGCTATCAAGGGCCCCATCACCACGCCGGTCGGCACGGGTTTCCGCAGCGTTAACGTCGCCCTGCGCAAGCATTTTGACCTGTACGCCTGCGTGCGCCCCTGCCTGTCGCAGCCGGGCGACGGCTCGCGCTTCCGCGACGTCGACCTGGTTATCGTGCGCGAGAACACCGAGGACCTCTATGCCGGCATCGAGTTCGATGAGGGCGCTGCCGAGGTCGAGGAGCTCTCGCAGCTCGTCGAGCGCTCGGGCCAGAAGACCTTCGCCGCGGATTCCGCCATCTCAATCAAGCCGATTTCCATCGCCAAGAGCCGTCGCATTGTGGAGTACGCTTTTGAGTACGCCCGCCGCTGCGGCCGCAAAAAGGTGACGGCCGTGCATAAGGCCAACATCATGAAGGCGACCGATGGCCTGTTCCTGTGCGTTGCGCGCGAGGTGGCCGCCAACTATCCCGATATCGAGTTCAACGACAAGATTGTCGACGCCACCTGCATGGGCCTGGTCCAGAACCCCAACGACTTCGATGTCCTGGTGCTGCCCAACCTGTACGGTGACATTGTGAGCGACCTGTGCGCCGGTCTGGTAGGTGGACTGGGTATGGCTCCGGGTTCCAACATCGGTGCCGACTGCGCCATCTTCGAGGCGACGCACGGCTCCGCGCCCGATATCGCTGGCCAGGATATCGCTAACCCCACGGCCGAGATTCTGTCCGCGGCTATGATGCTCGATCACCTGGGCGAGAACGACGCGGCCAATCGCATTCGCGCCGCCGTTTCTGCCACGCTCGACGAGGGTGAGCAGGTTACCGGCGACGTTCGTCGTGCCCAGACCGGCTCCGTTGAGGGCGCTGTGGGCACGCAGGCCTTTGCCGATGCCGTTATCGCGCACCTGGCCTAAGGCATGCAGACTGCAAACGCCTAAATAGTACTTAAGTGTTTGCGTATAACCTAAGAATCAATACGCCCGGCGCTCTGTCGGGCGTATTCTATTGAGGACTATGTTTCCTAACAAGGAGTAACCGATATGGGTCTGATTCAAAAGAAGGACGAGAAGGACGAGATCGACGGCATCCAGATCATCGAGCGCGGCGAAGGCCCCGACGGTGACGAGGACGAGAAGATCGACCTGGTCGCCGGCACGTCTGCCGAGCATATTGCCGCCGGCACGACCGCCGAGGAGGAGGACGCTCGCCTGGAGGCAAAGATCGCCGCGGACGCCGCTGACGAGAATCTGATGCCCGAGGAGCAGGATGAGGACAACGACTCCGACTTGGACGACCACGCTTGCAAGCACAAGAAGACGATGATTGCCGCCTTTGTGGTCGCCGTCGTGATCGCTGCCGTGGTCGGCTTCTTTATCGGCAATGGCGGTTTTGGCGGCAAGGGCGTCGGCTCGGCGACCCTGACCGAGGACCAGCTCGATTCGACCGTGGCAAGCTATAGCTACAACGGCAAGAAGAGCGACATCACCGCGCGCGAGGCCATTGAGAGCCAGTACAGCCTCGACACCGTCAAGGATGGCGATGGCAACTACACCGCTCCCTCTGCCGACGTCATCCTGTCCTACGTGCGCAACAAGATCCTGCTCGACGCTGCCGAGGACGAGGGCATCACCGTCTCTTCTAAGGAGATGAAGAAGTACGCCGAGGATTCCATCGGCACTTCGGACTACAAGACCATGGCCACGCAGTATGGCGTGTCCAAGGACCAGGCCAAGCAGATCGTCCGTCAGTCCGCGACGCTGCAGAAGCTCTACAAGAAGAAGGTGGGCGATAGCTCCGCAAGCATGCCGACCGCCCCGACCGAGCCTGCTGACGGCAACGAGGAGACCGCGAGCAAGGACTACGCCGATTACATCATCAAACTTGCCGGCGACGAGTGGGATAGCGAAAAGGGCACCTGGAAGGACGCCGATAGCACCTACGCTAAGGCCTTCGCTGACGATGCCTTTACGGCTGATAGCGCTACCTACAAGCAGGCCATGACCGCCTATTACACCGCCTACCAGCAGTACTCTTCGCAGGCTTCGAGCGCTAGCTCCAAGTGGACCGAGTATGCAAACGGCCTCTACGCCAAGGCCAACATCAGCATCTACGGCCTGTTTGCGTAAGGTTTGCCTGAGCTTTCGAGTGCGAAGCTGAAATATCGATGAAACCCCCTAGAACGGACATCGTTCTAGGGGGTTTTGCGTTGTAGAGCCATCTGCTGAGATTGGGAAGGTAGATTGTGCGATCGCGTAAGCGCTCCATCGTGTTTCCCCGATTCATATGGGAAAATAGCTGCAAACGATTACAAGTAACCGGTGAACGGTCGAAAACTACCGTTCACCGATAATCTCAAAACTGGGTTCTAACTGGTATTAAGTCAAAAAGACCAATTCACATATCTTCACAATGACCTGCAATTTTTCTACACGCTATTTTTAGCTGCCCTGCGTTGTTTAGACACAGGAAAAGTCCCGATCTTTTTCCAAAGCATTTCGAAACGGTTTCAAAACCGCAGGTAGAAGTGTTAACGACCGGTAAACGGTCGAAATATCACCGTGAGCGGTGCAAAAACGTTTTACCGTATGAATCAACGAAAGCGACCTCTTCTGGGGTGATATAGTGACAACAACACGTCACGTGGTTACTACCAGTTTAGAAACCACTGGTCTTCAAAGTACGCTTTCTAAGAAGCTTTAAGGGCGAGCGCCCGCTGGCTTCCGAAAATCATCGGACTCAGATCGTACACACCTTCGGAAGGGAAATTTGAATGGTTGGCTTTATTCTTACCGGTCATGGACAGTTCGCACCCGGCCTCGCAAGCGCTATCGCTATGGTTGCTGGCGACCAGCCCGCTTTTACCGTCGTTCCTTTTGAGGGCGACCAGGCTGCTTCCTACGGTGAGGATCTCCGCGCCGCTATTACCGCCATGCGCGAGGAGTGCGATGGCGTGCTCGTCTTTACCGACCTGCTTGGTGGCACCCCGTTCAACCAGGCGATGATGATTGCCCAGGATGTCGACAACGTCGAGGTTCTGACCGGCACCAACCTTCCCATGGTTATTGAGCTTCTGTTCCTCCGCGGCAACGCCACGCTCGCCGAGCTTGGCGAGCAGGCCGTGACCGTTGGCCAGACGGGCATCACCGCCCAGACGGTCGCATCCGTTGCCGGCTCCGACGAAGAGGATATCTTCGGCGACGAGGACGGCATCTAATGGCCGATTTCGGAGCCAACGTCCTGAGCTCCTCGGTCGCCCTTTTAGGCCTGCTTGTCATCATGGGCTTGATTTACACCATCTGGTCGCAAATCAACATGAAGAAGAAGCAGAAGTACTTCAAGGAGCTGCACACCGAGCTCAAGCCGGGTCAGGAGGTTCTTTTCGCCGGCGGTATCTACGGAACCGTCAAAGGCATCGAAGGCGAGAAGGTCCAGATCAAAGTCCGATCCGGAGCCGTCGTAGATGTTTCGCGTTACGCGATTCAGGAGATTAAGTAACTGTCGTCAGCAAATAACGAAAGGAAGCTGATCAACATGGCAGAACCCAACATTCTTCTTACCCGCATCGATAACCGACTGGTTCATGGTCAGGTTGCCACCCAGTGGAACTCCACTCTGGGCTCCAACCTCATCCTCGTCGCCAACGACGACGTGGCGTCCAACACCATGCGCCAGAACCTCATGAAGATGGCCGCTCCCGCCGGCGTCGCTACGCGTTTCTTCTCCCTGCAGAAGACCATCGACGTCATTGGCAAGGCGAGCCCGCGCCAGAAGATCTTCATCGTGGCCGAAACACCGGAAGACGTGCTTACGCTCGTCAAGGGCGGTGTGCCTATAAAGAAGGTAAACATCGGCAACATGCACATGTCGGAAGGAAAGCGCCAAGTCGCCACCTCCGTCGCAGTTAACGACGAGGATGTCGCTGCGTTTAAAGAGCTGCAGGAATTGGGGGTGGAGTTGGAGATCAGGCGCGTTCCGAGCACGCCTGTTGAGGACACGAGCAAGCTCTTCTCGTAATCCTCGTGATCCACGTTGTCAGGAGTGAAACCCTGACGTTCTGTACGTGATATCCAAAGTGCGTACATTCATTTTGAAAGGAGGAGCAAGATGGAATACTCGATCATCCAGATCGCTCTGGTCTTCGTCGTCACGTTCATCGCGGCAATCGACCAGTTTGACTTCCTCGAGTCTCTCTATCAGCCCATTGTCACCGGCGCCGTCATCGGTCTTATCCTTGGCGACCTCAACACCGGTCTTCTCGTGGGTGGTACCTATCAGCTCATGACGATCGGCAACATGCCGATCGGAGGCGCTCAGCCGCCTAACGCCGTCATCGGCGGCATCATGGCAGCCATTCTCGCTATCGCTACGGGTCTCGAGCCCAACGCGGCAGTCGGCCTTGCCATTCCGTTCGCCCTGCTTGGTCAGCTCGGCGTTACCCTGGTCTTCACGCTTATGTCCCCGCTTATGTCCACGGCCGATAACATGGCTCATAACGCGGACACCAAGGGCATCGAGCGCCTGAACTACTTCGCCATGGCTCTGCTCGGCCTGATCTTCGCTGTCGTCGTCACCCTGTTCTTCATCGCTGGCGCTACCATTGGTCAGACCATCGCTTCCGCCATCCCGACTTGGCTGCAGACCGGTCTGTCCGCTGCAGGCGGCATGATGCGCTTCGTCGGCTTCGCCGTCCTGCTCAAGGTTATGATGAACCGCGATATGTGGGGCTTCTTCCTCATGGGCTTTGGCCTCGCGCTCATCACCGTTGCCAACGATTCGCTGGCAACCCCTGCTCTGCTCATCCTCGCTCTCATCGGCTTCGGCATCGCTTTCTGGGACTTCCAGCAGCAGACCGAGCTGAAGGGTGCAGCTGTTTCTGACGGAGGTGACTTCGAAGATGGCATCTAATGAGTATGTGATCCCGGAGCACTACGAGGATCTCACTCCTGCTCCGCAGCTCGACCAGAAGACCCTCAACAAGATGGCTTGGCGCTCCTGCTTCCTGCAGGCATCGTTCAACTACGAGCGCATGCAGGCCGCTGGCTGGCTCTACTCCATCATCCCCGGTCTGGAGAAGATCCACACCAACAAGAACGACCTCGCGGCTTCCATGAGCCACAACCTGGAGTTCTTCAACACCCACCCGTTCCTTGTCACCTTTGTTATGGGCATCGTGCTTTCGCTCGAGCAGAACAAGGTTGACATCCCCACGATCCGCGCCGTCCGCGTCGCCGCAATGGGCCCGCTCGGTGGTATCGGTGACGCCCTGTTCTGGCTGACGCTCGTGCCTATCACGGCCGGCATCACCTCCAACATGGCCATCAACGGCAACGCCGCTGCACCGATCATCTTCCTGGTGATCTTCAACGTCGTCCAGTTCGCTCTGCGCTTCTGGCTCATGAACTGGTCCTACAAGCTTGGCACCAGCGCTATTGACGCTCTGACCGCCAACATGCAGGCCTTCACGCGTGCCGCTTCCATCATGGGCGTCTTCGTCGTCGGTTGCCTGGTCGTCACCATGGGTGGCACCCAGATCAACCTCCAGATCCCCAACGGCACCACCCGTGGTCTCTCCGCTACTACCGTGATCGTCTCCGAGAAGGAGGCCGAGAACTTCACCGGTATGGAGGGCATCGATACCGAGACCGCTGAGGCCGGTACCATCGCCATGACCGATAAGGACGGCAACGCCCTTACCGCTTCCGATGCCGACGGCAACGCTGTCGAGTGCGGCGTCACCGATCTGGGTAACGGCATGGAGTCCGTGACCTACGGCACCGTTACCGAGGATCCGGTCAACTTCTCTGTTGCCGACACCCTCAACACCATCGTCCCGAAGCTCGTCCCGCTTATGCTTACGCTGCTGCTTTACTACATGTTCGCTAAGCACAGCTGGACCCCGACCAAGGGCATTCTCCTGCTCTTCGTCCTTGGCATCCTGGGCGCTGGCCCGCTTGGTCTCTGGCCGAGCATCTGGTAAGGCTCTAGCTTGAGGGGTGTGTCCCTACGCGGCTCACACCCCGACCCCTTAAGCCATGTGTATGTTAAAAGCCGCGTGCTCGAAAGAGCGCGCGGCTTTTGTTTTCTTAATGATTCGGGTGTGGCAGACAGATAATGCATAACGCCCTAGGTAGTTAGCCGAATTCGAGCAAAAGGGAGGATAGGATGGCGATCGGAGCGCGTAAGCAACCGCTGTACGATCAGCTGGTCGATATTCTGACCGAAAAGATTGACCATGAATATCGCGCCGGTGACATGATTCCTTCCGAGCGCGAACTTTCGGAGCGCTATGGTCTCTCGCGCACTACGGTACGCCTGGCTCTGCAGGAACTGGAGCGTTTAGGACTGGTGGTTCGGCAGCACGGTCGCGGTACCTTTGTGACCGACCGTTCGGCAAAAGCAACCAATCTTATGCAGTCCTACAGCTTTACCGAGCAGATGCGCGCGATGGGTCGAGAACCCGAGACCACGATTCTCGAGTTTTGCGAGATGGAGGCCGATAAGAATCTGGCCGAGCATATGGGATTGCGCATCGGTGATCGCATTTTTAAGCTCAAGCGCCTTCGTTCTGCCGACAACATGCCCATGATGGTCGAACGCAGCTATCTACCGGTTCGTCAATTTCTGTCCCTAAAGCGACCGCTGCTGGAGCGTAAGCCGCTTTACGATGTGATTGAGCAGGACTTTCAGCAAAAGATTCGCGTGGCCGAAGAGGAGTTCTATGCGAGCATAGCCCGTCCCACCGATGCCCACCTTTTGGGAATTGTCGAGGGCTCGCCTGTGCTCGATTTGGTCAGGACTACGTATAACGAGTCAAACGAGGTAGTGGAGTACACACTCTCGGTTGCTCGTGCCGATCAGTTCAAATACAAGGTTTACCACCAGCGCAGTAACTAGTGCTCGCATCGTTTCCATATGGTGATTCTTTGCATTTAACTGGTTACTACCAGATAACCAACCGAAGTGTATAATTGCACGTCAGAGGATTACTTCTAGAGAGAGGTATTAGAAATGTTCGAGAAGAGTGTCGAGGAGCTCACCGAGCTCGGCGCCCAGATCACCACGGCCGAGATTGCTCAGCAGCCCGAGCTTTGGCGTGATACGCTCAACATCTATCGCGAGAACAAGGAGGCCATCGAGGCCTTCCTGGCCGAGGCTCGCGCTATGGGCGAGGGTCGTCTGTCCGTTGTCTTCACCGGTGCCGGTACGTCCGACTACGTTGGCGATACCTGCGCCCCGTACCTGCGTCACGCTGGCAACACTGATCTCTACGACTTTAAGCCCATCGCCACGACCGACATCGTGAGCGCCCCGCGCGACTTCCTGCGCGCCGAGGATCCCACGCTCGTGGTTTCCTTTGCCCGCTCTGGCAACAGCCCCGAGAGCCTTGCCGCCGTTGCCGTTGCCAAGGAGCTCGTCCACAACGTCAAGTTCCTCAACATCACCTGCGCTCCCGAGGGCAAGCTTGCCGTCGAGTCTGCCGATGATCCCAATGCGCTGACGCTGCTCATCCCGCGCGCCAACGACAAGGGCTTCGCCATGACCGGTTCTTATTCCTGCATGACCCTGCTCTCCACCCTTATTTTCGACACTGCCTCTGACGAGCAGAAGGCCGAGTGGGTCGAGACCATCGCCAAGATGGGCGAGGAGGTCATCTCCCGTGAGCCCGAAATCGCCGATTACCTGGCTGGCGACTTCAACCGCGTGACCTACTTGGGTTCTGGCTCCTTCGGTGGCCTTGCTCAGGAGAGCCAGCTCAAGATCCTCGAGCTCGCTCACGGTCTGGTCGCTACTTCCTACGACACCTCCATGGGCTATCGTCACGGACCTAAGTCCTTCGTCGACGATAAGACGCTCGTCTTCGTGTTCGTCAACAACGACGCCTACACCCGTCAGTACGACATCGACATCCTCAACGAGATCGGTGGCGACGAGATCGCTCAGCACACCATCGCCGTTCAGCAGGAAGGTGCCACCGTCTATGAGGGTGAGTCCTTCACCTTTAAGGGCTACGAGGCACTTCCCGAGGGTTACCTTGCTCTGCCGTTCGTGATGTTTGCCCAGGCTATCAGCCTGCTCAACTCCGTCCGCGTGGGCAACACGCCCGATACGCCGAGCCCCACCGGCACGGTCAACCGCGTGGTTAAGGGCGTGACGATTCACCCCTTCACCGCTTAATCGCGTCCCCCTGTAAGGGCGCCCGTCCGCTCATAACGGCGGGCGGGCGCTTTTTGTTTTACGTGAGCTGGGTATAAGCATTACCACAGTCAACTGCTTTAGAAGCGAGGAGTGCATATGAGCACGTACGCAATTAAGGCTGACAAGTTCTTCTTGCCGGCAGGCCCGCAACTGGGCGGCTATCTTATGGTCGAGGATGGCGTTTTTGGCGCCTGGCAGGCCGACGAGCCCTCTTGCGAGATTAAGGACTACACGGGATCGTGGATCGCACCGGGTATGGTCGATACTCACATCCATGGCTTCTACAACCACTCAACTACCGATAACGATCCCGAGGGCATCGATATCAGCTCAACCGAGCTCGCCCGTCGCGGTACCACCAGCTGGCTGCCCACGACGTTCACCGATGGCGTCGAACAGATCAAGGACGCCTGCGCTGCTATCGCCAAGGCGGACGAGGGCCGCGGCCCCGACTTCTGCGGTGCCCGCATTCAGGGCATCTACCTGGAGGGCCCCTTCTTTACCATGAAGCACGTGGGCGCGCAGAACCCCGCTTACCTGATTGACCCCTCCGAGGAGGTTTTCGACCAGTGGCAGGAGGCTGCGGGCGGTCGCATCGTTAAGAGCGCCATGGCCGCCGAGCGCGACGGTGCCGCTGCTTATGCGGCTGCTCTGAACGCCAAGGGCGTGGTGACCAGCATCGGTCACTCCGACGCCACCTACGATGAGTGCATCGCCGCTATCAATGCCGGTGCCAGCTGCTTTACGCATACCTATAACGGCCAGCGCGGTCTGCATCACCGTGAGCCCGGTGTCGTGGGTGCTGCCATGTCCACGCCCGAGACCTACGCCGAGATCATCTGTGACGGCAAGCACGTAAACCCTGCCGCCATCAAGGCACTGCTGCAGGCAAAGGGCTGGCAGCACACGGTGCTCATCACCGACTGCCTGGGCTGCGGCGGCATGCCCGAGGGCAGCTACACCAGTGGTGGCATGGACGTCATCATGAAGGACAACCTGTGCTGGCTCGCCGACGGCAAAAGCATTGCCGGCTCGGTGCTCACGCTTGCCCAGGGCGTCAAGAACATTGTCGATTGGGGCATCGCCAGCGCTGATATCGCCATTCGCATGGCAACCGAGGTGCCGGCTCGCTCTACGCACATCGAGGATAAGTGCGGCAGCATCATGCCGGGTCGCGACGCCGACTTTGTCGTGTTCGACCATGAGCTCACCCTCGTCGAGACGTATGTTGGCGGCCAGAGCGTCGGCAACGCCTTTACCGATTAACGATAGAAAAAGACGGCGGGCCCGAATCTGCTCGGACCCGCCGTATGGGTTAAACGCTCAAAAGCACCTTAACAGTTACAGCTTGTTAACGATCTTCTTTGCCGTGCGCTTGACGCCGGCCACAAGACCCCCCGCGGGATGCTCCTTTTCGTATGCTAGACGCTTCTCGCGCTTGGCGTACTCTTCGACGATGATGTCGCCATACTCGTCTTCGATCTTGTCGAAGAAGTCGACGGCGCCCTTAATTTCCTCAGCGGTCGGGTGTCCCTTCTGGACGCCGCCGGTGAGTTTGAACGGCCCCCACGTATCAAAGCCGGGACAGCCGTAGACGCCCATAAAGATGGCCTGCCTCATGCGGCAGATGCCATCGATATCCTTGCCGTACCACTTGTTTTTGCCACCGTAGGTCATAAGGCCAAACACCTTGTCCTGCGGCTGCAGCACGTTCGTGAGCACGCGTGCCATGTCCTTGTCGATCTCGGAGTAATAGATGCCCGTGGCGACACCGATCAGATGGTATTCGTGCAGGTCGGGGTACTCGTTTTTACCGAGTGACTTCACGTCGAGGGTATCGATCTCGGGGTGCGCCTCGACGATGGCGTCCACGAGCTTTTTCGTATTGCCGTGGTGGTGTGAGGCATAAAGGATGATGGTTCGCATAAGAAGGCCTTTCAGCTGTAATTGCATCAATGTCTGTATGGTACCCCGTTGAATGGCTGGGAAACCGGACGCATCGATGAACGTGCGGGTTTGTCCTTTGGTCAGGGCCGAGACGGGTTCTTGCGAGCAAAAAGCAGTTGTTCGAAAGGATGGACAATGGAATACGCTCTCTCCAACGATTCGATTTCTATCAAGGTCTCCACGGCCGGTGGTTCGTTTACCTCGATTGAGGCTGGAGGTCGCGAGTACTTGTGGCAGGGCGATCCCGCCGTGTGGTCCGGCCAGGCACCGATTTGCTTCCCGATTTGCGGAGGTTTGCGCGATAACAGCGCCATGACGTTTGCCGGACATCATGTGAAGCTCGCCCGCCATGGGTTTGCGCGCAAACAGGAGTGGAAGCTGCTGAGCCAGAGCGAGAACGAGCTGGCGATGTGCCTGGCTTCGGAGGATAACGCCGCGCTGCTGAGCGATTATCCGTATCCGTTTAAGCTTGTCGCCCGCTATACGCTCGAGGACGCCGCCGTGCGCGTCTCCTATGAGGTTACCAACGAGGGCACCGAGGACATGCCTTTCTTTATCGGTGGACACCCCGGCTTTAGGTGCCCGCTCGATGAGGGCGAGGCCTATACGGACTACGAGTTGCGTTTTGAGAAAGACGAGGCTGCTGAGCTTTGCACTGCCGTCCCCTCGACTGGCTTGATTGACGTGACCAACCGCTCCAAGAACCCCATGGTGGGAAAGACGCTGCCTCTGTCACATGAGCTCTTCGATTTTGCGGAGACCATCTTTGACGTGCTCGAGAGCCGTCAGGTCACGCTTTCCAAAAAGGGCGAGGACAAGGGTGTTCGCCTGAGCTTTGAGGGCTTCCCGTACCTCATTGTGTGGAGCAAGCCCGAGGGTGATTTTGTGGCAGTTGAGCCCTGGGGCGGTCTTTCGACCTGCTCCGATGAGGACGACGTGCTTGAGCACAAGCGCGGCTGCCTTATCGCCAAGCCCAAAGAAACCATCGTGCGCTCGTTCACAATCGAGATTCTGTAGTCGCATGTAGCCAATTCGTTTTGCAAGGCATAAGGAGCCTGCGAGATAAGGAGCTAGAAATGATCCTCACCGTTACGATGAACCCGTCCGTCGATACGCGCTATCAGCTCGATGAGCTCATTATCGACGACGTCAACCGCGTGACGCCCGAAAAGACCGCCGGCGGTAAGGGCCTCAACGTGGCCCGCGTCCTGGGCCAGCTGGGCGACGATGTCGTGGCAACCGGCTTGCTTGGTGGTCATATGGGCGCCTATATGGCCGAGCTCATGGATGCCAATGGCATTAAGAATGATTTTGTGCCCATCAAGGGCGAGACCCGCATCTGCCTCAACATCCTTCATGCTGGCAACCAGACCGAGCTGCTCGAGAGCGGCCCGACGATTGCCCCCGAGGAGCTCGATGCCTTTACCGCCAAGTTTACCGAGCTTGCGGGTAAGGCCGATGTCGTTACCATCTCGGGTTCGCTGCCCCGCGGCGTCGAGGCGGACTACTACGCCAAGATCACGGGCATTGCCGAGAACGCCGGCGCCAAGGTGCTGCTCGATACCTCGGGTGCTTCGCTCGAGGTCGCCCTTAAGTCCGAAATTAAGCCCGAGCTGGTCAAGCCTAACCTGACCGAGATCAACGGCCTTCTGGGCACGAGCTTTACCACCGACGATGTGGACGAGCTCCGCGCCGCGCTCGCTTCTGACGCCCGCTTCTCCGATATCCCCTGGGTCGTCGTGTCCATGGGCGCTGCCGGCTCCGTGGGCTTCCACAATGGCCGTGCGTTCCGCGCGAAGACGCCCGATATCCCTGCCGTTAACGCCACGGGCTCTGGCGATTCGACCATTGCCGGCTTCGCACATGCGATTGCTGCTGGCGCGGATGACGAGACGGTCCTGCGTACCGCCAACACCTGCGGCAAGCTCAATGCCATGGATCCCATGACTGGCCACTTGGTTATGGATCGTTGGGACGAGGTTTACAACGGCGTTGTCGTGACCGAGCTGTAGGAGCTTGTGCAGCGGCCTCGGCATCGGTTGTTTGCTTGTGGTTGGAGCCGACGACAAGTGCAGTAGCATTATGCCGGGGCGCGACGCCGACACTGTCGTGTTCAATCCCGACCTTACCCTGGTCGAGACGCATGTGGGTGGCAACAGCGTCGGTAATGCGTTTGCCGAGTAGCCGCCAAAGAAACGATCCGAGAGGGGATTTAGATGATTTACGGTGCATTGGGCGATATCGAGGAGTACCGTGGAATGCTCAAGGGCCTCGACGTGCTGATCGATTGGCTCGAGGAGAACGATCCGGCGAAGCTCGAGGTCGGCAGCCATCCGATTCTGGGCGACAAGGTCTTTGCGAACGTCATGGCTCCCACGACGCGTCCCGAAGCCGAGGCTCACTATGAGACGCATCAGCGCTATCACGACCTGCAGATCGACGTCGAGGGTCGCGAGGCCTTTAAGGTTGCCACGGGCAGCCTGACGCTGGTCCAGGAGTTCGACGAGAAGGACGACTACGATCTGGTCGATTCCGACGCCTCGATCGCCGGCGATCTTGCTGACGACAAGTTTGCGCTGTTTGTTGCCGGCGAGCCTCACATGCCCACGCTCGAGTTCCCGGGCGATGGCGCGCAGCCGGTCAAGAAGATTTGCTTTAAGCTGCTTGCAGATGCTTACTGGGAAGAGTAACGAACTGCTCGTGAGCTAGCGTGATTTCCCTTGGGGAACGCGTTTGAGCCCCGCTGATCGCGGTCCCCTTGGGGATTGCGGTTGGCGGGGCTTGTTGTTGAGTAGGGGAGTTGCCGACGGCGTTGTGCTTGGATTGGCGGATGCGCGCTCGAAATCGGCAACAAAAAAGCCGCCCGAAGGCGACTATCTTGTGCAATGGAGCCAGCGACCGGGCTCGAACCGGTGACCCCCGCTTTACGAGAGCGGTGCTCTACCAACTGAGCTACGCTGGCGGCCATGTAATGACGCAACTGAGGCGTCAACGGCTGTCTATGATACGGGACATCGCAAATCCGCGCAAGTGTTCTGACGGCTTTTCTCACTTTAAATGCACTAATATTGGAGACGTGATGTCTTGCTCTTACGGGTCTCAAACAGAATGGGGTGGCGATGGCTCAACCCAAGATTCTTCTCACACGCATCGATGACCGGTTTATTTACGGGCAAGACGTTGAGCCGTGGAACGAAGTCGTGGGTTCCAACCTTGTTTTAATCGTCAACGATGAGATTGCGGCTGATTCGCGCAAGTGGGCCCCTATGAGGGTGGCGACACCCGAGGGTGTCTGGACGCGGTTTTTCTCGGTGCAAAGGACTGTCGACATCATTCATACCGCAACGCCGCGCCAATGGATTCTCATCATGGTGGCGTCGCCCACGGATGCACTCGCGCTGGTTAAGGGTGGAGTGCCGATCACCAAGATCAGCATTGGCCATATGCAGGCAGGGGAGGGCAAGCGCCCCATAACGCCCGCGGTTGCCGTGAGCGACGCAGACGTTGCTGCCCTCAAAGAACTGCAGGCGCTCGGCATAGAGCTAGAAATCCGCTATCTCCCCAGTTCCGCCCCCGACCCCATCGGCAATCTGTTCAACTGATCCCTTGGGGACGGAGGAAAACGGATCATTTTGCCCTTGCGAGGGACGCGGCGATGCCGCCTGTCAAAAACTATGTCCGTTTACTACGTTTGATCGGCTATCGCCGAGCATGTCGAATTTGGGTAAAACAAAACCGCAGGTAGACGGCTCGCGAATTTAACAAAAACCGGTGCATGGTCGAGCATCCTGGGCTAAACGTAGTAAATGGGCATAGTTTTGATATGTCACTCATACAGTCACAGCGAAAATGAGCCCAAAAGATGAAAAAGCGCCCGTCGGCGGTGGTGCCGGCGGGCGCTGCTGTGCGATATGTCGCGTTGTGGGCTTAGTGCCTCATAAAGTGATATTCGATCACATTGCTGTAGGGGTGACCCGGGCCCACAATGCCCTGCGGGAACAGCGGCTGGTGCGGCGTGTCGGGGTACATCTCTGCCTCGAGGGCAAATCCGGCGCCCCAGCCATAGTTGGCATCGTCCTTGGCATGCTCGTCGCCCAGCCAGTTGCCGGTGTAGAGCTGCACGCCCGGGGCGGTGGTGTAGTAGTCCAGTTCGCGGCCGGTCCACATCTCCTCAACATGCATCGCGCGGCGCAGATTACGGCCGTACTGATAGCCATCGATGCACAGACAGTGATCGTAGCCACGGGCCTGCTTAATCTGCGGGTCGTCGGCTTCCATGCCAGGCGCGACGGGGCGCAGCTCGCGGAAGTCAAACGGCGTTCCCTCGACCGGAGCGATTTCGCCGGTGGGGATATTCTGCTCGTTAATGGGCAGGTAGTGAGCAGCGTTAGCAACAAAGAAGTGCTCGCAGTCCATGCCGGCGTTATGGCCGGCAAGGTTAAAGTACGTGTGGTTGGTCATGGACACGTAGGTGGCGCGGTCGCTCTCGCAACCATACTCGATGCGGAAGACGCCGGTGCGCGTAACGGTAAAGACAGCCGTAAAGGTTCGGTTGCCGGGCAGGCCCAGCTCGCCATCCTTAAGCGAGGTGGTCATGCGCACGGCGTTGTGAGTCTCGTCGAGCTCAACGTCCCATACGCGCTTGTGCAGACCATGCTCAAGATCGCTGTGCAGGTTGTTGACGCCTTCGTTGGCCGGCATGTGCCAGTCCGTGCCGTCGATGGTGATCGTGGCACCCGCGGTGCGGTTTGCCACGGGACCGATGGTCGCGCCAAAGCAGGCGGGGTTGTCAAAGTAATCCTCGAGCTTATCGAAGCCCAGCACAACATCGCGCACGTTGCCGGGAATATCGGGCACATCGATACCCAGCACGGTGGCGCCATAGTCCATAATGCGAACGCAGATCTCGGGCCCGTTGAGGGTGTAACGATGAACGGAGGTACCGCACGGCGCGGTGCCGAAAAGCTCGGAAGTGATCATTTGGTTCCTAACATCGAGGTATTTCGGACAAACTGTAGCGCGAACAGGCGAGATTATCACTACACCCCACTAAAGCAGGGGGTATTTTTCCCAAAAAAGTGATGATTGGAGCTGTGCGGGCGTTGATTTTTGACGCGCGCGAGTCTGATACAATTTGTTCGTTACTGTTTGAATGATATGCGCGCAAAGAACGGCGAGGATTCATCGTGATTAAGGCAGAACGACAGGATAAGGTTCGTCAGCTGCTCGAAGAGCAGGGCACGGTCTCGGTCAAGGAGATTTCGGATGCGCTGGGCGTTTCGGATATGACGATTCGCCGCGACCTTGAGGAACTTGCGAGCCTGGGCGAGATCGAGCGCGTGCACGGCGGCGCCCGTAGTGCACAGGGACGTCCCCACGCTATGTTGCGCCATGAGTATTCGCACAGCGAAAAGCGCACTAAGCATGCCGAGGAAAAGATGCAGATCGCGCGCCGCGCTGTGGAGCTTATCGAGGAGGGCTCGACCATCTTTTTGGGTACGGGCACCACGGTTGAGCAGATGGCTTCGATGCTGCCGGCATTTCGCCTGCGCATCGTGACTAACTCGCTTTCGGTGTTTAACCTGCTCGAGGCGCGCGAAGATTGCGACCTGTGCCTCGTGGGTGGTATGTACCGTCGCCGCACCGCCGCTTTTGTGGGACCAACGGCCGAGGATACCCTGCGTGCACTGGGTATCGACGCGGCGTTTATCGGTGCCAACGGCATTCTGGATGGCGATGTGTCTACGTCCAATATGGACGAGGGCCGTATCCAGCAGCTCGCCTTTAGCAAGGCCGACTCACGCTATCTGATCGCCGATTCCAGCAAGATCGGCAAGCGCGACTTCTACACCTTTTGTCGCTTGGACAGCCTGGATGCCGTGGTGTGCGAACCGGGTATCGCCGCCGAGAATCGTGCCGCCATCGAGGAACACACGCAGGTCATCTGCTAGCTAACGCTATGGGATTGCCAACAGGCGATGCGGGAGGACTTTTACCTCCTGTCATTGTGGGGAATCAACGCGTGAGCGCTACGCGATATGACGCGTAAATGAGGACTCCACTATCAAATTGTCTCAACCTGTAACAGGTAGGGGTGAAATCGCCAACCAGATGTTACAGATTGAGATTGAGAGGATTGTCCTGTGTATTTGTCTCAATCTGTAACAACTAGGATCCAAAAACTCGACTAGGTGTTACAGATTGAGATTTTGTCTACCCAGCCATCGTCTTTGTCTCGATCTGTAACAGTTAGACGGCTAAAAGCGAGTCAGATGTTACAGATCTAGATATTTCGAACCGGGTGCCCCCGTTCATCTCAATCTGTAACAATTGGGGCCGAAAATCCCTGCTAGATGTTACAGATCGAGACAAATGGCCTGCTCGGGCCGAGCCAAAACAAAAAGGCCGCATGCGAACCCGTGGAGGATTTCACATGCGGCCGACAGGGGGTATGCGGCAAAAGTTAGGCCATGAGCAGGCCGGTCTCCGCGACGTTCTTGTACCAGTACGCGCTCGCCTTGGGATAGCGCTTCTGGGTCTCAAAGTCGATGTAGAACAGGCCATAGCGCTTGTTATAGCCGTTGGTCCAGGAGAACTGATCCTGCAGCGACCACACAAAGTAGCCGTCGACGTTCACGCCGCCGTCGATTGCCTTGAGGATCCACGCGAGATGCTGACGCATGTAGTCGATGCGAGGGGCGTCGTCGATAAAGCCGTCCTCAAAGTCGTCCTTATAGCCCATGCCGTTCTCAGTGATGTAGATCTTCTTGTAGTTGGGGTAATCGTTCTTAATGCGGAGCAGCAGGTCGTACAGGCCCTCGGGATAGATGATCCAGTCCCAATCGGTGGTGGGTACGCCTTCGCGCACGCATGACTCGCCCACGCCCTTGAGGAACCAGCGAGAGGAGCCCTTGTCGCCGGTGCCATTGTGGTTGATGTCGTTTTCGCCCTCGGCGGCACGCAGGAACTGGCACTTGTAGGTGTTGACGCCCAGGCAATCGTTGTAGGGGAGCGCGGCGGTCAGCGCGGCGATGTCCTCGTCGCGGACGTCAAGCTCGCCGCCGGCGATATGGGCCAGCTTGGTCGCAGCCTCCATGGTGTCGGCTGCATAGTGGCCGCGGAAGGTGGCGTCGAGTACCCAGCGGTTGTTGATGACGTCGGCCATGCGGGCGGCCTCGCAGTCGGCAGCGCTGTTGGGATCGAGGGGATACTTGGGCTCCAGGTTCTGGACAATGCCGATCTCGCCCTCAAAGCCGCCCTCATGGAAGGCGACGACAGCCTTGGCGTGGGCCACCATCATGTTGTGCATGAGCTGGAAGGCCTTGTCCAGGCGGTACTTCTCGCCGTGCGGCCAGTTGCCGACGATAAAGCTGCCCTCGGCGGTTGCGGGAATCTCGTTAAACGTGAACCAGTGCTTGACCTCGGTGAACTCGGCAAAGCAGAACTTGGCGTACTCGACGAAGGCGTCGATGGTCGTGCGCGTCAGGAAACCCTCGCCGCCGTTCTGGTAAAAGGCCTCGGGCGTATCGAAGTGATCGAGCGTGACATAGGGGATAACGCCGGCTTTATTGCAGGTGGCAAAGAGCTCGTGATAGAAGGCAACACCCTCGGGGTTGATCTCGCCAGTACCGTTGGGGAAGATGCGGCTCCAAGCGATGGAGACGCGGATACCGTTGATGCCGAAGCGCTGGCACAGGTCGATATCGACCGGGTACTTGTTGTAGAAATCGCTTGCGGGGTCGGGGGAGAAGCGACCCTGAGCTGCCAGGAAATCGTCCCAGGGTACTTTGCCCTTGCCGTGCGTGCGGGTCTCGCCCTCAACCTGGTAAGCGGCGGTGGCGCCGCCAAACACAAAGCCGTCGGGGAACTGCATGGGGTTGGTCATGAGTCATCCTTTCTGTGGGATACGAATAGGGAGAGGTGCCCGAACTGGGGATCCGGGCACCAACAGAGGGAGGAACTAGTCGAGGTTCTCGCGGAGCCACTTGATGGCGCCGGCGGGGTCGCGAGTAAGGTCGATATATTCCTTACCGCGCGGAGCGAGCAGCTTAATGCCCAGGCGATCGGTGTCGGCCTTCATGTCGTTGTAGTAGCTACGAACCTGCGGGGCGAGCACGATAACGTCGTACTGATCCATGATGGCAGTGTGCTGGCCATAGGCGCCTGCGGAGGAAGCGATGTTCTCTCCGGTCTGTGCGGCACCTTCCTTGATGGCGTTGGCAAGCATGGCAGAGGTGCCGGCGCCGGCGCACAGGACGAGGACCTTCAGGCCATCGACGTCCTTCTTAGCGGATACGTCGGCGGCGGGCTCGGGCTGATCGGCGACAGGCTTGCTGTCGGCGGCAGCGGCGGTCGGCTCGACGGAAGCGGTAGCCTGCTCGACAGCGGGCGCAGGGGCGTTGGCGGCGATGGAAGCGGCACCATCGGACTCAAGACCCAGCTCGGCGGCGCGCTCGGCCTCCTGGTCGCAGAGCAGCTTATCGTATGCCTTCAAGAACGGCAGGTAAATGATGGCGTCCAGCAAGATGATAATCGCGACAAACACCAGGGCGATAAGCTGGAAGTTTGTGGTGATGAAGATGCCGATGGGGGCAGGGGTAGCCCAAGGCACCACGAAGGAGAAGCCGTTCATGCCCACGTTGTCGATAAAGAACTTGGCAACACTCACGTTGACGCAGCCGGCGGCAACAAAGGGGATGAGCATGTAGGGGTTAAGGATCATCGGCGCGCCAAAGAGCAGCGGTTCGTTGACGGCGAAGGCAACAGGAACAATCGAGGCCTTACCGACGGCTTTGAGCTGCTTGGACTTCATAAAGAGAATCAGCAGAAGCGGCACGATGAACGTGGCGCCGGTGCCGCCGAACTCACCCACGAGCGACATGTTAAAGGTGAGGGAGTGGGCGGGGTGACCACCGGCCAGCAGAACCTGCAGGTTCTCGGCCTGGTTGGCAAGACGGATGGGGTCGATGCCCGGCTGGACGATCGAGGGGCCGTGGACGCCGATGAACCAGAAGAACGCGGTGGCTGCCTGAATAAGGATGAGTCCGGGGTAGGTCTCTGCTGCAGTGAAGAGCGGGGAGAGCAGCTTGATGAGCAGCTCGGAGAACGGAACGCCCATGAGGTTGCGCACGACGACATCGATGATGCCGCAGATAATGACGGCGCCGCCAAAGGGGATGATGTCGCGGAAGTTCTGAGCGATGGCGCCCGGGACCTCCTTGGGCAGCTTAATGGTCAGATCGCGCGAGACGCAGAACTTATAAACCCACACGGTAATGAACGCGGCGATATAGGCCGAGAACAGACCGCGCGTACCCATGCTGGTGCAATCGAAGACCGAAAGCTCGGAGCCGTCGAACTTGGTGGTGAACTGCGTAACAGCGAGCAGCAGCATGCTGCACTGGGCGGCCACCATGGTGGAGCCGTCGTTGAGCACCTTGCCGGCGGGCATGCGACGGTTCATGGAAGCCGTGAAGTTTTTGGCGGTGGTGCCGGCAACCATGATGCCCATGACGCCCATGGTGAAGTTGTACAGCTTGTTGCACCAGTCGATGAGCGGCTGGGGCAGCGTGATGCCGACTACGCCGGGAAGGGTGGCAATGAGCAGGAAAATCGAAGAGGTGAGGACGATGGGCATGCACCCAAGGAATCCGTCCTTAATAGCCTGGAGGTAGATGTTCCTCGAGATCTTCTCAAAGAACGGCTGATGCTTTTCGAGCATCTTTACGATGGCGTCCATAGAGCTCCTTTGCTACTTGATGCGCGATGCATGTGGATGGAACTGGTCGTCGATGGATGGTCAGGACTGCCCGGAAACCTTCCTGCTCAAGGAAGGCATTGTGAAATGACAACGTTGTCATTTCGTTAATGACAACGTAAGACATTTTTGGAAGAGCAACAAGGATTTACGGGTGAACGGTCGATATTGTCCGATAAACGGCTGATTTGTCAGTCGGGCAGGTAGTGTATGCTAGAACGCAAAAAACAAGCGATGCAAAACCGACTGGAGAAGTAGTGGCAACGATGGACAAGAAAAATGTCTCAATGAACGATGTGGCAGTTGCTGCGGGCGTTTCTCTCAAGACGGTGTCGCGCGTGATCAACGAGCCCGATAGCGTGCGAGAGTCGACACGCGATAAGGTCCATTCCGCAATGGAGGCGCTCGGGTTTCGAACTAACTTTGCCGCGCGTTCACTCAAGTTGGGCCGTTACGGGTGCATCGGCGTGGTGATGTTCCACTTGTCGGGCGGCGCCGTGGACATGATTGACGGTATCGCCGATGCCGCCGAAGAACGCGGCTTTGCGCTCACGATGATTAAGAAGTGCGCGGGGGAGAAGGTGACCCTTGCCGACGCAGCGCGCAGGATGTCGCAGCTGCCTGTTGATGGCATGATCTTCAACCTGCGTCAGATGGTCGATGACTTTGATACGTTTGAGGCACCGAAAGACCTCAAGACGGTGATTATCACGCCGATGGAACATCCTACCTGCTCTACCGTTAGTGACGATCAAGAGGGTGGTGCGCGCATGGCGTGCGAGCACTTCTTAAATCGCGGGCACAAGAACGTGTATTTCGTCTCTGGTAAGAAAGAGTCGCTGTCGAGCCAGTGCCGTATGAAAGGTTGGCGTGCGGCACTCGAGGCGCGTGGCATTGAGCCGCCCGAGCCTCTGCAAGGCGATTGGAATGCGGATAGTGGCTATGCTGCGGGCCTTGTGCTTGCCGATAAGCCCGATTGCACGGCGGTCCTCGCTGCTAACGACTGCATGGCAAACGGCGTGATGATGGCTCTACGTGACAAGGGGCTCAGTGTGCCCGACGACGTGTCCGTGATCGGCTTCGACGATGAGCTCTACAAGACGATTCCCAACTCGATTCTGACGTCGGTGAAGTTTCGCCACCGCGAGCTGGGCGTCCGTGCGCTTAACGAGGTCGTCGCAGGTCTGGAAGCCCCAAGTTCCAGAAGCCGTACGCTTGTCTCGGGCGTGTTGGTCGAGCGTGCGAGCGTGCGGGATTTGCGGGCGTAGACGTGCTCGGCCTATTCCGTTTGTCTCAATCTGTAACAGCTAGGACCCAAAAACTCGGCTAAACATTACAGATTGAGATATTTCTGCTCGGGCGTTCTGTTCATCTCGATCTGTAACAGCTAGGACCGAAAAACTCGGCTAGATGTTACAGATTGAGATGAACAGGAGGACGGGTGCGGTCTAAACAAAATGGCCCGCGCATCACACATCGATGCACGGGCCATTTATTGTCTGCAAGCGGCAGGTGGTGTCAGCGTCTTATGCCTCGAGGTTTTCCTCGATCCAGGCGACGGCACCCTTGGGATCCTTAGTGAGGTCGATGTACTGTTTGCCCTTGGGCGACAGCAGCGTGATGCCCAGGCGGTCGGTGTCGGCCTTCATCTCGTTGTAATAGGTGCGAACCTGCGGAGCCAGGACGATGACGTTGTACTGGTCCATGATGGCGTAGTGGCTGCCGTAGGCACCGGCGTTGGCGGTAATGTCGATGCCCAGCTCGTCGGCGCCTTCCTTAAGCGCGTTGGCGAGCAGTGCAGAGGTGCCGGCGCCAGCGCACAGAACCAGAACCCTCAGATCCTTGCCCTTAAGGGCGGACGGAGCTGCGGAGGCCTCGGTGGCAGAAGCGGTCTCGACAACAGGAGCCTCAACGGCGGGGGCGGCAGCGGTCTTGACGGCCTTGGTCTCCTCGGCCTCTTCTTCGGCCAGGGTCTCGGCCTCCTGCTTGCACAGGACGTTGTCGTAGGCCTTGCAGAACGGGTAGTAGATCAAGAAGTCAACGACCAGCAGGACGACAACCAGGACCAGAGAGATCGGCTGGAAGTTGGTGTCGATGAAGGTGCCGATCGGTCCGGGGAGTGCCCACGGCATGGCATAGATAAAGCCGTTCATGCCCAAAAAGTCGATGAAGAACTTACCAATGAGGACGTTGGCCACGGGGGCAAACAGGAACGGGATCAGGAAGTACGGGTTGAGGATGATGGGCGCGGCGAACAGCAGCGGCTCGTTGACGGCGAACATCACGGGCACGACAGAGGCTTTGCCGACGGCCTTGAGCTGCTTGGAGCGCATAAAGAGCAGGAAGATGATCGGGACAATGAACGTGGCGCCGGTGCCGCCGAGTTCGCCGATGTAGTTACCGAAGTTTTCGGTCAGGGCGAGGGCGGGGTGACCGCCGGCCTGCAGCGTGGCGAGGTTGGTGGTGATGTTGCCAAACAGCGCGGCGTTGAGGGCAGGCTTAACGACCGAGGGGCCGTGGATGCCCATGAACCAGAACAGCGGGATCATGAACCAGATGAGGGCGAGGCCGGCGTAGGAATCGGCAGCGGCGAACAGCGGGCTCACCAGCGTGGAGATGACGTTGGCAAACGGGACGGCCAAGCAGGTGCGGCAGATAACGTCGATGACGGCGACAAACAGGATGGAGAAGCTGAAGGCGAAGATGTCGCGGAAGTTCTGGGCGATGGCGCCGGGGACTTCTTTGGGCAGCTTGATGGTGATGTCTCGCTTAATGCAGAAGGCATAGATGTTGACCGTGGCAAATGCGGCGACAAAGGAGCTCAGCAGGCCCTTGGTGCCCATGTTGTCGGTAAAGAACACCGAGACATCGGCGCCGTCGATCTTGGCACTCGTCTGGGTAACGGCCAAGATGAGCATAGCGCACATGGCGGCGACCATGGTGCTCGTGGCGTTGATGGCCTTGCCGGCAGGCATGCGGCGGTTCTTGGAGCCGGTCAGCGCGCTTGCGGTGGTGCCGGCGACCATGATGCCCACGACGCCCATCGTGAAGTTGTAAACCTTGTTGCAGAAGTTCACGACGTCGACGTTCCACCAGTCGGGCAGCGTAAAGCCGCCGACCGTGGCGACAACGCCCGGCAGGGTCGAAATAAGCAGGAAGACAGAAGAAGACAGGATGATGGGCATTGCTGCCAAAAAGCCGTCTTTAATGGCCTGAAGGTAGATGTTCTTAGAGACCTTGTCGAAGTACGGCTGACCTTTCTCCAAGAACTTAACGATCGATTCCATAGTTCACGCTCCTCTTTGCATGAAATCTTAATGGCATGGACGTTGAAAACCTATATGGTCTCCCGCTTGCTAAAAGCCCGGGTGCAGGCGGGGTCGGTCCCAGGGGGAGAGAGGGGAGCGGCTGGGTTTGTATCGCATAGGGCCGCTCCCCTCTCGGGGGAAAGCGAGGCGATGCGCTACTGCACGTCCGCCATAGTGTCGGCGAGCTCCTTGTACCAGAGTGCCGACTGCTTGATGTAGCGTTTTTGCGTGTCGAAGTCGATGTAGAACAGGCCGTAGCGCTTGTTATAGCCATTGGCCCACGAGAACTGGTCCTGCAGGCTCCAGATAAAGTAGCCCTGGACGTCGACGCCCTCGGCGCGCGCCTGGAGCACCTTCTCCATGTGCTGGTCGACAAAGTCGATGCGCTCGGGATCGGCGACGATGCCGTTTGCGTCGGGCTCGGGGTCCTTGTGGCCCAGGCCGTTTTCGGTGATATAGATGACGGGGAGGTTGGGATAGGTGGCGCTGATGTGCTTGAGCGTGTCGTAGAGGCCTTGCGGGTAGATGAGCCAATCCCAGTCGGTGGTGGGGATACCCGGCATATCGACCTGCTGCCCGACGCCCTTAAACTTAAAGCACGAGGTGCCCTTGTCTCCGGTGCCGTTAAAGCTGTTGGTTGACTCGCCATCGTAGGCGGCGATAAACGCCGACTGATAGTAGTTGAGGCCGAACATATCGTTGCGGGGCGCCGCCTTGGCGAGCTCCTCCATGTCGCTGTCCTCAACCGTAAGTGTGGCGTTGTTGGCACGCAGAATCTCGTTGATGAGTGAGAGGGTGCGCGCGGAGTAGTGACCCAGGAAGGCGCCGTCCATGATAAAGTCGGTGTAGAAGGCGTTGTACAGGTCGGCGGCGTGCTGGTCGGCGGGCGAGTCGGTGGCAGGATATGCCGGCGTCAGGACGTTGACCATGCCAATGCGTCCGCCCAGGTGCTCGGTCTCGTCAAGATCCTTATACAGGTTGACGGCGCGGGCGTGGGCAACGAGCTCGTTGTGCTGGCTCTGGATGCCGCTCGTCACATCAAAGTGATGGTTGGGCGGGAAGTTGCCTTGGATGTATTGGGAGTGCGAGAGGCTGATGAGCTCGTTGATGGTGAACCAATTCTTGACCTCGCGGAACTCGCGGAAGCAGAACTCGGCATAGCGCACATAGGCGTCGACGGTCTTGCGGTTGAGCCAGTCGCCCTGGTTGAACAGGGCGGCGGGGGAGTCAAAGTGATGCAGGGACACATAGGGCTCGACGCCATACTTTTTGCAGCAGGCGAACAGCTCATGGTAGTGCTTAACGCCCTCGGCGAGGGGTTCGGCATCGTCGCCGTTGGGGAAGATGCGGGTCCAGGCGATGGACACACGAATGGCGTTGAGTCCATGCTCGGCAGAAAGGCGGATATCCTCCTCGTAGCGGTTGTAGAAATCACTGGCCGGGTCGGGCAAAAAGCGACCCTGGGCGACAAGGTAATCGTCCCACATGGTCTTACCCTTGCCTGCCACCTTCGTGGAACCTTCCGTTTGGTACGCGGCGGTTGCGGCGCCCCAAACAAAGCCCTTCGGCAGCTGCTGTACGCGGTTTAGCAAAGACATATGCATACACCCTCTCGTCTCGCTGTTCGATATTGTGCGTTTGCGCTCAGGAGGCTCCCTGGTTAGCGTTCAGCGGTGAAAAAGCCCGATAAACACTATCTTAAAATGATTAGAACCAAAATGAGCACGTGAACATTTGACAATGAGCACGTTAACATCCGGCTGGGATGTATAGAAACAAAACAACTTCAAACAGCCGCGAACGGTTGTATTTGTTCGGTAAGCGGTTTTGATTGACAGAAGTTTTCATGTTGTGGTATATGGCTCGGGTATCATGAGCACGTTATCAATGTATGTACGATGCGCCATGGGCGCGGGGAATAGTTGGGAAGCAGGTTAGCGTGGAAGGCATGGATCAGCAGACAAGGAATGGTCGTTCGGCGAGCGCGGCAGAGGTTGCGGCGCTCGCTGGCGTGAGCCGCCAGACTGTGTCTCGCGTGGTCAACGGTATGCCCAACGTGACGGAAAAGACGCGCAAGCGTGTGCTGGCCGCCATGGAAGAGCTGGGCTTTCGTCCCAATTTTGCTGGAGCGGCGTTGCGCGGCGGGTCGTATCGTTCTATTGGCCTGTGCATGTACAACATCACACGTGTCGGTAACCTGGCGACGCTCGAGGGTATCATGCAAGCGGCGCGCGAGCACGATTTTGCCGTCACTATGATCGAGATGGGCGGCGACAAGCCCTATGCACTTGCCGATGCCTCGCGCCGCATGGTCGAGCGACCCGTCGACGGCATGATTCTCAACATGAACCGCATGGCTCCCGATTTTGAGGAGTTTGTTCCCCAGCCGGGAGTGCGAACGGTCATCCTGTCCATGTATGCGCATCCGCGCTGCACGACGATCGACTCCGACCAGTATGGTTCGTGCGAGCTGTTGACCAATTATCTGCTGGAACATGGTCACTCGAATATGCGGTTTGTGGCGGGTCCGGAAAACTCGATTTCCTCGCGTTTTCGTGAGGCCGGTTGGCGCGATACGCTGGGTCGTGCTCATGTCGATGCCGCTCCGATGCTGCGTGGCGATTGGAGTGCGGACAGTGGGTACGCCATGGGCGAGCGGATTGCGGCCGAGGTGCTTGCCGGCGGGTCGCAGGCGCCGACTGCCGTGCTTGCGGCAAATGACCAGATGGCGCTGGGCGTTATCGCCGCGCTCGAGAACGCGGGCCTGTCCGTGCCCGACGACGTGAGCGTGGTTGGTATCGACGACGCACTCGAGGGACTTGTTCCTCACAATCGGCTGACGACGCTGCGATTTGATTTGCGCGGTGTCGGTAAGCTTGCGTTTGAGGCGGCGATTGGAGAGAGCTCGTCTATCGAGGCGATTCATGTGCCGAGTACGCTGGTCGAACGCTCGACTGTTAGGGACATACGGGGTTAGGTCCTACTCCGTTTGTCTCGATTTGTAACAGGTAGACGGTCAAAAGCGGGCTACGTGTTACAGATTTAGATTCTTCGGAAAGAGCAATCCTGTTCGTCTCAATCTGTAACAGCTTGGACCCAAAAACTCGGCTAGATGTTACAGATTGAGATAAGCGGCCCCCGAACCGCCCAAAAAAGGCCGGGGGCGGCGCGCCGTGTGACGTGCCGCCCCCGGCTGAGAAATGGGGACAGGTTATGTGGGCAGGCGACCCCGCCAGCCGCTAGTCCAGACGACGGGTCTGCGCCACGTGCTTGTACCAGTAGGCGCTTGCCTTGGGCGTGCGCTTCTGGGTTTCAAAGTCAACGTAGAAGAAGCCATAGCGCTTGTTGTATCCGTTGGTCCAGGAGAACTGATCCTGCAGGCTCCACAAGAAGTAGCCGCCCACGTTGACGCCCACCTCCATGGCCTTGAGCAGCCAGCGCAGGTGCTGCTCGATGTAGTCGATGCGCGGCTGGTCGTCCACAAAACCGTCCTTGTAGGGGTCCTTGTAGCCCATGCCGTTTTCGGTAATGAAGATCTGCTTGTAGTTGGGGTAGCGCTGCTTAATGTAGACGAGCAGATCGAACAGACCCTCGGGATAGATAATCCAGTCCCAGTCGGTGGTGGGGATGCCAGGCTTGTTCACATGCTCGCCAATACCCTTGACGCGCCAGCGGCCGGTGCCCTTCTCGCCCGTACCGTTGTGGTGCAGGTCGTTCTCGCCGTCGTAAGCCTTGAGGAAGCGGCACTGGTAGTTGTTGACACCCAGGTAGTCGTTGTAGAGCGCTGCCTCGCGCATGATTTTCAGATCCTCGTCCGGGATCTCGATGGTGCCGCCCGAGACGGCAGCCAGGCGGTTGGCGCACTCGAGGGTGTCGGGAGCATAGTCGCCGCGGAAGGTGGCGTCGAGCAAGAACTGGTTCTGCAGCACGTGCTCGTTATTGGCGGCTTTGATGTCGGCGGGGTCGTTCTCGTTGAGCGGATACTTAAACTCCAACGACTGGATGACGCCGATCTTGCCCTTAAAGCCGCCGTTGTGGAAGGCCAGTACGGCCTTGGCGTGGGCGAGCATCATGTTGTGCTCGCACTGGAAGGCCTCGGCAAGATGCGCCTTGACGCCACCGGGGAAGGTGCCCTCGATGTAAGTGTTGGAGGCGTCGGCCCAGATCTCGTTAAAGGTGAACCAGTAGGTCACCTGGTCGGTGTACTCCTTAAAGCAGAAGGTGGCAAAGTCCACAAAGGCATCGATGGTCTCGCGGTTGAGGAAGTCGCCCTTCTCAAAGAGGGGAAGCGGCGTATCGAAGTGATGCAGCGTGACGAACGGCTCAACGTGGTGCTTGTGGCACTCGGCGAAGAGGTCGTGATAGAACTGCACGCCCTCGGGGTTGATTTCGCCGGTGCCGTTGGGGAAGATGCGGCTCCAGGCGATGGAGAGGCGAATGCCGTTGATGCCAAACTCCTCGCACAGCTCCAAATCGACGGGGTACTGGTTGTAGAAGTCCGAAGCGGGATCGGGGGAGAAGCGCCCCTGGGCCTCCAGGAAGTCGTCCCAGGCGACCTTGCCCTTACCGTGGGTACGGGTCTCGCCCTCTACCTGGTAGGCAGCAGTGGCACCGCCAAAGACAAAGTCCTCGGGAAACTGCGCGGGCGGGTTGGTGACGCTAGCAGGGTTAACGGACATGATGATCCAATCGTCTAAATCGAAGGGCCAGCCGGCTGTGGATGGTCGGCTGGCCCTAAGCGTTACTTACTTCGAAAGCTGTTCACTCACGAAGGCGAGAGACTTATCGCCATTCTGGGAGAGCTCGATGTACTGCTTACCGCGGCAGGCGACGCACTTGTTGCCCACGCGCTCGCAGTCTTTCTGCAGGTCGGCCAGGTAGCTGGCGGCCTGCGGGGCCAGGACGACCAGGTCAAAGTCGGGGAGCATGTCGACGTGGTTGCCATAGGCCTCGGCAGCGGTCTCAAGATTGATGCCGCGCTCCTTGGCAGCCTTGGCCAGCGCGTTGGCGAGTAGGCCCGAGGTACCGCCGCCCTGGCAGAGCACGAGCACGCGCTTGCCGTTGAGGTCGCTGGCGGTCGTTGCCTCGGCAGCGGGTGCTGCAGAAGCGGCGGGAGCGTCGGCCTTCACGGCCTCGGCGGCAGCGCCGGCGGCAACGCTCTTGGCGTCAGCCTTGCCCTGGAAGGCATCGTTGAGCTTGGCGGCCTTCTCGGCGTTCTTGGCGGCGAGCTCCTCTTGGGAGATCTCGGCCTCCTCGGCGCACTTCTGGGCGTCATAGGCACGGAAGAACGGGTAGTACAGAACGAAGTCGACGACCAGGATAAGGGCGAGCATCACAAAGGCGAGCGGCTGGAAGCCCAGGCCCATGATGGTACCGATGGGGCCGGGGACGGTCCAGGGCAGGGTGTACATAAAGCCGTTCATGCCCAAGAAGTCGATAAAGATCTTGAGGATCCAGATGTTGGCGATCGGGGCAAAGACAAACGGGACAAAGAAGACGGGGTTGAGCACGATGGGTGCGGCGAACAGCAGCGGCTCGTTGACGGCAAAGCACACGGGAACGATAGCGGCCTTACCGACGGCGCGCATCTCCTGGGACTTGGCCAGGAAGCAGAACATAAAGACCAGGACGAGCGTGGCGCCGGTGCCGCCCATGCAGACGACGAAGTACTGGGCACCCTGGGTCAGGACAGCGGAAGCGTGCTGGCCGGCCTGGAATGCGGCCAGGTTGTCGGTCATGTTGGCAACAAGGGCGGCGGCGATGGCGGGCTCGACGATCGAGGGGCCGTGGACGCCGACGAACCAGAACAGGCTCATGGCGCCGTAGATCACAGCGAGGCCGATGTAGCCATCGGCAGCGGTGAACAGGGGCTGGAACACTTGGATGACGCCCTGGGCAAAGCAGAAGCCAAAAGCAGCGCGGAAGACGATGTCAAAAACCCAAAAGACGGTGATGCAGACGGAGAAGGGGATGATGTCCTTAAAGGTCTGCGAGATGTTGGGCGGAACCTGCTCGGGCATCTTGACGGTGATGTTGCGCTTAATGAAGAACTTGTAGATGATGCCGGTCACAAACGCAGCGATGAAAGCGGTCAGCAGGCCCTTGGAACCAAGGTAGGTGGTGTTGAAACCGCTGGCAGCGTCCGTGGCGATGGTGTCGCTCGAAAGGAGCAAGAAGCCGATGATGGCCGCGCACATGCACGAGATAAAGTTGATCTGGTTGTTCTTGGGCAGATCGCGGTTCTGGGCGTCGGCGAAGTGCTTGGCCGTGGTGGCGGCGCAGGCGATGGCCAGGATGCCCATGGAGTAGTTGTAGCACTTCCACAGGGCGTTGTTGATGTCATCGGGCCAGTAGAAACCCCAGATGTTGGGGACCGAGGCTACCAGGCAGAAGATGGACGAGAAGATGATGATGGGGATGACGGAGATAAAGCCGTCGCGGATCGCCTTGAGGTACTTGTTGCGGGCGATCGCGTTGAAAAAGGGCTGGCCCTTTTCGATGATGGCGATGAGTTGCTCCATGCAATGCTCCTAAGAGTCGGTGGGTTAGCAACGATGGTAGCTTTTGGCGTTCGGTTGCCAAAATGTTGACGTTGCCATTTTGCGACACAAAAAAAGACGCGAACCGGTGGTTCCTGTGCCTGCGAACCATCGATTCCTTACGCGTAAACATTTGAGCCGCCCGGTGGCTCTGTGTTTGCACAATGGCAACGTTAACATTTGGTCGACAAAAGCCGTTCGGGGAAGCAAAAATGTCGGTGAACGGTAGGTTTTGGGTGGTGAGCGTATGGTGGGGGAGGCGTTAGATATACTTGAAGACGTTTCATTTGACTGCGTAGGGTGCCACCAATGGCATCGTTGACATAGAAAGATCGACCTATGGCCGCTGTTAAAAAATCGGTATCCGTCAAAGACGTGGCGCGCCTCGCGGGCGTCTCGGAGCAGACGGTCTCGCGCACCGTGCACGATTCGCCCAGTGTGCGCCCCGAGACCAAGGAACGCGTGCGTGCCGCCATGCGCGAGCTGGGGTATCGCCCCAATTTTGCCGGTCGATCGCTGCGCCGTGGCAAGTTTAAGACCGTCGGCGTTGCCATGTTCAACATTACCGGTACCGGCAACCTCGACCGTATGGAGGGCTTTGCCGCCGCGGCCGACAAACATGGCTATGCCATCACCCTCACTAAAGTAGATGGACATCCCTATACCCTCGAGAGCGCATCGTCGCGTATGAGCGCGCTGCCGGTAGACGGCATGGTCGTGATCATGAATCGCATGCCGGCGGACTTTGGCACCTTCGAGCCGCTGCCCGGCATGCAGACGGTGCTCGTTACGATGCTGGAGCACCCGCTCTGTTCAACGGTCGATAACGACCAGTTCGATTGCTCGCGCCAGGTGGTCGAGTATTTGCTGGAGCAGGGGCACAAGACCGTGCACTTTATCTCATGCCCCGAGCGCTCGCTTTCGGGCATGCAGCGCGAGGAAGGCTGGCGTGAGACATTGTGTGCGCATGGCATTGAGCCGCCGCGACTCGTTCGTGGCGATTGGACGGCTCAGAGTGGGTATGCCGCAGGCCAGGCTCTGGCGGATGATCCGGCCTGTACTGCCATCTATGCCTCCAACGACGCCATGGCCTACGGTTGCATTCGCGGGCTCGAGTCGCGCGGAAAGCGCGTGCCCGAGGACGTGAGCGTGGTGGGTGTTGATGACAGCCTGGGCGATATCGTGCCCGATCGTCGCCTGACCACCGTGCGCTTCGACAACAGGCGCGTCGGCATGTGGGCGGTCGACAAAATCGCCGGCGCCGAGGGCGTTGTGTCTGGCGTGGAGCACATGCTGATCCCTGGCGTGCTCGTAGAGGGCGATACGGTGCGCGATTTGCGTTAGGGGGCGGTCCTGATTGGGTTTCCGTTAATCATGTTTGATATTGTTCGAAATGGTTAGGAAACCGTTCACGGGCGAAAATTGACCGTTCGTAGCTTGAAATTATGTTTTGCGTTGTTCTTTTTTGTTTGAATGTTAATGTTTCTGCCATACAGAACGCAGCGCGTATGCCCGGACGCGATGCTCTCCATTGGTTCATATGTGAAAGGAACGCAACATGGCAACCAAAGAAGAAATCTCGATGGTTGGATTCGAGATTGTCGCATACGCAGGTGACGCCCAGACCGATCTGCTTGCAGCGCTCGATGCTGCTCGCGAGGGTGATTTTGAGAAGGCCGAACAGCTGCACAAGGATGCCAGCGATGCGCTTATCGGCGCCCACGACACGCAGACCAAGCTGCTTTCGCAGGAGGCCGGCGGCGGCGAGATGGAGATGACCTTCATCATGGCTCACGCTCAGGACACTCTCATGACCACTATGATCCTGGAGAAGCAGGCCCGCTTTACTATCGATGCCTACAAGCGCATTGCCGAGCTCGAGGCCAAGCTCGCCTAACGAGCCCGTACAACTTAGTCCCCTTCCAAAAGCTCTGCCGCTATCCGCAGCAGGGCTTTTCTGTTTACCCGGCACTTGGGGACGTTCCTTATCTGCCGCAGTTAGGGACACTCCTGCCATGCATTTGATCCTTTGAGGATGGAAGAAAACGGGTCATTAGGTTTGCTGCGGTGCCGACTCGGCCTGTCGGTTACAAAACTATGCCGGTTTACTACGATGAATCGCATTCTTTCAACTATGGAAAGAACGGCGTTATCAAAGCCGCAGGTAGAAAGCTTGTCATTTTCTGCTAATAGCAAATGTGGTCGGTCCTATCGGTTTTACCGTAGTAAACCGGCATAGTTTTGAAATGGCACTATTCGACTAGCAGCGTTATGGAGCTTCTGCACGCCCTCACGTTCGGTTTTTCGCTGGGGGGGGGGTATACTTCCATCCGCAATACAGGCCGGAATGAGGAGGTATCCAAATGCCGGGCAACGGATTGATTCAAAAGGGAGACGTGCACGAGATGGCTCATGGGCGTCCTGTCCAGATAACCGAGCACACGACGGTAACCGAGCTGCAGCCCAGTCTGTCCGATGTCGTGTGCGCAAACAAAAAGCTGCAGATTGGCTTTATCGTTGCGCTCGTGGTGCTGGCGTTGCTGTCGGGCTTTGTAGCTCGTCCGCATTTCGCCGACACCAAAACTTGGGACTCCACCATCGAGGTCATCGATCAAAAGAAAGGCAACGTACTGGCGCTCACGGCTTCATGCGTTGCTCTATCTGCGGGCATTACCGCGCTACCTGGTGATACGGGAACGCCGGTTGCCGAGCAACTCGCACAGCTTTCGGGCAACCTTGGTATCGTGCTTGCCGTGCTATACCTAGAGAAATATTTGCTCACGATTTTGTGGTCGGTTGGCTTGGGCATCCTGATCCCGTTTGCGCTGGTGCTCTTTGCAGTGTCGCTTGGTATTCACGGACGCTGGAGTACGAGCGCCGTCCTGCGCCGTGTGGCGACGCGCGTGCTGGTGGTCGCCATGATCGGAATGGCCTTGGTGCCTGCAAGCGTATGGGTGTCGCAAAAGGTCGACGAAACGTATCGCGTAAGTATTGAGCAGGCTGAACAAAAGGCTGCGGACGCGGCCGACACCACGGACAAGTCAGCCGAGACCAGCTCAAAATCGAACAAGAAAAAATCCGAGGCCACGGAGTCCAAAAACGTGCTTGAGCAGTTGACTGATGGGGCCTCGAACCTGGTCACGTCGGTGACCAGCGGCGCCAAGCAGATGACCGATGAGATCGTGCAGCAGGTGACCGACCTCATCGAAGGCGTCATCGTGATGATCGTGACCTCGTGCGTTATCCCGCTGCTGGTGCTCGTGGCGTTCCTATGGCTAGGACACGTGCTGCTGGGGATTGATATTTCCGGCCCGGCGAACTATTTGACGGGCCGCTTTCTGAGTGCTCCGTCCAAGCACGCCAAGAAGGGCAGGCAGTCTGAGTAGGCGGCAAAGCGTTCTTTGGAAGATCAACTGTAAGAAGGGCGGCCGAGACACGTTCTCGGCCGCCCTTTTGTTTGTTGAATACGCGGTCGCTACGTCCGCGCCGGGTCCAGACGGTCGGCAATCATCCGTGAACGGTATTTGTTCAAAAAAGAACAAAGATAAACAAATAGTTGTTGCAGTTAATGTTTGAATGTGTTCAAATAAACATGAACAGTGAAGAACCGCACATTCAGATGCCCGGACCTGAACGCGATTCAACACTTCCAAACAGAAACTACGCACCTGCGTATCTCTCAAGGAGGATGTCATGAGGGTTGTAATCGCTTCCGATGCCGACGGTATGTCGATGAAGGAGTCCATCAAGGAGATGCTCATCGCCGACGGTCACGAGGTCGTCGACTATTCCGAGACCCCTGCCGCGGACTTTGTCGATTCCGCGACCGCCGTTGCCAAGGACCTGCTGGAGCACAAGGATTCCCAGGGCTTCGCATTCGATAAGTACGGCGTCGGCTCCTATATGGCCGCCGTCAAGATCAAGGGCATGGTCGTCGCCAACATTTCCGACGAGCGTTCCGCCTACATGACCCGCGAGCACAACGGCTCGCGCATGGTCACCATGGGCCCGGGCGTTGTGGGCACCGAGGTCGCCAAGAAGATCGCCCGCGAGTTCCTGCGTGCCCAGTACGCCGGCGGCCGTCACCAGATCCGTGTCGACATGCTCAACAAGATGGCCTAACGAGAGCCACCGAGAACTCGAACTTCTACCTCAACTTGTGAATTCAGACGAAAGGACGTTCTGATGAAGAAGACCATCGCAATCGGTTGCGACCATATCGTTACGGACGAGAAGATCTATCTGGCCGACCGCTTGGAGCAGGCTGGCTACAAGGTGCTCGACTGCGGCACCTACAGCCACACCCGTACGCACTATCCCATCTACGGTAAGGCCGTGGGCGAGGCCGTTGCCAGCGGCAAGGCCGACTTTGGCGTGGCCCTGTGCGGCACCGGCATCGGCATCACCAACGCCGTCAACAAGGTTCCCGGCGCCCGCTGCGCCCTGGTTCGCGACATGACCTCTGCCCTGTATGCCCGTCGCGAGCTCAACGCCAACATCGTGGGCTTTGGCGGCAAGATCACCGGCGAGTTCCTGATGGCCGACATCATGCTTGCCTTCCTGGAGGAGCCCTACGACAAGACCCCCGAGCACGATGCCCTGATTGCCAAGATTGATGCCTGCAATAAGGCCGACGCCGAGGCTCAGGCCAACCCGCACTTCTTTGACGAGTTCCTCGAGAAGTGGGACCGCGGCGAATACCATGATTAGCGGGTATCCGGCGTAATTAACTAGTCCGTTGACGGCTCGCGTTTCTGTGAGGGGGCGCGGGCCGGTTTTCTATCAGCCCTATTGACTTGGCGGGCTGTCGTAAGAAAGGGAAGGCTCCTATGGAGTTTGTTCTTGATAACGGTTCTATCCGCGTAGCACTGAGCACGGCGGGCGGCTCGTTCACCTCAATTGTGGCCGACGGTCGTGAGTACCTGTGGCAGGGTGACTCGGCGGTCTGGTCGGGCCAGGCACCCATTTGCTTCCCGATCTGCGGCGGCCTTCGTGATGGTCACGCAATGACCATGGGCGGCCGCGAGGTTAAGCTCGCCCGCCACGGCTTTGCTCGCAAGCAGGAGTGGAAGCTCGAGGAACAGAGCGACAACATGGTTGCGCTGAGCCTAAGCTCTGCCGACCATGCCGAGTTGCTCGAGCAATACCCGTATCCGTTTAAGATCGTTGCTCGTTACACGATCGATGCGGCAAAGGTGGCCGTTTCGTACGAGGTGACCAATGAGGGCACCGAGGATATGCCGTTCTTTGTGGGCGGTCACCCCGGCTTTAAGTGCCCGCTCGACGAGGGCGAGTCCTACGACGACTACGAGCTTCGATTTGAGCAGCGCGAGGCCGCCGAGCTCTGTACTGCCGTTCCCTCGACGGGCCTGATTGATGTTGAGCATCGCAGCAAGAACCCGATGGTTGGCCATGACCTGCCGCTGACCCACGAACTCTTCAACTTCGCCGAGACCATCTTTGATGTGCTCGAGAGCCGTGTGGTTACGCTGACCAAGAAGACCGAGGACAAGGGCGTGCGCCTGACGTTCCCCGATATGCCGTACCTGATTGTGTGGAGCAAGCCCGAGGGCGACTTCGTGGCCGTGGAGCCGTGGGGTGGTCTGTCCACCTGCTCCGACGAGGACGATATTCTGGAGCACAAGCGCGGCTGCCTGGTGGCCAAGCCGGGGGAGACCGTCATCCGCGGTTTTGAGATCGAGATCCTTTAACGAGCTATCGTATGTTTGGGGCGGGTCATGCTGCCCCGGAACAGGAGTTCAACATGATTCTGACCGTTACCATGAACCCGTCGATTGATACGCGCTATCAGCTCGACAAGCTGATCATCGACGATGTTAACCGTGTGACGCCCGAAAAGACCGCTGGCGGCAAGGGCCTCAACGTGAGCCGCGTGCTGCTGCAGCTAGGCGACGATGTGCTCGCGACCGGTCTGCTCGGTGGCCACATGGGTGCCTATATGGCCGAGCTCATGGATGCCGACGGCGTCAAGAACGACTTTGTGCCTATTGCCGGCGAGACGCGTATCTGCCTGAATATCCTGCACGAGGGCAATCAGACCGAGCTGCTGGAGAGCGGCCCGCAGATCGCCCCGGCAGAGCTGGAGGCCTTTACGGCCAAGTTTACCGAGCTCGCTGCAAAGGCTGACGTCGTGACGCTTTCGGGCTCGCTGCCGCGTGGCGTCGATGCCGGCTACTATGCCGAGCTCGTCAAGATCGCCGAAGAGGCGGGTGCCAAGGTGCTGCTCGACACCTCGGGTGCATCGCTGGAGGCCGCGCTGGAGTCCGACGCTAAGCCCGAGCTCGTAAAGCCCAACCTGACCGAGATTAACGGCCTGCTGGGTACGTCCTTTACGACCGACGATGTCGATGCCCTGCGCGAGGCGCTTGCCGCCGATGGCCGCTTTGCCGGTATCCCCTGGGTCGTCGTTTCGATGGGCGCTGCCGGTTCGGTGGGCTTCCATGAGGGTCGCGCGTTCCGCGCCAAGACGCCCGCGATTGCGGCTGTGAACGCGACGGGTTCCGGCGACTCGACCATCGCCGGCTTTGCGCATGCCATCGCTGCTGGTGCCGACGACGTCACGGTGCTCAAGACTGCCAATGCCTGCGGCAAGCTCAACGCCATGGATCCCAAGACCGGCCACCTGGTCATGGACCGCTGGGACGAGGTCTACAACAGCGTTGTCGTGACTGAACTGTAGGGTTACGCGGTTTTACCAAACGCCGTAACGGCTCAACGCTGCAAACGCCCCTAAGCGGCAATCTGACGTTCAATCGTCGGGCATGACCAGAAGGTCAATGCCCTCCTCTTTCACGTCACCTTGCTCGCTTAGGGGCGTTTTCGCTGACAATGCCAAGACATCGGCGTTGCCTTGGTCGCAAGTAGTCATTGGGGATGTTCTTGTTTGACTAGTCGTTTAAGAACGTCCCCAATGACTAGCCAATAAAACGGCGCCCGCTGGCGATGTTGCCGGCGGGCGCCGTTGTCGCGTAGTCGCTATTCGTTGAGTGTGTGCGTTCGAGCTCGCTGCTACAGCGAGTTGATGAAGCGCTGCTGGGCGGCGCGGCCGGCTTCGTCCCACTTGAAGACGCCGGCGTTGTCGAGCACGTGGCCAAACACCACGCCCACCTCCTCGTGCAGGATGTCGATGGCGTTGTCCGCCGTAAGCTCGTCGGCGCGGCGGGCAAAAACATCTTCGGCCCATGCGGCGTGGCCGCGGCAAAGGTCGTCGCCCTCGAGCGCGCTGGCAAGGTCGTAGCTGGCATCGGTCTTGGCCGCCAACAGGTGCTCACGGACAGCGCCGAGCTCGGGAACCAAGCGCGGCGGCAAAATGGCCAGGCCCATGACCTCGATCAGGCCGATGTTCTCCTTTTTAATATGGTGATACTCGGCATGCGGGTGGAATACGCCCAGCGGATGCTCGTCGGTCGTGATGTTGCAGCGAAGCGCGAGGTAAGCCTCGTAGATCTCGCCGCCGGCGTTGCCGCGGGAGTCAACGCGGCGGATGACAGGCGTCACAGTATTGTGCGCCACGCCGTCGGCTGTGTGCGCGATGACGCCAACCGACTCATCGGTCCACTCGCGCCAGGCAAGGATAATCTTCTCGGCGGCGTCGAGCAGCTGGGCGCGGTCGTGCGAGCGCAGTCGCAGTACCGAGAGCGGCCACTGCAACACGGTACCGCTGACCTGGTCAAAGCCGGGCACGTTAAAATGCGAGACTTCGGTGGCATGCATCATGGGGAACTCGTGCGCGCCGCCCTGGAAGTGGTCGTGCGACAGAATCGAGCCGCCCACGATGGGCAGGTCGGCGTTGGAGCCAATAAAGTAGTGCGGGAACAGGTCGACAAAGTCGAGCAGGCAGGTCAGCCCCTTGCGGTCGACGTGCATCGGACGATGCTCGGAGCTCATGGCAATGCAGTGCTCGTTAAAGTACGCGTACGGGCTGTACTGGAAGCCCCAGCGCTCGCCGTTGAGCTGGATGGGGATAACGCGCAGATTCTGGCGGGCGGGGTGGGCGCCGCCGTCGGCTGCAGCGGAGCGTCCAGGGTAGCCCTCGTTTTCGATGCACAGCTGACAGGCGGGATACTTCTCGCCCGTGTTTTTGGCGGCACCGGCCGTGGCAATATCGCGCGGGTCCTTCTCGGGCTTCGACAGGTTGATAGTGATCTCGAGGTCGCCCCAGTTGGTGGGGGTGCTCCATTTGATATTGCGCGCGATGGCGGCGCGGCGCACGTAGCCGGCATCACAGCACAGACCATAGAACCAGTCGGTCGCGGCGCGGGGCTCGTTGACGCCCATGCGTCCGTTGAACTCCTCGTTTACAACCGAAGGCCTTGGCATGAGCGCGCCCATGATGCGCATGGCGATGCGGTCGCGGCCCGATGCCGTGTCCTCGGCGGCGCCGTTGGCAACAGCCGCCTCGGCAAGCGCGGCAAGTGTGCCTTCAAGGTCAAAGTTGGGCAGGGTGTCGGGGTGCAAGAGCGAGAGTTTTTCGACCTGGAGCGCCCAGGCCATGTCGAGCGCCGGGCCCGTAGCACCGATGCACTCGAGAATGGTGTTATACGCCCAGATGCGATCGTCCTGGCCGATCATCGATCGGTGGATAGCGTACTCGATCAGGTTCTGCGCGGCCTCGCGCACGTCAGTCATTACAGCCATGCCGCGTAAGCCCCCTTGTCAGAAATTGCGTAGTGGCGGGCAGAGCCCTCGCCCAGCCAGCCGTTCATCTTGGTGATAAAGGTGTCGACCAGGTCGAGCGGCACGAAGGCCTGGATGGTGCCACCAAAGCCGCCACCGTGGATACGGACGGCGCCACGGCCGTCGAGCACGTGCTCGGCCAGTGCCAGGGCATACATCGAGGGCTGCTCGGAGCCCAGCTTGGCAACGACATTCTGTAAGTACATGGCAGAGCTGGCGCCGGACTCGCGCGTCAGGACCAGGAACTGATCGATGTCGCCGGCGTTCAGGGCGGCCCAGCGCTTATCGACCAGGCCGTTTTCGTACCAGTAGTGAACGGCGCGCAGGCAGGCGCGGTCGCCCAGCTTGGCGCGCAGCTCGGGGAGCTTGGCGTCAAAGTCCGCCACGTTTACCTCGCACAGGCGTGCCTTGCCAAACTCGGCAGCGACGTCCTGCATCTCGCGCGGAACGGCGGCGTAGTCGTCGGTGGCGGCCACGTGGTCGGCACCGACCTTAACGAGCACGAGCGCATAACCGTGATCCTCAAAGTTGAGCTCGAGCTTCTGGGTTTTAGGCTGAGCCTGATCCTCAAAGTCCATGTAGGCGAGGCCGCCCAAGCAAACGGCGGCCTGGTCCATCAGACCGCAGGGCTTGCCGTAATAGTTGTTCTCGGTGCGCTGGCTCATCTGGGCGAGCGCGACGGGCTCGATGGCGGGTGCGTCCCAGAGCGTCTCCATGGCGCGACCGTATGCCGCCTCGACAGCAGCGGAGCTCGAAAGACCGCCGCCCGAGGGGACGGAGCAGGTGAAGGCAAAGTCGAAGCCCTGGGGCTCAACGCCCAGAGCAGCGATTTCGTGGGCCATGCCGCGGACGAGGCTCGCGGACGTGCCCTTCTCGGACTCCTGAACGTCTAGCGTGTCGAGCGCGATTTCAAACGTGGGATAGCCCTCGTCGGCTACGCGAACCTTGTTGGAATCGGTTGCCACGGCGATGCCGTCGACGGCGACATCGAGCGAGCCGGCGATAACGTGGCCACCCTCGTGGTCAGTGTGGTTGCCGCTGATCTCGGAGCGGCCGGGCGCGTGCACGTAGAGCACCTGGCGGTCGCCGATGGGGCCAAACTCCTCCTCGAACAGCTTGGTGAGCGTGGCGAATGTCTTTTCGTCGGGGGTGGTCATGGGAGTCCTTTCCTTGGCGCGCCCGGGTGGGTTTTGCGTCGTTATGAGTACGTTAACAACTTAAAGCGGCATGAACCAAGTGTTCACGATACCGCACGTTACGGGCTATGTTAACGTACCCATAACACATCGCTTGTCACTTTTTGAGAATCTGGTAATCGGTAGAAATTCAGCCGTGAACGGTACTGCCGTATGGACTTATAAAGCAGAAGAGATGCAGATAGAAAAAGTAGAGTACGTTAACATGCGTCCGACGATAGTGGGCCTCGGCGCGGGGTGTGTTTCTGCCCGGGCCGGCATACACGCTATTCAGATTTCGCAAGGGTGAAGGTGATTCTGTGGTAAGGCGCCCGTCCAACGATACAGGTACGCGTCCGGTATCCATGGCTGACGTTGCCCGCGCTGCCGGTGTTTCGCAGCAGACGGTTTCGCGCGTTGCCAACGGCTTGCCCAACGTTAACGAGCAGACGCGCCAGCGTGTGCAGGCCGCTATGCAAGAGCTCGGCTTTCGTCCGAGTTATGCCGGTCGCTCGCTGCGCGACGGTCGCTACCATTCGGTCGGCCTGTGCGTCAACGATGTCACCAAGTTTGGCAACCTCTCAATGATCGACGGCATCGCCAGCGCTGCTCGCGAGCATAATTGCGCCATCACGCTGGTCGAGATGTCCAAGACCGAGGAGTTTTCGCTTGCCGAGGCCACGCGTCGTATGGCCGCGCTGCCCGTGGACGGCATCATTATCGGCATGAGTCGCATGGCTCCCGATTTTGAGACGTTTGATCCACTGCCGGGCATTGGCACGGTCATCGTTACCATGTACGCACATCCGCGCGTGACCACGGTCGATTCCGACCATTACGGCTGCTCGCTGTTGCTCATGGATCACCTGTTTGAGCTGGGACACGAGCAGATTCGTTATATCGGCGGCCCGTCGTTCTCGGTCGACGAGCAATTTCGTCGCGCCGGTTGGCAAGATGCACTCGAGCGTAAACGCATCGAGCCGGTAGAGCCGCTCGAGGGTGACTGGTCTGCCAACAGCGGCTACGAGGCCGGCAGGTACCTGGCCGAGCACGATCGCACCATGACGGCAATCTATGCGGCAAACGATCAGATGGCAAATGGCGCCATCGCTGCATTGCGCGATAGCGGCTTGCGCGTGCCCGAGGACGTGAGCGTGGTGGGCGTCGATGACTCGCTCGACGACTTTGTGGCACATAACGAGCTCACGACCGTTCGATTCGACTTGCATCAGCGTGGGCGCGAGGTATTCGAGCATGCGGTTCCCGAGGCGGGTACGGCGGGCAAAACCGTTGCCATTCGTATTCCCGGCCAGCTCATTATTCGACATACCACGGCAGCTCCGCACGCATAGTTTGTGCAGGTAAACGGCGCTTTATCGCATTTCAATAACAATCGGTAAGGATGCCGGCAGATAGCTGTGGCTCTAAAGGCGAGTGTTATGATAGACGGGTTCTTTTGTCTATCTAGGAGGCTTTGCCTGATGGAGATCACCAAGGATATCCGCTACATTGGCGTCAACGATCACGACATTGACCTGTTCGAGGGCCAGTACGATGTGTCCGAGAACGGTATGGCATATAACAGCTACGTTATCTTGGGCGATAAAATCGCTGTCGCCGATTCGGTCGACGCTGACTTTGTCGACGAGTGGCTCGGCAACCTCGAGGCCGTGCTCGATGGTCGTACGCCCGACTACCTGGTTGTCCATCACATGGAGCCCGATCACTCCGCCGGTATCGCCGCCTTTATGGAGCGCTATCCCCAGGCGCAGATTGTGGCAAGCATGGGCGCTTTCCGCATGATGGTCAACTACTTTGGCACCGACTTCCCCGAGCGCAAGATGGTCGTCAAAGATGGCGACGTGCTCGACCTGGGCGGCCACAGCCTAACCTTTGTCGGTGCCCCCAACGTGCACTGGCCCGAGGTGCTCTTCTCCTACGAGTCCACCGACAAGGTGCTCTTTAGTGCCGACGGTTTCGGCAAGTTTGGCGCCAACGACATCGAGGATCCCGAGGGCTGGGCTTGTGAAGCGCGCCGTTACTACTTTGGCATCGTGGGCAAGTTCGGCAAGTTTGTGCAGGCCGTGCTTAAGAAGGCCGCCAATCTGGACATCCAGATTATTTGCCCGCTTCACGGTCCTGTTCTTAGCGAGAACCTGGGCTATTACCTCGACACCTACAACACCTGGTCGAGCTATCAGCCCGAGGACGAGGGCATCACGATTGCCTATGCGAGTGTGTATGGGCATCTGAAGGCTGCCGTTGAGGAGCTCGCATCTGCGCTCGAGGCCCGCGGCCAGAAGGTCTCCGTCTTTGACTTGGCTCGCGATGATATGGCTGAGGCCGTTGAGGACGCGTTCCGCTACGACCGCCTGGTGCTCGCCTCCATCACCTATCAGGGCGAGATCTTCCCGTTCATGAGCACCTTTATCCATACGCTTGCCGAGCACGCCTATCAGAACCGTACGGTTGCGCTCGTCGAGGCCGGTTCCTGGGCGCCTGCCGCTGCCAAGGTTATGACCAAGGAGCTCGAGGGCATGAAGGACATCGCCCTGACGCAGAACAAAGTGACCGTCATGGGTTCGCTCAACGACGCATCGCGCGCCCAGATCGAGGCCCTCGCCGACGAGCTTTCCAAGTAGCGATATTTCGCTTTTAACGCTCAACCACCACAAAGGGGACAGGCACCTTTGTGGTGGTTTTTGTTTAAGCGCCAGCGATGAGGAGATTTGGGCGGGCGTCGTCGACGATCTCGGCGATTGAGGTGGCGACGGCATGATCGGGGTCACGGTCCATCACGATGGTGTCGACATCTGCCAGCTCGGCAAAGCGGTACATGCCGCGTCCGTTAACCTTGCTGGCGTCCATGAGGGCGACGCTTTGATGGGCTGCGGCGATCATAGCCGTTTTGGTCTCGGCCATTTGGGGAAAGTCGGTCGTAAAGCCGCAGCGGGGGACAAAAGCGCCGGGGCACATGACGGCAAGGTCGGCGTGGACCATTTGGAGCGCCTGCATGGTAAGTGGACCGTACAGATAGCGATGACCTTTGCGCAGTGCCCCACCCAGCATGACGACATCGACCGAGGGCATGCTCTCGTCGATGTAATCGGCGATGGTAATGTCGGCCGTGATGACGGTGATGCCGTCGCGCTGATCGAGGAGCCGGACGAACTCGAGCGCCGTGGTGCCCGAGTCGACAAGCAGCGTGTCGCCATTGCCGACGAGCTCGATGGCGCTTTGCGCGATGGCCTGCTTGGCGGCGACATTGACGTTGATGCGGCGATCCTGGGTGGATACGGTCAGTCGCTTCTGGAGAGACACGGCGCCACCATGCGTGCGGCGCAACTTGCCGGACTCGGCGAGCGCGTCCAGGTCGGCGCGGGCGGTAACGGAGGACACGCCAAAGGTCTGGGCGATTTCTGCCACTTGCACCGAGGCGTTATGTTCGAGCATTTCCATGATGGCGGAACGACGCTCATCGGCGAAAGCTCGGGTTGTCGCATGGGCCATAGCTGCTCCATTCTCAACCGAAATTTGCAGGAATTGTGTTGAGTCTATTTTCGTTCATTTTCTTTTTGAGTAAGAAAACGCCTTTCGATTACTTATCTTTTCTATAAAAGAAAGACGCTGAACGCCCAAAATTCAATATCGAATACGCCCACTCGGCTCCAATTCCTTCCGTTTACTTTTCAAAAACGACTGTATTGACCTGCATGGGCTCAATATCTCGCACATGCAAAGCCGCTGAATTTCATACAATGGACGCAGCAAAACGCAAGGTAAAACGTCTTGCGGACACGTACGCCCGATGTCCAGATGCGGGCGAGGGAGAGGAGCAAACGCTCATGGCACTTGTTACCACCGAAAAGATGCTCAAGGACGCTCAGGCCGGCCATTACGCCGTTGGCGCGTTCAACGTCGAGAACCTCGAGTTTGTTATGGCCGTTCTGGCCGCTGCCGAGGAGACCAAGTCCCCCGTCATCATGCAGACCACTCCGGGCACCATCAAGACCGCTGGTCTGGACTACTTCTACGGCATGGTCAAGGCTGCCGCCGAGCGCGCTTCCGTGCCCGTCGCTCTGCACCTCGATCACGGCGATGGCTATGACCGCTGCATGCAGGCTTTCCGCACTGGCTACACCTCTGTCATGATCGACGGTTCGCACGAGTCCTTCGAGGACAACATCGCCCTGACCAAGTCCGTCGCCGACGCTGGCCGCGCCATGGGTGTGCCCGTCGAGGCCGAGCTTGGCAAGGTTGGCGGCAAGGAGGACGACGGTCCCGCGGTTGAGGGCGAGAGCCCCTACACCGATCCGGCCGAGGCCAAGGAGTTCGTCGAGCGCACCGGCTGCACCTCGCTGGCCATTGGCGTTGGCACCAGCCACGGCGTGTACACGAGCGATCCTCACATCGAGCAGTCCGTGGTCAAGGCCATCCGCGACGCCGTCGACGTGCCGCTGGTTCTGCACGGCACTTCCGGTGTGCCCGATGAGCAGGTCGCCGAGGCCGTGAAGAACGGCATCTGCAAGGTCAACTACGCCACCGAGCTGCGTCAGGCCTACACCAAGGGCTTCATGGCCTACATGGCCGAGAACCCTGCCTGCTTCGATCCCAAGAAGCCGGCCAAGGAGGGCATGCGTGAGATCACCGAGCTGGTTAAGATCCGCATGACCAACCTCAACTCTGTGGGCAAAGCAGAGTAACAGCAAGGGTACTCTGATCCCACCGGGCCGTCCGGAAACGGAAAAGGGCCTATCTCTCAGAACGTCCTCGGACATGTCGGAAGCCCCGCTGCGCGCTACGCGCTGCGGGGCTTCCTCCGTCCTGCGGAATGTTCTGAGAGATAGGCCCTTTTCCGTTTCCGGACGGCCCTGCTCGATCGCCCTTGTGGCGTTGGGGCGGAAATGGGTGGTGCGCGAGGGGCGCTTTGTTGATGAGGGGTTAGTATGCCCGGGCTTGGTTGGGGAATGACTTGTTTAGGGATGCTTGGAGCTTTTCGAAGGATGCTCGCAGGTTGAGTTCCTGGTCGGTTGAGCGTTTGGCTTTTGTGGTGGGGGAGTCGAGGAGGCCGTTTCTCTGTGTCGGGGGGAAGGAGAAAAGGTCTGCATGTTTTAGGGATGGCTGCCGTGCTACGGCATTGGAAGAATGCATGCTTATGCGGCCTCCTCGATGTCCACCAAAAGATTGCGCTCGGGGTATGCTGCTAGGTCCCGTGCGTTGGCAGTATTATGCCGCGGCTGCTGCAAAGAAGCGCTAAAGAAAGGCTTAACCTGGTTTGGTGTTACGATGAAACTGCAGGTCAGAGGCATTGAGTAACACTCTTGAAAGGTTGGGAGCTTAAGGGCTTTCTAAGGTTTGTGACGTGGATGTGGCGCAGACGTGCGGAGCGTGTGAATGCTCGCTGTTAGCGCTGCGGCTCTGCGTCTCGCACCTGCTCGATGACCTTTTCCATCGTGGCGTCGATGCGGTCCTTTTTGAGCTCACATTCCCAGATGGTTATGGGCGTCCAGCCCATTTGAATGAGTGCTGCCACGGCAGCGCGGTCGCGCTCGACGTTGCGGCGAAACTTTGCCTCCCAAAACTCAACGTTGCGCTTGGGCTGGCTAGGGTTGCATTTGGGGCAGCGGTGCCAAAAGCAGCCGTTGACGAAGATGGCGATCTTGCGGCCGGGGAAGGCGATGTCGGGTTTTCCGGGCACCTTCCATTCCAGACGGTACCCCGTAAGGCCTGCGGCGCGCAGGCGCTGTCGTACGAGCAGCTCGGGCTTGGTGTTGGCGCGTTTGTTGCCCTTCATGGACTTTTTGATGGCGGCGCGACGGCGGACCAGTTCGCGCTCGTCAGCGGAGAGGTCCGAGGTATCGATGCCGTCGAGCAGGCCGGGCTTGGGACGCTTCTTGCTGCGGCGCTTGGCTTTGCGCTTGGGTTTGGTGGCGGGCTCGTCGGCCGTGGCGGCGTCGGCATCTTTGGCAGTGCTGTTGGCCTTAAGCCGGTCTTCCCTCAACTCAATCAGAGCATCGATAAGCCCTTTGTCGGCGGGCATCCACTCAACGGTGGCAAGCGAGGTGCGCGGAATCCAGCGGATATCGAGCTGGCGGTCGTGCTTCTGGGGCTCATCAGATTCATCGGCGAGCGAGCAGTAGTAGCACTCCATCGAGAGATGAAAATCGGGGTAGTCATACTCAACGGTGTAAAAATCGCGCAGGTTGGTGACTTTTACCTGCAGCTCTTCCATGAGCTCGCGGCGTACGGCGTCCTCGGGCGACTCGCCGCGCATGAGCTTGCCGCCGGGAAACTCCCAAAGTCCCTGCATGTCGCCGTAGCCGCGCTGCACGGCAAGCAGCTCGTCAGATCCTTCCTTGCGAATGATCCCAGCGGCAACATGAACAGTCTTCAACAGGAGTCCTCTCTCAACATCAACAAGTGGCAGGGTAGTCTTTTTGGGACGGGGCTTTTTTAGCTGCCCTATGTCAAATGCAGCCTCATGCTTCGAAGGCTTCGGATGGGGTAGCTAAAAAAGCCCCGTCCCAAAAAGACTACCCGTACCTTACATAACGGTAAGGCAAGCGTAAGCCATATCGATGGTAGCCGACTCGTCTTCTTGCGACTATAGATGCCGTAGACTAATCGCAAGAAAGGACTCGGTATGCAAACCACGCACATGGCGACCCCAGTACTGGAGGTCGCGCATCTCGAAAAGGTATATGGGGCGCTGGGCAACGTGACCCGCGCGCTCAACGACGTCAGCTTTACCGTCAACCGCGGTGAGTTCGTGGGCATCATGGGCGCTTCGGGCTCGGGCAAGTCGACCCTGCTCAACTGCGTGTCGACCATCGATAGCGCCACGAGCGGCACCATTCGCATCAACGGGCAGGACGTTACGCGCATGAAGCAGGCTAAGCTTTCGCAGTTCCGCCGCGAGGAGCTCGGCTTTATCTTCCAGGACTCCAACCTGCTCGATACGCTCACGGCACGCGAGAACATCGCCCTGCCGCTCACCATCGCCCGCACAAACTCTGCAGAGATCTCGACCCGCGTGCAGGATGTGGCCGCGCGTCTGTCCATCAGTCAGGTGCTCGACAAGTATCCCTACCAGATGTCCGGCGGTCAGCAGCAGCGCGTTGCCGCGGCTCGCGCGCTCGTCACCGACCCAACCATGATCATGGCCGACGAGCCCACCGGCGCCCTCGATTCCAAGAGCGCTCGCCTGCTGCTCGAGAGCCTGGAGGCCCTTAACCGCCGCCTACGCGCCACCGTGCTCATGGTCACGCACGACAGCTTTGCCGCCAGCTACACGAGCCGCGTGCTGTTCATTCGCGACGGCAAGATCTTCACCGAGCTGCGCCGCGGCGACACCGACCGCCGAGAGTTCTTCGACCGCATTATGGAGGTCGTTGCCATGATGGGCGGTGAGGGCTCCGATGCTCTGTAAACTCGCTTGGGGCAACGTCCGCCGCGCCGGCCGCGACTACCTCGTCTACCTTTTGACGCTCACCCTGGGCGTCACGGTCTTCTATGCCTTTAACACCATCTCGATGCAAGTCGACATCGCCGGCATCGATGAAAAGGGCTTGGCGCAGGTTATGGGCAGCATGCTCGGCGACCTGACGTACTTTTTGGCCGGTGTCATGGCCTTTTTGATGGTGTATGCCAATAACTTCATCATGAAACGCCGCAAGAAGGAGTTTGGCCTGTACCAGGTGCTCGGCATGGGGCGCGGGCGCGTCGCCACGATCATGGCGCTCGAGACGGTGATTGTCTCGGTCGTGGCCTTTGTCGCCGGCATTGTGCTGGGTGTGGGACTCTCCCAGCTCATGACGTTCTTTACGGCCTCGCTCTTTAAGACGCAGATCGCCAATTTCCACTTCTTTTTCTCGGTGCATGCGTTCAATCTGACCCTTGCCTGCATGCTCGTAATGTTTGTGCTCACGCTACTGCTGAACCTTCGCGCCGTGCGTCGTACCAAACTCATCGAGCTTATGGGTGCCGAGCGTCGCAACGAGAGCATCAAGACACGCAACCCCTGGATTGCGATTGCCATCTTTGCCGTGGGCGTGGTGCTTGTGGGCGTGGCCTATTACCGTCTGCTACGTGATGGGTTCCCGCTAACCGCGACGGACAGCAAGCTGCAAGAGGCCATGAACCAGTTTGGCATTACGACCGCTATGGTTACCGTGGGCACCTTTGCCCTGTTCTGGGGACTCTCGGGCATGCTCATCAAGCTGCTGCAGAGCCTGCGCGGCGTGTATTGGCGCGGCCTCAACATGTTTACCGTGCGCCAGCTTGCGGCCAAGGTCAACACGGTGTGCTTTTCGATGGGCGTCATCGCGATGCTCCTGTTTTTGGCCATCACCTCGGTGACGTGCGGTATGTCGATTGCCAACGTGATGAACGAAAACCTGGAGCGCTATAACCCTGTAGACGTGTCTCAGACGTATGTCTATTACACGCCCGATACGCTCGACTACTACAAAGAGTACATCAATCCGTCTGAAGCCGATCGCATGGTGCTGGCCGATAGTACGGTCGATTTGTACTCCGCATGGCACGGCGATCCATGGCACGGCGATCGTAAGGGCAAGTCGGCGGACAACAACGACGAGACCGGCAAGAAGGTCAATATCGCCGATGTTGCCGGTGAGCATGTGCAGATCGATTCGTATCTGAGTTACCCGCTTGGCGGTTCGGATCCTTCGGTGACTCCAAGTGAAATGTGCAAGGCCATGGGCGAAAAGCTTCCCAAGGCGTTCGGGGGTAGCAATGCCGATACGATGGGTCTGTTTGTGACGCCGGCGAGCCAGTACAACAAACTGCGTCAGATGATGGGCGAGGAGCCGGTGCACATCGGTCACGACCAGTATCTGCTCACGTGTGATATGGGCGGCGAGCTGGTCGACCTGTACACCAAGTATATGGCTGGCGGCCATGCCCTTACCTTGGGCGGGCATACGCTCAAGCCCGCAACCGATAAGTCGGACGAAGATGCGGCGGCCATCGCCAACTCGGCGATGGGCAGTAATCCGGGTACCGTCGTCGTTGCCGACGAGCTGTTGTCCCAGCTTAATCTGCAGCCGTATTCCAGTAGCCTGCTCGTTAACTACAAACAGGGGATGGATACGACCGAGGCAGACGAGAGTATTAAATACACTGTGCTCGACAATCTGCTCGTTGACGGCAAGGAGTCGGGGTCGTGGGGAACCTTCATCACACGCTCCGAGATGTACACGCAAGCAGCGCAAATGAACGGTCTTATTAGCTACCTAGCCATCTACATCGGCTTTGTATTGGTCGTTGCATGCGCGGCGATTCTGTCGATCCAGCAACTCTCCAACGTGGCCGACGGCAGCCGCAGCTATCGTGTGCTGGCACAGATCGGCTGTGAGGACCGCAAGATTTGCCATTCGGTGATGGCGCAGCAAGCGGTATTCTTCCTGTTCCCGCTGGCAGTGGGCCTGGCGCACTCCTTTGTGGCACTTAAGGTGATCATCGAGCTGGTGAGCATTTTCGGAAATATGAGCATCGGCGGCACCGTGGGCCTCACCTGTGCAATCTTCCTGGCAGCATACGGTGGCTACTTCCTGGTGACCTACCTCATGAGCACCGGCATGGTGCGAGCCGCCATCGCCACCCGCTACAGCGAGTAACTCGTTCAGCTTGGAATTATCGTAGGTTGAGCATAGGTCAGCGAAAACGCCCCTAAGCGAGCAAGGTGACGTGAAAGAGGAGGGAAGCGTACTTTTGGTACGCGACCGACGATTGAACGTCAGATTGCCGCTTAGGGGCGTTTGCAGCGTCGAGCCGTTACGCGGTTTGGTAAAACCGCGTAACTTCATCGTAGAAGCACGTTTGCGGGCGGCGGATGCTCGTCTCCTGTCGCCCGCTCACCGAGGCCCGGCAATTGCCTTAATATCTTAAGGACCTCGATTTGTCCAAGACTGAGCGAAGGAGCTCATCATGAGCGACGGAAAGAAAAAGCTTTCCTTCTTGACGGTCATCTCGACCATCATCTGCGTCGTCTTCGTTTGCGAGGCCGCCGCACCTGCTGCTGCCATTGGCAACCAGCAGTTCTTCTGGTGGATCTTCCTGATTCTGACCTTCCTGCTCCCCTATGGCATGGTCGTTGCCGAGCTCGGCACTACCTATGACGGTGAGGGCGGCATTTACGACTGGGTACGCGATGGCCTGGGCGACAAGTGGGGCGCCCGCATTTCGTACTACTACTGGGTTAACTACCCGCTGTGGATTGCCTCGCTGGCCACCATGTTCCCTGACATTTTGGGTATGGTCTTTGGCGTCGAGTTCAATCTGATTGCCAAGATTGGTATCGACCTTGCCTTTGTGTGGATCGTCTATCTTATGGGTCGCTCCAAGGCTGCCGACTCCGAGTGGGTCCTGAACGGCGGCGCCATCATCAAGGTTGCCGTTGCCGTTATCGTCGGCGCTTTGGGCATCTGGTACGCCATAGAGAACGGCTTTGCGAACGATATGTCCGCTGCCACCTTCTTGCCCGAGCTCACCAACACCAACGCGCTTGGCTACCTGTCGATCATCATCTTTAACTTCATGGGCTTCGAGGTCATCTGCACCATGACCGACGATATGGCCGATCCCGCTCGCGATATCCCCAAGGCTATCATCGTTGGCGGCCTGTCTATCGCCGTGATCTACCTGTTCGCTGGTTTTGGCATCGGCGCTGCTGTGCCGGCCGATTCCATCGATCCCGACTACGGCATGATCTACGCTGTCCAGACCATGGTGGGCGACTCCATGATCTTTAAGATCATCTGCATCGCCTTCCTGATCACCCTGTTTGCCAACATGGCTGCTTGGTCCTTTGGTGTCAACTCCGTTGCTCGCTACGCTGCCGAGCACGGCAACATGCCCAAGGTCTTTGCCTCGATGATCTCGGATGACGATATGCCCAACGGCGCCAACCTGGTCAACGCCATCGTTGCCTCCCTGGTGCTGTGCCTGCAGCTGGTTCCCATTGACGCCATCTCCAACGGTGTTTTCTGGATGCTCTTCGGCACCTCCGTCGTCTTTCTGCTGCTCACTTATATCCCGATGTTCCCGGCGTTCCTCAACCTTCGCAAGAACGACCCGAACCGCGAGCGCATCTTCACGTTCCCGTTTAAGGGTGCCATGATGAAGGTCATGCTGGCTATTCCCTGCATCGAGCTGATTCTGGCTATCGTTGCAACGCTGATTCCGTTCTCTGTCGATGAGATTGGCGATAAGGTCCCGATGATCGTTATCTTCATCGTGCTTTTGCTTATTGGCGAGGTTGTCCGCGTCGTCAGTGCTAAGGGTCGCGAGACCGAGTACAAGGGTCTCACCCCCGAGCTGGCTGCTCAGCGTCTCGCTGAGGAGGCCGCCGAGGCCGAAGAGGACTAGAGCACCCGGATTCGGGGCTCCAACCCTCCTCGCTACTTGACCATTCCCCGGGGTGGGTGTGAACGATAGCTCTGGTAACCACCGCCCGCCCCAATCTCTCTTCCGTATCCTTCGTGCGTTTTGTCTCCGCGCGCCAGGTTACGTCGTCGCTTGCCGGTGCGACTCCGTGAAAACCGGCGCCGGGCGCCCCGACCTTTGCCGGGGAACGGGCGTCCGCCACCTCTTGGTTTTAGGCTGCGGGTAACCCGCCTGCAGCAAGCGATCGTTCGATTTGGAGGAAATCTTATGCGTACGATCACCGAGTCCGAGTCCACCCCTAGGGCCGACGGCTACTTTATGCCTGCTGAGTTCGCTCCGCAGGATCGCGTGTGGATGGGCTGGCCCCATCGCACCGATACCTGGGCCCATGGCGCCAAGCCGGCTCAGAAGCAGTATGCCGCCATCGCTCGCGCTATTGCCGAGTTCACTCCGGTTACCATATGCGTCAATCAGGCCGACTACGCCAACTGCAAGGCCGTCTTTGAGGAAGACGAGAACGTTACCGTTATCGAGATGACCACCGACGACGCTTGGTTCCGCGACACCGCTGCCACTTTTGTTATCAACGGCAAGGGCGATAAGCGCGCCAACCACTGGCACTTCAACGCTTATGGCGGTCTTGTCGACGGCCTGTACTTCCCGTGGGACAAGGACGAGCAGATCGCCCTTAAGATGGCTGAGCTTTCCGGCTGTCGTCGTTATCGTCCCGATGACATGATCCTCGAGGGCGGTTCCATCACCGTCGACGGCGAAGGTACCGTGGTCGTGACCGACCAGTGCCTGCTTTCCCCGGGCCGCACCTGCTCTGCGGTTCTGGAGGAGGAAGAGGATCCCGAGTCCATCTGGCCCAAGTTCAAGAGGAAGTTCGAGCCCTGGAGCGAGGAACTTCGCGCCTATATGGACGAACACCTCAAGGATTATCTGGGTGTCGAGAAGGTCATCTGGGTCAAGGAGGGCATCGACTCCGAGGAGACCAACGGTCACATCGATGACGTCGCCACGTTCATCGCTCCGGGCGTCATGGCCTGCATCTGGACTGACGATCCCGAGTATCCGTTCTACGAGCAGTGCCATGCTGTCTACGAGACCCTTTCCAACGCCGTTGACGCCAAGGGCCGCAAGATGAAGGTCTACAAGCTCTGCATGCCTGTGAACCCGCTGTTCATGGACCAGGCTTCCTGCGACACCATCGACGCCGACGAGAACGCCGAGCCGCGCGTTGCCGACGAGCCGCTGATCGCCTCCTACATGAACTACCTGGTCACCAACCACGGCGTTATCGTCCCGCAGTACGGCGACGAGAACGATCAGCTTGCCGTTGACACGCTCCAGAAGATCTACGACGAGGTCTGGGGCGAGGGCGTCTACAAGTGCGTCGGCGTTCAGTCCGAGCAGGTCGTCTTCGGTGGTGGAAATATCCACTGCATTACGCAGCAGGAACCGTCCGCTTAATCGTCCGGCTTCCCGAGGCACCCCATCTCGCCGCTCAAACCGTCGCTCGCGTACCAAAGTACGCTTCGCTCCTCTCTCGCGGCGACCTGGGGCACCTCGGAAACCCAGCCGGTCAAGCGGACCGACGTAGCTAGTTACCGCATTAGTCATTGGTGCCAACCTTGGCAACAATGCAGGTCGAAAAAACGTCAGACACTATGACCCAATCCGAGGGCACTAAAAAGATAGGAGCCCCCGCTCGTGACCGCGGGTCGGGGCTGCGACAATGATGTTGAAGTGCCATAGGCGC
>NZ_JADNJQ010000013.1 GCF_015555045.1 Collinsella aerofaciens | reverse complement strand
GGGGGCGCCGGGCGCCCGGATGCGTCATGCCGAAATGGCGCGAAGCACGCGGTTGACAAAACTATAGAGACACGTCCCAAAAAGACTGGTTACAATTACGTGCAGCATACAAACACCGGGAGGGATCGTGGCAAAAAAGCCTCAGCACGCTCAGAACAACCAGCGCAGTCAGCAGGGCAAACAGGGCCAGCAGCAAAAGCGCGGCGGTAAGGCCCAGGGCGGCCACGCCACTCATACCCCGGCAGCGCCCGCCCGTCCCTGGCGCCCGGGCCGCGACAAGTTCCTCCCCGTCAGCCGCGCCGATATGGACGCGCGCGGTTGGGACCAGTGTGACTTCGTCTACATCTGCGGCGACGCCTACGTGGACCACCCCAGCTTTGGTATGGCCATCATCAGCCGCGTACTCGACGCGCACGGCTACAAAGTGGGCATCATCTGCCAACCCGACTGGACCGATCCCGCCAGCATCAGCGTGCTCGGTGAGCCGCGCCTGGGCTTTTTGGTCAGTGCCGGCAACATGGACTCCATGGTCAACCACTATTCGGTGACCAAGCACCGCCGCCACACCGACGCCTATACCCCCGGCGGCGAGGAAGGTCACCGCCCCAACCGTGCCGTCACGGTCTACGGCAACCTCATCCGCCAGACGTTCAAGGATGCCCCCATCATTATCGGCGGCATCGAGGCAAGTCTGCGTCGCCTGGCCCACTACGACTACTGGCAGGACAAACTCAAGCGCTCGGTACTGCTCGACTCGGGCGCCGACATCCTCATCTACGGCATGGGCGAGCACGCGATCGTCGAGATCGCCGACGCGCTCGACGCGGGACTGCCCGTCGATCAGATTACCTATATCAATGGCACCGTCTACCGCACTAGCTCGCTCGACGAGGTCTACGACTACGACCTGCTGCCCAGCTGGGACGATCTTGCCGCCGACAAGCTCAACTACGCGCGCAGCTTTAACGTGCAGCAGCAGAATATGGACCCCATCACCGGGCATCGCCTGGTAGAGCCCTACCCCAACAGCGTCTATGTGGTGCAGAACCCGCCGTCGGCGACACTCACCACCGACGAGATGGACGAAGTGGCCGAACTCCCCTACGCACGCGATTGGCATCCCGATTACGACGCGGTGGGCGGCGTGCCGGCCTTTGCCGAGATCAAGTTTTCAATTAGCTCCAACCGCGGCTGTTTTGGCGAGTGCTCGTTTTGCGCCCTCACCTTCCACCAGGGTCGCGTGCTACAGATGCGCAGCCACGACTCGATCATGCGCGAGGCCGAGCTGCTCACGCGCGACCCCGAGTTTAAGGGCTACATCAACGACGTAGGAGGGCCGACGGCCAACTTTAGCCGTCCCGCCTGCGACAAGCAGCTCAAGCACGGCGTGTGCAAGAACAAGCGCTGCCTGTGGCCGAGTGTGTGCAAGAACATGGTGGTCGACGAGAGCGGCTACACGCAGCTGTTGCGCGACCTGCGCCAGCTGCCGGGCGTCAAAAAGGTCTTCGTGCGAAGCGGCATCCGCTTTGACTACACCATGGCCGATGCCTCGGACGAGTTTTTGCGCGAGCTGCTGGAGCATCACGTCTCGGGCCAGCTACGCGTGGCACCCGAGCACGTGAGCGATGCGGTGCTCTCCGTGATGGGCAAGCCGAGCCGAGCCGTCTACGACGCGTTCTGCCGTAAATTTGAACGCTTGAACCGCGAATACGGACTCAAACAGTACGTGGTGCCGTACCTAATCTCGAGCCACCCCGGCTCGACCATGAAGGAAGCCGTGGACCTTGCCGAAGCCGTGCGCGACATGGGCTACATGCCCGAGCAGGTGCAGGACTTCTACCCCACGCCGTCCACCATGTCGACGTGCATGTACTACACCGGCGTAGATCCGCGTACCATGCAGCCGATCTATGTGGCGCGCGACCCGCACGAGAAGGCCATGCAACGTGCGCTCATCCAATACCGCAAGCCCGAGAGCTACAAGCTCGTGCGCGAGGCACTGGAAAAGGCCGGGCGTCGTGACCTGATCGGCTATACAAAGCATTGTCTGATTCGCCCCGTGCCACCACGCCCGGGCGAGACATCGGCCAGCGGCGGACACGGCACGGGCAAGAAGGGCGGCAAGGGCCACGGTGGCGCCACCGGCAAGGGGTCTAAGGGCAGCAAGGGATACGGCGGTATGTCCCGCGCGCAGAACACTGCCGGTCGCAATCGCGCGGCACAGGGCCGCCAGGGTGCCAACGGAGGCGGCAGGCGCAACTAGGGCAGCGGTGCGCTCGCTGCGTCCATCCCACACGCGTGGCGCAGCGAGCGCATTGCCTCAACGAGGATGACGCCGGCGATAGCGACCGTAATTGCCACGTCGAGCGGCGTGTTCACAAACCAGAGCAACGTCATGAGATACGACCCGGCATTAAAGGCAAAGTGCAGCAGGATCGTGTAGCGGAGCTTTCCGGTCGTCACGAGCACCCAACCGAAGATGAGGCCGGCGGCACCCGCGTAGCAACCCTGCACCCAATTCATGTGCATAAAGCCAAAGATGGCCGCCTGCAGCACAATCGCCGCGGCGATACCCCACGTGCTTGGGGCCGCCCAGGGCACCATGGTGCCGTCCTGCGCGCTCGCACGACGCCGGCGCTTCCAAAGTGGGCGGCACTGCGGATTAAACGCTCGGAGCGAAAACTCAAAAATAATGCCGCGCACCAGCAACTCTTCACAAAATGGGGCGCCGAGCACCGTAGTCAGGACGGCGAGATAGCTGGTGTCGCCCATGCCTGTTTCCTCGACAAGCTCGCTGTAGTCGGCCGCGGCATCGGGCAGCAGCGACAGCACGGCGTCGGTCACGTAGCCAACGACCACCTGCAGGGCCAGGCCAATCACGATAACGCAGGCAATACGTTTCCACGCTCCACGCGCTCCCCCGCCGAGCGGATGCGCGCTTTGCCGGCGTGCCATAAACGAACGCGGCCACAGATAACGCCACCACAGCAGCGCCATCAAAAACGATGCCGTCTGCGCGACGGCCTGAAGCAATTGAATGTCGAGGTCATCGATCGAAAAACCCATGAACACCGATGCGACGCCAAGGGCGGAGAACAAAACGACGCTCAGGGCAATATCGACAGCGACGACGCCAAAACAGGCAAGCGCCCAAATCATCGCATTGAGCATGCCAACCTCCTCAAAACCGTTCCCTAGTTCTACCACAACTCGGCAGAGAGCTGATCCCATGGGGACGGAGGAAAACGGATCACTTATTGATGAGAATCGGGCGCAGTGCCAAAGGCCCCGTTGGGCGAGATGTCGAACGGGAAGGTGCCGCAGCGATTGAACGCGGCGATAAACATGCGGATGGCGTTGGACGGCGTGGTGCCCACGAGCTGGGTTGCCGCCGCGAAGGCTGCCTTCTCCTCGGGCAAGACCTTCGCGACTACGGGGGTCATGTGTTCTGCCATGGCGCTTCCTTTTTGAAACGACGGTAGTGCGGATAGATGCGGGCCACGCGGCTGGGCGACGGGCTGTGAAGGCAACCCGATTGGCCCGCATCTGGAGTTTGTTTCTGCGGCGTTGGTATTACTTGGTATTCCTAAGTATTACCCCGCAGATAGAATACCACACCCGACCCCATGGGGACGGAGGAAAACGAATCATTTTGTTGCTGAGTTAGTATTTAGAGCGTGATGATGCCCGAGATATCGAGGGCCTGAGCGTCGGAGACGTCATGTGTGGCGAGCAAGAGCGTGCGGCCGTCGAGCAGGTCGAGCACGACCTTGGTCGTCGCATCGCGCGCGGCGGCATCCAGGCCGGTAAAGGGCTCGTCAAGAATCACCGCGCCGCCCGGGCACAGCAGGGCCCGAGCGATCTCGACGCGACGGCGCTGCCCGCCCGAAAGCTCGGCCACGCGCGAATGCACGTCGATTCCCGGCACCAGCAGGCGCAGCAGGGCCGCAGCGCTCGAATCATCCACGCGTGCATCGGCGCACACCAGCACGTTATCCAGCGCCGAGGCGGACTCGATCAAGCGTGCATCCTGAAACACCATCGAGCACGGCGCGCACTCCCCCGCTGCCAACGAAAGCAGCGTCGACTTGCCCATGCCCGAAGCGCCCATCACGCAGATACGCCCACCCGCAGGCACGTTGAGCACCAGACCATCCAGCGCCGGCGCCCAGGGCGCACGATCGCCCACGACAAGCGCAAGCTCCGCTGCAGCGCCATCGCTCGCAGCCCCCGCACGCCCGCGCAGTCCATGCCCATGCGCCCGCACGGCCGCGCGCCACGCCACGGGTCCCGAAACCCGCAGCAGCCACACCAGCACGCGCTCACACGTCCACGAGGCGGCAACGACCAGCACGGTCCACGCCAGCAGATCAGCCGTCTCAATCAAAAGCTTTGCCTGATAGATGCGCTCACCCACGGTGCCCACCGCCATGCCGATCAGCTCGGCTGCCACGCCGGCCTTCCAGCTCATGCCGATCACGGCGCGGGCGCACGAAAGCACAAACGGCAGGACTTCGCGCCAGGTATGGGCGCAAAACAGGCGCCGGCCGCGCACGCCATGCAGACGGAACATCTGCTCCAGCGGTTTATTCACCTGTGCCAAGCCCTCGGCCAGCGAAAAATACACGCCCGGCAGCGCCATCAAAAAGACCGCGGCGATGCTCACGCGCGCCGATCCCAACCAAATAAGCAGCAGGACCACCACGCAGGCAACCGGCGTCGCCTTAACAAACGAAAGTGCCGGAGCCACCAGGCGCGCAAACGCCCGCAACCGTGACGAAATCCCGGCAAGCACGCCACCACACACCGCGGCAAGCGCCAGCCCGCCCAGTATCCGCGCGCCCGAGCCCACCAAAATCGCCCAGGTACCGCCATCGCACACCAGGCGCAGCAGCGCCAAGGCAACAGCACCCGGCCCCGGCAAGATCAGTGGCTGCGCCACCAGCGCCGCCGCGAAGACCCACACGGCAAGCCAAAAGGCGGCGACGGCACCTGCTGCCGCCACCGCCTTCATACGCTCTGTCATTTGTCGAGCAAACGCACGCACGGGCTACTCCATGTAGTAGAAATCGTCAGCCGGAAGTTTACCGCCCACGGCGCTCGCGTCCGCGTCGGACAGCACCTGCAGATACCCACTAAGTGCCGCCCTCATATCCTTGCCCGTCTGGCACACAAGCATGCACCCGGGAATCGCCTTCTCGGCGATCTTGGCGTTGTCCACGATGCCGGCATCGACCACGGCCTGCGCCCAGTCTGCCGGCGCCGCATTGACGGCCTTCACGCTCGCCGCATGGCAGCTCAAGAACTCCGCCACGACCTCGGGATGTTCCTCGGCAAACGCGCGGCGTACCACGGTCACGCCCGTCAGCAGGCGCGAACCCGTGTCACCCGCCAGCTCATCCCACACATCGGTCAGGCTCACCGGTGCCGACAGCTTGCCCTCGCTCTTGGCGATGGCAGCGGTCTTGAACGGCTCCGGCAGCACGCCCACGGCAGACGGATCGGCAAGCAGGACCGACAGCACCTCGGCGGGCTCGCTCTTAAACTCGAGTGTCACCTGGCCGGTCAGGCCCGCGCGCTCCAGCAGGAAGCTCATGACGTACTCTGGCGTGGTGCCCTTGCCCGTCATGTAGACGGTGCGACCCGCCAGGTCACCAAACGAGGTCACGTCCGCGTCGCCCGTCACCACGTTCAGCACGCCCAGCGTGTTGATGTCGATGACCTGCACCGCACCCTCGGTCTTGTTGTAGAGCACGCTCGCCACGTTGGCGGGCACCAGGGCAATGTCGATATCGCCCTGAATGACCTTGGGCACAATCTCGTCGGCGGCAGTGTTGATCGCAAAGTCGAACTCATTGTCCGTCTCGCCATCGGCCGCCCGGTCCATAAACTGCACCAGACCAATCGAGGTCGGCCCCTTGAGCGAGGCGACGTGCACCTCGACCGGCTCGGCAGCAGCACCGGCGCCGTCCGTGGCAGCCGAGCCCGCGGCGGACCCGGCACCGGCAGCCCCGCCGCCACAGCCCGCGAGCGCAAGCGACAGCGCGCCCGCGGCGAGCGCCGAGGCAAACCCCCGGCGCGACATCTCAACATTAAACGCGCACATCGCTAGCACGCCCCCTCGTTAGGCATCGCCCATGCGTGATGGTCGGTATGCAGCAGCTCCTCGGCCAGCGGCGAGAGCGGCTCACCCAAGAACTCGCGGTAGCACGCCTGGACATCGGGATTCTCGTGCGAGAAGCGAATGTCCGCAGCGGCATCCAGGCCCCAGAGCACCTGACCACGCTCGGCTGCCAGCTCGCAGCCGTCGTGGATGGGCTGACCGCCGCCACCGACGCAGCCGCCCGGGCATGCCATAACCTCGACGAAGTCATAGCTCACGCGGCCGTCGCGAATCGCGTCGAGCAGACGGGCAGCATTGCCCAGCCCGTGTGCCACGGCGACGCGCACCTTGGTGCCATCGATATCGGCCACGGCTTCCTTCCAGCCGTCCAGGCCGCGCACATCGGTAAAGAAGTCGGCGTCGGGGTTCTTGCCCGTCACCAGGTAATAGGCCGAGCGCACGGCGGCCTCCATCACGCCGCCCGTGGCGCCAAAGATCACACCCGCGCCCGTGCCAAAGCCCAGCGGCGTGTCGAGCGGCTCCTCAACCAGCGTGTCGACGCTCACGTGGCTCGCGCGGATCATGCGCACCATCTCGCGCACCGTCAGCGCAACGTCCACATCGGGCGTGCCGTCCTCGCCCACCATGCTCGGCAGCGCGCACTCAGCCTTCTTGGCCGTGCACGGCATCACGGACACCACAAACAGGCGCTCGGGCTCCACGCCCAGCACCTTGGCGTAGTAGGTCTTGGCGATGGCGCCGAACATCTGCTGCGGCGACTTTGACGTGGACAGGCTGTCGACAAACTCCGGATAGCGCGCCTTCACAAAGCGTACCCAGCCCGGGCAGCAGCTCGTGAACATGGGCCAGCTGCGGCTGTCGCCCTCGCCCTTGGCGGCCTTACCCAGGCGCTCGAGCAGTTCGGAGCCCTCTTCCATAATGGTGAGGTCGGCCGAGAAATCGGTGTCGAACACGTACTCAAAGCCAACGCGGCGCAGTGCGCAGGCCAAGCGCTCGACGGTAGCCTCCTCGCGCGGAATGCCGAGCTCCTCGCCCCAGGCGCTACGCACGGCAGGCGCGATCTGCACCAGCACGATCTTGTCGGGATCGGCGAGAGCATCGAACACGGTCTCGGTATCGTCACGCTCGCGCAGGGCACCCGTCGGGCAATGCGTGATGCACTGACCGCACGCGACGCAATCGGTCTTGCCGATCGACGCACGCCCGCGGGTGCCCACGGCGGTATGCGTGGCGCGGTTGGTCAGATCCCAAATCCCTAAGCCCTGCACGCTCTCGCACACCTTGATGCAGCGCATGCATTTGATGCACTTGTCGTTATCGCGGATGATGGGGAAATCGAAGTCCCAGCCCTCGCGCGCCAGGTGCTGCTCGTACGGCAGATAGAAGATGCCCAGATCGTTGGCGATAGTCTGCAGGTTGCAGTTACCACTGCGCACGCAGCTCGTACAGCGCGAGTCGTGCTGGGACAGCAGCAGCTGCACGTTGGTGCGTCGCGCCTCGCGGGCTTTGGGGCTGTTGGTGCGGACCACCATGCCGTCGAGCACATAGTTGTTGCAGGCGGCAACCAGCTGGTCGCAGCCCTCAACCTCGACCACGCACACGCGGCAACCGCCGATCTCGTTTAGATCGCGCAGGTAGCACAGGGTGGGAATCTGGATGCCGACGGACTTGGCCGCGTCCAGGATCGTGGTGTGCTCGGGAACCACGACCTCGCAATTATCGATAGTGAGCTTGACCATGTTGAGTGCTCCGCTTTCGGTGTTGTCGCTGACAGTGGTTTTGTTGAGCCCTACCATTCCAGGTTCCTCCCTCCGCGGAACGCGCCAAAGCCAAAGTGGTCGCAACGCAGGCAGCGGCTTGCCTCCTGGCGTGCCTCCTCCTCGGTAAGGCCCTGCTCGACCAGATTCCAATCGTGGATGCGCTCGCCGGCCTCGCGCTCGCCCAGCTCGCAGCGGCCGCACTCGTGCTTGCCCTTAAACTGCACAGTCGGCAGCTCAACGTCGAGCTTGATCTTGTGGTCAAAGCCCAGGTAGCGGTCGATATTTGCCGAAGCAACGCGGCCGGCGTTGATGGCCCGGATGACGGTGGCGGGACCGGTCTGGCAGTCACCGCCGCTAAAGAGGCCGTCGAAGTTAGGCACGGCGCCATCCGAATCGGTGACGACGCAGCCCCACTTGCAGGCAACGCCCATCTCCTCAAACGGCTTGGAATCGATGTCCTGGCCAATGGCCACAAACACGCGCTCGCAGGGAATGACGCGCTCGGACGTGGCGGCGGCACGCGGGGCCGGACGCCCACGACGGGGCTCGCCGATAATCTGCGGTTGCACGCGCAGGCCGCTCACGCGACCGTCCTCGCCCGTCTCGATACCGAGCGGGGCCGTGAGCTCCAGAACCTCGCAGCCCTCGGCCTGGGCGCCGGCAATCTCGGCATCCTGGGCCGTCATGTCGCAGATGCGACGGCGGTAGACGATGCTCACCTTTTCGGCACCGCAGCGCACGGCAGAGCGTGCCACGTCCATGGCCACATTGCCGCCGCCGATGACGCACACGCGCTGGCCGCTCAGGTCGGGCAGTTCGTCGTCGCCGATGGCACGCAGCATCTTGACGGCCGACTCCACGCCGGGCGCCTCTTCGCCCGGAAGGCCGAGCTTCTTATCGCTGTGGGCGCCAATGGCCAGGTAGACGGCATCGAACTCGTCGCGCAGGCGGGCAAGCTCCTCGCCGTTGACGGAGTGGTCGAGTTCCACGTCGATGCCGGCGCTCAAGATCCAGTCGATCTCGGCCTGCAGGCGCTCGCGCGGCAGGCGGTAGCTGGGGATGCCGTAGCGCAACATGCCGCCCAAGTGATGACGCTGCTCAAAGATCGTCACCTTATGGCCCATCACGGCCAGGTAGTAGGCGCAGGAAAGGCCGGCCGGACCGCCGCCAATCACGGCGATGCGCTTGCCGGTGTTGTCGACCACGCTGGGCTTGTAATCGTTGAGGTCGCTGTGCTCAACGGCAAAACGCTTGAGGGCAAGGATGTTCATGGGATCGTCGACCATGCCGCGACGGCAGTGCATCTCACAGGGATGCTCGCACACCAGGCCGCAAACGAGCGGCAGCGGGTTGTTCTTGCGGATGACCTTGACGGCATCGGCATAGCGGCCGGCCTCGACCAGCGAAATGTAACCAGGAATGTCGACGTGCGCCGGGCAGCCCGAGACGCACGGGACGCGGGCCTCGCGGTCAAAGCCACAGGAGTGCTCGCGAATGTGGTGCTCAAAATCATCGCGGAAACCGCGGATGGCGGTGAGTGCCATGGCGCCGGCCTCGTAACCGATGGCGCAATCGCTCGAAAGATAGATGGTGCGGGTCGTGCGCTCAATCAAATTGAGCGTGGACTCGTCGGCGCGGCCCTCGAGCACATCGGCGAGCAGATCGCTCAGCGCGCTCAGGCCCACACGGCAGGGCGTGCACTTGCCGCAGCTCTGGGTGGAGCACAGGTTGACGAGCGCCGCCGTAAACTCAACGGGGCACGGGGCGAGCGAACTCACCGCCAGACGGCGCCCAAGCGCATCATGTAGGTCGTCCATGACGGCCTGAGCGTGGCTGCGTTCCATTACGTGCAGTCGTGCCATAAGATCCCCTCTCATGCGGCAGCCCGGAGGCGAGGCCGGGCGAAGTTGCTACACGCACAACACTGACCTAAAAAGTTGTTAGGTCTCCACGCAGTTCGGCAGGCGGTATAAAATGTCACCCTCAGCGGTGAAATAGAACATTACCGCAGATAAATGCCATATTTGATAAAACGCGTTACCAAATTGCAATATTCAATGTGAAAAAGAGCGCCTTACTATTTTTCCTTTTTGATCCGTTTTCCTCCGTCCCCTTCGGATCACATGATCCCTTGGGAACGGAGGAAAACGGATCGTTTTTGGTGCAAAAGGGCCAGGTTTGTTTGCACCAATCTCACTTGCGCTAGATAAAGAGCTCGCATTCCTTCCGCACGACGCAAACCTTGCTCAGCATCTGGGAAACAGCGGATAGCTTGTTGGGATCAACCTTACGAGCACCTCGCGGACATACGGCAATGCAGCGCATGCAGGAGATGCACGCCTCGCCAGCTGCTCGTTTGGGGTCACCCTTTTCGATAGCACAAACGGGGCACGCCGCGGCGCATGCACCGCAGGAAACGCAATCCTCTGTTGCCTCGGGTGCCATGCGGTGACCTCCAGCTTGTTTATAAGGACGATTGCCGGGGATAGAGGGCTCGGACGCATCCTCAGCCAACAGCTTTTGCTGAATTTGCTGAGCAAACTCAGCAAGCTGCGCCGCATCCTGCGCATCCGGACGACCGGCAGCAAACTGTCGCGCAATGGAATGTTCTGCAATGGCTGCAACTGCCGCGATCACCCGGAATCCCGCATGCTTCGCAACGTCCTCCAGCTCTACGAGCGTGTCCTCAAACGCGCGGTTTCCGTATACACAAACCAAAACAGCCCGAGCCCCGTTGCCGCGCACCATGCCCAACCGGTCAGCCACCACAGCCGGGATTCTACCGGCATACGCCGGCACAGAGATTACGGCCACGTCGTCCTCAGTCATCGAGACAGCGCTGAAATCTAGCCCGCTATCGGCCAGATCGACGGTAACGGTATTCTTGCCCAGTGCCCCGGCCACAAGGCCAGACACCTTCCGCGTTCCACCCGTCGGACTAAACACAATTTCGAATACGCTCATCGAGGCACCCTCCCCTACGCCTGGCAACGCGTCAAGCCGCTTTCACATCCAGCCAGAGTATACGGCGCATGGGATCCCCGTTTTGGTGCACCAAGCACCCCAATGCACCCACCCTACGCTGTCTGCCCCTTCGTTTTGTATAAATTACGGTACAGATTGCATATACTTACTGGATACCGCCGCGTTCTCCTGAGGTACCCCATCCCGGCACGTGCAAAAAACGGAGTATTCTGCAACGTGACCGCGTCAGCACCGCCGCGGGTGGGCAAAACTGTAGGGCGCCGTATCATTCTAAGTCCCGACATGGCGAGAATGACGCGCCCCTGCTCCGGAAAACGGCGAAATCTGACTCGGAACGCTCGCTAGGGATATCCGAAGGCCACCGTTGGCGACGTCGAATCATATGCAGACAACTCGAACTGCAGAATACTCCAAAAAATGCACGGCGCACCCCATGGGACCCATTGCTGCATGGCAGAAAATAGGTCCTCGGCATCCCCCAGATGCATTCCCGAGAACATCACGTTTGAATTAGCGATGGACACGGCAAACAAAAGAGCCCGAGCGTTGTTTGCTCGGGCCCTTAGCTTGTCTCACGCTAGCGCGCGATGCGCATCTTACTTGCGCTTGCCGCCGCCGTCGCCGGGGCGACGGGAGCTGCCACCGCGCTTGCCGCCACGGCTGTTGCCGTAGCTGCCACGGTTATCGCGACCGCCGGCACGGCCGCCACGGGAGCCGGCCTGGTTGCCGCCACGACCACCACGATAGCCGCCGCGACGCTCTTCGCGGGTATCGTCGTAGTTGCGCCAGTCATCGCGACGATCGCGGCTGGCACGCGGGTCACGACGATCACGCGACTCGTTAGAACGACCAGCGCCGCCGCGGCCGCCATTGCCGCGAGCACCCTCGCGACGCTCGCCGCCGCGACGCTCATCACGGCCACTGCGCTCGTCATCACGACCGGAACGACGGCGGTCGCCCGCACCGCGCTTGCCACCGCGCGAGCCGCGGCCCTCGTCCTCGCGCTCAACACGACGACGACCGCCGCGATCCTCATCCTCGCGACGGCGGCGATGTGCCTCGCCCTGGAACTGCTTGGCACGGCGCTCGGCACGGTTGCCGCGCGGGGCCTGCTCGACGGCACCAGCACCGGCGCGCTCCTCGGCAGCCACCTCGCGAGCCACGCTCTCCACGGCCTCGTCCACGCGAGCCTGAACGCCCTCGCGCACGCGGGTCTTGCCGCCGCGCTTGGGGCGGCTCGGACGCTCGCCGTCGCCACGGCGCTCATCGCGACCGCGGTTGGAACGACCGGCCACATCACCGTAATCGTCGCCGTTGCGCTTGCCGTCGCGGCGTGCCTGCTCAAGCTTCTTCTTGCTCTTGGACTTGCCGCGCTTGGTCTTCTTCTTCACCTTAAAGGCCGCAGGGTCGCGCTCGGGGTCAACCGCGGGCGGGTTGGGACCCACATGCAGGTCGCCGGCCTCGTAGATGTCGGCGGTCTTGTCCATGAGCTTCTCGATCTCGTAGAACTCGTCGACGTCCTGCTCGGTCACAAACGTAATGGCCCAGCCCAGCTCGCCGGCGCGGCCCGTACGGCCAATGCGGTGGATATAGTCGGTCGGCTCGGCCGGCACGTCAAAGTTCACGACGTAGCGCACGTCGCTAATGTCGATGCCGCGGGCGAGCACGTCGGTTGCCACCAACACGTCGACGGTGCCGTCGCGGAAGGCAGAAAGCGCACGCTCGCGCTGGGCCTGGCTACGGTTGCCGTGAATCGCGGCGGCCTTGATGCCCTTACGCTCCAGACGACGGCAGCAGCTGTCGGCGCGATGCTTGGTGCGCATAAAGACGATGGTGCGCTCCGGGCCCTCCTTCTTGAGGAACTCGGGCAACAGGTTATTCTTGGCCTCGATGGACACCGGGAACACAAACTGATCGACGGTGTCGGCGGTCGACGTGGCGGGCGCGATCTCCACGCGAGCCGGATCGCTCACCAGGTCGGTGATCTCGCCCACGGCCTCCTCGTCGAGCGTCGCCGAGAACAGCAGCGTCTGGCGCTCGGCCGGCGTCTCGCGCACAATGCGGCGGACGGCGGGCAAAAAGCCCATGTCGAGCATGCGGTCGGCCTCGTCGAGCACCAGGACCTTGACCTCGTTCAGGTGGCAGGCGCCCTGCTCGATCAGGTCGACCAGACGGCCCGGCGTAGCGACCAGGATGTCGCAGCCGTACTTGAGTGCCGCGGTCTGCGGCTTGTAGCTCACGCCACCCACGACGGTCACGGCGACATGGCCGGTGACGTCGGCGATCTTGCTCGCAACCTCGTCGATCTGCTGGGCGAGCTCGCGCGTGGGGGTGATGACGAGCATCACGGGGCCACGGCCGTTGCCCTCGGGCTTCTTGGCGCCGCGACGACGGTTGCGGCCGCCGCGCTCACGCACGGGCTTGGGCGGAGCGATGTGCTCCAGATTGTTCATGGTCGGCAGCAAGAAGGCGGCCGTCTTGCCGGTGCCGGTCTGAGCGGCGGCAAGCAGGTCGCGACCCTCGAGCACCACGGGGATGGAGCCGGCCTGAACGGGCGTGGGCGCCGTGTAGCCCAGGTTCTCAATAGCACGAAGCATCTCGTCCGAAAGCCCCAGCTCGTTAAAGGCGGGCAGGCTCTCGGTAGCGGACTCGACGGCCTGGGCAGCATTTGCCTCATCGGCGGCATCGAAGGCAGCCTGGGTCATGGCCTCGCGGGCCTCGTCCAGAATCTCGGCGTCGGTGACGTCGGATACAGAATTACGCATATGTTGTTGTTCCTTATCTGCACGCGTCATGAGCGCGGTATGCGGCCGCGCGGGCGTGCTTGGTAGTGCGCTAATACATACAAAAACAGGTGCGCACAGAGAGGACGTTGCTCAGCACGCTGGCGATCGCTTTGGCAGCCCTATCACGCGCCGTCCAGACGCAGCAGCTCTAAGCGATGGAGCAGATTCGCCGCCGGTTAGTATACCCGTACTCCGTATGCCCCCACGTAAACCACAGATGACGAGGCGGACGAGGTGGGCCTGGCCGATTGTGTCAATCTGTAACAGATGCAGGGCAAAACCGGGTCCAAATGTTATAGAACAAGACAGAGGGGGATTTCCGTTCAGTCCAACTAAAATCTCTCGGTCTTCCTGCAATTTCGAACATGCGGCCTATAATGTTGCTTTGGTTACGCTATATATTGCGCAGCCATTTAATACGTCGCCCACCGGGGGCCATTAATTCCTATCGCCATATTGGCTAGGAAGCAACCAAAGGAGGTATCCGTGGCAGCAGAGACGCCTTGCTCGGTCCTCTATAACGATATTCGCTCGTTCGGCGGTCTTAAACATCTCGAGATCGCCCGAATGCTTATCAACGGAAACTCTTATCTCGGCAGTACCCTGCTCGAGAAATGCTCTTCCAACCGCTCGTATCTCACCCGTTACATCGTCCATCGCAAGCCTGACCAGTGCGCGCCCGCCATCTACAGCGACTTTACCGTCACCACGCTCAACCTTTCCTCGGCAATCTGCAGCAAGCTCGGCGGCGGCGAGTCCGCCTATCGGGCAATCGCCGAGCACTATCGCGGTCCGGCCGCCAACGAAATGATGTCGGCTCTCGCCAGCTACAAGCTGGACAGCCGCCTATATGCAAATGCCCTCAATCGCATCGACAACTTTGACGGCAATGCCGTGCGCGAAAAAAGCACGCTCTTCTTGATGCTCTTTGTGGCAACGGGGGCGCTCGCCGATCCCGTTCAAGGCGTGGCCACCGTCGAGCGCTTTTGCGACAGCAAGACGGGCGGGCACTTTGGCACCACCGAAACTACCGTCGGACGTGACTTTATGGGCAGCCTGGAGCAGCCGCGCGCCGTCGCCCCCAACCTCGGTCTGCTCAGGACACATGCCGACAACTGCGTCGACATGCAGATCCATCCCCTCACACGCGATCCGCGCGGCACCGTGATTGGTTCTTTGCCCAAAACCTCGCCCAGCATCACCGATGTGGGCGCCGACGCATCGCGCGAACATCTTCGCATTTGGCTTGAGGGTGAGCACTGGTACGCCCAGGGCCTTGGATCGACCAACGGCACGGTGCTCGAATCGGGCGCAGGCGACGGCGATATCGTAATCGAGCCGCCCCGCGACCAACGAGAGCCCGGCAAAGTCTATCCCCCGGTGGAAATCGAAAACAGCGACAGGCTCCATCTGGGTCTCTACACGACATTCCTTGTCATTGTGGACTAGCACGGACGGCGATCGGAAGACGGTCGCCGTCCGTCTTTCGTCTTCTACCTTCTGCGTCGTAAACGACAATACTCAGCGGCATACGTGGGCAGTGCGGCTATCATGGTTCTTTACCGATATCCGCACTGCTCACGTATACGTGCGGCAACCCATGCCAGACAAAGGAACGCCATGGATACTACCGATAGCGCCTATGGCGACAAACTCATCCGTCTTGACACGTTCGACACCGCCGTGGCGGTCGACCCCAGCGCCGAGGACGAGGCCAAGCGTCGGTTTATGACGCTTATTCTCCAGACGGCCCACCGCAACAACGGCAACATCGGGCACGTGCTGCGCGGGACCAACACGAGCGGCGAGGTCTTTGCCGTCAAGCTACTCAAGGACAACGCTATCCTTTCCGGCCAAGCCCCCGACCGCTCCGCCGAGCAATCGGCAGCGCACCTGGCCAGCACCGCCGCGCTGTTCGAGGAGTACCGTCATCTATGTACCGTCTCGCACCTGCGCGGATTTCCGCGCGTCTATGGCTACGGATCGTGCGAGGATGACCCTCTCATCCTCATGGAGTGGGTCGAGGGCACCTCGCTCAAGCAGGCGCTGCCCTTGCTTCCGCACGATGTCTCGGGCGGGCTAACCACCCAGATGGTGGCCGCCGTTGGAAACGCCGTGCTTCGCGCACTCCTGATGACCCAGGGACTCGTAAATCCGGTCGTCCATCGCGACCTGTCGCCCGCCAACATTATGTTCCGTACCACCAGTCGAACGCTCGAGCAGCAGATCGTCGATTGCTCCTTTGACCCCTGCCTCATCGACATGGGCTCCGCGACCATGGCCCTCGGCGATGACACGATCACCCGGCGCGCCGACATCTGGCGCTTTGCCACGCCCGCATACGCCGCGCCCGAGATGCTCACGCAGGATATCGAAGGCATCGCGGCCCTTCGCCGCTCGCCCGCAATCGACGTCTACGCGCTTTCGAGCATTCTGTACCAGCTCTACAGCGGTCGCAAACCGTTCGATGTTGAGTCGACGGGTGCCGCGGCAACCGGCTCGTTCTACCTCATAAAGACCAAGACCAAGCCGGCACCGCTCGAGCCGCGATGCAATGACGACGAGGCACTCGTCCAGATCATCATGAAAGGCATCTCAGTCGAGCAGTGCGATCGTCCCACCGAGCAGCAGATGCTCGAGGTGCTCTCGGCATACCTCACCGATGCCGAATCCGAGGGCCGCGAAGGCGCAGGAGACGAGGCCGCGATTGACATCGATTCTGGCACGCACCTTAAGGTCGACGTCGCCGGCGAGCGCGCGCGAGAAATCCTGGAGCAGGCCCGGCACGACGCCATGACCCGCCGCCGCTTTATTATCGGTGGCGTTGTCGCGGCCGTTGCGGGGCTCGGCGTTATCGGGGCGGCAACCCATGGCTTTGGCATCCCCGACTACCTGGACGGCATCCGCGGTTCACTTGACGACTACACCTGGGATCAGCTGCAGGAGATTTCGCTCAAGATTAAGGCCGCCGAGACCCGTAGCGAGGCACGCGAGATTGCCAAGCGCTACCATCTGCTCGATGACAACGGGCATATCCCCTATCCGTGTACCAAGCGCGTGAGGCTCACCAACGGGCTGCACATCGGCGCGCAGCTTGTGGGCATCCGTCACGACGAGCTTCTAGACGGTACGGGCAAGGCCGGACTGACGTTTATGTTCGATGCCGGCATTGCCGAGCGCGATGCCGCGGCCCAACCGTTGAGCGCCGGCTGGGCAGATTGCGAGCTGCGGGAATGGCTCGACGGCGACGGCCTTAAGCTGCTGCCCAATGAGCTGCGCGCACTCATTAAATCTGTCAAAAAGATCTCGAATAACGTTGGCGCCGCCAGAAGCGTATCGTGTCTGAGCGAGTTGCCCGCAACCCTTTGGCTGCCCGCCATGGTCGAGCTGTGCGGAGTGCAACCGCCCGAGTCATTTGTCGAGGACTTTCACTACCTGGCCGACATCTATAACGGCGAGGGCAAGGAGTATCAGCTCTTCCGCGAGCTCAAGGTAAGTCCGTATACCACGAACGAGACGTTGGTTCGCCAGTGGAAGGGCAAGGACACCTGTTGGTGGGAACGAACGGCGAGTCCCGACACATCGGAGAGCGAAGGCATACTCTATATGAACCGCGTGGGACGCGACGGCGACGTCTTTACGTACGCAACGCCTGCGGAAAAGCCAAACAAGCGAACCTGCGTGATTCCTGGATTCTGCATCTAAGCAGTGGGCGTCTTGCCGTGACGGGACCCCACCCCGGCAATTGTCTTGATCTGTAACAGTTAGAACCCAAAAACCGGTCTAGATGTTACAGATCGAGACAAACCCCAGCCCCGCGAGACAACATCTCAATCTGTAACAGTAAGGGGTTAAAAACCTCTCTAGATGTTACAGATCAAGACATTTGAGTTGACCGCGAACGGTCTGTCTCGATCAGTAACAGTTAGAGGTCATATTTGCTGCTAGATGTTACAGAACGAGACATTAGCTTGCCGAGAACTTCGCCTCATAATATATAAATCAAGTGTGTCGATATTTCCTTGCCAATGTTGCGCAACAGAAGCCCTTTCGGCAGTCGTAACATACGAATTGTCATAGGTACCCCTTCAACGATTGGGAGAAGAAATGGCAAAGTACGCACCTAAACACTTGGAAGTCTCAGGCGGCGCCGAGCCTCGCCCCACATTCTCGGGCCACAAGGCAACACGACTCGCCGTCACCGCGGCAACCACCATCGCTATGACCGGCTCGTCGCTGCTCGCGCCGTTCTCGGCATTTGCCAACGATGTGAGTGATACCACGGCACAGGACGCGATCATGTCCCCGCTTGCTGTCCACGCCGGCGAGGCGGCAGGCTCCGCAGTAAAGGCAGACGCCCAGAAGATTGCCGACTTGCAGGCTGCGATCGACGCCGCAAAGGCTGCCGAGGCAGACGCCAAATCCGACTACGACACGGTGGCTGCCCCCTATACCGAAAAACAGGCGGCACGCGACAACGCACAAAGCACCTATGACGTCTCTGTCTCCGATAATTCGCAGGCAGAGGCCGCCGCGCGCGCCGAATATGCTCGCCAGCTCGATGAAAGCGTCAAGGCGGCCGACAGCGCCAGTGCCACGCTGAAGGATGCCCGAGGAAAGCTCGATGCAGCCAAGACCGACGCCGAGGACAAGTCGAAGGTCCTTGATGCCGCAAAGCAAGCGGCAGCCGACGCGCAGGCCAAGCTCGAGGCAGCACAGAAGGCAGCCGCCAACGCAACGCCGGAGGAAATCAAGGTCGCCGAGCAGGCAGCCGCAGATGCGCAGGCCGCTCTGGACCAAGCAAAGGCTGCGAAGGCCACTGCCGATTCCGCGCTCACCGATGCCCAGCAGGCTCAGAGCGCCGCGCAGAGCGCTTACGACGAGGCGGCAGGCACGCTGGCTTCCGCCCAGCAGGCAAAGACCGTCGCAGATGGCAAGGCGGCTGAGGCACAGGCGGCATACGACAGCGCACAAGCCGATTTGGCGGCCGCAAAGGCAGGCGCCGAGGGCCCGGAGTATGACGCCGCCCAGGCAAAGGTCGATGCTGCCCAAAGCGCACTCGACCAGGCGAAAAAGCAGCAAGCGACTGCCGAAGCAGGCCTTTCTCAGGCAAATAGCGACGTTGAATCCAAGCAGGACGCCCTCACCGGCGCCGAAAGCGAGCTCGAAGCCAAGAAGCAGACAGTCGCAGCAGCCGAAAATGGTGTAACGGCAGCCCAGACGAAAGCCGATGCGGCGCAATCGGAGTTGACCTCGGCAAAGCAGGCACATGCTGCCGAACTGGAGAAGGCAAAGGTCGCTCAGAAACAAGTCGACCAGGCAAAAGCCGAGAAGGAGCAGGCAGACAAGGCGCTCGAAACTGCCAAGGCAAACCAGGCGGCCGCCGATCAAGCCGTTGTCGATGCACAGAAAGCATACGATACGTGCAAGGCAGCAACCGATAAGGCAACGACAGCGGAGGCGCAGAGCGTCATCGGCTTCTACCAGTTCATCGGTGCCAACGACGCTGCAAACATCATCTATAGGCAGAGCGATAAAAACCCGACGACCATTGGCGATAAAAAAGACGGCACGTCACTCGACAACGCCAAGCTATCGTTTAACAAGCTGCGCGAGATTAACGAATACCGTGCAAGCGTTGGATTGAGTGAGCTTAGGGTGACGGCCGAGCAAATGGCAATCGCTCAATCCGACTCCAATTACTCTGACAAAACGCTAGGCCACTCAGATTACGCCAATTGTGAAAATGCCGCTTGGAACTTCAGTACTAAAGAAAACATCGCGCACCAATGGGTCGATGCTGAAAAGGAGATATTTGACGAGGCTGCAGCGAAAGCCGGCCTTGGCAACGTTGCCCCCAAAGATGCTTGGGATACTTTCCGGAGCCACAAAACCGAATTCGAAAAGCGCGGGGCAGACTTTGGCACCGTCGGCCATTATTTGAATATCGTACAACCTAACGCCAAAACCATGGGATACGGCATCAACTCGCGCGGAACCCTTTGGCCGTATGTGTTCGTCTTGGAGATCGACAACAATTACGGTTCGTGCGAGAAAGAATACTCGATCGATGAACTCGAGAATCTCTTTGATCAGTATCAGCTGAGCCTCTCCAAAGCCAGCGAAAAGCTCGCCGCCGCAAAGACGGACCTTGAGCAAAAGCGCAGCACAGCGACATCGCAAGCCGATGCCGTAAAGGCAGCTGAAACCCTCGTCGCTCAAAAGCAAGAAGGCATTGTTGCCGCGAATAGCGACCTTGCCGCCAAGAACGACAGCGTAGCAAGTGCCGCCGCCGCTGTTGCCCTAGCAAAGCAGAATCTCGCCAAGGCAAACGGAAAAGTTGCCGAAGCCGAAGACCAGGTCAAAGCCGCCCAAAGCAACGTGGCGACCGCAGAGCAGGTCGTCAACCAGAAGCGCGCCGAGCTTAAGGCATCGAAAGAGCAAGCCGCTCAGAGTCAGAAGAAGGTTGATGACGCCAAGGCAGAGACTCTCGTAAAACAGCAGACTCTGCAAGATGCAAAGAAGGAACTTGCCAAGTATTCAGCCGATGTTGCTGCGGCTCAGGAGAAAGCCGACGAGGCCCATCAGGCGCTTGATGAAGCCACGGCAGCCCAGACGTCTGCCCGGAGCGCTCTCAAAAAGGCGAAGCTCGACGAGACCGCCAAGAAGCAGGCCCTCGACACCGCGAAGGACAACGCCGAGGCCAAGGCGGCGAACGCGGTGCACGCCGCGAGCAATCTGACCACGGCGAAAAACGACTTTGCTTCAAAGAAGGCCCGTGCCGACGCCCTGAGCAATGCAGCCGATAATCTTGCCACCGCCGAGGCGGCCAAGCAGGACGCCGACGCAGCAGTTACCGAGGCCGGAGTCGCCCTTGGTGCGGCAAATGATGCCATCGCGAACGCCGAGCAGGCGGTCGAGAATTCTCAGGCCGCATCGGATGCCGCTGTCGCTACCCTCGGAAAGCTCAAGTCCATCAACGTCGAAAACGGCATTGCTACTGGCTCTGACGCAAACGCGAACGATACGCTCAATGCCCTCTTTGCCAAGTGCGTCGCCGCCAAGCAGGCAGAACATAACGCAAAGGCCGCACTTGATGCCGCTCAGGCAGACCTTGATGCTGCGACGCCCGCCTACACCGCAGCGCTCAATGCCTACAACGAGGCGAAGGCAAAACGCGTAGCCGCCGAGCAAGCCCTGAAGGACGAGATCGCCCGCCAGGAGCAAGAGGCCGCGAAGGCCGAGCAGGCCAAGGTCACGCAGGCTGCCGCTAAGCCGGTTACTGGAAAGCCATCTGCCGGCAACGCCAAGACGGCCGCCAACTCGGCGCTTCCCACCACAGGCGACAATGCTGCGCTCGCCGGTGAGACGTTTATCATCGGAGGTGTCGTGCTCGTAGCCGCCGGCGTCTTTCTGACTGACAAGAAGCGTCGTCAGGAGTAAGGATTTCGGGAGGACGGCTTCTCCTCCCTTCCACCGCTTCGCAAACCCTGCCCTGCATGCGCCGGGGCGCCCATCACGCGGGCGCCCCGGCGTTTTACGTTGTATGCCCTGGGCATCTGCTTCGAGATTGTCTCGATCTGTAACAACTAAGACCCAAACATCGATCTTACTGTTACAGATCGAGACGTTCGGGTTACCCTCGAATGGTTTGTCTTGATCTGTAACATCTACTCGGTAAAACGGGGTCTAGTTGTTACAGATCGAGACGTTAGCTTTCGGCCGATTTCTATGTCTTGATCTGTAACAGTTAGAGGTCATATTTCCCTGCTAGATGTTACAGATTAAGATGATTGGTTGGGACGGCCACCGATTGAGCAGCCACCCTCATCCATAGCGAAATGTCATACATTTCAATCTCCACTAGACACCCCCAGGGGGTATGGGTGTATAGTATCGGCAGGTTAACAATTCCAACACCGAACCACAGAAAGGAGAAGCCATGGCCCAAGATAAGTTTGACGTGGGCGGCATGACGTGCGCCGCTTGCCAGGCGCACGTGGACCGTGCCGTGAGCAAGCTCGACGGCGTCCAAAGCGTCGCGGTCAATCTGCTCGCCGGCTCCATGCTGGTGGACTACGACCCCGCGCAGGTCTCCCCCGACGATATCTGCACCGCCGTCGACCGTGCGGGTTACTCGGCCTCACCCGTCGATGCGAGCACCGGTGCCGCCGGCTCAAACGGCAGCACGCAAGCCAGGTCCGGCGCCGCCCACATGGAGTCGCCCACCAAAAAATTGAAGGCCGCCGCCTCTGCCATGCGCGCCCGCCTCATCATCTCGATCGTTTTCCTCGTCCCACTGTTCTACATAGGCATGGGACACATGCTTGGTTGGCCGCTGCCCGGCATTTTCACCGACCATACCCACAGCATGACGCTCGCCCTCACCGAGCTCGTCCTGCTCATCCCCATCGTCTATGTCAACGACGCGTACTTTATCAATGGGTTTAAATCGCTCGCGCACGGCGCGCCCACCATGGACGCCCTCATCGCCGTGGGCGCCACCGCCTCCATCGCCTGGTCGCTCTACGCCATGTTCATCATGGCCGACCAGCTGGCCACAGGTCAGGTGCACGAGGCAATGATGACGGGCATGGACAATCTGTATTTTGAGAGCGCCGGCACCATCCTGTCGCTCGTCACCGTGGGCAAATACCTCGAGACGCGCAGCAAGTCCAAAACCGGCAGCGCCATCGAGGCGCTCATCGACCTGGCGCCCAAGACTGCGACCGTCGTGGCAGAGGACGGCAGCGAGACCACCGTCGACGTCGACAGCATCCTTCCCGGCCAGGTCCTGCGCGTGCGCCCCGGCGAGTCCATCCCCGTCGATGGCGTGGTGCTCGAGGGCAGCTCGGCCGTGGACGAGAGCGCGCTCACCGGCGAGTCCATCCCCGTGGAAAAGACCGCCGGCGACACCGTCAACGCCGCCACCGTCAACCGCACCGGCTCGTTTATCTTCCGTGCCACACGCGTGGGCGACGAAACATCGCTTGCCAAGATTATCCAGCTCGTCGAGGACGCCAACGCCACCAAGGCGCCCATTGCCCGCATGGCCGATAAGGTCGCCGGTGTGTTCGTGCCCGTGGTGTTCGTGATTTCGGCCGTGACCTTTGCGGTGTGGATGGCACTGACCGGCAGCATAAACGAGGCGCTCACCTCCGCCGTGGCGGTGTTGGTGATCAGCTGTCCGTGCGCACTCGGCCTGGCCACGCCCGTCGCCATTATGGTGGGCACCGGCAAGGGCGCCGAAATGGGCATTCTGTTTAAGAGCGCCGAGGCGCTGGAGAACCTGCGCAGCGTGGGCACCGTGGTGCTCGATAAGACGGGCACAGTCACCCGCGGCAAGCCTGCCGTGACCGACATTGTGGTTGCCGCGCGCGCCGACGGCTCGCCCGCCATGAGCGAAAAGGCGCTGCTCAAGCTGGCCGCCGCGCTGGAGCGCTCGAGCGAGCACCCGCTGGCCGAGGCGATTATGGCCGAATGCGAGACGCGCGGAATTGTCGCGCGCATGGTCGAGGACTTTGCCGCCGCGCCCGGGCGAGGCGTTACGGCGCGCGAGGGGCAAAACGTCATTGCAGCCGGCAACATGCGCCTGATGGACGAGCTGGGCGTTACCGTGCCCGCGGGTCTTGCCGAGCAATTTGCCGCCGAGGGCAAGACGCCGCTGTTCTTTGCCAAGAACGGCGAGCTTGCCGGCACCATTGCCGTGGCTGACGAGGTCAAGGAAACGAGCGCCGAGGCCATCGCCGCGCTCCGCAAGCTCGGCGTCGACGTACGCATGCTCACCGGCGACAACCGCGTCACCGCCGAAGCGATCGCCCGCCGCGTGGGACTGAGCAGCGAGCAGGTCATCGCCGACGTCCTTCCCGCCGACAAGGAGCGCCACGTGCGCGAACTGCAGGATGCGGGCGGCAAGGTCGCCATGGTGGGCGACGGCATCAACGACTCCCCCGCTCTGGCGCGCGCCGACGTGGGTCTGGCCATCGGCACCGGCGCCGACATCGCCAAGGAGGGGGCAGATGTGGTGCTCATGCGCAGCGACCTCATGGACGTCGCCCGCGCCATCGAGCTGTCGCGCGCCACGATCCGCAACATCAAGCAGGACCTGTTCTGGGCGCTGTTCTACAACGGCATCGGCATTCCGCTCGCCGCGGGCGTGTTCTTCCCCCTCACCGGCTGGCAACTCTCGCCGATGTTTGGCGCCGCGGCCATGAGTCTGTCGAGCGTGTGCGTCGTAAGCAATGCGCTGCGCCTGCGAACCTTTAAGCCTAAAGTGGCAAAATAGGCTCACCATTAAGTCCATTTAGAACGGGTTTTCCAGATGCCCGAGATTGACCTGAAAGAGGAGCGACGCGTACTTTGATACGCGAGCGACGGCTTGAAGGTCAAGGTCGGGTGCCTGGGAAAGCCGACGCAACAGAGAGGAATACCTATGCGATACACAATCAAGACTTCCGGCCTCATGTGCGGCCACTGCGATGCCACCGTCGAGACTGCGCTGCTCAACGTTGCCGGCGTGACCGACGCCGACGCCGATCACGAGACCCAGACCGTCCAGGTGGAGTGCGCCGACACCGTGACCGCCGAGCAGCTCGCCGCCGCCGTCGAGGCCGCGGGCGAGAAGTTCCACGCCCTGTCCGTGGCCGCCGCGTAGCAGCTGCCGCACCAACAGGCACCACTGCCGGCTGACATAGCCGCTCAGCAACCGCCACTCAACCAACCCTTCAGAAGTAGCGGTGAAATAGTTCCTGTTTGAAGGCTTGAGGCGCTAAAAGGGGGTGCGGACAGAAAGTTGGACCGTGAAGCGGTCCGGACTGGAGGTTCGCATGTACAGCAGGGAGAAGGTCGAGCTCTTCCTCCTGGCGACGGAGGACGGCATGGGGCCGACCGCCGCCGCGAAGTTCGCGGGGGTCTCGGTGGGCGCGGCCAAGAAGTGGGCGACGGGGCACCTCCCGCACAGCTACACCGGGGCGCGCTGTAGAATCGGTGCGAGGAAACCGCGCCGGAAGGAGGCCAGCTTGGGCCCCGACAAGTCGATCTACGCCCCGCCCGCGACCGGCCCGCTCGCCGGGCTCAACGAGGACCAGATAGAGAACCTGCTGCTCAGGGCGGTGTTGGCCGACCTAAAAGCGGAAGGGTGGGACCCGGCTTCGATCTCGAACAGGAGCAAGTGCGAGCTCGGCGAGAGATTGAGGCGGGCGACCGCCCTGCCCCTCCGCTCGATCACAGGTTTCTTGAGGATATCGAAGAGCTCCTATGAGTACTGGAGGCCCCGCGTCGCCGCACCGCGCGACCGCGACGCCGACATACGCGACCGCGTGGTGCGCATCTTCCGCGAGGGCTCGGGGCGCTGGGGGTACCGCACCGTCTGGGCGCGCCTGCGCCGCGAGGGGGTCCGCGCCAGCGAGAAGCGCGTGGCCCGCGTGATGCGCGAGGAGGGCCTCGAGGTCGTCTACAACAAGAGGCGCGCCCGGGGCTACAGCTCCTACGCCGGCGAGGTCTCCAAGGCGCCGGAGAACCTCGTGAACAGGAATTTCCGCGCCGACGAGCCCAACCGGCTGTGGCTCACCGACATCACCGAGTTCAGGCTCCCGGGCGGCGAGAAGGTCTACCTGAGCCCGATAGTCGACTGCTTCGACGGGATGCCCGTCGCCTGGTCGATCGGGCTGCACCCCGACAAGCGCCTCGCGAACTCGAGTCTGCTCAAGGCCTGCGCGGCCAGGCCGGCGGGCGCCCGCACGACGATCCACTCGGACCGCGGCGGCCACTACCGCTGGCCGGAGTGGATCGGGATCTGCGAGGAGAACGGGCTGGCCAGGAGCATGTCCGCGAAGGGCTGCAGCCCGGACAACTCGGCCTGCGAGGGCTTCTTCGGCCGCCTCAAGAACGAGTTCTTCCACTACAGGGGCTGGGAGGGCGTGACGGCCGGGGAGTTCATGGGCAGGCTCGAGGCCTACCTCGTATACTATCGTGAGGAGCGGATCAAGAAGTCCCTCGGGTGGCTCAGCCCGATGGAGTACCGCAGGAAGCTTGGATACGCCTAGGCGCGGTCCAAGAAATCGTCCGCACCCCCAAACAGGAACTATTCCACCGCAACTGAGGGCGGGGTATTTGGAAGACTGACCAGAAACGAGGACCCGCCATGATGGCAGACCACAAATCTGTGACCCGCATGCTCAAGACGGCGCGCGGCCAGATCGACGGCATCTTGCGGATGGTCGATGAGGACCGATATTGCGTCGATATTTCCACGCAGCTCATGGCCACGCAGGCACTCCTCGCGCGCATTAACGCCGACGTGCTCAAGGCGCATATCGAGGGCTGCGTGACTTCGGCAATCGAATCGGGCGACGAAGACCTAAAGGCCGCCAAGCTCGCCGAGATCGAACACGTTGTCGACAAGCTCTCCAAGTAATTGGGGCATTGGGGACAGACTTCTTTACACCGTCTTGGTGTTCCGGGGACAGGTATGTTTGCACCGCATTGGTGTAGATTAACCTGTCCCCCTTGCTCTAAATCGGGTATAAAGGCGTGCAGCATATCGAACGAAAGGCAATTTGCATGAATGACTTTATGAAGGGTCGCAATGGCGCTGACGAGCTCACCATCGTAATGGGTTTTGCCGGCATCATCATCGCGATGATCGGATCGATAGCCCGCATCCAGTGGCTCAGCTGGATCGCCATCGCCGTCATCGTAATTGGCGTGCTGCGCGGCCTGTCCAAAAACATCGATGCACGTCGCAAGGAGAACGAGACCTTTGTCGCCGCAACTGCCAATGTTCCCGGCTTGGGCAAGTTCGTCGCCAGCTTGGGCGGCGGGGCCGCAGCGGCCAGCACCTCACGCGCGGCCGGAACGAGCAAGGAAGACTTTGAGCGTGCCAAGCGCACGGCCAAGAAGATGTGGAAGGGTCGCAAGACCACGGCATATCTCAAGTGCCCCAACTGCGGCCAGATGCTCTCCGTCCCCAAGGGCAAAGGCAAGATCCGCGTCACCTGCCCCAAGTGCCACGCCAAGATGGAGACGCGCTCGTAGCCGCCATACCATGGGACAGAAAAAGCCGAGGCCTCGCGCTGAGACCTCGGCTTTTTTGATTATGGCAAAGGGACCGTCCCCTTGCCACACCTATGCCACGCCGTCGCGGGCAAGCTCCTCGGCCAGCGCCTCAGCAGGCATGGCCATAATCGCGTCAAGCTCGTTATCAACCTCGGGGATACGCTTCACGTTCAGCTTGCGCGCCAAGTTGCCGCGGCACATCACGTGCATTGGCTCACGCAGCGCACACAGATCATCGAGCGGGTTCTCGCGCGTCACCAGGATATCGGCGGCCTTACCGCACTCGATTGTGCCGGTCTCGCCGCCCAGCCCCAGCAGCTCGGCATTGACCTGCGTAGCCGTATGCAGCGCGAAGGCGTTGCTCACGCCGACATACTTGGCAAAATAGGCCACCTCGCGCCACATGTCGTACTGGGTCACGAACGGGCAGCTCGAATCCGTGCCCAGGCCTACCTTGATACCGGCTTCTAGCGCCGCACGAGCGCTCTCGATGATGCCCGAGCACACGATGTCGCCGTTCTTCTTTTGCGTGTCGGTCGAATGGGTCTTTTCCGGGTCGAGCAACACAAACGGCAGCGCCGGGCTGATGGTGCAGGTCACGCTGGGCGCACGTCCCTCGAGCTGCGTGCCCGCGGCGCCACGGTACAGTTCCAGGATCTCGGGCGTCAACGGAGCGCCATGCTCAATCGTGTCAACACCGGCCTCTAGCGCGGCCTTCACGCCCTCGGTACTCTCGACGTGAGCCATAACCGGAAGGCCCATATCGTGCGCCGCCTTGCACGCCGCCGCGGCAACCTCCACCGGCATACGCAGCACGCCCGGCTCGCCCACCTCGGTCGCGTCGAACACGCCACCCGTTACGAACAGCTTAATGACGTCGGCACCGCGCGCATACAGGTCGCGCACCTGCTCGGCCGCTTCGGCGGGACTGTTGGCCACCTGGGCGAACAAGCCCGCACCATGGCCGCCCGGCACCGTGACGCCCGTTCCCGGCGCCACCAGGCGAGGACCTTGGTACTTGCCAGCATCGATAGCATCGCGCACGGCAAGATCGGCAAACAGCGGGTCGCCCGCGCCGCGCACCGTGGTCACGCCGCTTGCCAGCTGCTGTTGGGCGCTGCCCTTAAGAATGTGGCGCACGATGGCGCGCCCCACGGGATTATCGAGCTTCTTCATCAGCGCGCCCGCATCGCCCGCCGAAACCGGCTTGCCCGAACCGCACAGATGCACATGCATATTGATGAGGCCTGGCATGAGATACGCCCCTGCCAGGTCGATGACCTCGGCACCTGCAGGCGCCTGCGCCACAGCACTCAGCCCCATCCACGTGATGAGACCGCGCTCAACGGCCACGGCCATGTCGGGCTGCGGCTCCATATGTTCCGAACCATCCAAGACGGTCGCATTGATAAACAACGTGGAACGATCGGCAGACGCCATATCGAGCTCCTCCTTCACAATTAACTTGAACATTTGTCCATTATCGCCCAGCACGGCAGCGTTGCTGCGGACATATCGGCTAACGGGAGGAAGAGAAGGGCGTGAGGATAAACAGACCAGTGCAGCGATGCTTCGGTCGTTCCAGCAAAACGTCTTGATCTGTAACAGATGGACCGTCTTTAACCTTCCAAATGTTACAGATCGAGATTTTTCGACATCGCGTCCAACCTTTGCCTCAATCTGTAACAGTTGGGTCGAATTTTGACCGTCAGATGTTACAGATCGAGATATTCTCCGGCCCCATCGTCAAACGTCTAAATCTGTAACAAGTAGACAGGTTTTCGGCCTCTAGACGTTACAGATTGAGATCTTTTAGCGGTAGCCAACCTTTTGTCTTGATCTGTAACAGTTACGAGGCCAAACGGCCCCTTGTTGTTACAGATCGAAACAAACCCGGCAGGAACAACCATATCCGTGTCAGTTGCACCCCTCAACGCCCATACCACTGACGCTTCCATTCCTCAGCCAAATCGGTCCGCTGCGAAATACCCGCTAGCCTCATCTTTTCAGCCAGCTTCCCCGGGTTCTTGAGTTCATCAAACGTGAACCGAAGCACCTTGTGCCCGAGCATTGTCAGATGAGATTCCCGCTGACGCTCTGCCACGAACGGGTCGACCGACTCCCGACCCTCGCCGTTCTGCAAGGCATACTTCCCCTTTCCGTCGAGCTCGCCGATGACACATGTCCCGTCCTCGAGCCTCCAGAAATAATCGACCCGAAACACTTGGCTCAGATCAAGCGGGTCGCGAAACTCCACCTGCAGCTCTGGCACCGGAAAACCGTATGCAATAAAGAACGCTCGGAACCGAGACTCGCCACCGTTTTCGGACAGGCCGTCCGCATGCGACGCAATCACCTGAGCTCTGCGATACCCTCGCCTGCCCTCGCAATCGGCCTGGAGCCGTTCGCAGAGGTCGTCGCGCGACATGCCCTTCGCCCGCAATGCAGAATCGGCGATCGCCAGACCATACGAAAACGGCGCACGCAGCAGACAATCCTCCACCGTGCGCCAAAACGGCGTCACCCGCACGCCATCGACGCGCTCAAGCGCACCCGCCGCCTGCGGACGTAGAAGCCTACACCCCGTACTCAACGCCACCGAACAACCCGTTTTGACCAAGTAACGCGGCCCGAGCAGATCATTCGGCACCTCCAGACCCCATATCAGCGCGGCGTCATACCCCCAAAACGCCCAATCGGGATGAAACTCCGCAAGTCCCTTGATGGTCCACCGCGCCCGCTCCGGCGGTGTCAATGCATCCCATTCATACTGAAAACAAAAAAGGTGCGATTCGGGCTCCGCAATATCGTCTGTGCCCACATGGCGCCGCAGCCACATGAGCTCGGCATTGTCGTGCGTCACAAGCAGCACGTCTTGTTCAGCCGCCTCCGTAAGCCTGGCAAGCATCCTATTCCGCGCCAAGGTGTTACGTGTTGCATGCTTGTGTTTAAAAACGGTATTAGACACTTCTATCACCATCACATCGGAGAAATGGACCATCGCCGCTGTTGCCGCCGTCGACAAATGTCTCGACCTGTAACAGTTACGGGCACAAGCAGCCGCCAAACGTTACAGATCGAGACGTTCGTGCAGCATTGCACCTCTTTGTCTCGATCTGTAACAGTTAGGTCGAATTGTGGCCTGTAGATGTTACAGATTGAGACATTCCCCCCTGCCAGGTTCCAAACATCTCGATCTGTAACAGGTAGACCGGTTTTTTGTCCCTAGACGTTACAGATCGAGACAAATAGACAGGCGGCGGCGCTGCGACAGCCCACCCCTACTCCCATTCCTGTTCGTAGATGTTGAGCGACTTCACATACCGCCCCTGGGCACCCATGATGTCGCGAACCAGCCTCAGAAAGAAGCTGATACACGAGGTGTCGAAACCGTCCTCTAGGTCCTCGGGATGCACCGCGCCAGGCCCGTCGACCGCCGTATCGCTCAGGCGTGCAATGTCGTAGAGGTAGAGCTGCCCCGCCGTCAGCCAGACATCGTCGACGCACGCGATACGCACCGCAATCGCACCTTCGCGCCAGTGCTCTTTTTTCACGATATGTGGGTCGTAGATATCAAAACGACGGTCGGTGCGTGTGTCACGCAGCGCGACCATACCAGTCGCAGGATCCTTGTCCAAAATGCCAAAGCGCGAGAAATACTGCGTGTCGCGCACCTGTTCGAGCCGCCTGAGCGAAGCAGGCGAAAGCGATGCCGGCGGCTCGTCCACATACAGCTCAAGCAGCGTCTTGCCATGGTAATAGGGACGCTCGAACAGCAGCCAATCGGTAAATGCCATGTTATAGGCCATGATTTCGCTTTGTGAAGGCTCCTCGCAATAGCTGAGCCATGGATCGACTATCACTTCGAACTGCGTGCGCGCCGACTCCAAAAACTGAAACTTGCGCAGCATCCAAAACTGGGCCATGTCGGCAATATCGTTACCGACGGCCTCGGTCAGACGTCCCCGGTCCAAAACATGATCGGCCATGGCATCCTCCTCAAACTGATGAACCTCAATTTGAGCTTACGGGGAGGGCCAGTGATCGCCGCCAGCACGGGCGAAATGGGCATCGGGCTGCAAACCAGATGCTGACCGAATACTTGACGGAACGCTTGACCGATAAGCTATACCGAGACAAAACCCCAGTTAAACATAGGCAAAATATACAGAGATTTTGAGCTTGCCAGCCGCAGCCATCACAAAAACAGCAAGGCGTCGCAAGCCTGCACGTCAGCAAATGAGCAGTCAGACGTTAAGGGGTGTCCCCAACGACTAGACAAAAGAAGACCGTCCCCAATGACTAGTCGTTGGGAACGGTCTTGAATGATTGCCTTACAGCCCCAAGGTCTCGGCAACCTCGGCGGCGCAGGCGAGGGCATCGGCCATGGCGCTCACCACGAGCGAGCTGCCGTTGCGGGCATCGCCGGCCACATACACCGGCGCGGCATCCGCAGCAATGCCATCCACGCGGGCCGCAAGGTGCGAGCCCTCGGAAACCATCACGGGCAACGGACGGCCCGCCGTGGCAACAGGTACGTCGACGGCATCGAACACGCTGTGCTCCGGGCCCGTAAAGCCACAGGCGATGAGCACCAGCTGCGCCGGCACCTCGTGCTCGGAGCCCGCAATGCGTTCGGGCTTGCCGGCCGACCAATCCAGATCGACCACGCGCAGGCCCGCTGCCGCGCCCTTCTTGTCCAGCAGCACCTCGAGCGTATCCACGCCCCAGGCACGCATCTCGCCGCCCATGGCAGCGATAGCCTCCTGCTGACCGTAGTCGGTCTTCTTAACGTTGGGCCACTGCGGCCAAGGGTTGCTCGCCGCGCGCTTATCGGGCGCGGCCGGCAAGAACTCAAACTGGCGCACGCTACGCGCACCCTGGCGCACCGCGGTACCCACGCAGTCGTTGCCGGTATCGCCGCCGCCAATGACCACAACGTCCAGGCCGCGCGCGTTCACCGCGGGCTCACCGCCATCGAGCACCGAGACGGTCGAAGCCGTCAGATAGTCCACGGCATACACCACGCCTGGGGCATCCACATTCGTAGCCGAAAGACCGCGGGGCGCACGTGCACCAGCAGCCACTACGACAGCTTCAAAGCCATCGAGCTTGGCTGCCACCGCAGGGTCCGTCACATCGGCACCCAGCTCAAACACAATACCCAGCTCGCGCATGAGCGCCACGCGACGCTCGACCACGGACTTCTCGAGCTTCATGTTGGGAATGCCGTACATGAGCAAACCGCCCGGGCGGTCGTCGCGCTCAAACACCGTCACGCGAGCGCCACGACGGGCGAGCTCCCATGCTGCCACCAGACCAGCAGGACCGGAACCAACCACGGCGACCGAGGGCGCGTCCTCCCCTGCCGGTTCAAAGCGACGCGGGCCACCGTTTGCCCATTCGTGGTCGCTGATCGCGCGCTCGTTATCGTGAATCGTCGTGGGCTGGCCGTCGACCGAGCCCAGGTTGCACGCGGCCTCGCACAGCGCCGGGCACACGCGACTCGTGAACTCGGGCATGGGCGAGGTGAGCGACAGACGCTCGGCAGCCTCGTCCCAACGGCCGCGGTACACCAGCTCGTTCCACTCGGGAATCAGGTTGTGCAGCGGACAGCCACTCGGGCGCGCCTTGCCAAAGCTCGCGCCCATCTGGCAAAACGCCACACCGCACATCATGCAGCGGCTCGCCTGGTCGCGGCGTGCATCGTCATCGAGCTCCACGTACAGCGGATCAAAATCATGGCTGCGCTCCTCCACGGGGCGAAGCTCGTGAGTCACGCGATCGATATCAAGAAAAGCACCGGGCTTACCCATGGCACTTACGCCTCCTTCTTGGTCGAAGCAACAGAGCTGGCAGCCACGAACGCAGCACCCGCGACATCGAAGCGAGCGACATCCGCGGCGCTCGCGCGACCGGTCACAATGTCAAACGCCAGCTCCTCTGCCTGCGCATGCGTCTTACCGGCAGCCTCGCCCGCCGCGACAATCGCCAGCACGCGCTCGTACTCGGTCGGAATGACCTTCACAAAGTGTTTGCTCATCGTCTCAAAGCTGTAGAGCAACTTAATGCCGCGCGGGCTCTGCGTCGCGTCCACGTGCTCCTGGATGAGTGCACGAATCTGCGCCAGCTCGCCGGCCGTCGGGGCCTTGAGCTCAACGCTCTCGTGGTTCACACGGGCATCGAGCGTGCCGTACTGGTCAAAGACATAGGCCACGCCACCCGTCATGCCGGCGGCGAAGTTCTGCCCGACCTCGCCCAGGATGAGCGCCAGACCACCCGTCATGTACTCGCAGCCATGGTTGCCGCAGCCCTCGACCACCACCGTGGCACCGGAGTTGCGTACGCCAAAGCGCTGGCCTGCCAGGCCGTTAATGAAGCCGCAGCCGCTCGTGGCGCCAAAGAACGCAACGTTGCCCACGATGATGTTCTCATCGAACTTGTAGGTCGCATGCGGGTTGGGGCGCACCGACACCTCGCCGCCCGAAAGGCCCTTGCCAAAGTAGTCGTTGGCGTCGCCGCACACGTTGAGCGTAATGCCGCGCGGCAGGAAGGCGCCAAAGCTCTGACCGGCCGAACCGTCGCAATCGATAGTGATGGAGCCGGCGGGCAGGCCCTCGGGATGCGCCTTGGTCACCGCGTTGCCCAAGATGGTGCCCACGCAGCGGTTGACGTTGGCGATATCGGCGCGGAAGCGAATCGGACGCAGGTGCGCACGGGCATCGGCCGTGTAGGGCACAAACAACGTGGAGTCGAGCGTCTTGTCGAGCTCGCTGTCCGCAGCCATCTGGGGCAGGAAGTGACGGCCGTCGGCACCCGAGATGTGGGCACCAAACTCACAGGTCGCGCTCGCCAGCACGGGCGACAGATCCAGCAGGTTAGCCTTGCGGTTGCCCGGGACCTCGATCTGGCGCAAGCACTCGGGATGGCCGACCATCTCGTCGACCGTGCGGAAGCCCAGGCTCGCCATGACCTCGCGCAGCTGCTCGGCAACAAAGAGCATAAAGTGCTCGACGTGCTCTGGCTTGCCGCGGAAGCCGCGACGCAGGCGGCAGTTTTGCGTAGCGATGCCGGCCGGGCAGGTATCCTGCTGGCAGTCGCGCTGCATGAGGCAGCCCATGGAGATGAGCGGCATGGTCGCAAAGCCAAACTCCTCGGCGCCCAACAGGCAGGCGACAGCGACGTCGGTGCCGTCCATGAGCTTGCCGTCGGCCTCGAGCACTACACGCGAGCGCAGGCCGTTTTGCAGCAGCGTCTGCTGGGCCTCGGCAAGGCCAAGCTCCAGCGGCAGACCCGCGTGCCAGATAGAGTCGCGCGCAGCGGCACCCGAGCCGCCATTGTGGCCACTGATCAAGATCTTGTCGGCGGCACCCTTGGCCACACCGGTGGCGATGGTGCCGACGCCGGCCTCGCTGACCAGCTTGACCGACACGCGCGCACCGGGGTTGGCGTTCTTAAGATCGAAGATCAGCTCTGCCAGGTCCTCGATGGAGTAGATGTCGTGGTGCGGCGGAGGCGAGATCAGGCCGATGCCGGGCGTGGACTGACGGACCTCGGCGATCCAGGGGTAGACCTTCTTGCCGGGCAGGTGGCCGCCCTCGCCGGGCTTGGCGCCCTGGGCCATCTTGATCTGAATCTCGAAGGCGCTGCACAGGTAGCGGCTCGTCACGCCAAAGCGCGCGCTTGCCACCTGCTTGATGGCGGAGTTCTTGGAGTCACCGTTAGCCAGCGGGGTCTCGCGGCGCGGATCCTCGCCGCCCTCGCCGGAGTTGGAACGGCCGTGCAGGCGGTTCATGGCGATGGCCATGCACTCGTGCGCCTCTTTGCTGATGGAACCGTACGACATGGCGCCGGTGTTAAAGCGGCGGACGATGTTGAGCGCGGGCTCCACCTCGTCGAGCGAAACCGGCGTGCGGTCGCTGGCATCAAAGTCCAGCAGGTCGCGCAGGCGCACGGCGCGGCCGGTGCGATGCAGGCGGGTGCTGTACTCCTTAAAGGTGTCGTAGCTGTCCTCACGGCAAGCGGTCTGCAGCAGGTAGACGGTCTGGGGGTCAATCAGGTGATCCTCGCCACCGAGCGGGCGCCACTTGGTCAGACCCAGTGTGGGCAGCTGATCGAGAGCCGGGCTCTTAAGGATGGCGAGCGCGGCGTCATAGCGTTCATTCTGCTCGCGCTCGACGTCCTCGACACCCATACCGCCCACACGGCTCACCGTGCCGGCGAAGTACGCGTTGACGAACTCCGGCGTAAAGCCCACGGCCTCGAAGATCTGCGCCGAATGGTAGCTCTGCACCGTGGAGATGCCCATCTTGGACATGATGGAGACGATGCCCGCCGTCGCGGCCTTGTTATAGTTGGCGATGCCCTGCTCGGCCGTCACGCCCAGATCGCCGCGCGCCGCCAGATCGCGGATGCACGCATGTGCGTTGTACGGATAGATGCCGCTCGCGGAGTAGCCCACCAGCGCCGCAAAGTCGTGCGGGGACACGGCGTCGCCGCACTCCACTACGATGTCGGCAAAGGTACGAACGCCGGCGCGGATCAGGTGGTTGTGCACGCAGCCCACGGCGAGCAGCGACGGCACGGGCACCTCGCCCGCAGCGGCACGATCGCTCAGCACCACGATGTTCACGCCGTCGCGGACCGCGGCCTCAACGTCCTCGGCAAGCTGCTTGAGCGTAGCCTGCAGCGCGCCCTCGCCGGCATCGCGGCGGTAGACGGCACGGAAGCGACGGGTCTTAAAGCCCACGCGGTCGATGGCGCAGATGCAGTCGAACTCCTCCTCGTTGAGCAACGGGCGCTCCAAGCGCACCAGCTGGCAGGCCGTGCGGGAGTCCTCGAGCAGGTTGCCGTGGTTGCCCAGATAGAGCGTGGTCGAAGTCACCATGTGCTCGCGCAGAGCATCAATCGGCGGATTCGTAACCTGGGCGAACAGCTGATAGAAGTAGTCAAAGAACGAGCGCGTCTTCTTGGACAGGCAAGCCAACGGTGCGTCGATGCCCATCGAGGCGAGCGGGGCCTTGCCCTGCTGGGCCATGGGACACACGACCTCGTCGACGTCATCCCAGTGGTAGCCGAGCTTGGCCATGCGCACGGCGGCGGGCACCTCGGCGTCCTCGGCGGGCGTTGCCGCAACGGGCTCATCGAGCGCGGCAACGGTCAGCGTCTCCTCGGCAATCCAATCACGGTAGGGCTTTTCCTTGGCGTAACGGGCGCGAAGCTCGTCGTTGTAGATGACGCGCCCGCGGGCAAAGTCGACCTCGAGCATCTGGCCCGGTCCCAGGCAGCCGCTCGTCAGGATGTTCTCGGGGCTCACCTCGATGGTGCCCACCTCGCTTGCCAGCATAAAGCGACCGTCGCGCGTCACATAGTAGCGGGCGGGACGCAGGCCGTTGCGGTCGAGAGCAGCACCCAGCGTGCGACCGTCGGTAAAGGCGATGGCCGCCGGGCCGTCCCACGGCTCCATGAGCATGGACTGGTATGCGTCGTAGGCGCGGCGCTCCTCGCTCAGACTGTCGTTGTGGTCCCACGGCTCGGGCAGCAGCATGGACGCGGCACGCGTAAGCGGACGACCGTTCATGACCAAAAACTCGAGCACATTGTCCAGAATCGCGGAATCGGAGCCCTCGCGGTTGATGATGGGCATCACGCGCTCAAGATCGTGCTGCAGCACGGGGCTGTACAGGTTGGGCTCGCGGGCGCGGATCCAGTTGACGTTGCCCTTGAGGGTGTTGATCTCGCCGTTGTGGATGATAAAACGGTTGGGGTGCGCGCGCTCCCAGCTGGGCGTGGTGTTGGTGGAGTAGCGCGAGTGGACGAGCGCCACGGCCGTCTTGACGGCGGCATCGTTGAGGTCGATGAAGAAGCGACGCATCTGCGTGGCCACAAGCATGCCCTTGTACACGATGGTGCGCGAGCTCATGGAGCACACGTAGAAGATCTTGTCGCGCAGGGCAAACTCGGCATCGGCCTTCTTCTCGATGGTGCGGCGGCACACATACAGGCGACGCTCAAAGGCATCGCCGGCGGGCGTGTCGTCCGGACGGCCCAGGAAGGCCTGCAGGATGGTAGGCATGCAGGCGCGGGCCGTCTCACCCAGGTCGTGCGGGTCGACCGGCACCTCGCGCCAAAAGAGCAGCGGCACGCCGGCCTCGGCGCAGCCCTCCTCAAACACGCGACGGGCATCCTCTACGCCCTTGTCGTCCTGCGGAAAGAACAGCATGGCCACGCCATAGTCGCCCTCTGCCGGCAGAATCTGGCCGCACTTTTGAGCCTCTTTACGGAAAAAGTGATGCGGAACCTGGAACAGGATGCCAGCGCCGTCGCCGGTGTTCTTCTCGAGTCCCGTGCCACCGCGGTGCTCCAAGTTGACCAGAATGGACAGCGCATCGTCCAGAATCTGGTGATGGCGTTCGCCGTTGATATCGGCAAGCGCGCCGATGCCACATGCATCGTGGTCGAATTCGGGGCGATAAAGGCCCTGCTGCTGAGCGGAATCTGCCTGCATCGCGATCCTCCCCTAGATATTTAGACAGTCAGTTGACTAGGCATACTAGGAGCATCGCCGGCCCGTTGTGTTTCCCGCCCGTTTCGAAACAATCGCGTAACGCGCGCCCTACGAGTGGACACCGCCGACCTCAAGGACGACAACAAAAGCCCCAGGTTCGGCCCGTAAGCTCACCACTTCAAACATCTCAATCTGTAACAGGAAGACCCAATTTCGATGACTAGCTGTTACAGATTGAGACGTTATTGAGAGACGGCTCCGAATGTCTCAATCTGTAACACGGAGGGCCGGTTTTGGCGGTCAGCTGTTACAGATCGAGATATTCCATAGGACCATTTCTTCCTGTCTTGATCTGTAACACCTAGACCCAATTTCCATCCCTAGTTGTTACAGATCAAGACATTTCGGCAGCCCCCTTTCACCATCCCATTCAAATACAACAATTTTATTAGGCATGGCTAACTTTTGAGCCTAAAACGGGTACCCTTTACGGCGTCAAGCAAACGACACGCAGGAGCGCACCATGCTTAACCATCTCAAACATCACTTTGGCTCCCCGCGCACCGGTGGCCACGAAGGACTCGACATCGCGCGGCATATCGGCCCCGGACTGTTCGTGACCGTCGGCTTTATCGACCCGGGCAATTGGGCCTCCAATATGGCCGCCGGCTCGCAGTTTGGCTACGCGCTGCTGTGGATCGTCACGCTGTCCACGATCATGCTCATCGTGCTGCAGCACAACGCGGCACACTTGGGCATCGCCACGGGCATGTGTCTCGCCGAGGCCACGACGCGCCACCTGCCCCGCCTCGTCGGGCGTGCGATACTCGGCAGCGCGTATCTAGCCACGGTCGCCACCGCCATGGCCGAAGTCCTGGGCGGTGCGATCGCGCTTCAAATGCTCTTTGGCCTGCCCGTACGCGCCGGCTGCATCATCGTGGCGGCGGCATCGATTGCCATGCTCATGACAAGCTCCTACAAACGCGCCGAACGCTGGATCATCGCCTTTGTAGGCGTGGTAGGGCTCTCATTTTTGGCCGAGCTTGCACTAGTCAAGGTCGACTGGCCGCAAGCCGCCACAAGCTGGATCACACCCAGTATGCCCACCGGCTCGGCCGCGATTATCGTGAGCGTCCTGGGTGCGGTCGTTATGCCCCACAACCTTTTCCTGCACTCCGAGGTCATCCAATCCATGCACTTCGAAGGCCAAGGCGAGCAGGTTATCGAAGAGCGTCTGCACTATGAGCTCTTCGACACGCTCTTTTCGATGGGCGTGGGCTGGGCAATCAACTCGGCCATGGTCATCCTGGCCGCAACGACCTTCTTTGCGCACGGCATGGTCGTAGACGACCTCGCCGTCGCAGCGGCCACACTCTCCCCCATTCTGGGCCCGGCAAGCTCGACCATCTTTGCGGTGGCACTGCTGTTTGCGGGCATATCGAGTAGTGTGACGGCGGGCATGGCGGCGGGCACCATCACCGCGGGCATGTTCGACGAGGAATACGACATCCACGACCGACATTCCTCGATCGGGGCGGCGGCCTGTTTCGTCGGCTCAGTGGCGGCGTGCCTGGTCATCCCGAATCCTTTTGAGGGTCTCATTTGGAGTCAGGCGCTGCTGTCGCTTCAGCTGCCAATTACGGTCTTTGTGCTCATACGACTCACCAGTTCGCCCCGCGTCATGGGCAAATACACCAACTCGCGCCCGCTCAACGCGCTGCTCGTAGGGATCGGCGCCATCGTGACGATTCTCGATGTCGTGTTGTTGACAGGGATGTAATGAGACGGGGCACCTAACCAGGCAAACGTCTCGATCTGTAACATCTAGACATCAAAAGCGGGTCTAGATGTTACAGATCGAGATTATTCCGAGGGATAGCTCCGTTTGTCTCAATCTGTAACACGTAGACCCCGTTTTCACTGTTAGATGTTACAGATTAAGACAAACGGTCGGCTGGACTCACGACAGACAGGATCGGCTAACGGCAGCCGTAATCCCTTGGGGACGGAGGAAAAGGGTCCCGGCCGGAATATCCGACCGGGACCCTTGGACAGAGCTATGTGTTGCTGCAAGTCGTGTGTCTGCGAGTTACTCCTCGACGAGCTCAAACTGATCGGGACCGACGCCGCAAATCGGGCACACGTAGTCCTCGGGCAGCTCGGGCGTGTCGACCTCAACCTCGTAACCGCAAACGATGCACACGAACTTATACGTCTTCTTCTCCTCAGCCATGATGTTCTCCTCTCGAACGTGACTGCTGGTGTACTTGCTTATTAGTATATATTCTCAATAATATAATGCAAGTAATTTTCCCACATTTCTACCCTTGATACGAGGACGCCTTCGGAGGCGTCTTGCCCTTCAGGACCTTATGGTAGTAATCGTAGGTGAGCGGCGTCTCGTCGCTCAGGCGCTCGGCATCCTCGACCTCGCCGATAAACAGTAGATGCGTGCCAACATCTACAGTGTCGATCAAACGGCAGCTAAACAAGGCCGCCGCATGCTCGGGAACATAGGGCATGCCCAGAGCGGTCTCACGGGTCTCGTACTTGGCAAACTTGTCATAATCGCTGCTGGTGCGGAAGCCAAAGTTGCCGATATAGAGCATATCGGCCGTCTGATCGATCACGGTCAGTGCAAAGGCCTTGGCAGACGAGATAACACCAGACGTGACATTTTCCTTGTTCACGGCAACCGAAATGCGCGGCGGCGCGGACGTCACCTGCACCGCCGTGTTGATGACGCAGCCGGCACGTAGCCCGTCGGCCGCAGCACTCACCACATACAGGCCGCTCGGCATCGTAAAGAACGCAGTTTTGTCCATAACGACCACTCCCCTAACCCGGGTTGGAACCTCATGGATGTATGTACCCACAAAAAAGGCGACGTCCATACCGGACGCCGCCTTTGAGACATATGTGTCAGAACAGTAAGCGAGATGGAACGCCCGCAGTTGCGGTGAAATAGGGACTGAATAGCCCCTCAAACAGGCAAAACAGTCCGCATTCCACCGCAACTTATACAGAGCTCCTAGCGATTACGCTCCTTCAGCGCGCGATCGATTTCGCGCTGAACGTCGCGCTTGGCCATGTCCTCGCGTTTGTCGTAGAGCTTCTTACCGCGACCCAGGCCCAACAGCAGCTTTACGCGGCCGTCGGTATTAAAGTAGAGTTCCAGCGGCACCAGGGCATAGCCGCGATTACGTAGTTTACCGTCGAGAAAGTCAATCTCCTTGCGGTGCAGCAGCAGACGACGACGGCGATCGGGGTCGCGGTTCCACACACCGCCGTGGCTGTAAGGATGAATATGCAGGCCCACCAGCCAACACTCGCCGCCACGAATCAGTGCAAAGGTATCGGTAATCTGGCACGCGCGCTCGCGAATCGACTTGACCTCGGTACCGCTCAGCTCAATGCCGCATTCGAACGTCTCGTCAATAAAGTACTCGTGATGCGCCGAGCGATTCTTTGAAATGAGCTTGCGTTCGCGCTTACTGGGCATCGCCGGCCTCCTTGACGCCGTCGGCTCCCTTGTCGGCGTCTGCGCGCTTTGCCTTGCGCTCGGCGTTGAGCTCGGCATCGCTCTCGCGTACCAGCTTAATGATCGCCGCGCATGCCTCCTCACCCACCAGGTCGCGGGCGCGGACCGTCAGGCGCGTAGCCTCCTGCTTGTCGCCGTCGCTCGCAGCGTCAGTCGCACACATGATCAGGCAAATGGCAATCTCGGCCGAAGGCAAGGTCGGCACGCCCTGCAACGCCAACTCACCCATCACGTGCTCGTCGCTCTCCTCGGCGGCATCGGGATAGGCAGTATGGATCTTGTTGAGCAGGCGCGTCGTATGCGCATCACCAGGGGCCAAGCGCAGCGCCAGACGCGCGCAGCCCACGGCCGCCGAGACGTTCTCGGTCTCGGGCTCAAGGAAATACTGGCCCAAGTTGGCGTAGGCGCGGGCGGCGCACTTGCCGTCGCTCGCACGCTCTAGTACCGAAAACGAAAGCGAGGCCCACTCCTGTTTGTCCTCGAGTGCACGAAACAGCTCGGCCAGATCCAGGCGGTAGTTGCAGTTCATGGGGTCCCAGCGCACGGCCTGCATCAAGGCGTTGCGAGCACTCACATAATCCTGCTGGCGAATGTAGGCAAACGCCATGTCAGAGTACAGGCGGTCAAACGGCACCTCGACCTGCACGAGCTCGCGCGGATCCTTCTCCACGCGGCGATAGGCCAAGCGCTCAAACTTGCTATCGAAGCTAAAGTATTGGCGCTTCTCCTCCGTCTTGCACTCAGCGTCGATATACTCCTCGGCGAGCTCCACCAGACGCTCCAGCAGCGGCGTCGCCGTAGCCAGGTCGCCCTGCGCCAGATAGTTCTCGGCATACGTGATGTCTTGCAAGCTGATGGGCAGGTCCATGACAACTCCTCGGTCCAGGCGGCAGACTCAACGCGCCTTAAACATCGGTCAATACACAAAACCCGGGTCTCTTGCGAGGCCCGGGAGTTCAATTTTGGTAGCCCGTACCAGATTCGAACTGGTGATCTCCGCCTTGAGAGGGCGGCGTCCTAAACCGCTAGACGAACGGGCCATATGTAGCAAATGCAATGGCTGGGATGGAGGGAGTCGAACCCCCATTGACGGAACCAGAATCCGCTGTCCTGCCATTAGACGACATCCCAATGACTGCATCGCTGCGCTCGGCTGTGCCTTTGCGCAAGAAAGAAATATACGGGAAGTCTCGCCGTGACGCAAGCCCCAATTTTGACTTTTTTGAAATTCAGTCAAATTGGCCTAATTTAGTCCAACCCGTGAAGGACCTGTGAAGCCAACCGCTGTACACGAAGGGCAAAACGCCGCGAGCGGTAGCCGTCAACCGTTGGCAGATTCTACCGTGAAAACGATAGCACCAGGCAACACAATCGAAGTATCAATGATCACGTAGATATCGAGGCACCATGGACGAAGAGCTTGATTACCTATGGGAGACCCTGGGCCTCGAGATCACTGCTGACCTTTGGCCCGAACGGGACAAAATCCATCCCACACTGCGCCCCGCCATCACGGTGATGCAGGCAAAATACCGCCGTGCATCCTTTTTGATCATGCGGATGTCATGGCACGCGGGACTCCCCGACCTTAAGCGAATCCAGGCAAGCCTCGTCGAGCTGTCCGGTATGCCGACCGTCACATCCGAGGCACACCTGGAGCAGCGCCAGCGTGAGCGACTGCAACAGCAGCGGATTCCCTTTATCTGCCCCGGTATTCAGGCATATCTGCCCTTTATGGACGAAGAGTACTGGAGCGGCAAGCCCAACAAGCACGTAAAGGTCTACGATCCGCACGAATGGGCACAGCTTGAGGATTAGCGCATATGCCCGCCAGCCGGGATAGTGCGCATGCCCGCCAACCGGAAAGCTCATCCCGGAATTTACGTCCAGAACGGGACGCGCTTTCCCCTAGAGGCCCCAAACGGAAACCGTATCCCGGATTTCGCGCTCAAACTGGGATACGGTTTCCGCTAGCCCCTTCAACCGGAAACTGCGTCCCGGAATCCGAGCTCAAAACGGGACGCACTTTCCGCAGCCACTACAGCAGCACCTCGGTCCAGGCCGCTTCCTTAAACCCGGGAATCGCAAAGTCGTCGCCCACCAGCAGCGGACGCTTGACCAGCATGCCGTCGGTCGCCAGCAGCTCGTAGCACTCCTGATCCGTCATGCCCGCATCCAGACGCGCCTTCAGGCCCAGCTCTCGATATTTCATGCCCGACGAATTAAAGAAGCGCCGCACCGGCAGCCCCGAACGAGCAATCCAGGTCGCAAGCTCATCAGCCGTGGGATTGTCCAAAACGATATCGCGGTCGATATACTCTACCCCATGTTCGTCCAGCCATGCCTTGGCCTTCTTACAGGTCGAGCACTTGGGATATTCAACAAACAATACCGCCATGGGATTTCCTTTCTTAGAGAAAACAGGTGTCTGGAAAACTGCACATCGACGACCACTCGCGATTGCAGCCGTTATGGTAGTCAATGTCGAAGCATAGGCAGTCGCGATGTCTCGTCTTAAGGCTAGCGCCTCGCATGGGCGCCGATCGGCCGAGTCACATGGCGCACCAACGCCGCTGCCAGCAATACCAACAGCATGGCGGTGACATAGCCCGCAGCATCGAATCCTAAATCGATAACGTCGAAATGCCTGCCGGGAACAAAGATCTTATGCACCTGGTCGCCAACGGAGCAGGCAGCGCAAAAGAGAAACACAGGCACGCAACGGGAACACACACTCCATGGACGCCTGGAAAAGCAGACCACGATCACCGAGGCGAACAATCCGACGAAGAAAAACTCTACGGTATGGGCGACGCGACGGACGTTTGCGCCTACCCACATGCGAATGGAAGCAAGTCGACCAGGCTGGACCGTCGAGGCAGCCGGATTGGTACTCTCAGTCATGCCGTCCCCCGCCTGAGTTTCACCCGTGATGCCGGTAGCCTGAACGCTCGCAGCCTGACCCTCCACCACGCGCGCGGTGGACTCGCTCAGCAACGACGTCTGCACTGCGTTTTGCTCCGTCAGCACCCAGATGCCCGCCAGCGTTGCGGCGAACAGAGCGATCGCGGTCCACCCGATTATTTTCTTCATGTGCGCCAAAGGCCAACCTCCGTCTTTTTAAATATGAGCGAGTGTAGCCCCAAATGACATCGTCACCGTATCAAAATTTGAATCGCAACAGGAAGCGACAAAGCGACGCAAACCCCTACCCCGCCTCGCGCATCCAGCGATCGAACGTCCCCACGCACACGCCCAGGCACTTTGCTGCCTGGCTGCGGGTAATATCGCCCGCCTCATAGCTATCGCGCACCAGCTCAAACTGAGGAGGGCACGGCTTGCGAGGTCGACCGAAACGAACCCCTCGCGCCCGCGCCGCTGCAATTCCCTCCGCCTGGCGCCGATGGATATTCTCGCGCTCCACCTGCGCCACGTAGCTCAGCAGTTGCAGCACAATATCGGCAATCAGGGTGTTGGTCACATCCGGCGCGCCGCTGGCCCTGGCGCGCGTGTCAAGCAATGGCATGTCCAACACCACAATGGCAACCCCGAGCTCCTTGGTAATGCGTCGCCATTCCTCAAGAATCTCGGAGTAATTACGACCAAGTCGGTCGATAGAAAGCACCACCAGCACGTCCCCGTCTCCCAGAACGTGCAGCAGCTCGCGATAACGCGGTCGATCGAAGTCCTTGCCGCTCGCATGGTCGGCATAAATATTCGCCGAGCCCACGCCATAGGCGCCCAGCGCATCCAGCTGCCGATTAAGATTCTGATCGCGCGAACTCACCCGCGCATAACCGTACACCGTCGCCATCTCATCCCTGCTTTCTTGTAAACCTGCCAAAAAGGGACAGGTTTATTTTGGTAGGTTCTACCTCTCAAATAGCAGGTAAGCGGTCGGCCGAGCAGACGGCAAGGTAGCCACGATTCAAATGCGAAGGGCGGTCCCGAAAGGCCGCCCTCCGCTCCCCCACCATGAGTCGGGATTTGGCTAATGGATAAGCTTAAAGTCCAAGTGCCCACGCGTGGTATTGACGCGCGAGACCTCGACAATCACGCGCTGCCCCAGCTCGTAACGAGTCCCCGTGTCGGCGCCCGTCAGCGTAAGCGCGTCCTCGTCGAACTCGAACCACTCGTTGCCCAGGCTCTTGATCGAAATCAAGCCTTCGACCTGCGTTAGATCCAAGCGCACAAAGAGGCCCATGCTGCTAACCCACGAGACGGTTCCGGCATAGCGCTCGCCCAGACGGTCCTCATAGTACTGGGCAATCTTGATCTTTTGTGTCGCATGGCTGGCGGCATCTGCCGCGCGCTCGGCATCGCTGCATGCGCGGCAGATCTGCGGCAGAATGCGCGGCAGCGACTCGCGCCCCTTGCCGATCAGCCGCGGCGTACGGACCAAGGCGTCCTTGCCGCCGAGCTGCTCGTAGGCCAACTGCAGTTTGAGCACGCGGTGCACCACCAGATCGGGGTAGCGACGGATGGGACTCGTAAAGTGACAGTAGCACGGCGCGGCGAGCGCAAAGTGGCCCTCGTTGCGCGGCTTGTACAGCGCGCGCTGCATGCTGCGCAGAAGCAGCATGTTGACGAGCGGTGCGTTGGCCGTACCGGCGGCAGCATCGACTGCGGCCTGCAGCTCATCGGGACTCCCCAGGGCAATACCGGCAGCACGGCGATCGTCGATGATGCCTAGCTGCGCCAGCGCAACGGCGGCACCGTGCAGGCTATCGGGGCTCGGATCCTCATGCACGCGATAGCAGGCCTCGATATCACGGTCCGCCAGCCACTCTGCAACGCACTCGTTGGCGAGCAGCATGGCTTCCTCGATAAGCGACGTGGCACACGAACGCTCACGCGCCACAATCTGCACGGGCACTCCGCCCTCATCCAATAGAGCGCGAATCTCGGCCGTGTCAAAATCGACTGAGCCGCGGGCGCGACGAATACGACGGCGGAGTTCGGCGAGTTCGTTGGCGGCGACAAGGAAATCGCCGAGGTCGATGTTGTAGCCGCGGGCGGTCTCCTCGCACGCAAGACCGCGCTCAAGCGCTTCCTCGCGCGAGGCCTCGGCAGCCGCAACATCCTCGGCCGCACCCTCCAGCACCGAATACTCAACCGCACCGGCACGCACCAGCAGCGCCTCGGCGCCGTCATAGTCCATACGCACACGCGAGCGAATCACGCTGGGGTACGGATCGTAATGCCGCACGCGACCCCGCTCATCGAGCTCGATATCGACGGTAAACGCAAGACGGTCCTCGTCAGGGCGAAGCGAGCACAGGTCACAGGACAGGCGTTCGGGCAGCATGGGAAGCACGCGATCGGCCAGATACACCGATGTCGTACGATGGCGAGCCTCAAGATCGATATGCCCGTCCCAAGCCACATAGTGTGAAACGTCGGCGATATGCACACCCAGCTTGTAGCCACCCTCGGGCGTGCGCTCCAGCGAAATGGCATCGTCAAAGTCGCGCGCGTCGACCGGGTCGATCGTGATGACAAAGCGGTCGCGCAGATCGCGGCGGAGCGGGTCCTTAAGCGCCGCGGACACATCGAGCGAAAGCCCCTCGGCCTCGTCTAGCGCGGTCTCGGGATAGCCATCGGTATAGCCGTAACGCGCCATCACATATTGAACGCCCAAATCGGGCGCGTCATCTCCGCCAATGCGGCGTTCGATCGTCACGGTGCCCGATTCCAGGCGCGTCGGGTAGGTCAAAATGCGCGCGACAACGGCATCACCCGGGTGGACACCCAGACGATCCGCCGAGGTATCCTCGGGCAAAATGAAGAAGTCGGCCTTCAAGCGCGAATCGAGCGGCTCGATCACACCGAGCGGACCGGCGGTCTGGTACGTACCCACCACGCTTATGGCTGCGCGCTCAACTACGCCCTCGATCACGGCGCGACGCTCGCCATGCGGGCTATTCTTAATGCTCACGGCAACGGTATCGCCGTCCATGATCTCACGCTTGCCGCGACCCATGACCTTGTAGTCGCCATTCTCGGTTATGACATAGGCACTGTGCTCATGGAGCTGCACGCGCCCGGTCAGGCTCGGACGGCGTTCGCTGCGCACCGGCCCGCGCTTATTGCGAGCTCCACGCTTATGCTTGTTATTGCGCCCCATGGCGCCTCCTAACTATCGATTGCGAACTCCAAAGAGTCTACCCAAATGATTCGCTTTCCTGCCGTCCCCTAGGGATCAAAAAACGGGCCGCCCCATAAGAGACGACCCGTTGGAAGGGATGAATTCCAGGCATGCCTACACGCGCAGGTAGCGACGCATGGCGATGGCAGAACCAAAGAGGCCGATAATCACGCCGACCAGAATCAGCGCAGCATAGGTCACCAGGTAGTACTGCATCGGCAGGGCAAACGACATCCAGCCGATGCTCTCCTGCAAACGCGGAATCATCAGATTGCGCAGCAGCTCCAGAACGCCGATGGAAAGCAGCGAGCCCAAAATGGCCTGCAGTACGCCCTCGGTGATAAACGGGCCACGAATGAAGCCGTTGCTGGCGCCGACCAGACGCATAATCGCAATCTCACGACGACGCGCCGTAATGGACAGGCGAATCGTGTTGTTGATGAAGATGAATGCGATAAAGGTCAGAAGGCCAACGAGCACCACGGCGGCGATGCGGATGTAGTTGGTCACCTGGAACAGGCGGCTCACTTCCTCCTGGCCGTACAGCACGCTCGCGTTGACGTCGCCGTCATCCGCGATCTTCTGGAAATCGGCATCCTTCTTGAGCTTCTTGGCCGTGCTCTCGACCTGAGACGGATCGTCCATCTCAATCGCAAACGAGGCGGGCAGCGGGTTCTGGCCGTCGAGCGCGCTCATGGTGGCGTCGGCGTTACCCGACATCTTGCTCGTGTACTCGGCCAGCGCGTCGTCCTTATCCTTATAGGTCACGGACTTGACGTTGCTCCACGTCTTGAGCTCGGCCTCAAAGGCCTGGATGTCTGCCTGATCGGCGTCATCGCTAATGAACGCGTTGATGACAACCTGATCCTCGACGGTGCCGATCACGGAGTTCAGCATCGCGGAGCCCATGATGAACAGGCCGATGATAAACAGCGAAAGGAAGATCGTGATGACGGCGCCGAGCGAGGTAGTCCAGTTACGGAAGAAGTGGCTGATTGCCTCTTTGAAGGAGTAGCCCACGTTAGTTGGTGCCATAGTTGCCGTAACCTCCCCTCTCCTGGTCGCGGATAACGTGGCCGCCCTCGAGGGCGATCACGCGACGGTGCATGCTATCGACCATCTCGCGGTCGTGCGTGGCGACGATCACGGTGGTGCCGGTGCGGTTAATACGCTCGAGCAGCTTCATGATTCCCAGCGAGATCGCCGGGTCGAGGTTGCCCGTCGGCTCGTCGCAGATCAGCAGCGGCGGACGGTTGACCATAGCGCGGGCGACGGCAACGCGCTGCTGCTCGCCACCGGAAAGCTGGTCGGGCAGCGAGTCCATCTGATCGGCCAGACCGACCAGACGCAGCACCTCGGGCACCTGGCTGCGAATGACGCCCTTGGGCTTGCCGATGCACTGCAGGGCAAACGCCACGTTTTCGTAGGCGGTTTTTTGCGGCAGAAGCTTAAAGTCCTGGAACACGGCGCCAATCTGGCGGCGCAGGAACGGAACCTTGCGGTTCTTGATCTTCATGAGGTCCTGACCGGCAACCAGGATGCGACCGCTCGTCGGCTTGACGTCACGGTTGAGCGTCGACAGCAGCGTGGTCTTACCCGAGCCGGAGTGACCGACCAGGAAGACGAACTCGCCCGGATAGATCTCGATGTTGATGTCGTCGAGTGCAGGCTTGTTGGGCTGTGCCGGATAGATCTTGGTGACATGCTCCATAAGGATGACGGGCTCGACACCGGCCTGCTTGGCCATCTTCTTGCGGCTGGCCTGGGGATCGATGGGCGCAAACACCGACGTAAAATCGGGGTTGTTGAGCGCGTTATCGAGGCTTGCGACCTCGGCGGCCTGATCGCTCTCGACCACCGGGGCAGCAGGCTGCGTGGGGTCGGGAATAGCGGCAAAGAGACCGGACTGCGCAGGCTGAGGAGCCGGCGTCGCAGGGGCCATGGGGTCGGGAATGCCGGCCATGGTAGGCTGCGGCGTGGCGGCGCCAGCCTGAGGCTGCTCCACGCGAGCGGTCACGGCCTGAACGGGCTCAAAACCCGCCGCGCCGGAAAGCGCGACATCGCTGGTTGGATTGTAGGCAAAGGGATCGGATGCCGGCTGTGCCTGATCTGCCGGCTGAGCGGGGGCCTGAGCAACAGGCTGGCCCTCTGAATCCGGAGTGGCGAAACGACTGCCCTGGACGCCTGCCTGCGTCTTGGGGGCATCATCGCCCGCACCGGAGGTACGGAAGTGGTTACCCACTGGTGCTCCTTATCGTCGTGCGTTTAAACTACATGAGCGCTTAGTATTTTAGCAGCATTAGCTTTGCTGCACATAAGAAGCATGGCGTGCTTAGGGATCCCGTCGGCCGGGCACAGGGTTACTCTCCAAATCGTCCTCGGACATGTCGGAGCCCCCGCTGCGCGCTTCGCGCGGCGGGGGCTCCTCCGTCCTGCGGAAAGATTTGGAGAGTAACCCTGTGCCCGGCCTGCGGTAACTAAGGGGTCGCTGCGTTTTATTTGGGTGCAGCAGCGCTATGCTTGGCGGCTGAATTGCACTTGGCTGGGATGGGCCCGTTTCCCAGAGGAAGCCCTTGCTTGGTGCGGGCCTGTTTTGTTTGTTGCCGAAAAAACAGGGGCGTCCTCTTTGGGGACGCCCCTGTTCTGGCTTGTATGTGGTTGTTGAGGCGATACTTTGCCTCGTCTTGTCCTAGGCCAAGAACTCTTTGGTGGTCGTCACGATGTTGGCGGCGTCCAGGCCGTACTTGTGTAGGAGCTCGGCGCCCGGGCCGGACTCACCGAAGGTGTCGTTGACGCCGATCTTCTTGAGCGGCGTCGGGCACTGCTCGCACAGGACGTCGGCAACGGCGCTGCCCAGGCCACCGATCACAGAGTGCTCCTCGACGGTCACGACGTGGCCGGTCTTGGTGGCGCTCTTGACAATCAGGTCGGCATCGATGGGCTTGATGGTGTGCATGTTGATGACCTCGGCGTCGATGCCCTCGGCAGCGAGCTGCTCGGCGGCCTCGAGAGCCTCGCCGACCATCAGGCCGCAGGCGATGATGGTCACATCGGCGCCCTCGCGCATGACAATACCCTTACCCAACTCGAACTTGTAGGTCTCGGGGTCGTTAATAACCGGCGAGGCCAAGCGGGCGAAACGCATGTACACCGGACCGTCGCACTCGTAGGCGGCGCGCGTCACCGCGCGGGCCTCGACGTCGTCGGCAGGAACGATCACAGTCATGCCAGGGATGACGCGCATCAGGGCGATATCCTCGCAGCACTGGTGCGTGGCGCCGTCCTCGCCCACCGAGATACCGGCGTGCGTGGCACCAATCTTAACGTTGAGGTGCGGGTAGCCGATGGAGTTACGGACCTGCTCAAAAGCGCGGCCGGCGGCGAACATGGCAAAGGTGCTCGCGAAGGCGACGCGACCGGTGGTCGCGATACCGGCGGCGACGCCCATCAGGTTGCTCTCGGCAATGCCCACATCGAAGAAACGATCGGGGCAGGCGGCCTTGAACTTGCCGGTCTGCGTGGCGGCGGCCAGGTCGGCGTCGAGGACCACAAAGTCATCGTGCTCGTTGGCGAGCTCGACGAGGGCCTCGCCGTAGCTTACGCGCGTGGCGATTTTCTTGACGTCTGCCATCCTAGAGCTCCTCTCCGGCGGCCGTGAGCTCTGCCATGGCCTGCTCAAACTGTTCATCGTTGGGGGCCTTGCCGTGCCAACCAACCTGGTTCTCCATAAAGGAAACGCCCTTGCCCTTCATGGTCTCGGCGATAATGGCGGTCGGCTGCCCCTTGGTGGCGCGAGCCTCGGCAAAGGCGGCGCGGATCTGGTCGAAGTCGTTGCCGTCGGCGAGCTCCACCACATGGAACTTGAAGGCGCGGAACTTGTCGGCGAGCGGCATGGGGTCGTTGACCTCCTCGACGGGACCGTCGATCTGCAGGCCGTTGTGGTCGACGATCACGCAGAGGTTGTCGAGCTGCTGGTTGCCGGCAAACATGGCGGCCTCCCAGACCTGGCCCTCCTCACTCTCGCCATCGCCCAGCAGGGCGTACGTGCGATAAGTATCGCCCCAGTGCTTGGCGGCAACGGCCATGCCCACGGCGGCGGAAATGCCCTGGCCGAGCGAGCCGGTGGACATGTCGACGCCCGGGGTGTCGTTCATGTTGGGGTGGCCCTGCAGGTGGCTGCCGATATGGCGCAGCGTCTCGAGGTCCTCCTTGGGGAAGAACCCACGCTCGGCGAGCACGGCGTACAGGCCCGGAGCGCAATGGCCCTTGGAGAGCACAAAACGATCGCGGTCGGCCTTGCGGGGATCGGCCGGGTCGACGTTCATTTCCTCAAAGTACAGATAGGTCATGATGTCGGCAGCGCCGAGCGAACCGCCCGGATGGCCGGACTTGGCAGCGTGCACGCCGGTGACGATGCCCTTCCTTACCTCGTTGGCAACCTTTTTGAGCTCTTCGTCGCTCATTGTGCCTTCCTTTCATCCTCATTAGACAAAATGCGCACGGCACCGAAGGTAATCCCAACACAGCCGCAATGCACGTACGTCATTCATTATGCTGGAAACTGATGGCTTTACCAGAGTTTTTATCATTATTTGAACAATTTAGCAGGCAGAACCGCTGATGAAACGGTTTATCAATGTGAACGTCTTTTGGATGGAACGCGGTCGACCCTACGCGCTAATGTCCTTGAATCCCTCGCCGAAGGCTTCCGTAACGTCAGCGACCGTCACAATGGCGTGAGGATCGCGCTCGCGCACGATGGTCTTGAGGGTATTGAGCTCTCGACGGCTCACGATGACCATAATCACTGGCTTCTCGGCACCCGAATACATGCCAGTCGCCTTAAACTTGGTACAACCACGACCCAGGCCATACATGATATCGGCAGCGATATCAGGGAACTTGTCCGAAATGATGAGTACCATACGGCGCTTGTTGCCACCATCGACCACGGCATCGATCACGTAGCCGCTAATGACCATCGAAAGGCCTGCATATAGTGCGTTTTCGATTGAAAAGACCGGAGCCGACAGCGCGCATACGGCAACATCGATTGCCATGACGGTCGAGCCCACCGGCAGCGAGGTGTTACGCGAGATGATTTGGCCAATCGTGTCCGAGCCGCCGGTGTTGGCGCCGGCGCGCAACACCATGCCGTAACCGATGCCCGTAATAATACCGCCCCACATAGCGGGAAGCATCAGGTCCGCATCCGCCAGAGGTGCTACAAACGGGGCGAACAGATCGGTAAAGAAGCCCAGCAGCACAAAGCCCGTCGCGGTCTGCACCACGTAGAACATGCCGCCCTCGCGCATAACGACCAGCAGCAGCAAGGCGTTCATCACGATCGTCTGAATACCAACGGGAAGCGATAGGCCGCGCGATGCACCGACCGCCTGGATAATGGTGGCAAGGCCCGTAACGCCACCGGCAGCAAGGCCGTTGGGAATCAAAAACAGGTCGGTCGCGATGGCGGCCAAGGCACACCCCAACATGATCTGGGGCAGATCGTGAAAGAAGTTCATCGAAAGAATGCGCTTGATGTCCAGACGATATGCCATGCTGCCTCCCTCAAAAAAGCGCACCCAAACGGATGCGCTTTGAACTTCTTCTTGTATTCGATTCTACCGATTCGCCGGACAAAAACCACCCCTGCGCAGGGTTTGTTTTGGATACAAAACCACCCTGCTCGGAGGGTTTTAATCCATTTCCACATAAACCGGGCGGTTTATGCAGATGGGGTCTCCGCGTCAGCGTTGCCGGTGGCCCAGCGATGGTAGCCAATAACAAACGGGTCCAGGTCGCCATCGTCAAGAACGGCCTCGACGTTGCTGGTCTCCACGCCCGTACGCAGGTCCTTGACCATCTGATACGGGTAGAGCACGTAGCTGCGAATCTGGTTACCAAACCCGATCGTGGTCTTGGGCCCGCGGATCTCATCGAGCGCCTCGGCGCGCTTCTCGAGCTCAATCTCGTACAGGCGAGCCTTGAGGATCTGCATGCACGCGGCCTTGTTCTGGATCTGGCTGCGCTCGTTTTGGCAGGTGACCACAATGCCGCTGGGAAAATGCGTCACGCGCACGGCGGAGTCGGTGGTGTTGACGCCCTGACCGCCCGGGCCGCTCGCGTGGTACACGTCCACGCGGATGTCATCGGGGCTGATCTCGATGTCGATATCATCGGGTAGCACGGGGATGACCTCGACGCCGGCAAACGTGGTCTGGCGGCGCTTCTTGTCGTCGGTGGGGCTAATGCGCACCAAGCGGTGGACGCCGGCCTCGGCGCGCAGCATGCCGAATGCGTCCTTGCCCTCGACGGTAAAGGTAGCGCGGTCGATGCCGATGACCTCGGCCGCGGGACAGTCGTTGATGGTGACCTTCCAGCCGCGACGCTGGCAGTACTTCATGTACATCTTAAAGAGCATGAAGGTCCAGTCCTGGGCCTCCAGACCACCCTGTCCGGGCTTGATGGTCACAATGGCATCGCCGTGATCGAACTCACCGGTAAACCAGCTCGAAAGCTCAAGCTCGTCGATGGCACGGGCAAGGCGCTCAGCCGTGGCTGTAGCCTCCTCGCGAAGGGCGACGGCGTCGGGGTCATCCCCCATCTCCTCGGCAAGCTCCAGCGCGGCGCGGGCATCGGAAAGCTCGCCGCGCGCGGTGTCCACGGCAGCGATATCTTCCTTGGTGCGCGCGATCTCCTCCATGGTGGCACGGGCAGCGTCGGCATCATCCCAAAAGCCGGGGGCCACGCTTTTAGCCTCGAGCTCAGTCACGCGCGTGCGCTTTTCGTCCAAATGGAGATACGACTCGACCTCGCCGAGCCGGTCCGCAAACGCGTCCAGCTCGGCGGGCGTTACCTCTAAAGCCTCAGCCATTAACGATTCCTGCCGTGGCAGTACTTAAACTTCTTGCCGCTACCGCAGGGGCACGGGTCGTTGCGGCCCACGTTGACGTACGGATCGTCGCTCTCGGACTTGCGATAGGTGGTCACCTTGCCACCGTTGTTGACGGCAGCCGGTCCGCCTTGGACAGCCGTGCGGGCCTGCACCTGCGCCTGCTTGCGCAGCACCGAGTCGCCGTTGTCGCCATCGACCTCGGCGGGACCGGAGAAGTGCGCACCCTCGAGCGCGGGCTCCTCCTTGTGCTCCACGGCACGCGGGGCAGCCTTGATCTCGATGCGCAGAACCGTGCGCAGGTAATCCTCGTACATGGTGTCGACGAGCATCTGGAACGCGCCGTAGGCCTCGGTCTTGTACTCGACCAGCGGGTCGCGCTGGCCAAAGCCGCGCAGGCCGATGCCGGTCTTGAGGTAGTCCATCTCCTGCAGGTAGTTCATCCAGCGGGTATCGATGACGCGCAGCATAACCTGGGTGTTGAGCTCGCGCATCAGGTCCTCGCCCAAGCGCTCGGCCTTCATGTTGTAGCACTTCTCTACGTAAGCCAGGACATCGGCAGCCAGGGCCTCATAATCCTCGTCGGGGAACTTCGGCGTATCGATGTGGCCGGTGAGCTCCACAACCCACTTGCGCAGGCCCTCCAGGTCGCGCTCACCATCGTGACTGTCCTTGGTGCAGAACTCCTGCACGCAGCGGTACACGGTATCGTGCATGACCTCGGTGATGTGGTCGGTCAGATCCTTGCCGTCCAGAATCTTATTGCGCTCGGCGTAGATGACCTGGCGCTGCTTGTTCATGACGTCGTCGTACTCAAGGACGCTCTTACGCATGGAGAAGTTGATGCTCTCGACCTTGTGCTGGGCGCTCTCGACGGCCTTGGAGATGATCTTGTGCTGGATGGGCATGTCGTCGCCCATGTCGGCCGTAACCATCATCTTGGAGACGCGGTCCATCTTGTCGCCACCGAACAGGCGCATGAGGTCGTCCTCGAGCGACAGGTAGAACTGGGTCTCGCCCGGATCGCCCTGACGGCCGGAACGGCCACGCAGCTGGTTGTCGATGCGGCGGGACTCATGGCGCTCGGTGCCGATAACGGTCAGGCCGCCGGCGGCAAGCACGCGCTCGCGCTCGGCCTTGCAGGTCTCCTTGGCTTCGGCGTTAAACTGCTCGAGCTGCTCGGGCGTCACGTCCTCCATGGTCAGGCCCTCGTACTCCAGGCGCTCGCGCACCAGCTCGTCGGGGTTGCCGCCCAGCAGGATGTCGGTACCACGACCGGCCATGTTGGTGGCGATGGTCACGGCGCCGTAGCGTCCGGCCTGGGCAACGATGTGGGCCTCGCGCTCGTGATGCTTAGCGTTGAGGACCTCGTGCGCGATGCCGCGCTTGGTAAGGGCGGCGGACAGCTTCTCGGAGCTCTCGATGGAGACGGTGCCCACCAGGACCGGCTGGCCCTTGGCGTGACGCTGCTCGACATCGTCGGCGACGGCATTGTACTTGGCCTGGATGGTGCGGTACACCAGGTCCTCGTGGTCCACGCGCTGCACAGGCTTGTTGGAGGGGATGACCTCGACGGGCAGCTTGTAGATCTCGCGGAACTCGGCATCCTCGGTAAGTGCCGTACCGGTCATGCCGGAGAGCTTGTCATACAGACGGAAGTAGTTCTGCAGGGTGATGGTGGCCAGCGTCTGATTCTCCTCGCGCACGAGCACGCCCTCTTTGGCCTCGATGGCCTGGTGCAGGCCCTCGGAGTAACGGCGGCCTTCCATAATGCGGCCGGTGAACTCGTCGACGATCTTGACCTCGCCGTTGGTGACCACGTACTGCTTGTCGCGGTGGAACATGTACTGGGCCTTCAGCGCCTGCTGCAGGTGGTTGACAAGCTGGCCGGAGAGATCGGCGTAGATGTCCTCGATACCCAGGCGGCGCTCGATCTTCTTAAGACCGCGCTCGGTGGCGGCGATGGTGTGCTTGGCCTCGTCCATGACGTAGTCACCCGTGGGCTCCACGTCCTCGGTGGCGGTGAGCATGTCGTGCGACACGTCCTCGCCGCGCTCAAGGCCACGCACGGCACGCGCGAAGTCCTTGTAGGTACTGGCGGACTTGGTGCCAGCGCCCGAGATGATCAGCGGGGTGCGGGCCTCATCGATCAGGATGGAGTCGACCTCGTCGACGATGGCGTAATGGTGGCCGCGCTGTACGCGCTGCTCGGGGCGGGTGACCATGTTGTCGCGCAGGTAGTCGAAACCGAACTCGGAGTTGGTGCCGTAGGTGACGTCTGCCTGGTAGGCCGGACGCTTGAGCTCGAGCGGCATGTTGTTCTGGAGCAGACCGACGGTCATTCCCAGGTACTTGTAGATGCGGCCCATCCACTCGGAGTCGCGCTTTGCCAGGTAATCGTTGACGGTAACGACATGCACGCCCTTGCCGGCGATAGCGTTGAGGTAGCCGGCCAAGGTGGAGACAAGGGTCTTGCCCTCGCCGGTCTTCATCTCGGCGATATGCCCCTCGTGCAGTGCCATGGCGCCAATGAGCTGCACGTCAAAGTGACGCATGCCCGTGATGCGCTTGGAAGCCTCACGCACGGTGGCAAAAGCCTCGGGGAGCATATCGTCGAGCGACTCGCCGTTGGCGTAACGCTCACGGAACTTATCGGTCTGGGCGCGGAGCTCTTCCTCGGTCATCTTCTCAAACTGGGGCTCAAGACCGTTGATCTGATCGACGATCTTGTAGTAGCGCTTAAGGTCCTTATCGGATCCAAAGGACAGCAGCTTTGACATGAATCCCATGTGGTTTTCCTTTTTGGCCATCGCCCGCGCCATGCAGCCTCGGGCGAGTTAAACACAGATAATTGTACTTTAGCCAAACGGGGCGCAGCCTATGCGGTCGACCTCGACCGCCACGTAATAACTACGACCAACCTGCCAAAAAGGGACAGGTTTATTTTGGCAGGTTTTATCTGGGCAAACGACGTATCCCCTGCCATTTGGTGCAAAGAAACCTGACCCCCATGCACCAACTTGGTGCCGCGGGGTCAGGTTGGTTTGCACCAATAAAAAGAAAAGGGCCGCGCACCCAAACGGATGCACGGCCCTTATGCCATGAATGCGAGCGATTCCGCGGCGAGCTATTTACTCAGCAGCCTCGGTGGTCTCGGCCTCAGCAGCGGCCTCCTCGACGGGAGCCTCTGCGGGAGCCTCGGCGGCCTGCTTGGCAGCCTCCTCGGCGAACTTAGCAGCACGCTTAGCCTTCTCGGCAGCCTTAGCCTCAGCGGCGGCCTTGCGAGCGGCCTCGGCCTCAGCAGCCTTGGCGGCCTTGGCAGCCTTGGCCTCCTCAGCCTTCTTGAGCTGGGCGGCAGCGGCGCCACCGAACTTGTCGGCGAAGCGCTGGACGCGTCCACCGGTGTCGACGAACTTCTGCTGGCCGGTGTAGAACGGGTGGCACTCGTTGCAAAGCTCGACCTTCATCTCGGACACGGTAGCGTGCGTCTTGAAGGTGTTGCCGCAGGAGCACGTCACCGTGCACTCGACATACTGGGGATGGATACCCTGCTTCATGGTAGGACTCCTTATTAGTCAGGCGCTGGTTACCGATCAGCGCATAAGGCGTCTTGGTTTCCGACCAAGACAACAAACTTAGTTATGTTACCACGGCACCGCACGTCTCACAAAAGGTTCACGGTCTTTGTGCAATGCGATATGCCCAACCTCAGCGAGCACGCACCCCATCGAACCTTCATCCATGTTGCAGACGTGTAACGCCGCAGCAAGCACACCCCTTTTGGCGCCAGACAGGTACAATGATGAACACTGTACCGTAGCGGAGCGCCCCGCGCGCGCCGCAATCACGCGAAAGGGTTTCCCATGGCCGAGATCTCGTCCTCCCGTATCGTCATCACCGTCCTTGGCAAGAACCGCCCCGGCATCGTCGCCGGCGTCACCCGCGTTCTGGGCGAGGCCAACGTCGACATCCGCGACATCACGCAGTCCATTATCGAGGACATCTTCACCATGACCATGCTGGCCGATACCGCCGAGTCCAAGCTCGACTTCGCCGAGCTGCAGAAGGCGCTGGCCGAGGCCGGCGAGCTTTCGGGCGTCAACGTGTCCATCCAGCGCGAGGACGTCTTCAACTTTATGTACCGCCTGTAGCGAGCAAGCCGCTGGGGATAGCCTGACGCGCGCATGCCCATGCAAGTCACCCCGATGCGGCCCGGAGAGGAGCGCGCATGGCCTACGACGCCAAGAAAATCTATTACCGCTTCGACGACCACTTGAGCCGCCTGGTTCTGGATTACGAAGCAAGCCGCCAGATTTCGCCTGAGAGCGAAAGCCTCTACCACGGCCTGCCGACCGACCCTTATGACGAGGGCCTGTTTGTTGAGCACAATGTCAAGCGCGGCCTGCGCAATGCCGACGGCTCGGGCGTGGTCGCGGGCCTCACTCGCATCTCGGATGTGCACGGCTACAACAAGGTCGACGGAAAGGTCGTGCCCGATCAGGGCAAGCTCACGCTTCGCGGCTACAGCATCGAAGACCTGGTCAACAATGCCCAGGCCGAGAATCGCTACGGCTACGAGGAAGTCGCCTATCTGCTTATCACGGGTTCGCTGCCCAACAAGGAAGAGCTCGACGGCTTTTGCGAGCGCCTGGGCGCCTTTAGACATCTGAGCGACGAGTACGTCAAAGAGTTCCCTATGACCACGGTGTCGTCGAGCATCATGAACGTGCTCCAGCGCGCCGTGCTGCTGCTCTACGCCTTCGATGCCGAACCAGACGTGATCACGCCCGAGCACGAAATCGACGTCGCCATTTCCATGCTCGCACGTCTCCCGCGCATCGCCGCCTTCGCACACATGGCCTCGGTCGCCAAGCTTCGCGGCTCCGAGGTTCACGTGCCGCACCCCACGCCCGGCCTCTCCACCGCCGAGACCATCCTACAGGTCCTGCGCGGCGGCATGGCGTTCACCCGCGATGAGGCGATGCTGCTCGACGTTATGCTCATGCTGCATGCCGAGCACGGCGGCGGCAACAACTCCACCTTCGCTTGCCGCGTGCTGTCGTCTTCGGCCACCGACCCGTATTCCGCCTACGCCGCGGCTATCGGCTCGCTCAAGGGCCCGCGCCACGGCGGCGCCAATGCCAAGGTCGTGTCTATGCACGAGGACATCCGCGCGCATGTCTCCAACTGGGAGGACGAGGACGAGGTCGCGGCCTACCTGGGCAAGATCCTCGACAAGCAGGCCTTCGACGGCACGGGCCTCATCTACGGCATGGGCCACGCCGTCTATACGCTCAGCGACCCGCGCGCCGAGGTCTGCCGCCGTTACGCGCGCTCACTGGCAGCCAAGAAGGACTTGGGCGAAGAGTTCGCACTCATCGAGCGTATCGAGCGCCTGGCACCCCAGGTCATGCGCGACCACGGCATGACCAAGCCCATCTGCGCCAACATCGACCTGTACACGGGCTTTATCTACAAGATGCTCGGCGTGCCCGAGACGCTCTTTACGCCGCTATTCGCCGTCGCCCGCATGGCCGGCTGGTCGGCGCACCGCATGGAAGAGCTCTTCTGTGCGCACCGCATCATCCGCCCCGCCTACCGCCCGGTGATCGAGCCGCTGGAGTACAAGCCACTCGCCGACCGCTAGGACGCGGACCGTTATAGAACTCGAGCGTGGCCAGGGCATCGCCGCCTTCGGCCACGCTTTTTATGCCAGTAGAAAGGGCTGCATCAAATGATTGTGTTTTCCGATATGGACGGAACGCTGCTGACGAGTGATAAGCAGATGAGCGACGCCACCTGGGCAATGCTCGACGAACTCGCTCGACGTGGGATTGAGTTTGTGCCCTGCACGGGGCGCCCGCTGTCAGGCATCTTTGAGCCCATCCTCGCCCACCCCGCCGTACACTACGCGGTCTGCGCCAACGGCGCCAGCGTCTGGCAGCTCGACGAGGATACGCCCACCGACGCCTCGCGCGCCACGTGCATCTTGAGCCGTCCGCTCGACCGTGGTATTGCCCACCGCATCCATCGCATTGCCGCCGGCCACGATGTGACCTTCGATATCTTCGCGGATGGGCAGTGCTTCCTCCCCCGCTCGTTATACGGGCGTCTGGATGAGTTCTGTGGCGGCGACCCCCACATCGCGGCTTCGCTCAAGCGCACACGAACACCGATCGACATGGATATCGACAGCAAGATCGACGAGGTCGAGACGCTCGAACGCATCGCCATGTACTGGCACGACCCGGCCGATCGCGACGCCATCGCAGCAGAGCTCGACACGCTCGGAGGCATTGAGGTCACGCGTTCGTACGCCATGAATATCGAGGTCATGGGTGAGGGCGCCACCAAGGGGACGGCCCTCACGTGGTTATGCGAGCACCTGGGCGAGCGTCTCGCCGACGCCTGGGCGTTCGGCGACAACATCAACGACATCCCCATGCTACAGGCAGCGGGCCACGGCATGGCCATGATCAACGCCGAGCCCGAAGATCGCGAGGCCGCCGACGCCATCACCGAATACGACAACGACCACGACGGCGTCGCCCGCACCATCATGGCCGCCCTCGCCTAGTCATTGATCAATCATTGGGGACATTCTTAAACGACTAGTCACTGGGGACACTCTTCGCAAAAAGCTGCAAGGACTGTCCCCCCACTGTCGGCAGAAAAGGAACGTCCCCATCTGCCGGATTAGGAGAGACTCTCCAGCACGCGACGGAGCTCATGCTGAACGGCGTGGTCGCGGTTGCAGCCTACGACGCGATCGGCCACCGCCTTGAGCGCGGGGCGCGCATTTTCCATCGCGCAGCCCGTGCCGACAAAGCGAATGATCTCGTAGTCGTTCATCGAGTCGCCAAACGCCATGACCTCGTCGCGTTCGACGCCATAGTGCTCCATGAGCTGCTCGATTCCCGAGGCCTTCGACACACCAGGCTGCATGGCATCGATCCATGCGTTTCCAGAAGGCGCAAAGGTAAAAAGCTGGCCAAGCTCGCGCTGCAGTACGTAGGCACTGTCCATAACGGCACAGTCATCGCAAAAGATACTCGCCTTGATGATATTTACGCTGGGATCGGGCAGCTCCCAAATGCGCTCGGCATTGGGAAGGTCCTTATCGACCTCACGCACGAACTTGCACTCGTCATCGAGCAAGAAGGACTTGGTTCGGTCAAAGAGCGCAAGATGCAGATTGGGAAACGTCCTGACGGCTTGGGCGAGCCTTCGAATCGCCAGGTGCGAATACACCTCACGGTCTACCATCTTACCGTCGGCGTAGACTTGGGCGCCGTTAGCGGCAACAAAGTCCATCTTGTCGCGAACGGGCGCAAAGAACTCACACAGGCGATCGTAGCGACGACCTGACGATGCGGCGAAATGCACGCCATGCTCGTGTAGCGCCAGAATCAATTCGTAGGTCTCGGGAGGCACCTGGCCGTTTTCGTCAAGCAGTGTGCCGTCCATATCGGATGCAATCAGTTTAAACATAGAAAAGCTCCCTTCGGGCTTGTTGGAATCGAACGTGTATCCGATTCCAACGTACCCAAAGGGAGCTCAAATAAGACTCCGCGGGCGCAAACGTTTCAAGGACCTGGCAAATAGCTCACACATGCCAGAGGTCCTACGGTCGCGGCGTCAGGCAGCCCGCCAAAGAGTGTCCCCGACGACTAGTCGTTTAAGAACGTCCCCGATGACTAGTCGGCATAGGTGAAGGTTGTAACGTCGAACATGCCCTCGGGGCGGATGCGGAGCGTCGGGATGACCGGCAGGGGCAGGAAGATAATGCCCATGATGGGGTCGAGCGGCGGCTCAATACCCATGGCGCGCGCCTTGATCATAAAGTCGTCGTGCTGCGCGGCAACGTCCTCGGCCGTGCCCTCGCTCATAAGGCCACCGAGCGCCAGCGGAATGCGCGCCACGACCTCGCCGTTGCGCACCAGCACGTGGCCGCCCTGGCCCACGGCCTCAACGGCAGCCATCATATCCGCCGCATTGTCGCCCACCACGCACACGTTGTGCGAGTCGTGGCCGATCGTGGAGGCAATGGCACCACCGGTGATGGTGAAACCGCGCACCCAGCCGCGACCGATATGCTTGCCGACCAGGCCCAGGCCAGCGGGGCCGTCGCCATCGGCGCCCTCGGCCTGCAGCGACACGCCGCGGCCGTGACGCTCGATCAGCATAATGCGGCGCAGACCCTCGGCACTCTCGGGGCGAGCCACGCCCGTGATGGCCTTACCCGGTACCACGTCAATCACGGCCTCGCCCGGCTTAAAGGCATAGTCGAATACGTCGAGCGAAAGCTTCGGCAGCTTAACGGAGGCGCGCAGCTCATCGGCAAGGGCTGCAACCTCGGCCATCTCGGGTGCAATCTCGCCCACAAAGGTGCCATCCTGCGCCACCAGGGCACCGGCGGCATAAACACGATGCGGAGCCGTGGCAAACGTCAGGTCATCGAGCAGCAGCAGATCGGCGCGTTTGCCCGGGGCGATTGCGCCGCGGAGCTCGTGCGGGTCGCGGCAGCCGTGGTCCAGGCCAAATGCCTCAGCCGTGGAAAGGGACGCCATGGAGATAGCGACCACCGGGTCGACGCCGGCCTCGATGGCCACGCGGCAGGCGTTGTCGATCATGCCGGTCGAAAGCGCATCGGAGGGAGCGCGGTCGTCGGTCGCAAAGCAGCAGCGGCGGGCGCGCGCGGGATTCTCCAGCAGCATCGGCGATAGATTGGCCAGGTCATGGCTGCACGTACCTTCACGCAGCATCACATACATGCCGCGAGATAGCTTGTCGAGTGCCTCCTCGGGAATCGTCGACTCGTGGTCGGCGATAATGCCCGCTGCGGCATAGGCATTGAGGTCCTTACCGGCAACGAGCGGCGCGTGGCCGTCAACCTGCTTGGACGGCGTCTGGTTGGCAGCATCGATGCGAGCACAGGTCTCGGGGTCGGCCATAAAGACGCCCGGCAGGTTCATCATTTCGCCCAGACCAAAGACATCGCCTGGATGCTCGGCAAAAAACGCCTGCATATCGGCAGCCGAAATAACGGCACCGGCCTGCTCGTCGGGCAGCGCGGGCACGCACGAAGGCATCATGTACTTGATGGAGATGGGCGCGCGGCGACCATCCTCGATCATAAAGCGCAAGCCGTCGAGACCGGCAACATTGGCAATCTCGTGGCTGTCGGCAATGGCGGTGGTAGTACCGCGCGTCGCGGCCATGCGAGCATACTCGGCGGGACGGATGTTCGAAGACTCGATATGCAGATGCCCGTCAATAAAACCGGGAGCGAGATAGCGACCCTGGCAGTCGATGACCTCAGTTGTCTCATAGGTGCCAGCGGCATCGTCGCGACCATCGTAGAGCACGCCGACGATCACACCGTCCTTGACGGCAACGCTACCGGGCGCCACGCGCTGGCCATACACGTCGACAATCTGTGCATTGGTAAACAGCGTGTCGACGGGCACGCGCCCCTCGGCAGCATCGATCACAGACCTCATGACCTCAACGGACATACATACTCCTTTAACCGTAGAAAAAAGCTGCGGAGCGGACAGGCCTTCACCGCAGCAAACCAATAGCCATTGTATGCCCAAACGATGGGTCAACAATACGCCTCTCCGCTTAACGGCACACGCCACTTGGTGCAATGGGGACTGCCGCTGAGCACCAATGACTACTCGACGACTACTAACTGCCGTCCCGACAACAAAAACGCCGATGTTTTGGCATCGCCAGACACTATGACCCAATCCGAGGGCACTAAAAAGATAGGAGCCCCCGCTCGTGACCGCGGGTCGGGGCTGCGACAATGATGTTGAAGTGCCATAGGCGC
>NZ_JADNJQ010000012.1 GCF_015555045.1 Collinsella aerofaciens | reverse complement strand
CGGCAGGCCCCGCCGACCGATTGCAAGCGGTCGGCGGGGCCATTGTGGCTCTTGACAGCGGATTGGGTCATATGAGCGAAAACCCGCCAGAGCGAGCAAGGTGCCTTGAAACGAGGCGGCATTGACCTTCTGGTCATGCCGCCGAAGTTGAAAGGCAGATTGCCGCTCTGGCGGGTTTGCAGCGTCGACCGGTTACGGCGTTTGTAAAACGCCGTAACCTACAGAATGAGCATTGCGTCGCCAAAGCTGAAGAAGCGGTAACGTTCTTCGATAGCAGCGGCGTAGGCATCCATGATCTGGTCGCGGGTGGCAAGCGCGCTCACGAGCATCATGAGCGTGGAGCGCGGCACGTGGAAGTTCGTGATCAGCGCATCGACCACGTGATAGGTCGAGCCGGGCATGAGGTAAAGCTGCGTCGTGGCGCTCTCGCGCACCACGATGTCACCGCGGCCAAGCGTATCGGCCCCGTCCTCGCGGCCTTCAAAATAGCGCGCCGTCACGGCCGGATCGGACACCGGCGCGTCCGTGTCAAACGCGCTCTCGAGCGAGCGCACCGCGGTAGTGCCGACGGCGATCACACGATGGCCCTCCGCCTTGGCCTTATGCACGGCGTCGACAACCTCCTGCGACACGTGGTAGCGCTCGGTGTGCATGACGTGCTGCGTAGGGTCGTCCTCCTCCACCAAGCGGAAGGTATCGATGCCCACCTCGAGCTCGACGGCGGCAAACTTGGCACCCTTGGCCTCGATAGCGGCCATGAGCTCAGGAGTAAAATGCAGACCCGCCGTAGGAGCGGCAGCCGAGTGCTCCTCCTTCATGGCGTAGACGGTCTGGTACTTCTCGGGATCGCCCTCGTAATCGGTAATGTAAGGCGGCAGCGGCACGTGGCCGGCAGCATGGATAGCCTCGTCGAGCGTGCGCGGGTCGCCGGCGGCATTGCAACCGGCCGGCTCAAAGCGCACCAGACGGCCACCGCGGCTATCAGTGACAAAGTCGACGACCTCGGCCGTCAGCACCACGGGAGCCCCCTCGGGCGCATGGGCGCCGCCCGCACGATACTCAATCTGAGCACCGGGCTTCAGGCGCTTGCCCGGCTTGACCAGGCACTCCCAGACGTGACCCAGCGGGTCAACATCCTCGCGGCGCTTAAGCAGCAGCGTCTCGACCACGCCGCCCGAGCCCGTCTTGCGGCCAATCAGGCGAGCCGGCATCACGCGCGTCTGGTTGATGACGAGCACGTCGCCCGGCTCGATATAGTCGATGATGTCACGGAAGATGCGGTGCTCGACGGTGCCGCCATGCTCTAGCGGCGTTCCTGTCTCGGAGCCTTTGCGATCAACCACCAGCAGGCGGCAGGAGTCGCGCGGCTCGGCAGGCGCCTGGGCGATCAGTTCCTCAGGAAGGTTGTAGTCAAAATCATCGGTACGCATCTTTGCCTCTTTCACAAAGCGCGTCAGTCGAAAAAATCGACTGACGCGCGCATCATTCTCCCCTGTATCCTATCAGCTTGTTGAGAGAAATATAGTATGGCAAACAGATTTGCGACTGTTTTCTCAACGCCCCGCTACTTAAGCGTTGCGTACATCACCGCCTTAATCGTATGCATGCGATTCTCCGCTTCTTGGAAAACACGAGATTTATCGGACTCAAAAACCTCGTCCGTGACTTCCATTTCGGTGACTCCAAACTTCTCAGCAATTTCGGCACCAACAGTAGTATTAGTATCGTGGAAGCTCGGAAGGCAGTGGAGGAAAATCGCCTCGGGCTTTGCCATAGACATCACCTCAGCGGTCACACGATACGGCGACATGAGCTTAATGCGGCTTTCCCACAGCTCTGCGGGCTGACCCATGCCAACCCAAACATCCGTGTAAATTACATCGGCATCACGAGCGCCTTCCTCAATATCCTCTGTAATGGTAATCGTCGATCCATGCTCGGCCGCAATACGACTACATTCTGCAAGGAGTTCAGGGTCATAGGATGTAGCCCCCTCCGAATTTCCCCCGATTGGGCCGCAAGAACAGTAGTTAATGCCGAGCTTAGCGCAAATGACCATGAGCGAATCGGCGACGTTTCCGGCCGCCTTACCAAAAAATGTAAGTTTCCTGCCCTTAATCTCTCCAAACTCTTCACGCATGGTCAGAATATCGGCAAGCACTTGAGTCGGGTGAAATTCAGTAGTCAGCCCATTCCAAACGGGAACCCCAGCTTTTGCAGCAAGCTCCTCAACCTTCGTCTGCTCAAAGCCGCGGTATTCAATTCCGTCATACATGCGGCCAAGGACGCGAGCCGTGTCCTCAATCGACTCCTTTTTGCCCATCTGGGACGAGCCCGGATCCAAATAAGTTACACCCATGCCAAGGTCAAGTGCACCAACTTCGAAGGCGCAACGAGTACGCGTGGAAGTCTTCTCAAATAGCAAAACAATATTCTTACCTTCAAGGAATTTATGCGGAACACCGGCACGCTTCATGCTTTTGAAGTTAGCAGAAAGCTCAAGCAGATACTCAATCTCTTCCGTCGTGTAATCAAGCAGCTTCAGAAAACTGCGCCCAGCGATGTTAACACCCATATTCGCCATCTCCTATCACAGTGGATTTGCAACTAAATATCTTCGCGCCAGAAGGGCATGCTCATGCAGCGCGGGCCGCCACGACCGCGGGACAGCTCCTCGGAGGGAACGACCAAAAGTTCCAAACCGTTCTTGTAGAGCTCATCATTTGTGACAACATTGCGCTCGTAAACACAGACTTTACCAGGAGCAACGGCAAGAGTGTTCGACCCGTCGTTCCACTGCTCGCGAGATGCCTCAACCATATCGCCGGCACCGCACTCAATAAGCTGCACCTTCTCCACGCCAGTAGCCATTTCAAGAATATGTTCAAGCGTGTCATCAATCTCTTGAACAGCGACCATTCCCTCAGAGTCACCACGAGTCAGACGATAAACACGAAGGGTCTCAAAAATACCGGGATAAACTGTGAACTTATCGAAATCCACCATGGTGCAAACGGTGTCAAGATGCATGTAAGCATAGCCGTTGGGGATTTTAATAGCGTAAACGGTATCGATCTCAGAATTCCCAGATCCCCAGAACAAATTCTTTGCAAGCTCCTCAATCGCAGCCGCCTCAGTTCGCTGGCTAATTCCAATAGCCAAGGTATGAGCGTTAATGTTAAGCACATCACCGCCCTCGATATGCCAGGGATTCTTATGGTCGTACCAAATCGGAGTCCCTACATAATCGGGATGGTATTTGAAAATCGCTTCATAGAAGGGCACTTCACGATCTCGCTGTTTCCAATACATATGGTGAAGCAGAACGCCTTTGCCCACGGAAGCAAGAGGATCGCGAGAGAAATATGAACTCGGAAGAGGCTTCAACACCAAATCATCGGGCTTCGCATCCTCATTATCCATCATACTAAGCGTAGTCGAAACGCGAGGCAGCTCAAGGTCACGATAACGATACCCCCCCATAGCCTCAAGTACAAACTGATACGAATCTGAAATAGCGTCGAGCTTTTCACGAACAGCCTGCTCAAGCATAGGATTGACAATCCCGCTCTCAGCCATAAATGTATCGGTAAACTCAGCGCGAGCCGAGGGGCATGCATCCAGCGCTTCAGCAACGAGTTTCTCCATATAGAGAACCTCAACACCTTCGCTCCTCAGAAGATCCGCAAAGGCATCATGCTCCTTTTGAGCCACATCAAGATAGAAACAGTCGTGAATCCAGACATCCTCGAACTCTTCTGCCTTTACGTTCACAAGGTCACGACCGGGGCGGTGAAGCACAACTTTCTTGAGCTTACCAATCTCGCTGTGTACATTCAGTCCTTTAGACATTCCTGTTACTCCATTTCAGCCATGAAACCTACAGGGCAATAAGTCCCGAGATTGCTACGAATACGATATTGATGAGCGACACGACCAAGAAGAATTTCCAAACGGTCTTCCACCACTGGCCAAGCTTGATCTTGCACACGCCCAAACCCGCTACAAGAATGGCGCTAGTAGGACAGATCAAAGACATCGTCGCGCTACCCATGGAGAGAGCCCACACGGCGGCCTCGGGATTAAGGCCCATGAGTTCGGTCAAAGGTCCAAAAATGGGAGCGGTCAGTGCTGCAAGGCCAGATGAGCTGGGAACCAGAATCGCCAGGAGGTTCTCAACCGCATAAAGAAGCGTAGTAAAGAGAACCGCCGGGATGCCGCCCAGACCAGTGGCGAGCGCATTGAGGATGGTATCGATGATCATGCCGTCAGAGGCAATGACAAGGATGCCACGCGCAAGTCCAACGACAATTGCCGAGAAAGCAAAGTCAGCAATACCCGCAACAAATTCCTGAGCGATGACGTCCTGACTAAAGCCCGCAATAACACCAGCCAACAGGCCCATGGCCAAAAAGACCGCAGAAATCTCGTTCATATACCAGCCCTGGGTCACAAGTCCCCAGATGATAAGGCACATACCAGCGATAAATACCGCAAGCACGCCTTTTTGACGACCCGTAAATTCCGCGTCAAGGGCAGATTCATCGGCAGCGAACTCGACTTTCTTGGCGATATCATCCTCAAATGTGATCGATGACTCAGGGTTCTTCTTTACCCTTCGTGCATAGAGGACAACCCAAGTAATTGCAACGGCAGTCAAAACAACCCAGGCAATCATACGCAGCCACAGCTGGGGGTTGCCCTGAATACCAAGAATACCTTGCGCAATGAGAACATTAAACGGATTAATCGTTGAGGCGATGTAACCCGTGCGCGCTCCAACGAACACGACCATGAACGCCGTCATCGAGTCGAAGCCCATAGCCATCATAATTGGCATGAAGATCGCAAAGAACGGGAGAGTTTCTTCCGCCATGCCAAAGCTCGTTCCGCCCAATGCAAAGAGAACCATCGCAATAGGAATAATTAGAATGTCTTTGTTCTTAAAGCGGCGAACGACACGACCCATTCCGCTCGTGATAGCGCCCGTTTTAGTAATAACCTGAAACGAACCGCCCACAATCAAGATGAATGCAACGACCTCAATTGCCTCTTGTATACCGCGCGTTGGAGCCTGAAGAACATCGAAGACGCCTTGTCTGAGATCTACTTCATCCCCGGTTTCCTCGTCAATATATGTCTTTTCACTCTGCTCATACGTACCTGCGACAGTGACTTCACGACCGTTCACCTCCTGACGCTGATAGGACCCAGAGGGAACAATCCACGTGAGAACAGCGAAGATGACCATAAGTGCAAAGATGATCGCATATACGTGCGGGACCTTGAACTGCTTGATGCCTTTCGAACTTTCCGCTGCCATATCTCCTCCTTCATTCCTTTTCCCATCTATCCAGCTGGCACCATAAATGTATGAGGTTGCTCAGCGGTGGTCGGCCAACCATCGCCATCGTGTCGCTTTTCACCTATGAACGGCAGCTAAAGTGACGTTATTAATCAATCTGATATTTAAAATTGATGTTATTTATCAATTACATACGTCTTTTAACTTTTCCGCAACACAACAAGGAACCTGCCTTAGCCTTATATAAAAACCAGCAGGACAGGAGACAGACATGCAAGGCGTACACATAACAAATGAAATCGGTCATTTAAAAGCCGTACTTGTCCATCGACCAGGAACTGAAACACAAAACTACCCTGATGCCGACTTCAGCCAAGTTTTCTCCCTGCGAAAATGGAGCGGTCGTTTTGACCTCGACAAAGCAATATATGAGCACGATTCCATGGTTCAATTGCTTGAGAAGCATGGCGTAGAAACCATTGAAATTAGGGACCTTCTCGAAGACTCACTTGAAACTGAGCCCCAATCACTTAAATGTTTTATTGATGACTACCTCCGTTGCAGTGGGGCAACAGGCAGAGAGTTCCTCGAGACAATAACCCAGCTGTTTGAGAACGCTAAGAACACCCAGGAATTGGTGAATATAGTACTTAACGGCATTCGCTTTGGAGACACTGAGCTATGTTCAAACCAGTCGGAAACACTACGGGCGCTCGTGCACGAGCAATTTGACCCCGCCTCGCTCTTGGTCAATCCCCTCAACACGCTTTTTTTCACTCGTGATCCTGCTGTGGTAGTCGGAGACGGCATCATCCTAAATCATATGTATTGGCCTGAGCGTGATCGTGAGGTCGCCTTATACCGGCAGATATTCACCCACCACAAGATCATGGGAGAAACCCCGGTATGTGATTTGAACAGAAGTAGTTACCATATCGAAGGCGGAGACATTCTTGTTATCAGTGCTAAGACATTATTAGTTGGAATCTCTGACCGAACTGAACCCGCCGCCGTCGAGTCACTTGCCAAAGAGCTCCTGACCTCAAATAAATTCCAGACCACCGAGCTAATTGCGATTCGAGTCCCCTCTGACGGGCTGCGTATCCACCTCGATACGTTCATAAGTAGAATTGATCACGACGCGTTCCTCATCGATCGTGAGATATGCAATGCCGTTGATGCATACAGCATTCAACTAAAACGATCCGGAAAGGGCCTTACGATCACTCCTATCGATCGCACGATTCCGGAAATACTCTCTGCAGCCTGTTGCGAACCAATAAAAGTAATTGACTGCGGAGGCGGGAATCAAACCGCCTACGAAAGAGAGCGCCGGAACAACGCAACGTCTATCCTTGCGCTCTCGCCAGGAAAACTATGCGTATATGAAGAAAACGTTTGGACCAACGAAGCGCTTGAGAAAGCAGGAATGGAATTATTCCCGTTATCCATTGACGAGCTCACCAAAGGCTATGGTGGCACAAACTGTCTATGCCTCCCTCTGTGGCGAGAGGATCTATAGCCATGGGCTTCGGGGCAAATATTCGTAAACTCCGCACCATGGAGCACCTTGGTCAGGCGCAACTTGCAGAGATGTTGGGGGTATCTAAAGAGACCGTTTGTCGTTGGGAAAAAAGTCGGTATGCCCCCCGTGAGCGCCATATCGAAAAGTTACAAGCGCTCTTCGGTTGCACCCGCGATGAACTTGTTGGCGAGGAAAACGGTTTGGCCGTAAAGCTCGCAAATAAAAGAATCGTCACCGACGAAGACCCTGCTATCCACGAAATGGAGGGCGCATTTCCCGTCATCGATATCGAATCGCAAAAGCGCCGCATCACGCACAGCCAACAAAATGTTTGCGCGCCTGTAGACGTAGCCAAGCGTCACCCACATAGCGTTTTCGTTAAAATCAAAGGTGACGAAATGTCCCGCATTTACCCTCCTGGCAGCTTACTACTTGTCGATACCACCGCAAAGCCTTGGAACGGCTGTGCTGTATTGGCGCTCGCAGACGGTAAAACACCGGTAATTAGGCGATTTGCAGAAGGAAACGACATGATTGTGCTGTCGTCCCATTCATATGCAACAGCAAGTCCGGATCTGATGTTTAACAAACGGAGGATTAGAATCATAGGAGTCGTCGTTTGGTATCAAGCGAGCCACGATCACACGCTTAATTAAATCGACTTTCCCAAAAACGACCGTACCGCACAGACAGCTCAAAGCCCCAGCCCAAAAGAACTACTTTTTGGACGCTTTGCGCTCGTCGCGGATGCGGGCGCGGTCCATGGCCGCCTCGACAGCCGAGAAGCGGCAGCCACAGTAGCTCTGCCGATACATGCCCAGTTCGCGCGAACGACGCGTGGCCTCGGGGTAATACGGGCGAAAATCGCGAATCACCGGAGTGAGACCGCGGGCAGCAGCCAGACGCTCCAACACATCATTGCAGGTTTCGAACAACTGGTACGGCGAGACGGCGAGCGTCGTGCCCACAAACTCAAACCCGCGCTCCTGGGCCACGCGGCACGCCTCGGCCAAGCGCAGGGCATAGCACGCGCGACAGCGACGAGGCCGATCGGCACCCAGCGGTGCCACGCCGGTCTCCCAGCGATCGCGGTCCTCCCCTGCCTCGATGAGCTCGATGTCGCCATCGGCACACCACCGGCGCAGCTCGTCCAAGCGGCGCTGCCATTCATCGCGCGGTTGAATATTGGGGTTGGTCCAGCAAATCGTGGGCTCAAACCCCTCCTCGCGCAGCAGGCGAACCGGCTCAAGCGAGCATGGTGCACAGCACGCATGCAGCAACAACGACTTCATCGACATCTCCTCACCCAAAAAAGCGCACGCCAAAGGACGTATCCTCGCAGGCGACAATGCGACGGTCGCGCAAAATGGTCCGCACGTAATACCAGTCGCCCACACAGCCCGACAAATGCAAGCCGGCAGCCAGATAGCACAGCAGCGGATAGCCCGAAAACGCAAACCCCAGGGCAAACGCTGTCGTCACAACAACCGTCGGCGCCAGGCAAATTGCCATATACCGCCGGCGCGAATACACAATCCCCTCGGCGCAGGCATAGATCATCGCCGTCTCGCGATTCGCCCCAAAGGTCACCTTCGCGCCCGCAGGCGCCAGCAGCTTAAAGAACACCGCGTGCACCAGCTCGTGCACGGCGAACGACGCCATTGAGATCGCAGCCAAGCCGACTATCCAGCCCACAACAGCCATCCAGCCGCCCGCGTCAGCCGCATCCAGATCCGCAGGCCCGCCCAGCAGCATAAACACCGGCACCAGGCACACGGCAAACACGCCGACGACGACCATCCCCCACACGAAGCAAGCGTGCAGAAAATCCTCGTCTTCAAACGCATGTATGTTGGAAATCTCATTCATAGCATCTTAGGATAGCGCCCCTGCCACGCACCCGCCCGCATGTGCGATAATGTCGAACGATATGCACGAATTGACCACCGCGCCGCCGAGCCCCGCGCCCGGCCGCGCCCTCACCATATGCGAAGGAGCCCCATGGCATCCAAATACTCCATGAACGACCGTCCCAGCTGGCCTCGCCGCGCCATCGTTACCGCCGGCGAGCCCTACGGCAACAAGGGCCTTCACTTTGGCCACGTTGGCGGCGTCTTTGTCCCTGCCGACTTCTTCGCCCGCTTCCTGCGCGACCGTCTGGGCCGCGAGAACGTCATCTTCACCTCGGGCACCGACTGCTACGGCTCGCCCATCATGGAGAGCTACCGCAAGCTCAAGGAGAACGAAGGCTACGACAAGTCCATCGGCGAGTATGTCGAGTCCAATCACTCCCGCCAGGCCGCGACCCTCAACAACTACAACATCAGCTGCGATATCTACGGCGGCTCGGGCCTTGAGCCGGCTGCGCAGATTCACAACGAAGTGACCGCCGAGATTATCGAGCGCCTGCATGAGCAGGGCACCATCTCCAAGCGCTCCACGCTGCAGTTCTACGACGCCAAGGCCGGCACGTTCCTCAACGGCCGCCAAGTGATCGGCCGCTGCCCCATCCAGGGCTGCAAGTCCGAGAAGGCTTATGCCGACGAGTGCGACCTGGGTCACCAGTTTGAGCCCGAGGAGCTCATCGCACCCAAGAGCCAGCTCACCGGCGAGGTGCCCGAGCTGCGCCCGGTCGACAACCTCTACTTCGACCTGCCGGCCTACCTCGACTTTATGAAGACCTACACCGCCAAGCTCGCCCAGAACCCGCAGGTTCGTTCCGTGGTCTCCAAGACCATGGAGGAGTGGCTGCTGCCGGCCCAGCTCTATATCCAAAACAAGTTCCGCGAGGCCTTCGATGCCGTCGAGGACCAGCTGCCCGAGCACACCGTGCTGGAGCCCGAGGGAAACAAGAGCAGCTTTACCGTCACCTTCCCCAGCTGGAAGGAGCGCGACGACGCCCATGCGGTGCTCGCCAACGGCGGCGTGCGCTTCCGCAGCGGCAAAGCGCTCGTGCCTTTCCGCATCACCGGCAACATCGACTGGGGCGTTCCGGTGCCCCAGGTCGACGGCGTTTCCGACGTCACCTGCTGGTGCTGGCCAGAGAGCCTGTGGGCGCCCATCAGCTATACGCGTACCGTGCTCGCGCGCGATGCCAAGGCCGCCGGCGTGACCGAGGGCGTCGCCGCCCAGGATGCCGCCCTCATGGGCGAGCCCGCTGCCGACTCCACACAGGTGCCCGCGCCCACCTACCAGCACAGCTCGCTCGACTGGCGCGACTGGTGGTGCTCGGACGACGCACAGATCTACCAGTTTATCGGTCAGGACAACATCTACTTCTACTGCATCGCGCAGACCGCCATGTGGGAGGCCCTGGGCTGGGACCTCACGCAGAGCACCGTCAGCGCCTGCTACCACCTGCTCTACATGGGCAAAAAGGCCAGCTCGTCCTCGCAGACGCCTCCCCCGCCGGCAGACGACCTACTCAACCACTACACCTGCGAGCAGATGCGCGCGCACTGGCTGTCGCTCGGCCTGTCCGAAAAGCCGGTGAGCTTTAGCCCCAAGGCATACGACACGCGTGTGACCGGCAAGGACAAGGACGGCAACGAGGTGCGCGCCTGCGACGACAAGCGCGTTATCGATCCGGCCCTTAAGGAGAGCGCCCTTTTGACCGGCGTATTCAACCGTCTGGCCCGCAGCTGCTTCTACGGCGTCGCCGTCAAGGAAGGCGACGAGAGCCCCTATCGCAACGGCTGCATCCCCGCCGGTGCCGCCTCTGCCGCCGTGGTCGAGGCTGCCGAGCAGGCAGCTCTTGCCTTTGAGCAGGCCATGTACAAGTTCGAGACGCACCGCGCGCTTGCCGTGTGCGACGACTACCTGCGCGCCGCCAACAAGCGCTGGAGCGACGCCTCCAAGGCCGCCAACAAGCTCGAGGGCGACGAAGCAAACGCAGCGATGACGCAGGCCCTGGTTGATGCCTTTACCGAGCTGCGCGTGGCGACCGTCCTGATGCACGGTATCGTCCCGGCCGGCTGCGAACTCATCTGCGAGTACTTCGACGTCGATCCGGTCGCCTTCTTTAGCTGGGATAACATCTTTGCCTCCACGGACGAGTTCGTAGAGAGCCTGGGCGAGAAGCCCGGCGACCACCGCGTGAAGCCGCTGCCCCCGCGCTTCGACTTCTTCAGCAAGCACGAGAGCCAGTACTAAAGCACGCTAGTAGCAACGCGCCCGGGAATGATTATTCTGGGACGGGGATTAAAAAATCATTCCCGGGCGCCACAGTACAGTCTTTTTGTGACGGGAGTCATGGAATGATTATTTAATCCCCGTCCCAGAATAATCATTTAGGTGGAAGGAAAGACGGATGTCCAAGCCGCGTCGTCGTAAGCAGAAAAAGCAGGTCAAGCCCGAGCTCAAGCTCAGGCAATTTGCCGCCACCGAGCTTTCCGACCAGCTTGCCGCCCTTCCCTGCGCCGCCGACCTGCCGCGCTTTATGGTCGACACGGTCGCCGGCGCCTATGCGCCCGCCGATGCCGAGCTCATGATCGAGGGCTTCGGCGCCGCGGTCACACGCCCGGTCACACTGCGCGCCAACACGCTCAAGGCAACCGCCGAGGACATCGCTGCGGCGCTCGATGCCGCTGGCATCGCCCACAACCCCGTCGCCTGGTACCCGGACGCCTTTATCCTGCCCGAGGCCCAGGTTTCCGATCTGTGGGATCTCGACATCTACCGCGACGGCAAGATCTATCTGCAGAGCCTGTCGTCCATGATGCCGCCGTTGGTCCTGGGCGCCCAGGCAGGCGAGGACATCCTGGACATGTGCGCAGCCCCTGGCGGCAAGACGACGCAGATCGCCGCCCTCACCCAGGGCCAGGCACACCTCACGGCCTGCGAGATGAGCATTCCCCGCGCCGAAAAGCTTGAGTCCAACCTCCACCGCCAAGGTGCCAAAAACGTGCCCGTCATGCGCATCGACGCACGCGAGCTCGACGAGTTCTTCCGCTTTGACCGCATCCTGCTCGACGCTCCTTGCACCGGCACGGGCACCGTCATCAGTGGCAACGAGAAAAGCCTGCGCGGCCTCACCGAGCAGTTGCTGAGCAAGTGCGCCCGCTCGCAGCGAGCACTTCTGGACCGCGCCATGGGTGCCCTCAAACCGGGCGGCACGCTCGTCTATTCGACCTGTTCGATCTTGCCGCAGGAAAACGAGGACGCCCTGCAAGAGGCCCTCGACAAGCACATGGATTGCGAGCTTATCCCCCTCGACGGCACACCGAGCGAAAGTGAAGCGCGTCGCGCCCAGGATGCCGGCGAGGAGCCGCATATCGAGTGCAACGCCCTCACCGAGGCCATCGCCGCCGGCCATGTCTCGGCCATCGCCAACGGTATGCCCGGCACGCTGACCATTCCGCCTAGCCGCGATTTTGAGGGCTTCTACATTGCCCTGATCCGAAAACGCAGCTAGCGCACGGATCAAAAACTCAACAAGCTATCTCTGTGCGCGTTTGCCCTGCTGGTCGCGATGCTGTTTAAGCATCGCGCGCTCCTTGCGTTCGGCCCTTTTGCCCTTAATGGCCGTGACCACAAAGTAGATGACCGCGGCGGCAACGATTGCGCCCACGCACAGGCCAATCGAGCCAAACATTGCTGCCAATTCCATACCGCGTCACCTCTCTTTTAAACGGGACTTTCAAGATAGCACCTCGATCCTCGCCACCACAGCTCCTTCACGTTCTCCCGCCCTTCGGTCTAACGGATGGTGCGGCGGGGAAAAATCAACTCGTCAAACGATTTAGCATTCGCAATTCCGGCTGCATCGCGCCGGCCACCATCGCATAGAATCGAGCCTCCATGGATACCCTCAACGACCTAAACGAACGCGTCGACGCCTTTGTCGGCACCAGCTCCTTCGACACGCCTGCCGCGGCAAACGACCAAGCTCCCATCGATGTACCCGCCGAGGTTCACGAGGACATCGTCGCCTCGGTCGATTTCTCCGAGGTCGAGCTCGCAGACGAGTTCACCGAGCCCCAGGTAGCCGTGACCCCCAACGGACTGCTCCCCATGGAGCCCCTGCCCATCGACGGACGTCTGCGCAAGGCTGCTCTTCGCATGCCCGACGAGATCGAGGAGGCCAGCGGCTTCACGCTCTTCGGCCGCCGCATCAAGTCGCTCATTTACACTACCGATGTCGCGGTTATCCGCAACTCCAACGCCGATGCCGTTTTTGCGGTCTACCCTTTCACGCCGCAGCCCGCCATTACGCAAGCGCTGCTGACCGTCGCCGAGTGCCCGGTCTTTGTAGGCGTGGGCGGCGGAACTACGACCGGTAAGCGCTCCGTGCAGATGGCAGCCGTCTCCGAGATGCAGGGCGCGGCGGGCTGCGTGGTCAACTCCCCCGCTACTGCCGAGATGGTCGAGCACATCACCAACATCGCCGACATCCCCGTCATCGCCACGGTCGTACGTTGCGACGACGATGCGCATGCCAAAGTGCGCGCCGGAGCCAAGATTCTCAACATCGCCGCCGGCAAAAACACGCCCCAGGTCCTGCGTGAACTGCGCGAGCACTATCCCAACCTGCCGCTCATCGCGCCGGGCGGCAAGACGCCCGAGAGCATCCGTGAGACCATCGCCGCCGGCGCCAACGCCATCATCTGGACGCCGCCTTCGGCACAGCAGCTACAGACCGACATGATGCAGCGTTATCGCAAGATGAAGGAAGAAGCCACACCTGTCATCTCGCGCGACGATGTGCCCATTATCGACCAGGTCGCCGCCGCCGAGGTCAGCCAAGTCGAGAACATGAATCCCGATGTGCCGATTCCCGACGAAGTCATCGAGCGCGTCGCTTCGATCCACGAGCGCGTCGAGGAGCATCGCGCCAACCGCGGCCTCAAGCCGTCACTGCATGGCTTCTTCTTCCGCGGAAAGAAACGCTAACCCCAACAGCAAGGCCCGCCCCACAAACGTGAGGCGGGCCGTTTTCGTTTGAGCAATCGTGCGCGACGTGATGGGCCAAGTTAATCCATGCGTTTGTCGCCCATAAAGAAGAGCGCCACCGTACCAGGTCCGGTATGCGAGCCAATCAGAGTACCGATGTCATTGATCTCAATCTTGCCTTTAAGCTGCGGAACCTGTTCCTCAATCAGCGCCGCAACTGCCTCGGCATCCTCGCGGCACGCCGAGTGCGACATGATGCACTTACCCGAATAATCCGCACCGTCCTGCACGTGTGCCATCATGGTCTTGGCCATCTCGGAAATCGCGCGCTTCTTAGTGCGAATCTTCTCACGTGGCGACAGCTTGCCGTCGCAATCGACCGTCATAAGCGGGCAAATCTTAAGCGCCGTGCCGATGATCGCGCTCGCAGCCGAAATGCGACCGCCGCGCAGGTAGCTCGACAGATCGGTCGAGAAGAACCAGTGGTGCAGGTTGAGTTTGTGCTCCTCGATCCAGGCAGCCGTCTCGTCGAGTGAAGCCCCGCTATCGCGCACGTCGGCGGCATATTCCAGCAACAGGCCAAAGCCCGAAGACGCCGCCAGCGAATCGATGACGCGCACCTTGCCGCCCTGGGGATAGCGATCCGCGAGCATCTGCGCCGCAACGCAGGCCGATCCATACGTGCCCGAAATACCCGACGACAACGTCAGGTGCAGCACGTCTTTACCCTCGGCAACAAACGGCTCCCAAAACTCCTCGTACTCACCCACGCTCACCTGAGACGTCTTGGGCATGGCGCCCGCGGCAATCTGGGCAAAAAACTTGTCCGGCGTAATCGACTGATACAGATCGTCCGTATAGACAACATCGTCGATCTCGTAATGAAAATACGCGACAGGAATATTGCGCGAGTCAAAGAACTCCCGAGTTCGGTCGGCGGCAGATTCACAGGTCAGGACAAAATCACTCATATGAGGCTCCTTACGTATTGCTGCGCAAATTATCGCACAGTGAGCCTACATACGGTACATATGTCCACTATTTACCAAATCGAACCAAAAATAGCGAACATCTTTACCACCATCGTCTCCACCGACCCCACGCATAAATATCTGAGAAAACACCCTCTGTCGTCTCCACTCAACCGCCATATCTACCTCAACTAAATCGATTTACCAAACCATTCAGCCGATAATTCAGCCGCTGGCGCAAAATCGAAACAAAAGCGGCGCATACTGATAAACGTTTGACGCCGTTTATCAGTTTTACCAGCCCCATCGGAAGGTGTTTCATGGTCGCATTCGATCGCAACCCGCAAGACTTCAAGTATCTGCGCCTGCTGTCGAGACAGTTCCCCACCGAACAATCCGCATTTACCGAGATTATCAACCTCTCGGCCATCCTCAACCTACCCAAGGGCACCGAGCATTTTATGAGCGACGTGCACGGCGAGTACGAAGCCTTTATGCACATCCTCAACAACTGCTCGGGCGTCGTGCGCGAGCATGTCGACGAGATTTTTGGCGACACGCTCTCCTTTGACGAAAAGGGCGAGCTGTGCACGCTCATTTACTACCCGCGCGAGAAGATTGAGCTGGTCCGCAGCCAGCGCGAGGACTCGCCAACTTGGTACAAGACGATGCTTGACCAGCTCATCATGGTCGCTCGCTCGCTTTCAAGCCGCTACACGCGCTCCAAGGTGCGTAAGGCCATCCCGCGCGACTACGCCTATATCATCGATGAGTTGTTGCACACGCACCCGGACGAGAACAACTATCGCGTGCGCTATCACGAGCGCATCGTGGAGTCCATCCTGGAGACCGCCAGCGCCGACGACTTTATCGAGTCGCTCGCTTCGCTCATCAAGCGCCTGGCCGTCGACCACCTGCACCTGGTGGGCGATATCTTCGACCGTGGCGGCGGCGCTGCCAAGATTATGGACCGCCTGCTCACCTATCATTCGCTCGACATCCAGTGGGGCAACCACGATCTGCTGTGGATGGGCGCCGCCGCCGGTGAGCCCGCCTGCATCGCCACGGTGCTGCGCAACAACCTACGCTACGACAATTACGAGATCCTCGAGAATGACTACGGTATCTCGCTGCGTGAGCTTGTCGCCTTTGCCGATGCCACCTACACCGCCGGTGAGTCCATCACCCCGCTGATCAAGGCTATCAACGTGCTGCTCTTTAAGCTCGAGGGCCAGATTATCCAGCTCCACCCCGAGTTCGACATGACCGACCGTCTGTTACTCGACAAGATCGACCACGACACCGGCACGGTCACGCTCGCCGACGGCAGCGTGTGGCCACTCACGACCAACGACTTCCCCACCGTCGACCCGGCGGACCCCTACACGCTCACGTCTCAGGAGCAGCACATCATCGACAAGCTCGTGTCCGAGTTTGTCACCGCCGATCACCTGCATCGCCATATCGATTTCCTCTATTCCCACGGCTCGATGTACAAGGTCGCCAACGGCAACCTGCTCTTCCACGGCTGCGTTCCGCTCAACGAAGACGGCACCTTTAGCAGCATGAACTGTCTGGGCACCTGGCACGCTGGCCGCGATTATCTCGATTTTTGCGACCACATCGCCCGCCGCGCCTGGCGCGTGGGCGACCGCGACGCTCTCGACTGGATGTGGTACCTGTGGATTGGCTTTAACTCGCCCGCCAGCGGACGCCTGGTGCGTACCTTTGAGCGCGCCTATATCGCCGATAAGAGCACCTGGGTCGAGCCGATGGACCCATACTTTACGCTTACCAAGTCGCCCTCGGTCTGCGACGACATCATGCGCGAGTTTGGCGTCGCGCCCATGGCATGTTCGCCGACCGGCCACATCATCAACGGCCACACGCCCGTTAAAACCACCAAGGGCGAGCAGCCCATCCGCGCCGAGGGCAAGCTGCTGGTCATCGATGGCGGCTTCTGCCGCGCTTACCATCCCAAGACGGGCATCGCCGGCTATACGCTCATCTCGAGCTCGCGCGGCTGCCGCCTCAAGTCGCACCGGGCCTTTACGACGGTTGCCGAGGCACTCACGCGCAACGTGGACATCGAAAGCGAGACCAACCGTTTTGACCAAGCGGACCGTCGCCGCATGGTGAGCGACACCGATACTGGCGCCAAGATCCGCAGCCAAATCCAAGACCTGCGTCAGCTGCTCGATGCATATAGAAACGGTGCTATCGAGGAGCGCGCCTAGCACCACCCGCGGGGATTGGCTAAACTTGCTGAGTTTGTCATCCCCGCGGCGCTTCGGCGCCAGCTTAAGGCAGGTACCATGCAAAAGCTCCTTGCGCAGATTATGAAATTTGGCGTCGTCGGTGTCATTGCCACGGTTATCGACTTTGGCATTATGAATCTGCTCCACTACGGTCTGGGCCTCAACATCCTAATCGCCAACACCAGCGGCTTTATCATCTCACTCATCTTTAACTACCTCGCAAGCATGAAGTACGTGTTTGCGCACAAGGAAGGCATGAGCCGCCGCCGCGAGTTCATCATCTTTGTCGTGCTGTCCGTGATCGGTTTGGTGCTCAACGACGGCATCGTGCTGGCGCTCAACGCCGGCCTGGGACTCGAGGCCAATATCGCCAAGATCTGCGCCACCGCGCTTGTCATGGTCTACAACTTTGTGACTCGAAAAATCTTCCTGGAGGGCGACGAGACAAAATAGCTCGAAACCCCTGCAGCATTACGGCGCCCACGGACGACGCGCACTCAGCGCAGTATCGTCCGTGGGTGTCGCTCGTTTACGGGCAAATTATCAACGTTTGCGGATTAGCTCTTGAAAATTTGGCGAGTTCATATAGTTCTTGGCAAAGACCTTACGTTTCCCTTGTAAAAGCTCTAAAGTATCCTCTGCTCGATTCATCAACGCATTGGATGTGATTACGTGCGCAAGGCGCTGGCACAACCTCATACCAAGCAGTTCCTCAAGTTTGCCGTCGTGGGTCTTATCTCCTTTGGCATCGACTGGGGCATGCTCATTGCGCTCGTCGAGCTGTTCCACCTCGACTTTTTGATGAGCACCACGGTTTCGTTTATCACATCCGTCGTGGTCAACTACTGGCTCAGCATGAAGTACGTGTTCGACCACCGCGAAGGCATGAGCCGCAAGCGCGAGTTCACGATCTTCACCATCCTGTCGGTGATCGGCCTGGGCCTCAACGACCTGTACATGTTTGTGGGCGTCACGTTTTTGAGCATCGGCTACCAGGCCATGAAGGCCATCGCCACATTCCTCGTCACCTGGTACAACTACTTCAGCCGCCGCTTCTTCCTCGAGGGCGCACGGTCGTAGTCGATTCACTATTTGCTTGAATGTATAACCGGTTGGAATTCCCGTTCCAACCGGTTTTTTGTTTGCCGAGAGACCCGGCGATCCAGTCACATTCGCATGAAAAACGGGCGGCTCGGATGTTGGTCCGAACCGCCCGTCTGGCGCGCTATGTCGAGGCCTCTAGTCTGTAACGTAATACCAGACTACGTTGTCGCCGTTTGAGAGAACGTAGTTACTACAGGCCGTCATGGGCGTTGTGCCGTTGACGGAATACATCCAGCCGCTCGTGCCGCCGTACTGTTTCTCGGCCAAACCACCAATCGCAGAAACATACGTGCCGTACGATGAGCCGTGTGCGTTGACAGAGAGGCCCAGCGCGCACAGGGCATCGTAGACGGTAGCACCTTCGTTAAAGGTAAAGGTGCCACCAGAGGACACAGGATTGTCCACAGCGCTCGATGTGACCGAAACCGTCACCGTAACGTAGTTGGACTCCTGTGAGCCGCTCTGGCCGCCCGAGGAGGCGTTTCCACCATTAGAGGATGAGGCTCCATCAGACGACTGGCCACCGCCCGAAGAAGCACCGCCAGACGCATTGGAAGTATCACTGGCTCCCGTATTTTGGGCAGCGGATTTATCGCCAGACTTCTTGCCGCCCCGGTCCTCGGACTTCTTGCTATCCGAGTTTTTGTCCGATTCCTTGTTTGAAGACTCGGAATCGTCCTTGTCGTCGTTCGAACCCTTGGACTCATCTTTTGCGTCATTCGATGACTTGGAATCCTTGGAACTGGCCTCGCCCGAAGTCGTAGTCGAGCCAGACGCCTTGGTGTCCTTGGTGACGACGCTCTCCCCCGTCACGGTCTGAATGATCCAGTCGATGGACCAGGCACCGCTTGTGGAAGGATGGGCGAAACCCAGCGAGACGACGATCAGAATGGTGCATGCAGCAGTCAGAACGCCGAGGAGCGCCTTGCGACGAGAGGTGGACGCCGCCGAAGCGGCGCCCTTTTGCTTTGGATCATCGAGCTGAATGAACGAGGAATCTGGTTGCTTGGGGTCAGCGTCCTTGGATTTATTGGACACAGCCCTCACCTACCGACGTTTGGTGAACACGAACACGCCGACGATGGCGAGACCGATGACGCCGGCGGCAACGCCAACAATGGCGAGCGGGTTGGTGCCCGTCTCCTGCTCGGAAGCACTAGAGGACTTCTTAGCAGTGGTCATGGAAGCAGCACCCGTATCGGACTTGGAATCGGACTTCTTGTCGGACTTGTTGTCCTTCTTGTCAGACTTCTTGTCGGACTTCTTGTCGGACTTGTTGTCCTTGGTCTCGGTCTTGGTCGACACCGTCGTCTTGGTCACCGGCTTCTTGCCCGGGGCAATAGCGCCGCCCTTCGAGCCGGAGCCAGAACCCGTGCCAGCGTCAGTGCCGGAACCAGTACCGGTACTAGAACCGCCGCCGCCATTCGAACCAACGCCGCCATTGCCGCCATTGGAGCCTGAACCGCCATTACCGCCAGGGTTAACGGCATTCTTAGTCCACTTGGCATACAGCGTCAGGTCGGCCGTCACCGGCGTACTGAAGTCATACGCCTGCGTGCAAGTCTCATCGGTATACCAACCGCCGAAAGTGTAGCCATCGCGCGTCGGATCGGCCGGCTTGACCAGCTTGCCGTCGGCCGTAGCAACAAACTTAGTGTCGCAAGCAGACCCGCCGTTGGAATTAAAGGCAACCGTCCAAGACTCGACAGCTCCAAGTTTAAACAGCGTGCCCGAGTCATTGATGTAGTACAGGTTGCCAGATGCATCGGCAATGACCGGAGAGTCGCAGTGCTGGTAATGGCCAGCCGCATCATAAATCTGCGTCGCCTCTGCATCGCCGAGCGTATAGCGATACACGCCACCACCAGCAGAGTAGTTGACGTAATCCTTGCTATCCGCGCTGTTAACGGTGAAGTACACATAGGTCTTGCCACCCTGAACACTCACCAGCGGAGTAGCAGCAATACCGTTAAATCCGGCCGGCAGTTCTTTACCGTCAGCAGCGGTGACCATCGTGGTCTTACCGGTCTTCAGATTATAGAGAGCCAGAGCAGAGCCAGTAGCCGTCTGTCCGCCGACAATCAAGTTTTCGCCAGCCACCGCCGGTGCGCTCATGTTATTAGTAAGACCCAGGTCGACCGTCTTCTGCTCGCTCAGTACGCCCTTCGCCGAAAGCGAAATCACATGGAGCTTTCCATCGTGCGTCATCTGATAGAAGGTCGAACCATTGGACGGATCGGCGACACAGTCGGCGTTCGCGAGAGCGCCGAGCTTCATGGTCGAAACGACATCGCCCGTCGTCTTATCAATGCACTTAAGCGTGCCCGCGCTCGTAGGAACGATGGCATACTTATCCGTCAAAGCCGCACCAGTCCAGTAATAGCCCTCGGAAGCGTCAATGTTCTGCCAAGAAACTTCGCCCGTGGCAATCTTAATGCGCATAAAGGAGCCGTTGCCGTAGGTCGCGTTGTAATTCTCGTCATACGAAATATCGACCGAGCCTACATAGACGTACTCGCCGTCCGAAACGACGGTGCAGGAGCTCTGCGTCAAGTCCGTCAAACCAGGCGACAGCCACTTGCAGATCAGCTTGTCTGCAGTAATCGCCTGGACCGCACCGCCGTTGAGCGGAACGATGATAAGGCCATTGGTATAGATTGGGCGAGAGGTATAGCTCACCTTAGAGGCAAGCGGCGCAGAGGCAACCTTTTTGCCCGTGGACGAATCGATCTTAATGAGCTCGTTCTCGGTCGCGATGTACACAAAGCCGTTAGCGATGACAGGCTCGCTGCAGTTGGCATACTGCTGGCCAGACTCGGCCTTCCAATCGAAGGCCCACTTAAGACCGGCGGCCTGCGCAGGCGTCTTGGCATCCGTTACGGTCGAACCGTTGCCACTGTTGCCGTAGCCGGCCCACTCGGCATCCCAATTAGGAGTCGTCGCACTCGGGTCCACGACAATCTTGTCGGGATCGGGCATGGGCGATTTTTCGGTGGTGTAGGCAAATGTAACCTTGTCGCCGCTCTTGAGCGTGACCTGGTTGGCACAGAGAGATGAGGACTCTCCGTTGATATACAGATGCCAGTATTTACCGGTCGCACCATCATAGCCGTAAGACTTGTCTTCGAACGGCGAAGTAATGGACCAGTATGCACCACTCTGGAAGGCCTTGTAATCAATGCCCTTCGCCTTCAGCACCGTCTCAATAAGGTCCTGAGCCGTAGAGCCTTCGGGCAGGGAAACATTGCTTGCCGAGCCCCAGCGAGTATTGTTGCCGTTGACATCGGGGCCGATGATATCGGCGGATCCAAGCACCTGACCAGGGAGGGCATCGCTGTCGCCAGCATACATAAAGGTGACGGCGTCACCCTCATGGAGCTCGTAGGCACCAGCGCCAACGTCGGCGAACTTGTACTTTGCGTCGGACTTGCCCTTTACGTAGAAGCGCCAATAGCTATTGGTCGCAGCATCAGAGCCACAATAGGTCTTACCGTCAAGCGGCGAGGTAATGCCCCTAAGGTACCAACCCCAAGACTCTTCTGTAGCTTTGAGTTTAAGACCAGTCTGCTCCAACAGGTCCTTAGCAGTAGAGCCCGCCTTGAGACTCGTCTGGCCCGTCGAAGCCCAAACCTGCTGCTTGCCGTCCTTGTCCTTGCCAAGCACCTGAACGGAAGCATGGACAGAATCGGACGGCAACTGGTCTCCCCAGCCACCGTAGAACCACGTGACGGTATCGCCAGCATGGATGGTGACATTGTCCGCCGTATAGTCACTCGACTTGCCGTTGATAAACAGCTGCCAATAGGTCGAATAATCTTGGGGCGTACCCAGCTCAACACCGTTGTACTTAAGGCTCAGAATGAAGGAGCCCGCAGCAACGGCGTCAATATCATTCGCCTCGAGCGCGGCCTTCGTAAGGTCAAGCGCGCTCGAACCGGACGTCACCACATACTGCGCGTTATCGACCCAAGTCTGAGTCTTGCCCTGGGCATCGCGACCAATGACGGTCACATTTGCGGCAACCTGGTCCTTAACGACAGGGGACGCGCTACCAGCCGTATAGGCAAACTCAATCTTCTGCCCTTGGGTGAGCTTGACGCTGCTCGCGCCAACCGAGGAAGACGCGCCGTCGACGAACAGCTGCCAGTAGGCATAAGTCGCCGGATCGAAGGCAAGCGTACGGCCATCGCTCGGGGATGTGATGCTTTTGAGGTAGAAACCGTATGCCGTGTTCGGATCGTAATCCGCCTTGAAGCCCGTCTTCTGCTGCAGCTTAACGAAGGCATCCGCAGCCGTCGCGCCCTCGTCGAGCTTGAGTTGCGTAGGTGCCACCCAGGTCTGAGCCTTGCCGTCGGCATCGGTGCCGATAATCGAGAACGAGACCTCGACTTGCTTCTTGGCGACATCGCCGGTTTCTGTCGGGTTCTCTGTCTGGACGGCAGCCGCGGCGGCAGATCCTGCTTGGCCAGCGGATACCGTCGAAGACTGCTCGCTCGTGGCAGGGCTCTCCCCCGTCGCCGAGCCTTCGTCGCCAGTTGCTGCCTCTGTTGTGGCGGCACTGGCTGCAGGCGCGCTCCCGGAATCCGAAACCTCGGCGCCGCTCTGCTCAGCGGTACCGCCCGCAAGCGCTGCGTCCTCGCCTGGCGTCGTAGCCTGAGCCACAGCGTCGGTAATGCCCTCGGCACCCTCGGCCCACAGCTGAGCCGGCGTGGTGCTGAAGGCCATCGCGAAGGCCAGGAATGCCACCAGGCCGCGCTTGGCTACGCCGCGTGCAATCGCGCCACGGCGATGCAGCGAGGCGCGCTCGCGCTCGTCCTCAAACATATCCATTTGTCCCCCATTGTCTGTACTTGGAGCATTGCCCAGCGGCTGCCCCACGTCATCGCGCATGTTACGCTCGAGTTCCCCCATCGGGGTCCCCCTTCCCTCCAGAGCCCTATGCACACCGGCGGCATACGCCGCAGCCGCATGCAAGATGGGAGGCGATCCGACTTAACCTTAACGGCTCAGGCGCATCGTCCGATCTGCGACGCGAACATCCCGAGCCAAGAGGAATTACGGTTACTGGTACAGCCGGGGACTTGCACCCCGATTCTCCCAAACGCGCAGGAAAACCGCGCGTTCGTGCGTCTCCGCACCACCATCTAGGCCATCGATTATTACCGTCAAAATGGTATCACGCAAAAGGACCCCGCACACAGGCGAAGCCCAAGGTAAAAGCCATTGTTTGCGATAGGAAAATGCGGTGACGGTCGCAGCCTCTAGTGTTTGCCGCCGTGACTGTTGAGCCAGATATTGCGGCCCAGCATAAGCGCCAGCACCAGCGCGCTCACGTAGCCCATAAAGCCAATGACCGGGATACCAAACACAACCGGCTCGATGCGTGCGTAGTACACCACCGACGAACCGATAAACAGGCCGGCGATAACGATAGCCATCGACATGCGGTCGATAATTCCGCCCAGCTGTCGCAGTGCCTTATCGCTGCTCATGATCTGCGTGTTCACCTTAAGCTGGCCGCGCGTAAGCATGCGCGAAGCCAGCCCCAGGTACTCAGCCGCCTCGAGTGAGCCCTTCGCCGCGCGATAGCTGCTCGCGGCAAGATCGCGCCCCATGTCGCGCACGCGCGCATAGGTGCTTTTCTCGATTTTAATGTGGGTTTGGATGATCTGGATCATGTTGACGTTGGGCATGTACTCGGTCAGCAAACCCTCGAGCGTCACCATGCCGCGCGCGAACATCGTCACCACGCTCGGCAGCTCAACGTCATTCTTACGCGCGAGGTTTAACAGCGAGGTCAAAAACTCGCCGATATCCAAATCCTTCAGGTCAAGGCCCGCAAAGTCAGCCACGATAAAGTCAAGATCGGACAAAAAGGCCGAATGATCGAGCTCGGCCGAATCGCCACGCGTCACGGCGAAGCGCATGAGCGAATCCTTGAGCTTGGGCACGTCACCCTCGGCCACGGCGAAAATCATGTCCTTGACGATACCGCGATCGTGACTCGACATGCGTCCGACCATGCCCAAGTCGATAAAGTAGACGATGCCGTCCTTGAGAATGATGTTTCCCGCATGCGGGTCGGCATGGAAAAAACCGTCATCGAGCACCTGCGTAGAGTAGTCCTCGACAATCGCGGCACCGATCTTTTCCAAGTCATAGCCCTCGGCCACCAAGCGTTCGGGATCGGCGATCGAAATGCCGTCGACGTAGTCCATAACCACCACGTGCTCGGTGCACAGGTCCAGATAGGATTTAGGGCACGTCACGCCATGAACGCTCTTATGGAACTCGTAGAAGTCGTTGAGGTTTTTGGCCTCGGCCAAAAAGTTGGTCTCCTCGCGAAACGAGGTCCACAACTCCTCGACTACGCCGTGCAGATCAACGAATTGATCGGTGTTGACGAACTTGGAAACGATACGCACCACCGAGCGGATGATATCGATGTCCTGTGCCATAACCTGCTGCGCACCGGGGCGCTGCACCTTAACGGCCACGTCCTCGCCGGTCACCAGGCGGGCGCGGTGCACCTGCGCGAGCGATGCGCTACCAAGCGGATTGGGGTCGATCGCATCGAACATCTCCCCCAGGCGCAGGCCGTATTCCTCTTCCAAGCAGCGGAGCACTACCTCGTAGGGCACCGGCTCCACGTCGGAACGCAGACGGCGCAGCTCATCGCAAAAGCGCTGCGGCAGAATCTCGGACCGGTTGGCCAGAATCTGCCCCATCTTGACGAACATGGGGCCGAGCTCCTCGAGCAGGCGGCGCAAGCGAACCGGCGTGAGGTTATCCCACACACGGTACTTTTTGACCAAGCGAACAATCTGCCCGATGCGTTCGCGACGACCCGCCGGCGTGAGCTGGTATTCCTCGTCCGGCGCCATCGCGTCGGGCTCTTCGGGCACCATATCGACAGCGCGCGGCTTTTTGCGAGCGCCCGAGACGGCGGCATCGACCTCATCGACAACCGCCGCCTCGTCACCCAAAGGATCTAGATTGTTGTAATCGGTGGTGGAATCTGCCATCTGCGCTGCTACTCGGCCTCTTCGGTATCCTTCGCATCGTCGGGCTCAACGGACTCGACGGGCACCGAGGTCACGTTGTCCTCGACCGAATCGACGATGTCGCGCACATGGGCCAGGAAGGCCGTGCGCTCGGGGGCGGTCATGACGCGGACCCGGGCAAGGATGAGCTCGTCAAGCACGCGCTGGGCCGCGGTCTCGCCCTGCATGCCCAAGCGCTCGGTCAGATCGGAGATGGTACCGCCGGCCTGCTCGAACATGTCGGACACACTGCGGGCGATATCGGGGGTGGTGGTGTCCTTGCGGACCTGCTCGCCCTTGGTGTTAAGGTCGTCGAGGACCTTCTTGCCGCCTTCGACAGCAACGGCGGCAGCGCCAAAGCCCACGTTAATGGCGCCGTTAACAAGCTGATCGAGTTTCATAACCATGGTTATCTCCAATCACAAACAACTGCATTGGCGTTCTTGTACCCAAGATTGAGCGAAAGCGACAAAGCGTTTTAGCGCTATTCGATCGACGGGAAATCCCTACCTCACGTTGTCATTCATCGCGAAAGAGTTCTTCATGGCGCAGCTCGTGGTGTAAAGCACCTTGCCCAGCAGGGCATCGGTCTCCACGCGAACACGCTCGGCAAAGGCCTCGTTGGCGCGTGCAAGCTCGGCAGGCACCTCGACCTCGGGCAGAGCGGCTACGGCAGCGTCGACGTCATGGATCTGCTTGTGGCCCATGCCACCGATCTTCTCCTGATAATCCTCGACCGCGCGGCCGCACTCATGGAAACGGACGTCGGCCAGGGCACCGATCAGGCGGTTGGCCCAGTAGAAGTTTTCGGACGTCACGCGAGCCTGCGTGTCGGCATAGTACTCGGGCATGGTCTCGACGTTGGCGTACAGCGGAACCAGCGCGTTAAACGAGTTGGAGCCAAAGGCCATCCACTGCACGGCGCGATAGGCCGGCTGCGCATAGGGACGCAGCTGCAACACGGCGAGCTGGCTGTTGCGGTTGATGCCGATGGGGCGATAGGCGCCGCGCGTAGCGGGCGTGCCCTTGCTGCCGTAGCAGTCGTACTCCGTGCCCTGGTAGTGGCTCGAAAGCACGTACTTGATGTCCTCGATGGTCACCTTGCGCTCGGGCACGCGGCTCCAGGGGATATCGTCGCTCTCGGGCGTGTAGTCGGCCTCGGGACCATCCCACACGTCGCTGGGGTTGAGGCAGCGCTGCATGTACCACGCGCGCGGCGTGTTGTAGACATGGTCGCTGTCGCTGTGCGAGCCAAAGGCCTCGCGCGGGTTAAAGACCGTCGCCGGACCGTCGCCCTCGACGCCCAGCGTCAGGTCCAGATGCCACTCGGCCATCCAGGAGCGCAGGTCGGCCGAGCACATGTGGTCGGTCTGGGCGCCCTCGGCGTCATCCAGGTCAAAGCTGTCGATACCCAGCTGGTTGGGCATGGTCACATAGGCGTCGTCAGGCACGCGCTTGGCAATCCAGTGGTGGCCGCCGATGGTCTCGAGCCACCAGATCTCGCCCACGTCGCTAAAGGCGATGCCGTTGTTCTCGTAGGTGCCGTAGCGCTCGAGCAGGTCGCCCAGGATACGCACGCCGTCGCGGGCGGACTTGGCATACGGCAGCACCAGGGTCACCATGTCCTCCTCGCCCAGGCCACCGGGCTGCGCCGGCACATAGCCGTCCTCACCCTCGTTGCCCTTGGCGGGCACGTAGTCCACGAGCGGATCGGCGCCGCGGACGCGCTCGTTGGTGGTAAGCGTCTCGGTTGCGGACATGCCAACATTGAGCTCGTTGAAACCGGCCTCGGCCCAGATACCGTGGCCCGGGACAACATCGGGGACGCTCGTATAGCGCATGGGGTTATCGGGCAGCTCAACGGTCAGGTGGCTCAGGACGCTCGTGTAGACACGCGGCTGCTCGTCGGGATGCACTACGCGCATGCGCTTGGGCTCAAATACCCCGTTGGACGAGTCCTCGTTACGCGCGACCAGGGTCGACCCGTCGTAGCTTGCGTTTTTACCGACCAGAATCGTTGTGCACGGCATGCGCATCCTCCTTGAGCGAAGAAATCAAACGGCAACAGTGTATCGCTTCGGCGCAGAAAGGGCGAAACCACGGCTTCGGCAGCCCCTGTGGGCAAAAACGCCTATTTCGATGCGCGCTCCGCCGCCTCGATCACGTGTTTGGCGAGGATCGCCGTGGTCACAGCCCCCACGCCGCCCGGCACGGGAGTAATTGCGCCAACGATCGGTTCCGTAGCATCAAAATCGACATCGCCGACCAGCTTGCCAGCGGCCTCGTCCCAATTAATGCCAACATCGATGATCGTCTGGCCCTCGCGAACCGCATCCGCGCCAATCGTGCGCGCGCGTCCAACGGCCGCAACCACAATATCAGCTGCACGGCACTCAGCAGCCAAGTCGCGCGTATGCGTATGGCACGTCGTCACCGTGGCATTGCAAGCCGTAAGCATGGCGGCAACGGGACGACCAATCACCAGCGACCGACCGACGACCGCGACCTTTGCCCCATCCAGCTCAACACCGTAATGGTCCAGCAACGCCAACACGGCCTCGGCCGTGCAGGGAGCAAAGCCCTCGCCACGACCCGAAAGCGTGGTAAGCAGCGAGGCCGGCGTCATGGAGTCGACGTCCTTGGCGGGATCGAGCGCCGCGGCAACCGCATCCTCGTCAAGTCCAGCGGGAAGCGGGCGAAACATCAGGCAGCCGTGAACAGCGGGGTCAGCATTGATGTCCTTAATAGCCGCCAGCAGCTCGTCCTGCGAAACATCGGCGGGAAGCAAAATGCGGCGAGCCTCGATGCCAACCTTCTCGCAGCGCTTGAGGGCGCCGCGCTCGTAGGATAGATCGTCCTCGCGCTCGCCCACGCGAACGATGGCCAGCGTCGGCACAACGCCGCGCTCGCGCAAAGCCGTGCAGCGAGCGGCGAGCTCCTCGGTCAAAGCACGGGCAACGGGAGCACCCTTGAGCAGCTCTGCCATGGCTACCCCCTCTTCCTCGCGGCATCGGCGGCGCGGCGCGCCAGCGCATCAGCGCGCGGCAGCCACGTATCCAGCAGCTCATCGCACGCCGCCTCGAGTTCCTCGGCGCGCGCCCGGTCTTTCATAGATGTGGTGTTGGCAAAGAGCGTCAGGCTCGCGCCCTGCATGGCAGCGCGGCAGAATACGGCACCGCACGCCACGTCGGACAGCAACTGGCGCGAGCCTTTGTCTGCCATGTCCTCGAGCAGCGCCAGCGCGCGCCCGCAGGCATCCATGATCCGATACGGCGGCATGGCCGCCACGTGCAACGCGTCCTGAATCGCAGCCGGTCGAGCCGGGTCCTCGCGCGGAATACCGTATGCCGCAGACACCTGGCCGTACGCACGCACATCCTCGGCAACCAGGCCCACTAGTTCCTGCGCCAACTCGTCTGCCTGGGCAAACGCACGCGTCAGGTCATCCGCACGATCAGCAAGCGCGGGATTGGTCGCACCGTAGCGGGCAACCATTCCGCACAGCGAGGCGCCCAGCGCGCCCACAAAAGCGCTCGCGCTGCCACCACCGGGAACTGGCTCGCGCGCGGCCAGCGCCTCGGCAAAACCGCGACAGGTTTTATCCATCATCTCTTGGCTCATACGCACACGCACCTTCAAGTCATATATATCGGTCGGGCGGCCGACGTCGGCCGACCGCATCGATCACGTAATGGTGCTAAGTCTAGCCCATAAGTACGCGAGCGTCAGCGCACCTGGCCATCGCGGATTTCTATGGCACACGATAGGCCATGTCAACGCAAACATGGGACACATGGCCCACCTTTCGAGACTCCCGAGCAGCACAAGCTGGGGCATATCTATAAGTAAGGAACCCGTTGGGGAACGGCCGCGCAACGGCCACAAGCGATGAACGGAGGCATAAGTCGCACAGTACACAGAGACATCCGCCGCCAGCGCAATCAGTACCCCAACAGCATGCGGCGCCGTGATGTCATCAGCAGACAAGGAGGACGCCACCATGATGAAAAAGACCCTATCAATCCTTTCCCTTTGCATCGCCCTCTTTGCCGCGCTCGCCCTTGTGGGCTGCGGCGGGAGCGCATCGGGCGGCGGCAGCGCCCCCAAGAGCGAGAGCAAGGAAAAGGCCCCCGTCGCCAAGAAGACCGACTACATCTGGTTTAAGGTCGAGATGCCCGAGGGCGTCGGCGTAAGCGACTCTGCCGGCAAGAATGCCGACAGGGTCCAGCTCACCTTCCCCGAAGACGAGAACGCCTCGGCCGATCGCTTTATCCCCGTTTGGAAAAAAGCGCTGACGGCCGAGGAATCCCACGCCGACCAGGCGGAAAAGAAGGGGGATACGTTCCAGTGGAAAGATGGCGGGTCCGTCGAGTATAACGGCAGGACGTGGCTCGTCGGAACATACGAGGACAACAGCGGCATCTCAACCATGCTTTTTACCGATGTTGAGCCGGGAAGCGTCTACGTCCTCATCTCGAACTTCGACCAGCACAAGAAAGAAGCCGAGGCACTCCTCAACTCCATCGAGTTCCCCGATGACATGGAAGAGGCAGTTTCCGAGGCACGCGAAGTCGAGATTTCGAGCATCGAGATCAAGTAACGGGACACCCGCACGCGCCTACGCGCACCCGCGCACATGCGCCCCATTAAAACAACGGGCGCCCAACCCGGGGAGGGCCGACAGCACCAGCCCTCCCCTCTTTTGCGCCCGAACATATTGCCACTTAACGGCGCAAATCCGGCCCTCAGAATGGGACACATGGCCCACCCGAAGGAGCCGTCCACGCGTACAGTAAAGGCAGGTAACCCATGGACGATTACAGATCGAGGAGGACACGACCATGAAAAAGAAGGCCTTTGCGATTCTCACCCTCTGCATCAGTCTCTTTGCCGCAGTTGCCCTGGTGGGCTGCGGTGGCAGCGGCGGCGCTACCGGCAGCGGCGGTGGCGGTGGCGGTGGCGGTGGAGCGGAAAAGCCAGCCGTGGATATGAGGACTGACTTCATTTGGTTTAAAGTCGAGGTGCCCGAGGGCGTCGAGATCACGGACGTCGCAGGCGACACCGCCGACAGGGCCCAGTTCAAGTTCACCGAGAGCGAGCACGCCAGCGATCGCTTCATCCCCGTCTTCGATCCTGACAAGAACGCCGACGAGCTGTTCGACTACGAGGCAAAGTGGAAGGCCAACTCTGGATGGACCGAGAGCGATCCCGTTAAGTACAACGGCAAGACCTGGCGCAGCGCCTACTTCACGCACTCGGGCGGCGTGACGACTGAGTACTTCATCGAATCAGGCGGCGGCAGCGTCTACGTGCGTATCGACAACGTCGAGGAACACAAGGACGCCGTCGAGACCATGATGAAGTCTCTGGAATTTGCCGACGACATCGCCGAGGCCAAGACCGAGGCCATGGACGTCAAGCTCGACGATATCGAGATCAAGCGCTAAGTAACTGGCGAGCGCAGCGGGAAACACGGGCGCAGTGCTAACAAGCGGCGGTACCCCAGCGCTTCGTACCCAGGGAGGGCCGGTAAACCGACCCTCCCTTTCTTATGCCGGTAGCCAACGAACGCGAGGATGCCGGACGCCGGAACCGCTCCAAATGTAGCAACAGTACGAAAACGACAAACACCCCAACACGTCCGCCCGCCGATTTATTGCGCCGCGCAGACAATTAAACCAGCATCTTTAAACATCTGAGCAGTATAGTGACCAAAACTATCGCATAACCGCACTCTACGAATGGAGAAGTTATGACCGAACACCACGCCATCAGCCGCCGAGCATTTACGTTGGGCCTTGGACTCGCGGCGTTGTCGCCACTTGCAAGCCTGCCCGAAACCGCGGCATTGGGCATTGGCCCACGAGCGGCATTTGCAGACGACGCTGCCACAGCGTCGGTCAGCCTCAACAATTTCGTCATTCGCCTTCGCCCCGCGGGCTATTTTCGTACCGCAAGCGTTAACGAAGACGGCAACGTCATCGGCAACGTCTGCCATCTGTTTAATGACGGCACGTCCAGCAAGCTCATCCTTGAGAACGTAACGACCAAGAATGACGATACAAACTGGTATGCTATCCGCACCTTGCTCAATTTCGAAGAGCATAAAAAGACGGGCTACAGCATTTGGTCGGTCGATGGCGACTCGGACAAAGACGGAAAGGTCATCCACGTATGGAGTGGCGAGCATGACGGCAAGCCCAGTCGCTCTTTTGCGTTCGAGCGTCAATCAAACGGAACCTATATCATCCGAGACCGCACGGTCGAGAAAGAAACCGAGAAAAAAGACATTAAGTACCTGGCAATAGAATCGAACGGCGAAGACCAGGACAACAATAAGATCTGCCATAAGAGTAAGAGTAAGAGCATTCCGTGGGAGCTCGAACTTATCGGTTACGACATGAAAAAGAACGATGCCACGGTTAGCAGCCTCGACTGGATTACGTACAGCAGCTACGTCGACGGACCATGTTGGATGAAATACGTCGACGACAACAAGTTCCTCGACGAGCTGAGCATCCCGGGCACGCACGATTCGGGCACCTGCAGCGTGGACAACGACACTGAGCCCCAATCCTCGCAAGTAAAATGCCAGCAGGATTACATTCCCACGCAGCTGCTCGAAGGCATTCGCTATTTTGATATCCGTCTCGGAAAGGGCAACAACCCTGGCATCGACCATGGGATGTACTACCTGCTCAAAAAAGACGCGTACTTTTTGCATCTTTCCGATGTCATAGGCTACTTCAAAACGTTTTTGAACGAAAACCCGACAGAAGCGCTCATCATGCTTGTATCACGAGGCAACGACGAGGCTACCGACGAAAGTGTTACGACGGCTTTCGCCAAGGTTTTGGACGACAACCCCAAACTGTTCTATACGTCGAGCCGCGTTCCCACACTGGGCGAGGTGCGCGGAAAGATCGTCCTGCTACGTCGATTTGGACTCGACGGCGACAGCGTAAGCGGCCACACGTGGGGACTCGACCTCACCGAATGGGATAACAAAATCGCAGCGCACACCGACAGCAGTTCCATGTGCCTCGTCCAAGACGCGCGGGGCTTTGAAGCCGCGGGGGAAACAGGCGACAAAGAGCCCTATTGCACCAAGGTATACGCCCAGGACAAGTACAAACTCACGGGAACCGACAAGCTCAGCTGGGTCGATAATGCGCTGAAGGAAACGACCGGGCGCACGCGCAACGAGGTAGATGTCGAGGACGATAACGGGGCCAAGGAGAAAGTCCTGGAGCGTTGCTGGTCTATCAACTACACCAGCTGCACGGGCTTGTCGCACGGAGGCAATCCTTTTACCTCGGCACGAGTAGTCAACGAGCATCTGTATAAGAGCCCGTACATCAATCCCAGCGGCATCGAGGATACAAAGTCAGATTACCTCAAGCACATTGGCATCATCGCATCCGACTTTGTTGATGCGGCGCTGGCCCGGAGCATCTACCAGCGCAATTACGATACGGAGCACAAGCAGACGGCTTCGTACTATCTCCCGTACTATCTCCCGACCCGCATGCGCATGACGTACGGCGACTCGCTGAGCGATGCCTCATTCCAGGACGGCAAGACCGTTGGCGAGGGTCATTTCCGCCTCGTCGACAGCAGCAACGTACTCAACGTGGCAGCTTCGGGCCATGCGTTTGCCATCGAATATGTGGATGTCGACGCCTTGGGCAACGAGACCGTTACGGAGCTGCGGGGCTCCGTGCCCATCGATATCGATCCACGCGCGCTGACGCCCCATTTTGAGGGACTCGAAGGCCTTAAGGCCGGCGAAGACGTGCGCGCCAAGATTGCGGCATCACTCGAGGGCAAGCTCGAAACCGATGCCTGCACGGCCCAGCTCGAGTTTGTGCACGACGCGAACGGCGCTCCGGGAACGGCGATGGCCGAGGGCGAGGCATTTACCGCGGGAACGTACTGGGTGCGCGTGAACGGTCTCTTGGGCGACGCGGCGCAGAGCTACACGCTCGCCAGCGATGGAGCCGCAAGCTTTACCGTAGCGGCCTCGGGCAGTGCAGGAGGCACCGGTAGCGGCACGGGTTCCAACGCAGACGGCGCCGACAAGAACGGCGGCGGCAACAAGAGCAAGGGCTCGACCGGAAAACTCGCCGACACGGGCGACGGCTCTGGCGTTGCCGCCGGGCTCGCTGCCGCCGCCGTGGCGACAACGGTCGCCGGCGCGGCGATGCTTGCCAATGACCGCGAAAACGTTGGGGACGACAGCGAATAGGCAAGCCCGCCTTTTAGACACATCGACTCAATTGGGGGGGGCGCAGAATACCGTTCTGCGCCCCGATTTTTACCTTAGCCCGAACACCGTTATCGGCTACATCACCATGTTCAGCGCATTCACGAACTCCTGAGCTTGGGAGCGGCTGCTCAGACTAAAGACACAGGCAGTCAACAGCCTGTTACGTAGGAAAACGTCGCGGCCCTTGATCCTGCTGACCCCCGTAATGTCCTTAAGATAAACAATCTCGGTGTGCTTGCCACCAAAAGTGCCCTTCTTGAGCACCTCGATGCGGTTAGGGTAGATCTTGACGTCTTTAAACCTACCCGAACCTTTGTCCTGGAACAGCAGCGTGTTGTTGTCCATACGCGTCACTCCCGCGGGGTTCGCTAAAACTGCCTCTATGGTCACATTTTAACCACCGCAAGGCTCCCATGCGAAGGTGCCAGACAACATAGCAATTCGTGCCCGCGCGAGGCTTTAAACTAAATGCGTTAAAGATGCATTCCACAAGAGGAAAGTGGGGCGACAGTGATGGGTGAACTAGTAAACCGTGGAGAATCGGCAATCGTGCCCGAAGGTTTTTACAAGCAGGTCTCCTCGATTCTCAACGCCGCTCGCGACAAGGCCTATACCGCCGTTAACTTTGCGATGGTTGAGGCATATTGGGAGATCGGCAAGAGTATTGTTGATGAACAGGGCGGAGAGGAGCGCGCCAAGTATGGCGATGCACTGATCGACGAACTTGCCGTTAGATTGACTAAGGATTTTGGCAGAGGCTTCAACGCCAGAAGCTTAAGATACATGCGTCAGTTTTATCTTGCGTTCCCAATCCGGAACGCGCTGCGTTCCGAATTGAATTGGACACATTACCGCAGGTTATCGCGTATAACCGACCCTGATGCTCGAACATGGTACATGAACGAATGCGCCGATTCTCGTTGGAGCACGCGTCAGCTCGAACGCCAGATCAACACCATGTTCCGCGAGCGCCTACTTGCCAGCAAGGACAAGGAGGCCGTCACCCAGGAAATCCAAAAGAGCGCCCCGGCTCGTCGCCCCGAGGATATCATCCGCGACCCATATGTACTGGAGTTTTTAGGTTTCTCGGACGATACTGCGTTTCGCGAGAGCGATCTAGAGCAGGCGCTCATCACGCATCTTCAGAAGTTCCTGCTGGAGCTTGGCCGTGGTTTCGCTTTCGAGGCGCGCCAAAAGCGCATCACCTTTGATGGGCGCCATTTCTATATTGACCTTGTTTTTTACAACTATCTGATGCGCTGCTTCGTGCTCATCGACCTTAAGACGGACGACCTTACGCATCAGGACCTGGGCCAGATGCAAATGTATGTGAACTACTACACGCGCGAGCTCATGAACGAAGGCGACAATCCGCCCATAGGCATCGTGCTCTGCGCGGACAAAAGCGATTCGATTGTCGAGTACACGCTGCCCGAAGACAACGACCAAGTGTTTGCCGCCAAATACCTGCCGTATCTTCCAAGCAAGGAAGAGCTGGCGCGCGAGCTGAGTGCCGAGTACCGCGCCATCAACGAAGCGACCAATGGCGAAACGCAAGGGTAGCAGCACGTTGCGACCGAAGCCACCGCAGCCGTCGCAGGCGCACTCGCGGTTGCGACGCACGCTACGAAACAATACCGGTCATGGACGCCGGCAACGACATTCTAGCCGTGGCTGGCGAGCGTGACCTGACAGGCAAAGACGCGGCCTTCGTCTGATGTGGGTCCATTGGCTGCCACAGAAAAGGGCCGGTTGCAGCCGGCCCTTTAGACGATAATACCTGCGTTGCCCGCGCTTCCGAAGTGTGACTAGCTGAGGAGCGGGTTCCGCGGCACAACCTGATTTTACCCAGTGAGGAGGCTCTTTTGCAGCCGCTCCACTGTTTATTTACATCTGGCACCCTCAAACAATCAGACGGCAGCCCGCACTCCTGAGAGCTGCCCCGCACCCCCGGCCATCACCTTACGGCAACAACCGGTGCTACTCCCCTACTTCCCAAATAGCGCACCCAGCAGACCGCGGCGTTTGGGCTTCTCCTCTCGGTAGGAACCCTCGACGGCGGCTGCAACCTGGCGCGGTTGCTCGCCGCCTCCACGGCGCACGATCTGGTACAGGAAGGGCGATTTAACGTATTTGACCTCGACGGGCGTGGCGTGCACGGTGCTCTCACCGGACAGATGCAGGCTCGGGCTGAGCGGCGCCACGATATGCGTTTCGCGCTTGTCGCTAAACACCACCGCGGCCGCGCGGCCCGTCTGGCCGTTTACGGCAATGCGCACCTGCTCGCCATCGCGGCCGTCTGTCGCCGGACGATCGACAAAGTAGACCGGCACCATCACCAGGCCGTCCTTATGTTTGCGGGCCTTGCGCGCCCACATGCGAATGCTCTTTTTATTGAGCCCCAGTACAGCCTCGGCGTCGTTGCCCGCAACGTCGAGCGCCAACTTATCAATGACCACCTGGTCCTTGGTAGACGCATCGACTGAGACAACGCGAAAGTCACCTTCCTGCATGGCGGGATCGAACGGACCGACCTTGGCAAAGTCCCACGGCTCCAAAATGCCCATGAGGCGAACGTCCAGGTAGTTTGCCCTGGGGTATGCCCAGTCGAGCACCTCGTAGTACACCAAGGCCTCCTTGCTCAGGCCCTTGCCCGGGAAGCTCGCCATCATGCGCAAGTCCGCCAGCGCCATGGGGAAATAGAAGAGCATCATGTCGTTTTGGATCGCGTCTTCCACGTCGTGCCCGGCAAAGGCATCCGGATACTGGCGCACCAGCTGCAGCGCGTTGGCACGTGCCTGCTGCGGCGAGATTTCGCAGGGAATACCCTGCTCCGGCACATACTCTGCACCCACGCCCATGGTCAGACGCTTGCTGAAGGTACCGGGCTTGAGCAGGTCGGCAATGCCGATCTTGTTGCCGCAGGACGGGCACTCAAACACACGCTGCGTTGACTCGCCCTCAAAGGACGCTCCGCAGAAGGGACAAGGAATGCTCACGTGCGTCGCTTCTTGGAACTCCTGCGCCGTGCCGCGGTCCTCCCACAGCAGATGTTCCAGGACCGACTGATTGCGCCAGTGCGAATTGAAGAAATACCAGTCCGGGTCCTCCGGGCGCTCGAGTTGCGACACATGCGTGAGCTTGAGCAGTCCATCCACTACCGTCAACGGCGTATGGCGAATGCCCAAAGCGCTCTTGGGCTCTCCGGCGTCCGCCTGCCACGGAATGACCGCACCGCAATAAGCGCACTCAAAGCTGCGCTTAGCTTGGTGCGAGTACATAGGGCCGCCGCAGTTTTGACATTTAATGGCAAACATCTCGTCCATGGAAACGTCCTCCTTTGCACAGGGGCTGTCGACATTAAGTATGTCGAGCAAACAGGCACATGCCCATACCCATGTGGCCCAAAATGGACCACCCAGGCAGACGAGAAGGCTCGCTCGTTAGCACCGGCAGACTATTGCTGCATTTTCTGAGCATCGGTGCACGGCGCCCCCGCGCGAGCTACACTATCCCCTTAAACATGATTGTGAGGACGACCGCTATGCTATTTGTAAATCGGCTGGTACATACGCTTGTTCCCGGCAGCGAGAGCGAGCCGGTCGATGCATCTTGCCGCACCAACGCGGGCTTTTCCGCAAGCCTCGTCTGCATTGGCCTCAACATCACCCTGTGCTTGGCCAAGGGCATCGCGGGCCTGCTCGCCGGCTCCGTCTCCCTCATCGCCGACGCTTTCAACAACCTCTCCGATGCCTCGAGCAACATCGTGAGTCTGCTCGGGTTCCGCCTTGCCAGCCGCCCGGCAGACGAAGGTCACCCCTATGGCCACGGTCGCTATGAGTACCTAGCCGGCCTGTTCGTCGCCGTCCTGGTTTGCGCCGTCGGCATCAATCTGATCCTCGAGTCGGTCACTAAGATCATCAAGCCTTCCCCCACTGCATATTCGGTGCTCTCCTTAGCCGCCCTCGTCTTGTCCATGCTCGTTAAGCTCTGGATGGCAGCGTTCAACCGCACGCTGGGCGATCGCATCGACTCGGAGACGCTCATCGCCACGGCACAGGACTCCAAAAACGACGTCATCACCTCGGGCTCGGTCTTGGTGGCGGCGCTTATTTCGCAGACGACAGGCTTTGACCTCGATGGCTGGGCAGGCCTGGGTGTGGGCATCTTCATCTGCATCAGCGGCATGGGCCTAGTGCGCGACGCCATCAGCCCGTTGCTGGGGCAAGCGCCCGACCCCAAGCTCGTCCAGGCAATCCGCGACAAGATCATGTCCTATCCGCAGGTCTTGGGTACGCACGACCTCATGGTGCACGACTACGGCCCCGGCCGTCAGTTTGCCAGCGCCCACGTAGAGATGCCCGGCGAGGGCGACGCGTTTGAACACCACGAGATCCTGGACACCATCGAGCACGACATCAAGCGCCAGATGGGCATCGGCATCACGCTGCACTGCGACCCCATCGCCACCACCGGCGACGACCTGCGCGGCTGGGTCAAGCGCGGCGTCATGCAGATCGATCCCGCGCTCTCCATCCACGACCTGCACGAGCACGACGGGTTCGTTTCGTTTGACCTGGTGCGTCCCGACGGCTTTGACATATCCGACGAGGAACTGCTGGAGCTCGTCACGCGCATCGTGCACGAGCGCCGGCCCGACGTCTCGTGCGTCGTCACGTTTGATTCGGGCTTTAGTTCGCCCGAGCGTCCGGCCGAACAGCTTTAGCCCCGCTCCGCTCGTCCGCTAGTTTCCCTGCGCGCCCGAGATGCCGTTTTGCAGGGCGTTCCAGGCATCCGTCGCCATGCCGCCCAAGTTCTGCGCGGTATCGCCCAGGTTTTGTGCCGTGTCGCCCAGCTCTTGCGCCTTGTCTCCCAACTCCTGTGCCTTGTTGCTCAAGTCCTCCAGCGTATTGGAGCTCGAGCTATCGGTACCGCTTTGGCCGCCGGACGAGTTGCCCGAGCTGTTCTTGTGCGTGAGTTGAATTTCGAGGTTGCCGCTGTCGTTATAGTAGGCAGAAGTAACGACCCAGTTGGCATCGACGACGGGCGTTGAGCCATCATCAGTCAGGACCACGGCATTCGAAAGATCGGCGCCGCGCGACTTGAGGATCTTCTTGGCGTTGGACCAGTACTGCCCCGGGATATCGCTCAAATCAACGGTGCTAGACGAGGCGGGCTCGGTTTGCTCGGCAGTGGCATCGGCCGTTGAACTCCCTCGCTTGTTGAGCATGCCCGACACGATGGCAAACACAACCGACAGCGCAAAGAAGATCGCCAGTACGATGAGGATCTTCTTGATCGCGCTCGACGAACGCGACGGCCTCTTCTCCTCGTCCTCGCCATATTGCGGAATCGACTTGGGGTACTCGCGATACGGCTCGCGCGACTCGTAGCGAGGCTGCGCCGTGCGAGGCATATACGTCGTCTGCTGAGGCTGCGGAATGGGATTCTGCGGCAGGTTGTCGTAGGGATTCGGCGTCGAGGCAGCATAAGAATCCTGCGGCGCGCAATCAAACGGATCCGGAGCTGCGTTGCCATAGGGGCCTTGCGAAGATGCAGCGTAAGAATCCTGCGCCGTGTCGCCATAGCCCATAACCCGGGTGGGCTCGGCAGAAGGCTGCGTCGCGGCGGGGTCGACATAACCGGGGTTGGGAACAACGCGGGTCGCATCGGCGCTATCGCCAGCCTGCGCGGAACCGTAGCCGCCCATCACGGTTGTCTTGTCCTGATCCATGCAACGATTCCTTTCCGTCGCCTGTAAGCATCAAGTTATCCATGCATTCTACCAGCGCAAAAGCCTATGATGGGCAGAGTCCGTCGGTATCTACAAGACATGCGCGGGCCTAAGGATCAAAAAGCCCCGCCGGGCCTTGGTAGGCGCGACGGGGCGGGCAAGCGGCTATGAGCAGCGAGCTTAGAACAGGCCGGTGATGTTGCCGTCGTTGTCGACGCCGATGTTCTCGGCCGCAGGGACCTTGGGCAGGCCCGGCATGGTCAGAACACTGCCAGTCAGTGCGACCACAAAGTGGGCGCCGGCGGAAACCTTGAGCTCACGCACCGTGATGCGGAAGTTCTCGGGAGCGCCCAGGGCCTTGGCGTTGTCGCTAAAGCTGTACTGCGTCTTGGCGACGCACACCGGCAGGTTGCCAAAGCCATTCTCGCGCAGCTCGGCGAGCTGGCGCTTGGCGGCCGGCGTAAAGTCAACGCCGTCGGCGCGGTAGACCTTGGTGGCAACGGCCTCGAGGGCATCAGCGACATCAGCGCCGTCCTCATAGGCAAACTTGAGCTCGCCCGGCTGCTCAATCAGACGCATGACCTCATCGGCAAGCTCGAGCGCGCCCTCGCCGCCCTTGGCCCAGACCTCGGAAAGCTTAACGTTGACGCCGAGCTTCTGGCACTCGGACTCAATGAGCGCAAGCTCGGCCTCGGTGTCCGTCGGGAAGCGGTTGATGGCGACCACGCAGGGCAGACCATATACGTTCTGGATGTTGTCGACGTGACGCAGCAGGTTGGGCATGCCAGCCTTGAGTGCCTCGAGGTTCTCCTCGTTGAGATCGGCCTTGGCGACGCCACCGTTGTACTTCAGCGCGCGGGCAGTGGCGACGACCACGACGGCGCTGGGGCGAACGCCCGTCATGCGGCACTTGATGTCGAGGAACTTCTCGGCACCCAGATCGGCACCAAAGCCGGCCTCGGTAATGGCAACATCGCCAAAGCGCATCGCCATACGCGTGGCCATGATAGAGTTACAGCCGTGGGCAATGTTGGCGAAGGGACCGCCGTGGACAAACGCGGGCGTGCCCTCGAGCGTTTGCACCAGGTTGGGCTTGAGCGCGTCCTTAAGCAACGCGGCCATGGCACCCTGGGCCTTGAGGTCGCGGGCACGGACGGGCTCGCCGGCATAGCTGTAGCCGACAACGATCTCGCCCAAGCGCTCCTTAAGATCGTTGATGCTCGTGGACAGGCACAGGATTGCCATGACCTCGGAGGCAACGGTGATATCGAAGCCGTCCTCGCGCGGCACGCCCTGGGCCTTACCGCCAATGCCGTCGATGACGTGGCGCAGCTGACGGTCGTTCATATCGACGACGCGCTTCCAAGTGATGCGCTTAACGTCAATACCGAGCTGATTGCCCTGCTGAATATGGTTGTCGAGCATGGCGGCCAGCAGGTTATTGGCGGCACCGATAGCGTGGAAGTCGCCGGTAAAGTGCAGGTTGATATCCTCCATGGGGATGACCTGAGCCCAGCCGCCGCCGGCAGCACCGCCCTTAACGCCAAAGACGGGGCCGAGCGAAGGCTCGCGCAGGGCCACGGCACTCTTGACGCCGCGACGACGCAGGCCATCGGCCAGACCGATGGTCGTGGTGGTCTTGCCCTCGCCCGCAGGCGTGGGGTTGATGGCGGTCACGAGGACAAGCTTGGCCTGGTGATCAGTCGGCTCGTTGAGCAGTGAATAGTCGACCTTAGCCTTGTCGAAGCCGTACGGAATCAGGTGCTTAACGTCGACGCCGGCGTTCTTGGCCACCTCGGTAATAGGCAGCGGCGTGACAGAACGTGCGATTTCGATGTCAGTAGGCATGGGCGGTCCTTTCGTTACCGAATGAGAAAAAGACCAATTCAGCATAGCACGGGCGCGCAATAGTAAAACGCCCATAACCGATGAACGGCGATATGTTTACCCGATGCCCAGCGATAGTCCAACAGCCCGCCAAAACAAAGCGCCCTAAACGGTAGGTTCAATCCCCAGGTGCTCAAAGGTGCGAAGGGTTGCCTGACGGCCCTGCGGCGTACGAATCATCAACCCGCACTGCAGCAAATAGGGCTCATAGACATCCTCGAGCGTGCCCGGGTCCTCGCCCACCGCGCTGGCAAGGGTCGTAAGTCCCACGGCACGACCGGAGAACGTCTTGGCAAGCGTCTCCAAGATACGAATATCCATCCAGTCCAGACCGAGCTCGTCGATCTCGAAGAACTCGAGCGCCTGACGGCAGATATCGAGCTCAATGGGACCGTTGCCGCGCACCTGTGCATAGTCGCGCACGCGCTTGAGCAGGCGGTTGGCAAGACGTGGCGTACCGCGCGAACGCGAGCCGATCTCGAGTGCACTGGGATGATCGATCGTCACGCCCAGGATAGTCGCCGAGCGCGTCACAATCTGCGCGAGCTCCTCGACCGTGTAGTAATCCAGGCGATATGAAATGCCAAAGCGGTCGCGCAACGGGCCTGTCAACATGCCTGAGCGGGTCGTTGCCGCTACCAGCGTAAATTTGGGAATATCCAGGCGAATCGAGCGCGCCGCCGGACCCTTGCCAATCACGATATCGAGGGCAAAGTCCTCCATCGCGGGATACAGGACCTCCTCGACCGAACGGTTGAGGCGGTGGATCTCGTCGATAAACAGCACATCACCCGGCTGCAAGTTAGTAAGGATGGCCGCCAGGTCGCCCGTGCGCGCGATGGCAGGGCCACTCGTGGTCTTGATCTGAGCGCCCAGCTCGTTGGCGATAACGGTGGCCAGCGTGGTCTTGCCCAGGCCCGGAGGACCCGAGAAAATCACGTGGTCGAGCGTCTCACCACGGCTCTGCGCCGCTTCGATCAACACGCGCAGGCTCTGCTTGATGTGCTCCTGGCCACAGTAATCGTCCAGGCGCTGGGGGCGCAAAGTGCGGTCGACATCGAGGTCCTCGGCCGTCAGCTCCGAGCCCACCATGCGCTCGCCGTGCGCCATGGATGCCGCCGGCGAGTTGCCGGGCGTCGCCCACAGGTCCTGAGAGTCATCGGCTTCCCACATCACGCATCCATTCCAAGTCGCTTAAGCGCCGCGCCGAGCAAATCCTCGACACGCATATTCTCCCCATCATACCCGCTCAGGGCAACATCGGTCTCCTGCGGGCTAAAGCCCATGGAAAGGAGTGCCGCACGGGCATCGTCGATCGCCGAGGGAGCGGCAGCGGGCACGGGCATCGCAACCTGTCCGGGAATCACGTCGACCGGCACAAAGCCCTTATCCTTGGCAAAGGTGCTCTTGAGTTCCAGGATCAGGCGCTGAGCTGTCTTTTTGCCCACACCGGGTACCTTGGCCATGCCCTTGTCGTCCTCGGCCATCACCAGCGAATACAGCTGCCCCACGGTATAGGTGGAAAGCACGGCAAGCGCCAGGCGCGGGCCAACGCCCGAAACGGACACGAGCCGGTCGAACATCGTGCGCTCATCCTTTGAGGAAAAACCGAAAAGTGTCATGGCGTCCTCGCGCACCTGCATACGCGTGTAGAGACGGACCTCGCCGCCGGGCGTCGGCAACGTGGCCGCAGTGCTGCCCGAGATGCCGAGTTCAAAGCCAACGCCCGACACATCGACGACAGCAGAGCTCATCGTGGACTCGACAAGCGTTCCGTGGAGCTGGGAAATCATCAGTATCCGGTTCCTCTCTGTTGATAGAACTCGCCACCGGTGAGGGCGCGGGTGCGGCTGAGGTTTACGTGGCAGATGGCGCAGGCCAGGGCATCGGCGGCATGGTCGGGATGCGGGTCGTGGTCGAGCTGTGTTAGCGTGCGTACCATATAGGCGACCTGCCGCTTGTCCGCGGCGCCGGTGCCCACCACAGCCTGTTTGATCTGCATGGGCGTGTACTCGCCAATCTCGAGCGCGCATTCCGAAAGCGCTACGAGTGCAGCACCGCGGGCATGCGCCGTGGGGATGGCCGAACGAACGTTGGCACCAAAGTAGATGCTCTCGACAGCAGCTGTGTCGGGTCGATAACGCTCGACGACATCCTTAAGGTCACGGGCGATATGCGACAGGCGCACCGCAAGCGGGCTGCCCGCGCTGGTCTCGATGCAACCGTAGGCACGGCAGCGAACCTCGCCACGCCGCTCCTCGATAATCCCCCAACCCGTATGAGCCAAACCGGGGTCAATGCCCAAGATAACCAAGCCGACCTCCCCTCGCCACAAGCACAGCGCAAGACAAGGCCCCGCGCATCATTCACGAACGTCTGTTCTAGAATAACACAACGGGGCCAAGATGCTTAGTTGAAGTATCGGGGTTGGAAGCGAATCCTATCCCATAGTTAGTTCTGCGAGAAAAAGGGGAACTGCCTCGGATCTACTGGCGGGTGCGGCATCGGGCCACCCTGGGGACTACCTTGCGAGCCGCCCTGACCGCCCATCATCTTATCGATGGCGTCCTGAACCTCGCCCTCGAACTTTTTCATTCCCTCGTGTAAACGACGCTGACCGTCCTCAGAGCGCAGCTCCTCCATCTGCTCGGGCGAAATGCCCAACAGGTCACCCAATATGCCCATCATCTCGCCACGCATGCGCTCGCTTGTATCCTCGTCGGCAAAGCGGTTCACCTCGGCGCGCGCCAGCGCATCGACCGTCATGCGTTCCTTGCCGCTCAGCCCCAGGTCGGACCACGCGAGCATGTACGGCCAGGCACGCTCGGCAAACGAACGGGCCGAGACGATCGGCGCCATCGGCAACATGCGGCGGGCAGCTTCACCCTGTCGAACGAGCATCAGCAGCAGCGAGCAGGCCTCAGGCTTGCCAGCGGCCATCGGGATGTCGTCGAAAGATCGATTGCGGTCCACGTGCGCCTCGAGCGCGCCATCGACCTCACCCGGCTCAAGCCCGCCGAGCAGCTGCGCCGCGCGGTCGAGCATATCGACCGGACCGTCGAGCGTTGAGAGCGCCTGCGCCAGCACTCGCTCCATACAATCTTCCACCGCGTTGAGCGTCACGAGCTCTTGGGGCACCACGGCAGACGTGCGGTTGCGCACACGTGCCACAAACTCAAGCGTCGACAGGTACACATCGCCAAAGGGCGCGTAATCGCCCTGGTAGCCGCCGCAAAGCGCCGGCGCCGCCAGCGCGTACTCGGTTTTGGACAGCGGGCTCAGCGCCATCGCACCCAGCTCGAGCGCCGTGTCCTCCAGCATGAGGCCCAGCGTGCGCGAGCGCAGACGCTCGGCATCACCCGCCGACACGTCGCGATCGAGCACACGCGCCGCATCCGGTGCATCGCGCTCGACGGTGCGAATGTGCAAACGCTCGGCAATGGCGCGGACGGCGGCACAGCGGGCAGCCTCGGCCTCTTCCTGCGCCGGCGTAAAGATACGGTTGCGTCCCAGCACCAGGCCAATCACATTGCGCGGGCCCAGAGCGTCGACGGCCAGCGCCGTCAGCAAAGACGACGGCAAGTCACCCTCGAGTGCCACCACAGCACGCGACGCACCGTGTGCTCGGGCGTTGTCGCGCACGGCGAGCACCAGCGCCTGCCACAGCCACTCCTCGGAACGGAACTCGGGCAGTTCGTGATCTTCCAGGGCATCAAGCATCACGCCGCGCTGAATCTCCTGGACCAGCAGGCTCTCCTCAAAACACGGCGCCTGGGCCACCACGCGACCGCAGTCGTCGAGCACAAACGAACCGCCGGTATACACCGACTCGTCATAGGCGCCGACCGGCGCCATGCAGGCAAACCACACGCTGCGCTTGGATGCGATCTTGCGGTAGGCGCCGCAGCGAACGGCGGCAATGGCGGCAGTCTCGCGGTCGGTCATGTCAAACGCGTTGAATTGGAAATACGCGATGAGGTCGACGCCGGTCGGCAACATCTCGAGCTCGCGGTCCAAGTCAAAAATCACGGCGATGCGCACGCCGTCCACGTCGAACACCGGCGGCGCCCAACGCGTGTCGTTGTTCTCGCCACGCTGCAAGGCAATGCTCGAACGCGCCGGCACCACATGACCGTCCTTGAGCATCATGTAGTCGAGCAGCGGCTGGCCCTCAAACGAAACCGCCGCGGGCACGATGCAGATCATGTCAAGCTCCTGGATACGCTCGGCGACACCAGTCAAACCGGCAAGCACGTCGTGCTCAAAGTCGGCAGCGCCCACCAGGCCACCGGGCATGGCGCCCATAAAGAGCGGAGCCGGAACGCACAGCACGCGCGCCCCGCGCTCGTGGGCCAAACGAGCCTGGTCCTCGATGCGGCCGCAAATGCCCTCAATATCACCCAGGCGCATATCGATCTGTGCAAGCGCGAGCTTCATGGCCCAGCCCTTTCCGTCGTAAACCATCGAAATCGTAGTAAAAGCGCCGGCCGCATAATGCAGCCGGCGCTTGCATGTGCATATGCTAGCTATGATACCCCGAGCGGGGGCGCGCTCCTAGAATGTCGCGGACCACAGCCCGTGCAGGTTGCAGTAGGCATAGACGGTACCGGTCTTGGAGCCGCCCGCGAAAAACGTCGCGGGTTTCATGCCGGGCTCAAGGTAATGAACCTCTAAGCGGCCCTCGGCCTCAAGCGCAATCCACTCAATGTAGTGTTCGGGCAGGCTGGGGTGCTCGACCGAGCCAACGCGTGCGCGAATCACGTGACCGTCGCGCTCGGTCTCGACAACAGGCACGTGCTTCTCGTGCGCCGCGTCCTCAGTGTTTGCGATCAGTTCCGTGCAACCGGCAGGGGTCGCAACGTCGTCGCCGAGGGCGGCGATGAGCTTACCGTCGGGGTCCTTAAAGAATTTCGCCATGATGTTCTCCTTTGCTGATGTGCCAATGTTCTTGATTGTTCTTATGCCCAAAGGCAGACAAACCATCCACGGCATTGCAAATGAACACATAACGGATCAGGCAAGCGGTCAGGCCAAAATGCGTCGACCGTCCTGCCCACTCCAGCAGTCCCACCCCGCGCGCGGCTAGCGCCCGTCGCCGCCGAGCAGCGCCAGGACATCCTCGCGCGTGAACAGTGCCGACGAGATGCCGTCGCCGCCGAGCACGCTGTTGACCAGATCGCGCTTGGACTCCTGCATCCGCATAATGCGCTCCTCGATCGTGTCCTTGGCGATGAGCTTGTACACGGTCACGGTATGTTGCTGGCCAATACGGTGTGCACGGTCAGTCGCTTGGTCCTGCGCCGCCACGTTCCACCACGGGTCGTAGTGGATGACCACGTCGGCCGCCGTCAGGTTAAGGCCCACGCCGCCCGCCTTGAGCGAAATCAAAAAGACCGGAACCTCGCCCGCTTGGAACTGCGCGACCATCTTGGCGCGGCTCTCTTTAGACGATGCGCCCGTGAGCTTAAGGAAGGCGATATCCTCCTTGGCCAAGCGCTTACCGATGATATCGAGCATGCCCGTAAACTGACTGAACAGCAAGATGCGATGGCCACCGTCGAGCGCGCCGTGGACGAGCTCCATGCACGTATCGAGTTTGGCGCTTCCCGCCTTGTAATCCTCGTAGTGCAGACGCGGGTCGCAGCAGATCTGGCGCAGCTTGGTGAGCTCGGCGAGCACCTTGAGCTTATCCTTCTTAAACTCCCCGGCCTCGCGGTGCTGCACCTGCTGGGCGATGCGGTCCTGATTTGCCAGGTAAAGCTTGCGCTGCTCACCGGTGAGCTGAGCCACGACTGTGTCCTCGATCTTTTCGGGCAGATCGGCCACCACGTCCTCTTTGACACGGCGCAGCACAAACGGCGACACAAGCGCCTGCAGGCGGGCGGCGCTGTCACCTTCGGCGTGCTCGACCGGGCTTTCGAAGCGCTTTGCGAACGATTCGCGCGTGCCAAGCAGGCCCGGCATCAAAAAGTCGAAGATGCTCCAGAGCTCGGATAGGCGGTTTTCGATGGGCGTGCCCGTCAAGGCAAAGCGCACGCCGGCCGGCAGACGCTTGGCAGCACGCGCCACCTGGGTGAGCGGGTTTTTAATGTACTGGGCCTCGTCGAGCACAACGCGGGCAAAATCCTGCTCGGCGTACTCATCGATATCACGGCGCATGAAGTCATACGACGTCACGACCACGTTATGCTCGACCACGCCGGCGATTTGCACGCGACGCTGCGCCTTGGCGCCCACGATGGCGCACACATCGAGCGACGGGGCAAAGCGCTCCAGTTCGGCGGTCCAGTTGTACACGAGTGAGGCCGGGCACACCACGAGCGTGGGCTTGGTGTCCCCCGCCTCCACGCGCGCCAGGACATGCGCAATCATCTGGAGCGTTTTGCCCAGACCCATGTCGTCGGCCAAAATGCCACCAAGGCCCAGGTGTTCGAGCGACCCGAGCCACTGGTATCCGTCGACCTGGTAGCCGCGCATCGTTGCCTTGAGCGATGCCGGCACCGTAAAGTCCGTCTTGCCGAGCGTGTCCAGACGCTCGACGGTACGGCGGAACGCAGCGTCGCGATCGGCCTCGAGCGCGGGCGTGCGCGCGAGCATGCTATCGACGAACAGGGTGCTCGATGCGGGAAGCGACACGCCGTCGAGCAGGTCAACAGCATCGACCCCCAGATCCTCGGCGAGGCCAAATGCGGCTCGGGCGCCCTCGTCCAGGCGAACGATATCGCCCGACGTGAGACGCGCAAACGTCTGGTGACGCTTGTACGAGTCGAGGTAGATGGCAAGGTCCGCGGCCGAAAGACCGCTCGCGCCCAGTTCGACGTCGAGCAGATTTCTCTTGACGGTCGCGCGAACCGAGAGCTTGGGCGCGGGGCGCACCGAGATCTGGCGTAGGCGGTCGCTGAGCATGACCTCGCCCAGCTCGGACAGGGCAGACAGGCCCTCGGTCAGCAAGCAGAACAGGCTCTCGTCGTCGCGCTCCTCAAACGCCAGGCCGCCCTCGTAAAAGTCGAAATACAGGGCCGCCGTGTCCATAACGCGAAACTCTGTTATCTCGTCGCGCGGCGGCACGCCCGGGCGCTGTTCTTCGAAGGGGCTTCCCGGAGCACCCAGGCTAAAGAGATCTGCCGACCAGTCGCCGTAGGAAACCGTAATCTTGCAGGTCACGAGCCCGTCGTCGACACCGATTGCCATGGCAAAGCTCGGCTCGGGCGCCACGGTGTCGAGCACGGCGGGCGCGGTAAGGTCGGTGTAGTCGCGCAAAATGGGCAGCGCCATACGACAGAACTCCCCCACCTGGTCGACAGCGATATGGATCGGCGTGCGACAGGGCAGTAAGCGCGATAGGAACGGCGCCGCATGCTGGGCAAACGCTACATCGGCGCGGCGCGCACGGCGGGTGTCGACCAGATAGGCAACGTCGCCCGAAGCAAAGCAGTATGCATCGGCCGGCAGGCGTAGATCGTAGCTGCCGCCAGCCGCCGGCGCGATTTTGGCGGCAAGGAGCGGTGGGCGCTTAGACAGAGCCTCGTCCTCCCCTTCCGGAGGCATCTCAACCGCCACGTCATAGGTGCGATGCGTCGTCGTCCCCCGCGACCAGGCGGGCTCAAAGGAGATGGTCTGGCCACGCAGCAGGTCCAGCACATATACGATGCTATGCTCGGATACCGGCAACTGACGCTCGGCGACAAAACCGCTGCGGGCAAAGTCGTACGATGCCGAACGCGAGCTTGTGATGTCATCGAGATAGGCAACTGTCGTCACAACAAGGTTGAGCAGCTTTGTCGACACGTCTTCGAAGGCTTCGGGCGTATGGACAAACGTGAGCTTCTTGCCGTACGAGAAGGTGCCGCCTCGGACATAGGCGTCGGCCATGCCGTCGATATCCTTGACCACGTAGGACACCGAACCGCAGCGAATGCGGAACTCGAGCGCCCAGCTAAAGCGGTCGGCGAACAGCGGATTGTAGTACGGCACCAACGAAGGCTCCAACGCCGCTTTGGGAGCGTCGGGATCAACGGCACCGGCAAGCTTGCGGCGCATGCTCGCCAGCTCATCCATGCGTGCGTCCGAAAGATCGGAGAGCGCCGCCATGAGGCTGGGACTCGTGGGGACGGGCGCCGGAAAGGGAAAGTTGGGATTGACGGCCGGCGCTTTGAGCGCGGTGCGCGCGGGCTGTTTCGGCTGCGCCGTAAACGTGCGGACCGGCGTGCGCAAACCTTCGACGGGCTCGGCGCCGCTGGCATCCAAATATGCCAGAGCCGTGGCAATAGCGTGCTTGCACATACCGGGGTAACGATAGGCGGCGGGGCAATCGCAGTCGTAGTCGATCACCTCGTGCTCGTCCATGTCGAGCGCCACGTGCGTCTTGTACAGGTCGCCGCGCGAACCGCGCACCGTACCCTCGATCGTCACGTTCTTGGAAAAGCGCGAACCGGAGTCCTCAAACGACAGCACGGCGCCGTTGAGCATGAGCGAACGCCCCTTCATAAAGGTGCCGCTGAGCGCCGCTTCCTTACGAAGCGCCTGCACAAACGTCCCCTGCGCCATCACTTCCTCCAATCGCACCCAGGGTAGCTAATTTGGGGCTATTTTAGCTACCCCCATATGTCGGTTGAGATGCATTCCGACCCCGACTCATTCGCCGTCAGTCAAAGGGTAGCTAAAATAGCCCCGTCCCAAATTAGCTACCCCGCCAACGCCGTCCTTAAATTACCGTCACTCTGCCTTGGTTACCCACAATCGCCTTTGCCTCTGCCAGCAGCGGAATCGAGCGTGCGTTGACCTTGGCCGGCACCTCGGCACGCAGTACGCGCCCGTCCACCTGCTCGATAAAGATCTCCACGCGGTCGCCGCCCGGGTTTGCGGTAAGCACCGTGGCAAGACGCGCCATATTGCCCTGGCTAAAGCGGCTGTTGGGCACCATGACCTCAAACACCTTGGGCTTGTTGTTCTCCTCGTTAAGCTCAAGCGGCACGATCTCCTGCGCGATGATCTGGTCGCCGCGGTCCGAACGCTCGAGCTTGCCCTTAATGCGAACAAACGCATCAGACAGCTGCGCACCGGTCTCGGGATCGACCTCGCCGTACAGGTATCCCTCGGCCTCTTTGTAGGTCTTGGGGAACACCACGACCGTGGCCTCGCCTTCCATGTCCTCGAGCTGCACAATACCCATGGGGTCGCCGTTTTTGGTCACGCGCTTGGACACGCTCGAGACCATGCCGGCCCACCACAGCGCCTTGCCCTCGGGAATCTCCTGGTTGATGGTACCGCCCGTGGGGTTTTGCACCTCGTAGCCGGTATCGATCTGCGAGAACGAGAAGTCGCGTGCCTTGGCTAGTGCATACTCAAACGGGCGCAGCGGGTGGTCCGAGACATAGATGCCCAGAACCTCCTTCTCCTGGCTCAACTTAAGGTGGCGGTCCCACTCCTGGCCATCCGGATCGGGCACGCTCACCTCAAAGCCCGAGCCCTCAACGTCGCCAAACATATCGAAGAACGACGTCTGGCCGCTCGCGCGATCTTTCTGGCGCTTTACCGCTGCATCGATGATGTTCTCGGGGTTGTTCTTGTCCACGAAGTGCATCATCTGGCGACGCGGATACCCCGTGGAGTCGAAAGCACCTGCCTTGATGAGCGATTCGATCACGCGACGGTTGGCCTGGCTCGAGTCCACGCGCTCGACAAAGTCGTGCAGTGTCTTAAACGGGCCGCCCGCCTCGCGCTCGGCGATAATCGCCTGCGCCACGCCGGTGCCCACGCCGCGAATGCCGGCCAAACCAAAGCGCACGCCTTCCTTGGTAGCCGTGAACTCGGTACCGGACTCGTTAACATCTGGCGACAGCACGGGGATGCCGTCGTGACGGCACGCCGAGACGTAGTGAACGATCTTGTCGGTCTTGCCCGTGTAGGACGTCAGAACGGCCGCCATGTACTCGTGCGGATAGTGCGCCTTAAGCCATGCCGTCTGCATAACCAGGATGGCGTAGCCGGCGGAGTGCGACTTGTTAAAGGCGTAAGATGCGAACTCGAGAACATCGTCCCAAATCTTCTGGGCGACCTCGCGCGTGTAGTTGTTCTTGATAGCGCCATTCATCCAGTGGTCGTAAGTGGTCTCGTCCGAGCCATCCTCCCAGTGGAGCACCGTCGACGTGAGCAGCTTAATCTTTTTCTTAGCCACGGGCTTACGGATACGCGAGTCCGATTCGCCCTTGGAGAAGCCGCACATCTCGACGGAGATGAGCATAACCTGTTCCTGGTAGACCATGGTGCCGTAGGTTTCGCCCAGGATGTCGTCCAGACGGTCGTCGTAGGAGACAGCCGGCTCCTTGCCGTTCATACGGTTGATGTAGGACGAAACCATGCCGGCGCCCAGCGGGCCCGGGCGGTACAGGGCGATCAATGCTACGACATGCTTGTACTCGGTGGGCTTCATGTTCTTGATCGTGGCCGTCATGCCGGCGGACTCGACCTGGAAGACGCCGGCGGTGTGGCCGGAGCCCATGAGCTTAAAGATCTCGGGGTCGTCAAAGGGAATCTCTTCCTCTTTGATGTCGATGCCGAAGTTCTTTTTGATGTTGGCCTTGGCCTTGGAGATAACCGTCAGCGTACGCAGGCCCAAGAAGTCCATCTTGAGCAGGCCCATGTCGGCGACGGTATGGCCCTCGTACTGGGTAATCTCGACGCCGCCCTTGGTATCGAGCTTGGTGGGCACGTGCTCGTTGACGGGGTCACGGCAGATCAGAACGGCGCACGCGTGCACGCCCTCGCCACGGGTGAGGCCCTCGATCGAGAGCGCCGTGTCGATGATGCGGCGGGCGTCGTCGTCCTTTTTATAGGCCTCGGCAAAATCGGGGTTAAACAGATCTTCTTTGCCGGGCTGTTTGTCGAGCACCTGCTTGAGCTTGACCTTGGGGTCGCTCGAAACCATCTTGGACAGGCGCTGGCCCATGTAGACCGGGTAGTCCAGGACGCGCGCGGCGTCGTTGATGGCCTGCTTGGCCTTGATGGTCGAGTAGGTGATGACGTGGGTGACCTTCTCGGGGCCGTAGAGCTGGCGAACGTGCTCCACGACCTCGAGGCGCCGCTCATCGTCGAAGTCCATATCGATATCGGGCATCTCGGTACGCTGCGGGGACAGGAACCTCTCGAACATCAGGCCGTTCTCGAGCGGGTCGAACGCAGTGATGTTCATGGCGTAGGCGACGATAGCGCCGGCGGCCGAACCACGGCCGGGGCCGACGCCGATGCCGTTGTCCTTGGCCCATTGCACGTACTCGGCAACAATCAAAAAGTAGGCGGCAAAGCCCTTGTCGCAGATGACCTTGTATTCGTACTCAAAGCGCTCTTTGATGTTGACGCCACCGATCTCGCGCGTGGCCCAGTCGTCACCATAGTGCTGGCGCAGGCCCTTCTCGCACTCGCGGCGGAACTGGCTCTCGTGCGTCTCGCCGGGATCGAGCAGCGGGAAGCGCGGCAGGATGATAGAGTCCCAGTCCAGCTCGACGTAGCACTTGTCGGCAATCTCGAGCGTGTTGTCGCAGGCCTCGGGGCAATACGGGAACATCGCCCGCATCTCCTCCTCGGTCTTCATGTAAAACTCCGAGCCGGTCATGCGCATGCGGTTGGGGTCATCGACCTTGGCGTTCATGCCAATACACATGATGACATCCTGCACGGGCGCGTCCTCGCGGCGCAGGTAGTGGAAGTCGTTGGTGGCGATGACCTTGACGCCCACCTGCTTGGCGATATCGATGAGCGTGCGGTCCATCTGCTCGTCGGTCAGGCCGTTGTCGGTGGTGATGCCGTGTTCCTGGATCTCGATGTAAAAGTCGCCGGGGTCGAAGGTGTCGCGGAAGGTCTCGGCCCACTTGATGGCGCCTTCCATGTCGCCGCGGTCGATGTATTTGGGGATGATGCCCGCGATACAGGCGCTCGTGCAGATCATGCCCTTGGCATGGCGGCGCAGGTTGTCGAGCGTCACGCGCGGCTTGTAGTAAAAGCCCTGCACGGCGGCCTCGGAGACCGTTTGCATCAGGTTGACGTAGCCTTCCTGGTCTTTGGCCAGGAGGATCATATGGTAGAGCTCGGGCTTGTGGTCGCGGGCAAGGGTCTCGTCCGGCGTAAAGTAGACCTCGCAGCCAAAGATGGGCTTGATGACCAGGGGCGGTTTGAGCTCGTCGATGTTGCCCTTCTCGTCCCACATGGCCATGTCTTTGACGTACTGGGCATGCTCGCGCGGGTTTGCCTCGGGGTCGGGCTCCACCAGCTCGTCGCGGCGGTCCTTTTCCAAGAAGGCCTTGTCGTGGCTCCAGGTTTTGTACTCGGGCGTGTTGTGATTGACGGCGTCGCAGGCCAGCGCCAGGTCGGGCACGCCATACATGTAGCCGTGGTCGGTAATGGCCACGGCGGGCATGCCCAGCTCTACGGCGCGGTTGACCATATCCTGGATACGGGTTGCGCCGTCGAGCATGGAGAAAACAGTGTGATTGTGCAGATGGACGAATGCCATGTGATGAGCTCCGATGCGGGTTCGTGTTCTGACTGAACGATTTTACCGCACGGCGCGGACGGCACCCGAACCTAGCCAAACCAACACGGCTCCTCTTGCAGTTGCGGTGGAATAGTTCCCGCTTGGGCCACCTGGACCGCAATACAGGAACTATTCCACCGCAAGTTATCTGAGGGCTAGAGATTGTAGGTGACTACTTGGGGCTCGGCGGGTTCGACGAAGATGGCTGGATTCGCCTGCTCCACGCGAACGAACTTGACCGTCACCGCCTCAACGCCCGCCTTGTGCAACACGTCGGCGTAGACGCGCGCCTGCAGGGCGTGCTTCTCGAGCAGCTGTTCCGGCGTCTCATCCTGCGTGCCACCCGTCTTGTAATCAATGACCAGGGCGCGTGACGGATCGGCCGGGTCGGTGGCCAGTGCATCGATGGCGCCCTCGGCATAGGCACCGTAGCGAGCGATGTCCTCGTCCTCGCAGCCCAGCGAAAAGAACGGCACCTCGGCGCGAACGCACGGCCACGCGAGCAGATCGGCACGAACAGCCGACTTGAGCCAGCGGTCCAGAGCAACGTCGAAGCGTTCGCGCTGCTCCGGCGTCAGGCGCCACAAGCGTGCCAGCGCATCGGCACGCGCGGCGGGCAACGCATCGGCACCCATCTCGATGAGCCACTGGCAGGCGGCGTGGAAGGCCGAGCCCAGCGCCATGGGATTGCCGGCGGGCTCGACAGCGGCCACGTCTGCATCCGTCATCTCCGAGCCATCCGACTCTGCATCATCGCCGGACTCGTCCATGGGAACACGAGCCTCGGCGGCACGGTCTTCCGTCTCGGCATGGAGTGCCGCGGCAATTGACGAGTAGCTGTACGAATCGCGCTCCGGATACGGGCAGGTGCCCATGCGCACGCCCGCCGCCTGGGGATACACGAGCTCAAACGCATCGGGATCGAGGTCGGCAGGACCGGGGACGATTGTACTGGCCGAATCGTCGGCAGTATCTGTATCGACATCGCCGCGAACAAGCCTGCCCTCGGCATCCAGCGAAGCGTTGGCCTCAAACGCCTGCTCGCCAAAGATAAAGTTCGCAAGCGAAATGAGCTCGTAGTCGCCCGGCCGGGAGTTGTCGAACACCAGGCGGTCGGCATCGAGCTGCGGCATGTCCAGAGCGTCGGTCGGCAAAATACGGCGCAGCACGTCATAGGTCAGATCGGTCTCGACGTCGAAGGTCGGCGCCGTCACCTTGCCACGGCTCACGCCGGCATCCATCGCCAAGATCACCAGCTCGCGCGCACGCGTCATGGCGACATAGAGCAAACGAGCCCGCTCTTCGAGCGAAAGCTGCAGGTCGTCGTTGCGCAGGCGAGCAAATGCCTCGGCGGGAGAACCCGTCGCGCAGACGTCCTCCATGAGCTCCGGCGGCAGCCACAGCGACGTGCCCTTGCCCTTAAACGCATGCTCAAACTGCTTTTTAACGTCGTCGCCCTTCACAAAGGTTCCGTCGGCGAGCTTAACGCCGTCGAAGCGTGCCGGCAGCGCCACGACCTGCGCTCCGCCCTCGACGCGACCCATCTGTGCCGCACCCGAGGACTTACGCACGCCAAAGCACTCGGCGACCGCCACGACCGGATATTCCAGACCCTTGGAGGCATGCACCGTCATGATGCGCACCGCGCCGTCGCCCTCCTCGTTGAGGGCACCCGGGGCTTCCTTGCCCGCTAGGAAGCGATCGAAGGCAAGCGCGATGGAACGCGGCGAGTTGCCGAACTCGGCCTCCGCCTCGGCCACAGCGTCGAGCGCCTTGAGCACGTTGGCGGCAATGGCCTTGCCCTCGGGGCCACGCTGCGCCAGACGCACGAACCAGCCCGAAGCGTTGACCACGTCGCGTGCGATGGCGGCGAACGAATCGCGGCCCACGCGACGAAGCGCATACCGCAGCACCTCGCGGGCGCGCGTCACGAGCGGCAAGTCTTGCAAACCCGGCACATCGGAATCGCTCATGATGCCCACGTCGATATTCCGGCGCGAGGTCTCCCCCGTCTCGCTATCGAGCTTGGTCGCCAGCGCCAAAAACTCCTGGGCGCCCAGCGCAAACATCGGCGAGGCGAGCAGCGGCATAAGGCCCTGCGCCGTATCGGCCGGATTGGCGAGCGCACAAACCAGGGCGCGCACCGTCTGCACCTCGGCAGCCTGCGCAAAGACCGAGCCGCCTGCGATAACACAGTCGAGCCCCTGGTCGCGGAAGGCCTGTGCGTAGACGTCTGCGTTGGTCATGCGGCCCAGCAGCAGCACCATGCCGCCCTGGGGCTGGCCGGCATCGGCAAGCGCGCGGAATCGCTCGGCGATCGCACGGGCCTTGGCCTGTGTGCGCTCCTGCGTGCTGCCGCCGGCAACAAAGAGGGCCTGGCGACGCGAGGCGTCTGCCACCAGCGTGTCCTTGCGGCCGTCGCTCGCCTCAAGGTCCAAAAAGCCCTGCATCAGGCCGCCGTCATCGCCGTCGAAGACGCGTGCCACGTAACGCAACACCTCGTCATGGCTGCGGAAGTTGCGCACGAGCTTGACGAGCTCGCCGGCGGGGGCGTCAGTCACGGCAGTCGCCTCGGGCGCGGCAGACGAGCCCACCTTGCGCTCCTGGCGACGGAACACCTCGACCTCAGCGCCGCGGAAGCGATAGATCGACTGCTGCGCATCGCCCACGGTACACAGCGCACGCTCCCCCGCGCCGGTCAGGTAACGGATCAGGTCGACCTGCATCTGGTCGGTATCCTGGAACTCGTCGATCATGACCATCTTAAAGCGGCCCTCGTATGCCGCTCGGATGGCTGGGTAATCGCGCAGGGCCTCGTAGGCCATACGCAGCAAGTCGTTGTTGTCGAGGGCGGACTGGGCAGCCTTCAGTACGCGATACTCGGCCTCTACAGAGCGGGCCAAGCCCACCAGTGCATCGAGCGCGGGACCACCGCAGGCCAGCACGATATTGATAAATGCATCGGCGGCCTCGGCCTTGAGCAGCTCGACCTGCTCCTTAGGGAATGCCTTGCTCGCGCGCGGCATGGTGCACGACATCATGAGTCGCGCCGCATCGGCCATGGTCTTGCCGCTGGCCTCGAATGCATCGATGGCATCGAGCGCCATCTGTGCCTTCTCGGTCGCGGCCTTGCTTACGCCCAGCGCCGCGCGATAGGCATCGGCAAGTGCCGAGGTATCGGCCTGGCCGCGCGCCACGCGCACGTCGTCCATACCGCCCGGCAGCTGGCTCGAGAGCTCCAGCAGCTCGCGCACCAGGCCCTTGATGGTGGTGCCGGCGCCAAAGGGGCCGCCCTCGCCCGCCATGGGATACCAGGCGTAGAGGGCCTTGAGCGATGCCGCGAGCTCGGGGGCGGCATCGGGCGCCGTCGCGCGGGCCAGCACATGCTCAACAGCCTGGTCCATAAGCTCGTCGGTATCGGTGAGCACCGTGAACTCGGGGTCGATGCCCAGCTCCAGCGCATGCGCGCGCAGGATGCGCGAACACATGCCGTGAATGGTCGAGATCCACGCATCGTCGACGGTCAGAGCCTCCTCGTCCATGCCCTCGTCGATGAGCGCGCGGTGCACGCGGTCACGGATCTCGGCCGCGGCATCTTTGGTAAAGGTAATGGCGAGCACCTGGTCCAGATGCTCAACGAACGGACCAGACTCGGGCGAGAGCGCGTAGACGATGCGGCGCGTAAGGGTAAAGGTCTTGCCCGAACCGGCGCCCGCCGAGACAAACAGCGGACGGTCGAGCGTTTTGACGATCCGCAGCTGTTGCGGCATCAAAGTCGAAAGATCCATGGTCTACACGTCCCTCCTTACAAACGTTCCTTCGTGGTTATACGAGCAGCGCGCATGCGCGGCCTGAGCCGACATCGGGTCGACGGCGGCAACGTTGCCCGCCTCGAGCTCGCGCAGGCGCTCGGCGATGCCGGCCTCCACACGATCGAGCAGGGCGTCGAAGTCCATGCTGCCGCCCTCGCCCGGAAAGCCCTTCTTGAGGCCCGGGATGCGACCGTCGCCGCGCTCTTCCTCGAGCAGCTCGGCACTCGCGGCGCCTCGCAGCGCCGGCTTGCCGCCCTTGGTCGAAAAGTAGAGCGCCGCGCGGGTGTCCAAATCCAGCGCCCGGCGCATGGCCTGCGCGTAGATGAGCGTTTGGGTATGGGGCGGCAACCAGCGCGGATCGTCGATGGGCGCCGTACCCGATTCCTCGTCGCGCACCGTGGGGTCGGCGAGCTTAAACTCCTCAACGCCCGTGCGATGCTTGTAGTCGATCACCACGGCACGATTCTCGGCGTCCACGTCCACGCGGTCGATGCGCCCGCCAAGCGGCCAACCGGCATACTCGACCTTGAGCTCGTTGAAGGCGAACTCCAGGTAGCGCGGGGCAAAGGGGGCAAGTGCCTCGGACTCGTAGGCAAGCACGCCCTCCAGCTGCGGCAAAATCTCGGCCACCTGGCGCTCCTCCACCGCAGAAAGCGGCACCAGCGGGCCCTCCGTGCCTCGCTTGCCGGCGTGCTCGGCCAACGTCTCGTCAAAGACCTCGCGCAGCAGCTCCTGAGCGCGTGGCAGATTCTCGGGCGTCACGCGTTCCATGCCCTCCTGGGGCAGGCGGGCATGCAGGTGCTCCAGCACGTCGTGGACAAAGTTGCCCTTCTCCATGTTGCCAAAGCCCGCGTCGATGGACTGGGGCTTCACGCGATACGACACGAACCAGCACAGCGGGCATGTCGAGTACGCCTCAATCTGCGAGGCGGACGTCAGGCGCGGCACGAGCGGCGCGTTCTCGTCCTCGCCATCGCGGCGGCGCAGGACCAGGTACGGCACAGCCGCCTCACTCAAATGCTGAGGAGCCTCGCACGCGACGCGCTTGCACTCGATGCCCTCGCCGGCCGCTGGATCAAAATCGGCGACGATACCGCCCTCGCCCACGCATGTCACCTGGGCGGCGCCGGCAGCCTCGGCGTGCGCCCGCAGCTCGGTCCACACGGCAGCCGGGTAGCACTCGCGTGCCTGGCGATCGTGCGTCACGCGGGCAAGCGCAACCGGACCGCGCGCGGCCTGCATCGCGCGGCCAAAGCGCACACGCAGCAGGGCCGCGGGCTCAAGCGTCACGCCGCTGCGCCCCAGCTCTGCCGTCAGCGTGGCCAGCGGGCCCTCCTCATGTGAGAGCGGATAACTGTCCAGGTCGACGTCGGCAAACAGCACGGCATCGTAGCTGGCGGGGCGCAGGGCTGCCGCATCGGCAAGCGACGCAAAGCGCACCTGGGCGCGCGGCGTGCGGTCGACCTCGTAGGTCTCGTAATCGTATGCGGCGCTGCGCTTGTCCACCTTGGTACGAACGCCGTCGAGCACGGGCACGGTCGCGGCCTGCGACACGTCGAGCGCGCGGGCGTCGTTCATAAGGATGTCGATGGCATGTCGCAGTAGGGCGGTCTCCGCCTGGCGACGAGCCTGACCGTCAAAGCCTCCAAGGGCGCGATCGGGCAACGCCTCGGCGACGGCGAGCATTGCCTTGAGCGCCGTCACGGGTTTGTCGCGCCACAGCGCTTGGAACACGTCCGAGACCACGCACGGCACGTTCTTAAACCAGTTCTCATCGCTGGCGGCCTTGCGCGTGCCCCTGACCTGGCCCTGCACGCTCTGCAGCAGGCTTTTGACGGCCATGGCGGTCTTGCCGCGCGACAGGCGCATGTTCTTGTCGAAGGTGCGCGCGCTGGCGGCGTCGGCACCCGAAAGCGGACTGTAAATCCAGTCGGTAAGCTCCGGCGCGGGCCACCACTCGGTCTTGGAGGCGGTGCCCTCGTCGGCGGCCTTCATGCGCTCGATCAGATTGGCGAGCGCCGTGAACTGCCTGCCCGCGATGGATTGGGAAAACGCCGTGAACTCGATTGTCTCAGCAGCAATGTGACGCGCCGCCAAACGGGCAGCGAGTTCACCGAACAGCTGGGGCGCCCGGACAGACACCACGAGCACGCGCACGGCGTCCGCGGACGCCGTGGCACCGCCGTCGACCGCGACGTCCTCACACGTTTTTACCAGCTCATCGATTGCATCCACATAGGCGTGGGCATGGGCGTGAGGGCCGGCAACCTCTATAAAGGCAGGCTGAGCGGCGGACTTGAAGGCAGTCTGGGGCGCGGCGGCACCCTCCCCCAGCGGCGCGGCCTCAAACAGCACACCGCGGGCATCAAAGGCAGCAGCCAGGTCCTCGCGCATTGCCGCCTGCTCGCGGGCAAGCAGCACAACGACCTCTCCCCCGTTGTTTGCCACGGCGGACAGCAACTCGAGCAGGCCGTGCGTAAACGACGTGACGCCGCGCACACATACCGCGCGGGCGCACGCCGGTAGGCTGTCGGCCAAAGCGTCGGCCATAAGGTCAGCAGCCTCGCAGGACTCGACCATGCCTCGACGGTCCAAGCCGCTCGCATAGGCACTCAACAGCTCAAACACGCGAGCCTCGGCGTCGCTCTTGGGATCGGGCCGGCAATTGTTGGCACGGCATCGCTCGGCCGTCGTTCCCGCTACGCCCGACAGCACATCGCGGGCCATGCGCGCGAGCATGCGCACCGTACCCTGACTGCGCGAAAGCGGCTGCAGGTCGGCATCGTCGCGACGGGCGATCATGTCCGAGAACAGCATCTGGCGCTGCATGTTGTCGACGAAGCTGCGGCCATCGCCCATAAGCTCCCACAGCGAGCGGAGCCACGACGCTGGGGTTTTGTAGTCAACGCCCAGCGAGGCGCCAGCAACCGCAGCATCGTGACGGCACACGTCGAGCTCGGCAAACGAGGGCGCCAGCAATACAGCACGCCCGTGGCGGGCAACCAGGTCGGCGAGCAACGCCGCCTCGGCATCGCTCAAGTCCGTACCGGTATTGGTGGTATAGATTCGAACAGGCATGGTCCTCCACTCAAACCGTTCGCAATAATCAATGCATCCATCCTACCCGCCCACGCGGACAGATTTGCCCCACGCCAACAGATTTGATCCCTTGGGGACGGAGGAAAACGGATCAACGAGGGGGTCAGTCTAACCCGGTGATCCGTTTCCCCCGTCCCCGAGGGATCAAAAAACCGCCCCCGAAGGGACGGTTCTGCGCAATTTATTTTTGCCGCTGGCCTACTCGCCATCCTCCAGTTTGATGAGGATCTTGCGATAGCCACCGTACTCGCCGTTGAGCGCCTTGGACACGCGGCTCACCGTGGTGGACGAAGCGCCGGTGCGGGCCTGAACCTCAACATAGGGCTCGCCCTCATCCAGATAGCGCGCGACCTGCAGGCGCTGAGAAAGATCGCAAATCTCGCGCGGCGTGCAGATATCGGTTAAAAACGCCTGGATATCGTTCTCGTCATCCAAAAGGCTAAATGCGTGGACCAGCTGCTTGACATCAGGCTTGTCAAACATGTTCTCGATATTCATCGATCACCGCCAAACCCGCCATAAGGCATCGAAGTTGATACTGACATCGGGCATCGTTCGCCCGTAATATGCAATAAAACTATGCATGGGCTATTTGCCCGTAGCAGTGTAGCACACCACCAAACTAAAGCGACAAGACTCTCTGCCAGCGGCACGTTTTTCAGGACGAACGCCGTTTAGAAACCGAATGCGCACGTAAGCTCCACGAATATTTGAGACAATGGGCGCCCAAACACCGCGGCGCGCCCGCGCAACCATCCAAGTCGCCGCCGCAAGCCGCTTCACGCGACGCCAGCAACCCCGGCGCAAGAAAGGATTCACGCCATGCGCTTTATGCTTAACTGGCTCTTCACCTCGATCGCCATCGCGATCGCCACGTTCCTCGTCCCCGGTATCCAACCCTTCGGCTTTGCCGAGGCTTGGGTCTGCTTTGCCTTCGTGGGACTGTTCCTCAACATCGTCGACTCGCTCGTCAAGCCGTTCCTGACGGTCATCTCGCTGCCGCTCACTATTATCACGCTTGGTATTTTTCAGCTCGTAGTCAACAGCTTTATGCTCGAGCTGGCCAGCTACCTGTCGGTCAATCTGCTGGGCGCGGGTATCTCCATTGCCGGCTTTGGATCGGCCTTTATGGGCAGCATCCTGGTATCCATCATGCGCAGCATTCTCGACAGCATCGCCGAGGGCTAGAACTGTTCAATACGAACCGTCATATCGACCCAAAACGAAGGCCGCCCATCGCAAAAAATGGGCGGCCTTCTTATTTGTCAAGTCTCAAAGGACGAGAGAATCTACCATTTCTACCCCGTCCCCAAATGCAGGTGTGGGTTAGATGACATAGTCGTAGCCATGGTTGGGAGCGACAAGTTGATCGAGCGTCACACCGTCGAGGTAGTCGTTGATGAGCTTGTCCAGGTTCTTCCACACGTCGAGCGTGGGGCACTCGTCCGAACGCGAACAGCCCTTGCAGTCGCCGTCCAGGCATGCGACCGGTGCTAGGCTGCCCTCGGTCAGACGCAAGATCTCGCCCACCGTGTACTGCTCGGGCGGGCGCGTGAGCACGTAGCCGCCGCCCTTGCCACGCATACCCGAGAGCATGTTGGCACGTACGAGCGTAGCCAAGATGTTCTCGAGATATTTCTCGGAAATCCCCTGTCGCGCCGCGATCTCTTTGAGCGGGATGCGACCGGCCGCCTGGTGCTCGGCCAGATCGACCATAACGCGCAGGGCATATCTGCCCTTAGTAGAAACCAACATATATAGTGCTGCCTTTCGGTCATTTAGTCCGTAGAAATTCTAGCCGAAAAATTGGTTTTGAAAATACCCGTTCCGGTCAAGATGGTTAATCGACTCGTAATAATCTTCTATTTCCTATTGCGTTACTAGGCTTTACTGTCTACTATGCTTGCCAACAGCAAAACGAACAACCTATAAGGTTTATGGGTTTGGCTGCTAGACACGCCGTAAAACCATACGGCAACCAGCAACTTGAACACTTTGGAGGTTCACCATGAGCAAGGTTTACACGTCCATCGATCAGCTTATCGGCCACACCCCGCTTCTGGAGCTCACCCACTTTGAGGCCGACGAGGACCTCAAGGCTCGCGTGCTCGTCAAACTGGAATACTTCAACCCCGCCGGATCCGTTAAAGACCGCGTCGCCAAGAACATGATTGACGAGGCCGAGAAGGCCGGCAAGCTCGTGCGCGGCGGCGACTACACCATCATCGAGCCCACGAGCGGCAACACCGGCGTCGGCATCGCCTCGGTGGCGGCCGCCCGCGGCTACAAGGTGATCATCACCATGCCCGAGACCATGTCCGTCGAGCGCCGCAAGCTGATGCAAGCATACGGTGCGCAGCTCGTGCTCACCGACGGCTCCAAGGGCATGAAGGGCGCTATCGCCAAGGCCGAGGAGCTGCAGAAGGAGACTCCCAACAGCATCATCGCCGGCCAGTTTGTGAACCCCGCCAACCCGGCCATTCACAAGGCCACGACCGGCCCCGAGATCTGGGACGACACCGACGGCCAGGTCGACATTTTCGTCGCCGGCGTTGGCACCGGCGGTACCGTGACCGGCGTGGGCGAATTCCTCAAGGAGCAGAACCCCGAGATTCAGGTCGTCGCCGTTGAGCCCGCCACCTCACCGGTGCTCTCTAAGGGCCAGGCCGGCCCGCACAAGATCCAGGGCATCGGTGCCGGCTTTGTGCCCGACGTCCTCGACACCCAGGTCTACGACGAGATCATCCCCGTCGAGAACGACGACGCCTTTGCCACCGGCCGCGCCGTGGGCCACAAGGAGGGCGTGCTCGTGGGCATTTCGTCCGGTGCCGCCGTGTGGGCCGCACTGCAACTGGCCAAGCGCCCCGAGAACGAGGGCAAGACCATCGTGGCCCTGCTTGCCGACACCGGCGAGCGCTACCTGTCCACGGCGCTCTTCCAGGACTAAGGGCCCGTCACTTGTCGATAGGCCCAAGGCACGCCGGTCTACCCTCTCTTCTGGCCGCCTGAGCCCATCTCGTTAGGGTGTCCCACACGACGCCCGAACTTGCTACAATGTCTGCGGCGCGGAACCAGCCTCCCGCGCCGCTTTTCTTTTTTGGCCACATGCCACCAAGGAGAACCTCCCCATGCACAACAAGCGCGTGCTCGTCGCCATGAGCGGCGGCGTCGATTCCAGCGTGACCGCGTACCTGCTCAAAAGCCAGGGCTACGAATGCGTCGGTGCCACCATGCGCCTCACCTGCCCCGCACCCGACCCCGCCACGGGCATGAGTAAGGTCGGCCGCGACATCGCCGACGCGAAGGCGGTCGCCGAGCGTCTGGGGATACCCCATCATGTGCTCGACCTGCAGCAGACCTTCGACCGCAGTGTTATCGAGCGCTTTGTGAACGCCTACCAGGAGGGGCTGACGCCCAACCCGTGCATTATCTGCAACCGCCACATTAAGTTTGGCGCACTGCTCGATGCGGCGCTGGACATGGGCTGCGACTACATCGCAACGGGACATTACGCCAAAACAAGCCAGGCGGCAGACGGCACCTGGCAGCTACATCGCGGCGAGGACCCCAAAAAGGACCAAAGCTACTTTTTGTATTCACTTACGCAGGAGCGCCTGGCGCACACGATCTTTCCGCTGGCTGGCCTGGACAAAGAGCGCGACGTGCGCCGCATAGCCGCCGAGCAGGGCTTTACCAACGCCCAGAAGGCCGAAAGCGAGGACATCTGCTTTATCGCGGACGGTGACTACGCAGGCTATATCGAGCGCCGCTGCGGACATGCCGCTGCACCGGGCGACATTGTGTGGCGCGACGGCAGCGTGGTCGGGCACCACAACGGCGCGCTGCGCTACACCATCGGCCAGCGCAAGGGCCTGGGCGTCGCGATGGCGCATCCCGTGTATGTGACGGGCGTCGATGCCGCCAGCAACACCGTGCATCTGGGCGAGGCCGAGGACCTGGCGGCCACAGCGCTCACGGCAAACGACTGGATCTGGAGCGCTCCGGCAGAGCGTATGGAGGCGGAGCTCGACGCCGGCGGCATTCGCGTAGGTGCCAAATACCGCTACCGTCAGAAAGACCAGGCAGCGACCCTTACGCGTGACGAAGACAGGCAAATGCTGCTGACCTTTGACGAGCCGCAGCGAGCCATCGCCCCCGGCCAAGCCGTCGTCGTCTATCGCGGCGACATCGTCCTCGGCGGCGGCACCGTGACTGCCGCCATCAAGTAGTCCCATCCCCTTCATAAGTTGCGGTGAAATAGGGACTGTTTAAACGTTTAAAACCGCCAAACAGTCCCTATTTCACCGCAACTTAGAGAGGACGGCCTCAGTCGGTACTACTGTATCAGCCGAGGCCGCTGCATCGTTAGCGCTGAACGTAGGCGCGAACCAGCTCGTAGGTATTGCGCACGCCGTCGATGTGGCTGCGCTCGTAGTTGTGGCTCGCGTACACGCCGGGGCCGATCAGACCATGGCGAATGTCGTAGCCGGCCGAGAGCGTGGCCTCGACGTCGGAGCCATAGTGCGGGTACACATCGATGGCGTAATCGAGCTCCAGCTCGCGCGCGATGTTGGACAGCGTGGTTACCAGGTCGTAGTTGTACGGACCGCCCGAATCCTTAGCGCAAATCGAAACCATGCGCTCGGTGCAGCCCAGGTCGTCGCCCACGCAGCCCATGTCCACGCTGATCATCTCGCGCGTGTCGGCCGGCACAAAGGCACCGCCGTGGCCGACCTCCTCGTACACCGTAAAGAGCAGCGAAACCTTGCGCGAAAGGGTCACCTCGCCGTCGGCGACAGCGCAGGCCAAACCCAGCAGAATCGACGCGGACAGCTTGTCGTCAAGGAAGCGACTCTTGATGAAGCCGCTCTCCGTTACCGTGGTGCGCGGATCCATAGCGATGATGTCGCCGGTTTGAATACCCAGCTCGAGCACATCGTCCTTGCTGTCAACGTTCTCGTCGAGCAGGATTTCCATGTTCTTCTCGATGGTCTTGACCGGCTCATCGGCCACATGCGCCGAAGGCTCGGTATTGAGAACCACGCCCGTGTACACATTGCCGCCACGCGTGTAGACGGTGCAGTTCTCGCCATCGGCCGTAGACCACTGGTGCCCACCAAGCGTCGTGGGACGCAGGCGGCCATTGTCCTTAATGGAGCGCACCATGGCGCCCAGGGTATCGACATGGCTCGCCAGTACGAGCGGCTCACCCTCACCACCAAGCTCAACGAGCACATTGCCCTTGTTAGAACGCTCGGGCCCAAAGCCCATATCGCGCAACGTTTCCATCAGATAATCAGTCGCCGCACGGGTATAGCCCGTAGGCGAAGCAATCGAGGTAAGCGCCTTCAACTGGTCAGTAATATAGGAGAGCGTAGAATCCATCTTGGACACCAAAGTCACCCTTTCGTATCGAATTAAACCCACAGCAACAATACCACCGCGAACCATCTTTTTACCTAGCGAGATGACCCATCGAGCTCTTCAGAACTGCGCCCGCCACGATAACGAGCCGTCGGGCCCCTGCCCGTTTGCCCCACAATCTTTCCGCAGGACGGAGGAAGCCCCCGCCGCACGAAGTGCGCAGCGGGGGCTTCCGACATGTCCGAGGACGATTGTGGGGCTAACGGGCAGGGGCCCGCCGAACCAAGTTAGGCAGCCGGGCAGATCTTCTTGAAGAGCTCGATGACGTCGTCGAGCGTCGCCTCGCGCGGGTTACCCGGGAAACAAGCGTCGGCCATGGCGTCCTTGGCCAGGACCTCGATCTCGTCAGCCTTCATGGCCTCGCAGACGTGCGGGATATTCACGTCGGCGGAAAGCTGCTTGACGGCGGCGATAGCGGCGTCGGCAGCCTCGTCGGTGCTCATGCCCGTGGTGTCAACGCCCATGGCGACGGCAACCTTGGCCAGACGCTCGGCGCAAACCGGCTTGTTGAACTCCATGGCGATCGGCAGCAGCATGGCGCAAGCGACGCCGTGCGGGGTGTCGTAGTGAGCGGACAGGGTGTGAGCCATGGCGTGGTCGATGCCCAGGCCAACATTGGAGAAGCCCATGCCGGCGACATACTGGCCAAGGGCCATGCCCTCGCGGCCGGAGCCGGGCTGGCCGGACTTGGCCTCGGCAACGGAGTCGCGTAGGTTCTCGCTGATCAGCTTGATGGCCTCAAAGTGGAACATGTCGGAGAGCTCCCAAGCGCCCTTGGTGGTATAGCCCTCGATGGCGTGGGTCAGAGCGTCCATGCCGGTGGAGGCGGTCAGGCCGGCGGGCATGGAAGCCATCATGTCGGGGTCGACGACGGCGACCTCGGGGGCGTCGTTGGTGTCGACGCACACGAACTTGCGGACCTTCTCGGGGTCGGTGATGACGTAGTTGATGGTCACCTCGGCAGCGGTACCGGCGGTCGTCGGCACAGCGATGGTGAACACGGCGTGGTTCTTAGTGGGAGCAACGCCCTCGAGGCTGCGGACATCGGCGAACTCGGGGTTGTTGATGATGATGCCAATGGCCTTAGCGGTGTCCATGGAGGAGCCGCCACCGATGGTCACGATAGCGTCAGCCTCGGCGGCCTTGAAGGCCTCGACGCCGTCCTTGACGTTCTGGATAGTGGGGTTGGGCTTGATCTCGGAGTAGAGGCTCCAAGCGATGCCGGCAGCGTCGAGCTCGTCGGTCACCTTAGCGGTAACGCCGAACTTGACCAGATCGGGGTCGGAGCAGACGAAGATCTTCTTGTAGCCGCGACGCTGGAGCTCGCCGGGGATCTCCTTGATGGCGCCGGAACCATGATAAGAAATGGTGTTGAGAACGAAACGATTAGCCATTGATAGCCTCCCATCGTGTGCGGGGCACCCATTACGCCCCACGCTATGAGTCCCATCCTAACGCTTTTGAAACAAAAAACGCGTGAGAACGTCAAATTTGTTAAAGCGTTTCAACAGGTGATGAAAAATATTGCGGCAAAGGGACAGCCCCTTTGCCGCATTCGGTTACTTTCGACAGCCCTCTTTCCAAGCCTCGGCCGCAACCTTCCAGCGTAAGCGCAAGTCGCGCTCACGGTCGATGAACATGATGGCAAACGCAACAAACAGCAGCAAGCTCGCCACGACGATGGCGTGCAGGCCCATGCGCTCAATACACCAGTTGCCCAACACGGCGCCAAACACAAAGGTAAAGATCACGCCAAAGTACAGCAGGCCGTTTTCCAAAAAGCCGCGCCTGTGGGTGATGATGTAATCGTCCACGTTTTGCAGCGCGTTGCGCAAGTTGCCGATGCACATGGTCGTAGCGATGCCGTGACCGTGGATCTTGCGGAAGCTCTCGACCTGCATGCCGCAGGCAAACGAGGTGAGGCAGTTGGCGAGCAGGTTGAAATTGCCGCCCGGGATAAAGCTCACGCCCAGCAAGATGACGGCTTCAAAGAACACCGTCACCTGACGCCAGTGAATCACGCTGCCAAACCGCTCGTGTACCAGATCGGCAAGCATAATACCCACGGCAAACGACACCACAGGGAAGAAGTAGCGCTCCGCAAGTGCCCAGTTGCCCTCCGAGATGCTCACGCCCACGAGCAGGATGTTGCCTGTCTGCGCGTTGGCGAAAACATGGTCGCGCCCAATGTACGAATACACGTCCATAAAGCCACCGGCGAGCGCCAAGATGATGCCCAGCTCAATAGACTCCGATATCTGTTTGGCACGCTGCATCGTCGTGCATCCTCCTTGTTGACGACTCTCTCGTGCGTTGGCGGAAACATAGCCGCCGTTCATACTGTAACCCATTGACAACATGGCGTGCGCGCGAGACGGCTTCCCCAACGCGCAGATACACAGTCTGGAAACAAACGGCGGGTACGGCACCCGCATCGACGCGCCGATCCGCCAGCCCATGTACTCCACCAGTCTTTTTAGCCCCATTACAGTTTGAGTCGTCCGAAAGGGCGGCTCTTTTCCGTTGCATGGTTATACGATTGAGCCGTACCGGTGGTCGCTGGCCGACCGCCCCGGACGGCCGTCAGCCCCTGCCCCGTAGAGGGCCCGGGACGTGTTGCCGCCGGGGCGGGAGGGGCCGCGGGGAACGACTGATAGAGATGTGCCGGGCCCGGACCGGGCCACGGCCGGGTAATGTGGGTGTCGCTTCCGCGGCTTACGGCCGGC
>NZ_JADNJQ010000011.1 GCF_015555045.1 Collinsella aerofaciens | reverse complement strand
GCGGTGTCCCCTCCCTTTCAAGAAAGGGAAGAGGCGGGGCATGCCCCGCCTCTTACACCACATCTCTGCGCGCTACCCCGCATCCCACTCTAGACGCACAAAACGGGATGAGCTTTCCCATGGTGATCCAAGACCAGAAGCATGTCCGATAGCGCGGCCAGGTCAAGAACAACAAGGCAAGCGTCACGCCAATTTGGACGAGCGTCTGCTGCAGTTTGAGGCTGCTGGCCCATATGGTAGAGTTAACCACCCATGAATTTCAGCACACTGCGTGCTACCTGTTCTTTTGTCATTTAGGGGAGTGAACTTGTGAATACTTCTGTCGCCAAGAAGGCCGGCCAGGCGGTGCGCCTGCTCATGATGGTGCTCACGGCAGTTCTCATCTTCTTCTTCATCAATGTTATGCTGCTCGTCTCCGATATCCAGGGCACGGCGCGTGTGGTCAACTACGCCGGTCTGGTGCGCGGTACCACGCAGCGAATCGTTAAGCTCGAGGATGCGGGCCAGCCTCAAGATGACCTGCTCAAAGCCGTGGATTCATACATCAACGGTTTGCGTTACGGAAGTGACGACCTCAACCTCGTCCGTCTCGACGACGATGAGTATCAGGCAAAAATGACCGAGCTTGCAAATTATTTTGATGAGCTTTGCACCGAGATCATCCGCGTGCGCGAAGTCGGCTATGAGAACACCGACATCATCTCCATGAGCGAGGAGTTCTTTGGCATTTGCGACGATGCTACGCGACTCGCAGAGGACTACTCTCAGGAGAAGGCGTCGGCGCTCAACTATCTCGAGGGCTTGGTGATCATCGACATCGTGGGCTTGGTGGCGACCTTTGCGGTCGAACTCGTTCGCGCGGTGCGCACCGCCGCGCTCAATCGCGAACTGCAGAGCAAAGTCTATCTCGACGAAGCCACGGGGCTGCCCAACAAGAACAAGTGCGAGGAGATCTTGGGGCAGGAGCAGCCTGTCTCCGCGGAGGAGCCCGTTGCGGTGTGCGTCTTCGACCTTAACAATCTGCATATGGTCAATAACAACTTCGGCCATGAGAAGGGCGATGAATACATTCGCTCTTTTGCCCAACAACTGGGAAGTGTGGCGTCGGAGACGTGCTTTGTGGGTCGCGACGGCGGCGATGAGTTTATCGCGGTGCTGCGGGATGCCGACCGAGCCGCTGTGGAATCTTGTCTCGCTCGGATTCGCGCGAACGTGAACGAGTATTCCGAAGTCCACCCCGATATGCCCATCAGCTACGCGGTGGGCTATGCGCTTTCCAGCGATTTTGACGAGCCGCCTACCATGCGCGAACTCTTTTCCCAGGCCGACAAGAACATGTACGTCGATAAGAACCGCGTAAAGACAGCCGAGGCAGCCGGGCCGCAACGCGAGGACCGCTAAACCCGTAGCAAAGGGTAGCTAATTTGGGACGGGACTCTTTTGGCTACTTGAGGAGTTGGGCCATGGCGTTGACGAATTTTTGTACTTGGAGGGTGGGCTCGAGCGGATAGTGCAAAAAGACCGGCACCTCTCGCCCGCACAGGAACGGCACGCCCACAAAGGCCGGGTGCACCCCCGACCATGCGCCGCAGGTGAGCACCGCGTCGCCCTTTTCCTCTGCCTCGTTAAAGAGCGCAAAGTCAAAGCTGTCCACGTCGATCACGTCTACGCCGCCGTCGGCCAACAGATCGATACGCAGGCTGTCCATAGCGTCGTTGCCGTGGCGGAGCACGCGCAGACGCATACCCTCCAAGTCGGCGACCGTAATGCGATTCTTGCGCGCCAGCGGGCTCGTGCGCGGCAGGTCAATATAAAACGGCACGTTGACAATGCGGAGCTTTTGGCAGGCATCGCCCCAGCGCGGGGTCGAAAAACTCGACTGCACCACATCCACCTCTCGACCGAGGCTACGCATGACGGATTCGCGCTCGTCGTAGAGGTCGCTTACCGGCACGATCTCAAATCGCAGCGACGGTTCCAGATCGTGGATGCCCGACCACATCGACAGCGTTTGGCGCCCCGGGCACATCATCGACACGCCCAGGCGCACCGCGCCGCCATCGCCCGCCGCGCGTCGGGCACGGCGAAGGGCATCCTCGGACTGGCGCATGATCGAACGCGCGTCGTCTACCAGTAACGCACCCGCCGGCGTCACTCTGACGCCCGAATGCGAGCGCTCGAACAACGTGATACCAAACTCGGCCTCGAAGCCCGACACCTGCTTGACGAGCGCCGGAGTCGACACGCGCAATTTTGCCGCCGCGCGCGAGAAGCTTCCCAGCTCCGCGGCGGCCGATATGGCCTCGAGTCGTCGATCGTACACGTCAATCTCCTGTTTCCAGACGCATGGCAATGAACTGCCGAAGGGGTTATTTTGGCAGGTCACACACTCAATTAAAGGCGCATCGTCTTGCAAGCTATAAACCTACGGTTAACGCCATTCTAACAAATATGCAATTCACCTGCGCAAATGCAAAGCATACGATAACCAGCGAAAACCACGTGGGTCGGTTAATGGGAGCGACCCACAGGGAGGCACAAGAAGACAAGAAGGGAAGTTCCTATGAGCAACTGGCTTAAGCTCGAGGGCGATGTCTGCGCCGTGACTGGCGCGCTCGGCGGTATGGGCGTCGAGATTTGCCGCGAGTTCGCCCGCAATGGCGCCAACGTCGTTCTGCTCGACCTGGACGAAGAGAAGGTCAAGGCCGCAGCCGCCGACCTCGCCGCCGAGTTTGGCATCCACGCCGAGGGTTACAAGATGAACGCCACCGACGAGGCCGAGGTTCAGGCCGCCGTCGATGCCACCATCGCCGACTTCGGCCGCGTCGACGTTCTCGTCAACACCGCCGGCATCCTGCGCTTCGCCGCCATGGAGGACCTGCCGCTGAGCGACTGGGAGCAGGTGCTCAACGTCAACCTCACCGGTTACTTCATCACCTCGCAGCGCTTTGGTCGCGAGATGATCAAGGCCGGCCAGGGCCGCTTGGTACACATCTCGACCGTCGCCAGTCACTCCCCCGAGACGTTCTCGGGCGTGTACAGCTCCACCAAGGCGGGCGTCAACATGATGTCCAAGATGCTGGCTGCCGAGTGGGGCCCCTACGGCGTGCGCTCCAACTGCGTCGAGCCCTGCTTCGTCAAGACCCCCATGTCGGCAAGCTTTTACGCCGACCCCGAGGTCGAGAAGAGCCGCAGCCGTCTGATCGCCACGCGTCGCATCGGCGAGGTGAGCGATATCGCCAACGCCGTCATGTTCCTGGCGTCCACGCGCTCGGACTTCACCACCGGCGACGCCATCAAGGTCGATGGCGGCTTCTCCAACATGATGGGCGACCTCACCGCCAAGCCCGGCGGCCGTCGCGCCTATGCCGACAACTACCTTAAGAACAAGGGTGTCGAGCTCTGGTCCGATGAGTCCGGCGTCGCAAAGCCAACTGACCAGTAAACCAACCTGACAGGGAGGCCCCGCGGACACGCCCGCTCCTCCCCCGTATCGATTAGAAAGAGTCCAATGGCTTCCACCAACTCCAACAAGGGTCGCGCTGTCGTGCTTTCCGCCGCGTGCGTCACCATGTTCTTCATCAGCTCCATCGCGCTGTATTCCGTCGTAAGCAAGAACCTGCTCGCCGTCTATCCCGAGTGGTCCAGCGCCCTTACCTGGGCCTTCCCCGTCTTCCAGACCATCATGGCCGTGACGGGCATCTTCGCCGGCCGCATCTCCGATAAAATCGGCCCGCGCAACGTCGTTATCGCCGCCGCCGTGTGCTACGGCCTGGGCTGGTTCATGTCCGGCACCGTCACCGAGCCGTGGCAGTTCTACCTGTGGTTCTCGCTCGTCGCCGCCATCGGCAACGGCCTGGGCTACAACCCCGCGCTCACCACCGGTCAAAAGTGGTTCATCGACAAGAAGGGTCTCGCCTCCGGCATCACCCTCGCTGCTTCGACCGCCGGTCCCGCCGTGCTGTCCCCGGTGCTCGCCTCGCTGCTCATCCCGAGCCTGGGCATCTTTGGCGCCCTTAAGGCGCTCGGCGTCATCTTCTTTGTGATGATCGCCGCCTCCGCCCTGTTCCTGAAGGCCCCCGAGGCCGGTTGGCTGCCCGAGGGCTTCGAGGCCCCCAAGGGTGGCGCACATGCCGGCACCTTCGGCGACCTCACCCCGGGCGAGATGGTCAAGACCCCGCGCTTCTGGGTCCTCATCGTCACCTTCGCCTTTGCCGCCACCGCCGGCACCCTGCTCGTCGGCAAGGTTGCCTCCATCGCCGCCGTCCAGCTCTTCGCCGATCCCACGAGCGCCGCTGCCGTCGCCCTCGGCGGTGTGGTCGTCTCCGTCAACACCTGCGCCAACCTGGTCGGCCGTCTGTCCTTTGGTCAGATCATCGACAAGCTCGGTGCCTACAAGTCGCTGCTCATCAGCCTTGTCGTCACCATCGTCGCCCTCGTCATCATGTCGATGAGCTTTACGCAGGGTATGTTCTTTGTGGCGCTCGCCCTGCTCGGCTTTAGCTTTGGCGCCCTGCTCGTCATCTACCCGCCGCTCACCGGCGGCGCCTTTGGCACCAGCAACATCGGTGTCAACTACGGCATCATGTTTTTGGGCTACGCCGCTTCCACCTGGATCAGCCAGCCCATCACCGCCGTGCTGTATCACGCCGAGGCCGGCAGCGCCGCCTACCAGCAGTCCTTCTACGGCGCCATTGTGATCGCCGCCATCGCCGTCGTGCTCACCGTCTACATGATGGTCTCCGACAGCAAGAAGAAGTCCGCCTAGTTTTACCGATGCGACAAAGGGACGGCCCCTTTGTCGCATTCCACCGGTCAACAATATTAAGGAGTCGAAATGTCTGAGCTCAACCCCGTCCGCATTGCCGTTATCGGCGCCGGCGCCATGGGCCGCAACCACATCCGCTTTGTCACCGAGGAGCCCGAGGCCGAGCTCGTCGCCATCGCCGACGCCTTTGAGGGCGCCCGCGCCACGGCCGAGGCCGCCGGCGTGCCGTTTTACACCGATCCCGCCCAGATGATGGACGAGGTCAAGCCCGAGGCCGTCATTATCGCCACCCCCAACGACCTGCACTTGGGCGTTGCTCGCGAGGCCGTAAAGCGCAACATCGTGCCGCTGGTCGAAAAGCCGATCTCCAACGATCTCGAGGATGCCCAGGCCTTCGCCGCCGAGGCCGAGACCGCCGGCGTGCCCGTGCTCGTGGGCCAGCACCGTCGCCACAACCCCTTCGTCAACAAGGCCAAGGAGATCATCGAGTCCGGCGAGCTGGGCAAGCTTACTGTTTCGAGCTTCCACTACATGATCTATAAGAACGACGAGTATTTCGATGTCGAGTGGCGCCGCAAGAAGGGCGCCGGCCCGATCCTGGTCAACCTGGTTCACGACGTCGATCTACTCCGCTATCTGCTGGGCGAGCCCGTTGCCGTCCAGGGTATGCAGTCCAGCGCCGCCCGCGGTTTTGAGACCGAGGACTCCGCCGTGGTCAACGTCCGTTTTGCCGATGGCGCACTTGCGAGCATGACCATCTCCGACGCCACCGCCAGCCCCTGGAACTGGGAGGCAACCGCTCGCGAGGATCCGCAGTACCGCCCCTTCGACGCCGACGCCTACTTTATCGGCGGCACTAAGGGCGCCCTGTCGCTGCCCCGCCTGCACCAGTTCTCCTACGACGGCGCCTCTAACTGGCACAAGCCGCTGCAGATGGAGATCCCGGCTGTGGACCCGGCGCTGCCGCACAAGATGCAGCTCAAGCACTTTGTGAAGGTCGTCCGCCGCGAGGTCGAGCCCGTCGTGACCCCCGCCGATAACGTCAAGACGCTCACGCTTCTCAACGCCATCAAGGAGGCCTCCGAGACCGGCCAGCTCGTCGAGCTGTAATGCCTTAAGAGCGGGTCGCGGCAAACTCCCCGCCGAGCGCCTTGGCCCGCCGCCAACAAGCCCCTCTTCTTTGCCCCGCGAGCAGCCTCCTGCCCGCGGGGCCTTTTGCTACCTTGCCGACGATTTTTCTGGAGCGGGGGCTATTTTGCACCTCAGTCTGATTCGTTCGCCACGAAATGGGCCTATCTACTACGTTTAACCGATCGCCCTTAACCATGCCAAATTTCGCGAAATAAAAACCGCAGGTAGACGACTTGCCGATTTTCGGAAAAACCAGGCATGGTCAGCCCCTACGGGTAAAACGTAGTAGATAGGCCGTTTTCGTGGCGCGGCCCCAAAACAGCCTTTTGGGACGGGTGGTATCCTTGGTAGCCCTGTGCTGCAAACGCACCTTAAACGCAAGGAGTCCCATGGATCTTATCGCCCAGCTTGCCCGCGAGCTCAACCTTAAGGCCGCCAACATCGAGGCAGCCGTCAAGCTCATCGACGAGGGCAACACCATCCCCTTTATCTCGCGCTACCGCAAGGAAGCCACAGGCGGAATGGACGACGTCGCCCTGCGCGCACTCGACGAGCGCCTGTCCTACCTGCGCAATCTTGAACAGCGCAAAGAGGACGTCCTTCTGCTCATCGACGCCCAGGGCAAACTTACGCCCGAGCTCGAACAGCAAATTCGCGAGGCCGCGCAGCTCCAGCGTGTCGAGGACCTCTACAAGCCCTACCGCAAAAAGCGCATGACCCGCGCACAGAAGGCCCGCGAGGCAGGCCTGGAGCCGCTTGCCAACATGATCATCATGCAGGCCTCGGCCAAGGGCAGCGCGCTCGACACCGCCGCGGCCTACGTCAACGAGGAAGCCGGCTTCGACACGCCCGAGAAGGCGCTCGCCGGCGCGGCGGACATCGTGGCCGAGACGGTGGCCGAAGACCCCGAGAACGTCGCCGACCTGCGCGCCTTTACGCAAAACACCGCCGACATCATCGTCGAGGCCACCGACCCCGCCGAGAAGACCCCCTACGAGCCGTACTACAGCTATGATGAGCCGCTGCGCCGTATTCCCAACCACCGCGTGCTGGCTATCGACCGCGGTGAGCGCGAGGGCAAACTCTGCGTGCGCGTGAACGTCGACGGCGCTGCCGCCACGGCGCGCCTCGGCAGCCGTTGGCCCCGACGCCAGGGCGTCTTCGCGCCCGTCTTTGACGCCGCCATCGCTGACGGCTACAAGCGCCTCATGGCCCCCTCGCTGGAGCGCGAGGCCCGCGCCAAGCTCACCGTCCGTGCGCAGACCGAGGCCATCAATGTCTTTGCCAAGAATCTCGAGGGCCTGCTCTCGGCACGCCCCGTGCGCGGCGCCCGCGTGCTCGCGCTCGATCCGGGCTACCGCACCGGCTGCAAGGTCGCCGTCATGGACGAGACCGGCAAGCTGCTCGACCACGGCGTGGTCTATCCCACCAAGCCGCGCCACGACGTCGCCGGCACCAAGCGCGAGCTCGCCCGCCTCGTCAAAAAGGACAGCGTCAACACCATCGTCATCGGCAACGGCACCGCCAGCCGCGAGACCGAGGAAGTCGTCTCGGAGTTCATCGCCGAGCAGGCGCCCAGCCTTCGCTACACCATCGTTAACGAAGCCGGCGCGTCGGTGTACTCCGCTTCCGAGCTCGCCAGCCAGGAATACCCCGACCTGGACGTCACCGTGCGTGGCGCCATGAGCCTGGGCCGCCGCCTGCAGGACCCGCTGGCAGAGCTCGTCAAGATTCCGCCCCAGTCCATCGGTGTGGGCCAGTACCAGCATGACCTTGACCAGGCCGAGCTCTCGCGCACTCTGGGCCACGTGGTGGAGGACGTCGTTAACCGCGTGGGTGTCGACGTAAACACCGCGAGCGCAAGTCTGCTGGGATACGTATCGGGCATCACGCCGAGCGTGGCCAAAAACATCGTGGCCTACCGCGAGGAAAACGGCGCCTTTACCGATCGCCGCCAGCTCAAGAAGGTCCCCAAGCTGGGGCCCAAGGCATATCTCAACGCCGCGGGTTTCCTGCGCATTAGCGGCGGCAAGAACCCACTCGACGCGACGAGCGTCCACCCCGAGAGCTACGAGGTGGCCACGTCCGTCCTGGAACGCGCCGGCGTTAAAGCCAGCGAGCTCAGCCGCGGCGGCGTGCCCGACATCGAGCGCCGTCTGGGCAGTATCTCGGCGCTGGCAAGCGACCTGAACTGCGGCACCCTCACGCTCATCGACATCGTCAACGAGCTCAAGAAGCCCGGCCGCGACCCGCGCGACGACGCACCCGAGGTGGTCTTTAGCCGCTCGGCGCTTTCCATCGACGACCTGGAACCCGGCATGGAGCTCAAGGGCACGGTGCGCAACGTCGTCGACTTTGGCGCCTTCGTCGACGTGGGCGTGCACCAGGACGGCCTCGTGCACATCTCCAAACTGGCCAACCGCTTTGTCAAGCACCCCAGCGACGTGGTGCGCGTCGGTGACACGGTCAAGGTGTGGGTCGAAAAGGTCGATCGCGACCGCAAGAAGATCTCGCTCACCATGGTACAGGGCAAGTAACAGCAAAGGACGAACCACCGCTGTCCATCGTCGAACTTGCAAGTTTTTCTCACCCAATGGGAAAACTTGCAGATACCGCAACAAAAATGGTGCCGCCCATCAAAGAGGCAGCACCAGCTAAGTCTTATTCAGCTCAGAACCTACTGGCAAGCTCGTGCCGGCAGCCCCGGCCTTTCCTTTGCCTAGCGCGACCCTCGCGGAGCGCGTGAGCGATAGGGAAAGGAAAGGCCGGAGCGAACAGCCCACGGTACAGTCGGTGTTCGCGCTACGGCAGGATATGGAAACCGAGCGCCGCGATATCCTTGGCAAAGCCGCGGACGGTGTCGAGCGAGACCTCGTACGGGTCGCGACCGATGTTCTTGCGCTTGGCCAGGATGCTGTTGGGCACCGTAATGATCTGGCAACCGCAGGCTTCTGCCTGGTAAATGTTGATGAGCTCGCGCGTGGACGCCCACAGGACCTCACAGTTGGGCTTTGCGGCGGCCTTCTTGACCGACTCCGTCATAAACGGAATGGGGTCGACGCCGGTGTCGGCGATGCGGCCGGCAAAGAGCGAGATGATGGACGGCGTCTCGGTGTCAACGGCCTCGACCATCTCGTCAACCTGCTTAGGCGTAAAGATGGTGGTGACGTTGACCTTGATGCCGTCGGCCGAAAGCTTGCGCACCAGCTCGGCGGTGGACTCGCCCTTGGTGGTCACGCACGGAATCTTGACGTAGACGTTCTCGGCCCAGGTAGCGATCTCGCGCGCCTCGACCTCCATGGTCTCGACGTCGTCGGCAAAGACCTCAAACGAGACGGACACATCGGTGATGTGGGTCAAGACCTCTTTGGCAAACGCACGGTAATCCGTCACGCCGCCCTTCTTCATAAGGGACGGGTTGGTCGTGAAACCCTGAACGTTGCCGTTCTCGTACATGTCGAGCATGCCCTCGAGGTTTGCACCGTCAGCGAACACCTTGATTGCCATCTGCCTGATTCCTTTCGCTTGCACACGGGCGTTAAACTGCTAAACACTTTACCTACGTTTATCAAGGCGTGAGCTGCGGTTTTTTATCTTCTCGGCGAACGGTATAAACACCTCAGTGTTTGGATTGATAAATCGATTGAGCATGCAAAAGCAAAGAGTCGCAGTTTGAGCAAACGTCAGAACGCGGGATTCATTAGATGAGGCCGAAATGCTGCATCGCTGTGACGGTACCGTCGTGTGCGACATCGTCGGTCACGTAGTCGGCGACCGCCTTGACCTCGGGCATGGCATTACCCATGGCCACGGCCGTCTCGACGGCGGCGAGCATGCCCAGGTCGTTGCCCGAATCGCCAAAGCCAAAGGTGCGCGCATTTCCCTCGCGGCCCAGATACGTCAGCGCTCGCGCCACGCCCACGCCCTTGTTGATGCCCTTGGGGCTCAGCTCGCGATTCTGGCCACCGGTGTTGCACAGCTCAAACTCGCGATCGATAAAGCCGTCATCATTGGCTACGCGAGCCAAACTGGGCACATTGAGGCATACCTTGCCCACGCGCAGACTGCCGTCGACGCGCATCTCCTCGGCGCTGTGCACCACAGAAGTGCCGATCAGAGACGACTGCTCAACACCCGCAGGTTCCAAGGCAAAAGTAGCCACGTTGGTCTCGAAAAAGGCCTCAATCCCTGCCGCGGCCATACGGCGTGCAAGCTCCTCGATAACGTGCTCGTCAAAGCAATCCTCATGCACCACGCGGCCCTCGACCTCGAGCGTCGCTCCCGCCATGGCAACGACGCCCGCGGGGTCGAGCGCGCGCAGGCCATCGGCGATCAGCCACAAGGGACGACCCGTGCAGATAAATGCCTGGTGACCCGCATTGCGCAGGCGATGAAACGCCTCGACGACCGCCTGCGAGGGGCGAACCGCCGAAAAGTCCTTGTCGGTCATGCTGTCGGGATCGAACGACGTCAGCGTGCCGTCCACGTCAAAAAAGAGCACAGCGGGTTCGGGACACGCATCAATCATATGGGTTCCTTTCGAGGATAAGGGCAAACGAAGCATCCATCATATAATGGAGCGACGCAACCAGAGAGGTCACCCATGGAATTTTACGCAAGCTGCCCCGAGGGCTTTGAGTCCGCACTCGCCGATGAGCTTAAACGCCTCGGGCTTTCGCATGTTCGCCGGCTGAAGGGCCGCGCTACATTTGAGGGCGAGCTCGAAGAAGGCTACCGCGCCTGTCTGTGGTCGCGCCTGGCGAGCCGTGTGTTCGTGGTACTCGGGCGCTTTGAGGCGCAGGATGCCGATGAACTGTACGATAGCGTTTACGACATCGCCTGGGAGAGCATCGTCCGCCCCGGCGCCACCATCGCCATCACCGCCCGCGGCGTGACCGAGCAGCTGCGCAACACGCGCTTCTCGGCCCTGCGCGCCAAAGACGCGCTGTGCGACCGCCTGGCCGAGACCACGGGACGTCGTGCCGACGTCGATGCCGCCGACCCCGATGTTCACCTACTGCTTTCGCTGCGTCAGCGTCGCGCGAGCATCAGCCTGGACCTTTCGGGCGACCCGCTGTTCAAGCGTCTGCCGCCCGCTGCGACTCGTGCCGGCGAGGGCGCACACGTGTTGCGCCCCGACTACGCCGCCCTGGTGCTGGCGCAGGTCGGCTGGACCGCACTATGCGAGCGCGAGCTGACGGCCGACGATTACGAAAACGAAGCCCTTCCCACGCTGATCGATGCCTCGTGCGCCGGCGGCGGTCTGCTGCTGGAGGCCGTGAACATTCTGACCGACCGCGCCCCGGGCGCCGCACGCGAGCGCTGGGGCTTTGAGGGCTGGCAGCTGCACGACGCTGTCCTGTGGGAGCAGCTGCTTGCCGAGGCGCGCGAGCGCGAGGCGGCAGCGCGCGAGCGCCAGGCGCGCATCGTGGCCGTAGACATCGACCCCGCCGCCCGCAAGACCGCCGAGCACATGGTCAAGAGCGCTGGCTACAAGCGTTTTGTCGACTTTTGCGCCGCCAAGCCCGCCACCGTGCTGGACCATGCGGGTGCCGTCGCCGGTGCCGCCGTGGTCGCAGACACCACCGAGACCCCGCTTTCGCTCATGCACGACGCCATGACGCTGGTCGGCGAGCTGCGCCGCGCGCCCGAACTCGCTTCGGCACCGGTCGCCGCGCTCACCCGCGACGAATTGCTGGCCCGCGCGCTCCACGCCGAGCCCGCGCGCTCCATCGCCGTCATGCCCAATAACGAGGAGGCGGCTCTTGAGGTTTGGCCCTCGCTCGACCACGCCGCCGCGGCATTCGAAGCTGCGACCAGCGCAGATGCCGAGGCCGAGGTCGCGGATGCCAACGAAGCCAACGACGAAGCCGCCGACACCCCCATGTCCGAACCTGCCGCCACGCTCGACTTGGGCGACGGCAAGCCGCTGCCCGTGCTCATCCCGGAGTCCGAGCAGTTCGCCAACCGCCTGCGCAAGAACGCCCGCCTGCGTCGCAAGTGGGCAAAGCGCGAGGGCGTGAGCTGCTACCGCGTCTACGATGCCGACCTGCCCGACTACTCCGCCGCCATCGACCTGTATGAGGGCTGTCCGCAAACGCCGGGCCGCTGGCTCGTCATCGCCGAATACGCTGCGCCCAAGACCATCGACCCCGCACTAGCCCAGGCCCGCATGCTCGACATCTTGGCCATCGCGCCACGCATCCTAGATGTTCCGGCCGAGCATGTGCACGCCAAGGCCCGCATGCGTTCGCGCGGCGGCTCGCAGTACGGCAAGCAGGGCGCCGGCAAGGGCGGATCGGGCGAGCGCGCCAACATCGCGCGCCGTCGTCTGCCGCTCATCGAAGAGGGCGGGCTCACCTTTGCCGTCAACTTTGACGACTACCTGGACGTCGGCATCTTCCTGGATCACCGCGTCACCCGCAACCTGGTGCGCGAGCACGCCAAACAGGCGCGCCGCTTCCTCAACCTGTTCGCCTATACCGGCACCGCCACCTGCTATGCGGCCGATGGCGGCGTCGAGGAGACCGTGACGGTCGACCTTTCCAACACCTACCTGGACTGGGCCGAGCGCAATATGCGCCAGAACGGCTTTGTTGGTCCGCAGCATCATTTTGTGCGCGACGACGTGCTCGCCTGGATTCGCGACCAGCGCCAGACGCGCAACCGCTGGGACCTGATCTTTGTCGACCCGCCCACGTTCTCGAACTCGTCCAAGATGGGCCGCCGCACCTGGGATGTCCAGCGCGACCATGTTGAGCTTTTGGCCGGCGTATCGCGCCTGCTCGCACAGGGCGGCCACGCCATCTTTAGCTGCAACCTGCGTGGCTTCCGCCCCGAGACGCGCAAGCTCGCACGCGCGGGCGTCGTGCTGGAGGACATTACGGCGCAGACCATCCCCGAGGATTTCGCGCGCAACCAGAAGGTGCACCACTGCTATATCGTGTGCCGCCTGCCCATCGAGGACGCCATGGCAGAGGTCGGCTTTAGCGCCGAGGAGATTGCCGAGCGTGTCGAGGAGCTGCGCAACCCCGAGGCCCGCAAGCCTCGCACGGCAGTACCCGCGCACGCGCAGGCAGACAACGGCAAGTCCAAAAAGAAGAAGTTCTACGCCAGCAAGCCCAAGGGCAAATAACAAAGTTGCGGTGGAATACGGACTGCTTTGCCTGGAATTAGGCAAATTTAGACCGTATTTCACCGCAACTCATAGTGGGATGGTGGTTGGCAATCTAGCCTTGGGTGACCAATCGGTAACCGATACCCACATGCGTCTGGATATAGCGCGGATGCGCGGGGTCGGATTCGATCTTCTTGCGCAGCGTGCCCATAAAGACACGCAGGCTTGCCAGGTCGCTCTTGGTCGCCGTGCCCCAAATCTCGTGCAGGATAAACTGGTGCGTCAGCACCTTGTCGGCGTTATGCGCCAGCAGGCACAGGAGCTTGTACTCGATCGGCGTCAGATGCAGCTCCTCGCCATCCATCGTGGCGATGCCGGCATCAAAATCGATATGCAGCTCACCGGTATCGAACGAGCCCTCGGAAGCAACGCCGCCCGTTTGCGCATACGAAAGGCGCCTGAGCGTCGTGCGAATGCGCGCGAGCAGCTCCTCGACCGAAAACGGCTTGGTCAGGTAGTCGTCGGCGCCGGCATCGAGCGCGCGAATCTTGTCCGCATCCTCGCTGCGCGCCGAGACCACGATGATCGGCATGCCCGACCATGCGCGCACCGACTCCACCACCTTAACGCCGTCCATATCGGGCAGGCCCAGATCGAGCAGCACAATGCTCGGTGCCTGCGATGAGGCAGCGGCGATGGCGGCATGGGCGGTCTCCACAGCCATATGACGCAAGCCGTGCGCCTCGAGCGCGGCAACGATTAAGTTGCGAACGGCGGGGTCGTCCTCGACAACCAAGATGAGCGGTTTTACGGCAGAGTTCGGCACAGCGTTACTCCTTATCAAACGAAACGTCAGCGACGGGAAGCTCAATCGTAAAGACCGAGCCGTGCGGATCCGCCGCGGCAACCTCTATGCTACCGCCATGCGCTAACGCAATGGAGCGGCAGAGCGAAAGACCCAGACCCACGCTGCGATGGCTGTCGGCAAGACCGTGGTTGGCGGTGTAGAACGACTCAAAGATCCGCTCGCGGTCCTCGGGCGCAATGCCCGGGCCGTCATCGGCCACCGAGCACGCTACGCGTCCATCGTCGACGCCAATCGAAATCACGATATGCGAGCCTGCGGGCGTATAGGAGATGGCGTTGTTCACCAGATTGACCACCAGCTGCACCATCAGGCGCGCATCGACATTGACGAGCGCCGGCTCATCGCACGCCACCACCTTAAGGTCGTGCTCGCGCACAGCCGGATTTACGTGGCGCAGCGCCTCCTCGACGATATCGTCCATGAGCTCGAGCGTGGTCGACAGGCGCATGCCGCCACCCTCGAGCTTGGTGATAGCGAGCAGATTCTCGACAGTGGCGTTGAGCCATTGCGCATCCGAGCGAATGGACAGGAGCAGGCCGCGGCGCGTCTGGGCGTCGAGCACGGCGGTGCCGGTCGAGCCCTGGTCGAGCAGCACGTCGGCATTACCCGAAATACTGGTAAGCGGCGTACGCAGGTCGTGCGAGATGGAACGCAGCAGGTTGGCGCGCAGCTGCTCGTTTTTGGCGAGCACCGCCGCCGCCTCGCGGGCCTCCATGGCGCGGGCGCGATCGAGTGCCAGCTCGCCTTCGCTCACGATGGCATCGGCAAGTGTCCGCTCCTCGTGCGTCAGCACGTCGGGCTCGGCAACGATAGCCAGCACGCCCACCACCGAGGCGGGGTCGCCCGAGCGCACGAAGCCGTCGCCCGTGCGAACCGTCAGGTAGATGCCATAAAACGCCGAACCGCCAAACGTGGCGTCGAGCGGCGTTCCCACGTAGGCGGACGCCGAGAGCCTCGGCGGCATCTGCGGCGCCAGCTCGTGCACCGGGGCGGCATCGCCCACGGCCGTGCACGTCGCACGCGGCAGCAGGTCATCGCCCTCGGCGTCGGCGCTGTACCACACAACCGGACAGCCCGAAAGACGCGCCAGCTGCGTGGCCATGGCGTGAACGATCTGATGCTGATCGGCGCACCGCTGCAGCATGCGGTTGGTCTCGAGCACCATATGCGTGCGGCGGTCGCTGGCGGCAGCCTGTGCCAAGGCGCGGCGCAGGGCCAACGCAATCGAGCTCGACACAAGCGAAACCACGAACATGATGAAGAACATGCCGGGATAGCCGCGGTCGATAAGCGACAGCGAGTAGCGCGGGTCGACAAACAAAAAGTTGTAGAGCGCCACGGCGGCAGCCGAGCTCAGCAAGCAATACAGGCGACTCCAGGTAAAGAATGCGCACAGCTGAACGGCGAACACATAGACGATCATGATGCTCGGCGCGAGACCCGGATGGTCGAGCAGCGCGCCCACAATCGTCGCCGCGACCAGCAGCCCCACCGATACGCAGGCGTCATACAGAGGAGTGCGGCGCGTCAGCGTTGTGCGCCGCCACCAAAAACTATCGGCAATATCGCCGTCCGTACGAACGTCCATCAGCGTCCCGCCCCTCTCTCAAAAACAAAAACCACCACAAAGGGGACAGGCACCCTTGTGGTGGTTTCCCCTTGTGGTGGTTCCAAGTGTAAAGCCTTTGCAACCTGCGGTCGTTAGACAAACAGCACGTGCGCGAGCAGTGCGCACACGCACGCCGCGACAAGCACCGTCACCACGATCGAAATCACGCGATCGGCCATGTCCATGTTGGCACGATTCGTAAAGAACCGATCTTCGGCGGCATCGGCGCGTGCCTCACGCACCATCTCGGCAGCAAGATCGCAACCGTCAAGCACCTTTGCATCCATGGTTTCCTCCCAGGACTCAATCCCCATCAATACAAGCCCGCCCGTTCGCAGACAAACCTCGAGCGTCGACTACGGGCGCTCGTTGGGGGCCAGGCGCTGCATCTTGTTCACGGCTTTGAACTTGGTGAACAGCGGCACGTACTCAAAGCTCACGTTGGAGTTCTCCAGGCCGTACCAACGCGCAGGCGTGCCGGCGGCGCGACGGATGATGTACTTGAGCGTGATGGCCGTACGCTCGCTGGGCTCCACATCGCTTTCGGGCGCCAGAAGCTTACGGATCAGGACGAACTTGAACGTACCGATGTTACCCGGATCCTTGTAGACCGAGTAGTCATGCGTCTGCGGCGGCAACTCGCCGGTGGCAGCCAGGTCCTGAACAACCTGACGCAGGTAGGCATTGACGCGCTGGTTGATCTTGTAGCCCAGGTACAGATGCACGCGGAACACGTAGTCGGTGCCGAACGTCTCGACCGAATAGGCAAAGGTGTGCGGTTCGTCCATGGTCTCGACATTCACAAACCACCAGGCGCGGGCGCGCTTGGGATGCTTGTCCAAGATCGAATAGACGATATCGCGGTCGATGTAGTCGGTATGGGTGTCCTTGGTCAGGTACACGACGTTGTCGCTCATGCGCTCGTAACGGTCGTCGTCGCGCAGGCGCTTGAGCTGCGGCAGGTAGCTGCGCAGCGGCAGCAGCGTAAACTGGCGCTGCTCGACCGCCGTGCCGTTGTACCAGCACACCATAATGCCCATGATGAGCATGGCCATCAAAATGGTGAAATAGCCACCGTGGAAGAACTTGGTAAGCGAGCTCACAAAGAAGAAGCCCTCGAGCATGAGGAAGAACGCAACAAAGATATACGGGACGACCTTAAGGCCGCGATCGACATGCAAGTAGAAGAAGAGCAGCAGCGTCGTGCACATCATGGTCAGGGTAATCGCCAAGCCGTAGGCGGCCTCCATGTGCGCCGAGCTCTGGAACAGCAGCACCACGATGACGCAGCCCACAAGCATGACGTTGTTGACCATGGGAATATAGAGCTGGCCCTTGGTCTCGGCAGGATAGAAGACCTGCATGTGCGGCATGAGGTCCAGGCGACTGGCCTCGGACACCAGCGAGAATGCGCCGGTGATGAGCGCCTGCGAGGCAATGATGGCCGCGACGGTGGAAAGGCCGACGGCAAAGGGACGCAGGCCCGGGGTGAGCATCTGGTAGAACGGGTTGAGGTCGGCAATGCCCATGAGCTCGGGGTTGGCAGCGTTGTTCATAAGCCAAGCGCCCTGGCCCATATAGGAAAGCAGCAGGCAGCACTTAACGAACGGCCAGGTGGCGTAGATATTGCCGCGACCCACATGGCCCATGTCGGAGTAGAGCGCCTCGGCACCGGTGGTGGCAAGGAAGCAGCTGCCCAAGATCATGATGCCCGCATGGTTGTTGGGACTCAACAAAAAGCCGATGCCGCGCAGCGGGTTGAGGCACAGCAGCACCGCGGGGTGCTGGAAGACAAAGAACAGACCCGTACCGCCCAGGAACAGAAACCACAGCGTCATGATGGGGCCAAAGGCACGGCCGATCTTGGCCGTGCCGATGCGCTGCACCAAGAAGAGCACAATGATGATGGCAAGCGTGATGGCCACGACGCGGCCCTGATCGTCGCCCAGCACGGCATGGACTGCCGGGATGGTGCGCAGGCCCTCGATGGCCGTGGTAACGGTAACGGCAGGTGTCAGGATGCCGTCAGCGAGCAATGCGGCGCCGCCCAGCATGGCGGGGATGATGAGCCACTTGCCGCAACGCTTGACCAGGCTGTACAGGGCAAAGATGCCGCCCTCACCATGGTTATCGGCGCGCAGCGAGATGAGCACATACTTGATGGTGGTCAGCAGCGTGACCGTCCACACGACAAGGGAGAGCGCGCCAAGCACGAACTCCTCCGTCACGCTTCCGATGCCGCCGTTGCCGGCAACGAGCGCCTTGGTTACATACATAGGGCTGGTGCCGATATCGCCGTACACCACGCCCAGCGTGACGAGCATCGCCGAGATGCTCACAGGAATCGCAGCGTGCGAGGCTGCCTCCTTGGCCTTTTGTTCCATAAGCCGGTTTCCTCCCAACTTTAATGTTCGAAGGAATTATAGGTAATCGGCCCATGTTTGAATGGCACTGTTTTCCCAGCTAAATAAACATTTATACGGCCTTTAGGCCACCGCGGCGATATGGAATGTGACAAAGGGACTGCCCCTTTGTCACATTCGTCATTTTCCAAGCCAGTTTTTGAACCACCATTCCATGGATCGGCTCATCTCGGCCATAAAGGGACTCGTGTGCTTGCGGGTATAGATGTCCACGACGCGCTCCCCCACCTCGCGGGCATGCGGACGGAACATTGCGTCCATCTCGGCCACCTGCGCGTCCATGGTCGCGGCATCCGCGCGGCAGTAGCGCTCCTCGTGCACCAGGTTCACCACGGGGTGCGCAATGGCCGGACGCTCCTTACGGGGCGTGCCGATGATGAGCATCGACAGCGGCATGGTATAGGGCGGCAGATCGAGCAGCTCGGCAACTTCCTCGGCGTTCTCCACGATGTCGCCAATGTAGCAGCTTCCCAGCCCCAGGGCCTCGGCGGCAACCACGGCGTTTTGCGCGGCGATCACGGCGTCCTGGGCCGCGATGGCAAAGTCGCCCAAACCCGGCGCGCGGCGGGGCGCCTTGCCCGTGCGCTCGACAAACTCGGGCTCAAAGCAGCCCACGTGCTCAAACAGATCGATCCACTTTGCATAATCGACCACAAATATGAGTGCCCAGGGCGCCTTGGCAACCATGGGCTGATGGTCGCACAGGTCGGCCAGGCGGTCGAGCGTAGCTTGCTCGCGGATGCTCACGATGGAATACATCATCATGGCGCCCGCCGACGGCGCGCGACTCGCCGCATGCAAAATCGCTGCGCGCTGCTCGTCGGTCACCGCCACGGGTCGGTCGTCGTCATCACGCGCGAAGGCACGCGTGGAGGAACGGCGCTCCAACGTGTCCAGCACCGCGTTGCCCGTAGTCTCGACTGGATAGCCGAACGTATCCACGCCCGCAGCTCCGTCGCAGTACTCGGCGCCCGTCATACAAACCTGCTCGCCCATAGCTCTATCCTCGCCAATTCTTTAAGAAGCCTTTACGTTTCCGTGTAATTCCCGTCCATTATCGCGCAGGTCGCCACTACATTGCGCCACACCGCCGCACATGCGCGTTAATATGGCTGGTTGTTGTGCGCAGCCCGCAAATGCAGCGCATATTTAGGTAACAATCGGGTAAACCCCCGCTTTCGTAGGTTTTAAGTTTGTGAGGAGTCTCAGCATGTTCGCTGCCGCCATCTCGCTCGTCGGTCTTGCGGCGACCGTCTACCTTGTTTTGCGCGAGGCCAAGGCCATTCGCGCTCAGTCGGGCACCGTTGCCAAAAGCGCTCTTGGGTGGAGCGTCGCCTTCGGCCTGTTCCAGCTCTTTTTGACCATTTGGGGCGCTATTGGCCTCGTCGCGCAGAACGAGCCGCTCGCCTTCGTGATGCTCATCCTGACCAACGCCATCCTCACCGGCTGCGCTTGGGCCAGCATCGCCCGCGACCGCATCGCCCCGCGCGTCTTTGCGTTCGCCAAGCCCGACGCCCCCGCCCCCACCGGCAAGCTCGCCCGCCTGCGCGGCGCCTTTGTGGGCAAACCGCTCGTCGCCGCCGTCCTGTGCCTGCTGCTCGCCGGCGTTTTTGCGCTGCTGGGCATGGAGGTTTCGTCCAACCACGACTTTACCTGGGTCTACCCCCTGTGCATCCTGCTCGAGTGGGCCATCATCACCACGCTCATGGTCGGCCTGTTCTTCCTGTTCCAGCGCCACGGCGCAGCTCCCGCGGTCCTGGCCTTTGCCCTCTTTGTCCTGGGCATTGCCGAGTTCTTCGTCATCACGTTTAAATCCATGCCCATCCAGCCGGGCGACCTTTCGGCCATCTCCACCGCCGCCGCGGTCGCCGGCACCGGCTACACCTTCTCGATCTCACTGTTCTGCGTGCTGTCCATGGGCCTTACCTCCATCGCCATGCTGCTGTGCGAGTACGCCGGCCTGGTGGCACCGCACCGTCAGAAGGGCGCCGCCAACGCCAAGCGCATGCTGCTCACCAACCTGCTCGTGGCGGTGCTGTGCCTGGGCGGCGTGACCGCACACGTCACGCTCATCGACTACTACAACACCCTCGGCATCACCGTCTACACCTGGCGCCCGCTCGAGAGCTACTGGCGCGAGGGCTACCTGCCCGCTTTCATTAGCGCAGCGCAGTCCATCAAGCCGCCCAAACCCGCCGACTACTCCGTCGACGATGCCAAGGCCACGCTCAAAAAGTACGCCAAGGCCTACGACAAGTCCGACGCAGCCAAGAGCGACGAGCGCGCCGCCGCAAAGGAGCAGTTCGATAGCGAGAAGCCCACGGTCATCGCCATCATGAACGAGACCTTCTCGGATCTTTCGATCTACCAGAACATGCGCGCCGGCTACGAGGGCCCGCAGTACTTTAAGAACCTGTCCAACTGCCTCAGCCGCGGTAAGCTCTACGTGAGCGCCTACGGCGGCGGCACCGCCAATACCGAGTTTGAGTTTATGACCGGCAACTCCATGGCCAACCTGGGCTCGGGCGTGTACCCCTACACCATCTACAACATGGAAACGACCGGGAACCTGGCAGAGCAGTTCAAGTCGCTCGGATATTCCACCACGGCCATGCACCCCAACCACGCAACCAACTGGAACCGCGAGAACGTGTACAAGGACTTTGGCTTTGACCGGTTCCTGTCCATCAACGACTTCCAGGGAGCCGACACCCTACGCGGCATGGTGACCGACCAGGCTACCTACGACAAGATTCTTGAGCTGCTCGACCAGAACGCCGATCCGCAGTTTATCTTCGACGTGACCATGCAGAACCACTCGGGCTACGACACGGGCCTGCTGCCGGTCGACAAGCAGATGCACCTGAACATCGACACGACCGACCTGGACACCAAGACCGTCGAGGACGGCACGCTCTCCGATGTCGACGAGTATGTCTCGTGCATCGAGCAGTCCGACCAGGCGCTTCGCTACTTCCTCAACGCCTTGAGCAAACTCGACCGCAAGGTGGTCGTGGTGTTCTGGGGCGATCACCAGCCGTTCTTCCCGTCCAAGTTCAACGACAAGTGGTTTACCGGCGAGGACGACGCCACGCATCAAGAGCGCCTGTGGCAGACTGACTACATCATCTGGGCCAACTACGACGTTGCCGGCTGCGACCAGACGAGTGAGGTCGACAACCTGTCCACCAACTACCTGTCCACGCAACTCATGCAGCTGATCGGCGCCCCGCTGACCGACTACCAGAAGGCGCACATGACGCTGCGCGAGTCGCTGCCTGCTATCAACTCCGTGGGCTACGAGGACGCCAGCCTGCGCTGGGCACTCTCCTCCAACGTCACCGGTGACGACGCCGCCGCAGCAGCCGCCACCAAGGCGCGCGAGGATTACGCCAAGATGCAATACTACGAGATGTTCCGCGACGGCAAGAACGTCTATACGGAGCACTTCCAGACCGAGGCCAACGAGACCGACCCCAACCTGGCACCGGGTACGACCAAGATCAAGTAGCGGGTCACTCATAACTGAAACGTCTGTCCGGACGGAGGCATATAAGGTTCCCTGCTCGGACAGTCCTACGCAAGACGGGGGCCACATTAAGTGGCCCCCTTTGCGTGCGGAACTCGCGATGAACCTTACATACCTCCGCCCGGACAGACGCCCTGTTGTTGGAGCGTGGCTTGTCTTGGGTGTATCGCCGAACATATATAAGTTGAAGGCCACGTCTTGTGGCCTTTTTTGCATCCGGAAACCGTGTCCCAGAATTCACGTCCGGAGTGGGATGCAGTTTCCGCTTACGGCCCCGTTGGGAAACTGCATCCCACTCCGATTGCAAATTCCGGGTCGCATTTTCCACCAGAGCCCTCAACCGGAAACCGCATCCCATTCCAAAGGCAAATTCCGGGACACACTTTCCGAAACCCCATCCATCCGGAAAGCCCGTCCCACTCTGAATACATCCAGCGAACGCATGCGAGTGTGTCGTCCAGGACGGTCTCGTCATCGGGGTAATGGAAAATGTCACCCCAAACGCCTGCCACGGTTGCGCCTACAAGTGTCAAGAAAAAAGCCTCGAGAACTTCGAGGCTTTCACATTTGTATTGTTTTGCACGAAGGATCGCGGACGGCGAAGCTACTCGCCCAGCACGGCCTTCTTGGCGGCTGCGGCCATGTTGTCCAGGTCCTCCTTGGTAGGATGGTCCTTTGCGGCAACCCAGTTGTCGAGCAGCATCTTAAATCGGGCGTTGTCGGGATCTTGCTCGAGCATGGCCTCGTAGCGCTGCTTGACCGCAGGGCCCATCTTGCCCTGACACATCGCCCAGCCCGCAAGCTCGGCATCTCCAGCCAAATTGGAGGTCACGCGGTCGATAATCTGCTGGTAATAGCTCTGATCGGCCCCAAAGCCGCAGGTGCCAAACAGGAAGACGCGCTTGCCGTGCAAAGCGGAGAGCAACGCCGCGACCGAAGGCGTGCACGCGCCCTTGTCGCACCAAAAACCGACGAGCACCGTGTCGGCCGCGCAGGCGCCCTGCGCCTCGAGCGCAACCTGATCTGCATCCGCATCGTCGCTCAACGCCGCGGCATGGACAAAATCAACACCCGCAGCCTGCAGAGCGCGCTTGATCGCGCCCGAAACCATCCTGGTATTACCGCTCTTGCTGTTAACCACCAAAGAGCACGTCATAGTCACGTTGCCTCGTTTCCCCAAAAACTAAAGCCACTAATGCAATTTATTAGATGAATATCTTAGTACTTACGTGACAGATGTAAACCACCGTCTGTCGATTGATTAATTTGCCCCACGGGCTTGCTCACTGGGCAAACTGGCTGCGGTAGAGTTCGGCGTAGAAGCCGCCTGCCGCTAGCAGCTCGTCGTGCGTGCCGCGCTCGATAATCTGGCCGTCGCGCATGACCAGAATGCAGTCGGCGTTGCGGATCGTCGACAGGCGGTGCGCCACCACAAAGCTTGTGCGGCCGGCCATAAGCTCGTCGAATGCCGCCTGCACCTGCAGCTCGGTGCGGGTATCGATGCTCGAGGTCGCCTCGTCCAGCAGCAGAATCGCCGGGTCGGTGAGCATGACGCGCGCGATGCACAGCAGCTGTTTTTGACCCTGGCTAAACGTGCCGCCGTCCTCGCCGATGACCGTATCGTAGCCGCCTGGCAGCTGCACGATAAACTTGTGTGCATGCGCGCGCTTGGCGGCCTCGATAACCTGCTCGCGCGTGACATCGGGGCAACCGTAAGCGATGTTTTCCGCCACCGTGCCCTCGAACAGCCACGTATCCTGCAGCACCATGCCAAAGGCGCGGCGCAGGCTTGCGCGCGTGTAGTCACGCGAAGACCTGCCATCGACCATGATGCGTCCGGCATCGATGTCGTAAAAGCGCAGCAGCAGGTTGATGAGCGTCGTCTTGCCGCAGCCCGTGGGGCCGACCAGGGCAAAGCGCATGCCGGGCTTAGCCTCGATGCAGATATCCTGCAGCAGTTTGCGGTCGGGCACGTAGCTAAAGTCCACGTGTTCAAAAGTCACCTCACCCTGCGGGGCGGTAAGCTCTACAGCGTCCGACGCGTCGGGCTCCTGCTCGCGCGCATCGAGCAGCGCAAACATGCGGCGCGCCGAGGCGTACGCGGTCTGGACCTGCGTAATGACGTTGGTGACCTCGTTGAACGGCTTGGTGTACTGGTTGGCATAGGACAGGAAGATCTGCACGCCGCCCACCGTAAGCGCCGCGGGCACGCCCGTGATCACGCCCACGCAGCCGATCACAGCGACCACGGCATAGATGATGTTATTGATAAAGCGCGTACCGGGATTGGAAAGCGAGCCCATAAACTGCGCGCACTCGCCTGCCGTATAGAGCTCGGCGTTAAGGGCATCAAAGCGCAGCTGCGCATTGGGGCCATAGGCAAAGGCGTCGACAAGCTTCTGCTCGCCTACGTACTCTTCGATATGACCACCGAGCTGACCCTGAATGCGCTGCTGCGCCGTAAAGCTTTTGTTGGAGAGCTTGGCGATGGCGCCGGCTGCAAAAATGGAAAGCGGCGTGACGAGTACCACCACGAGCGTCATGGTCAGGTTAATGGAGAGCATAAACGCGAGCGTGCCAACGATGGTGATAACGCCGGTGAATAGCTGGGTAAAGCCCTGGAGCAGACCGTCGCCCACCTGGTCGACGTCGTTGACCACGCGGCTCATAAGGTCGCCGTGGGCGTGGCTGTCGATAAAGCTGAGCGGCATGCGACTGAGCTTGTCGCTCGCCTCCACGCGCATGTCGCGCACCGTCTCGTAGGACAAGCGGTTGACGCAATAGCCCTGCAGCCACTGGAAGGCCGCTGCTCCCACCACGACGAGCGCGAGTTTGGTAACGAGCGGCAGCAGCGCATCGAAGTCCACCTGCCCGGCGGCGACGATAAGGTCGATGCCTTCGCCAATAAGGATGGGCGTATAGAGCTGCAAGATTACCGAAACGGCGGCACTCACAAACGACGCCGTAAACGAAAAACGGTGCGGACGAACGTAGCCCAGCAAGCGGCGGGTCACCGCACCCACGGGATAGCGCTCGGGATCGCCGGGCTGGCGCGGACCGTCGCCCAGGTCGTTGAGGCTATCGTTACCGGACACGTTGGCCGTCATCGTGGCGACCGAACCGGAGGAAGTGTACGGATTCATTTAGCAGCCCTCCTTTGCGCAAGTGGATGCCGGGGCAGCCGGGGCGGACGCGGGACTTGGGACGGACGCGGGCGCCGCACTCCCCTGCTGGCCCTCGAGCTCCTCGCGGCGCAGCTGCGACTGGCAAATCTCGCGATAGAGCTGGCAGGTCGCGTACAGCTCGTCATGCGTGCCCAGGCCCGCAACCGAGCCGTGGTCGAGTACGCAGATCATGTCGGCGTCGCGCACGGTCGAGACGCGCTGGCTCACAATCACCGTGGTCAGCGGCAGCTCGCCCTCGGCGGCACCGCGCATGCTTCGTTCGCGAATGGCATGGCGAAGCGCCGCATCGGTCTTAAAGTCGAGCGCCGAGGCGGAGTCGTCCATAATCAATATCTGAGGCGAACCCACCAAGGCACGCGCGATAGTCAGGCGCTGGCGCTGGCCACCACTAAAGTTCTTACCGCCCGCCTCGACCGGGGCATCGAGCCCCTGCGGCTTGTTGCGCACGAACTCGCTCGCTTGCGCCATATCGAGCGCTGCCCAGAGCTCCTCGTCGGTCGCCGACTCGTCACGCCAGGTCAGGTTGCTGCGGATTGTGCCGCTCACCAGCGATGCGCGCTGCGGAACGGTCGCGACCACATGGCGCAGCTGATCGAGCGGCCAGGTGCGCACGTCGGCGCCCATCACGCTCACGCTGCCGGTGCTCGCATCGTACAGGCGCGGGATGAGCGAGACGAGCGTGGACTTGCCGCTGCCCGTGCCGCCGATAATGCCGAGCGTTTTGCCCAGCGGCAGCTCCAGGGTCACGTCATTGACGGCGTTGGCGGCGCCCGCGCCAAAGGAGAAGCTCGTATGGCTCAAGCTCAGCGCGGAGACCGGGGCGTCGACGTCCGTCGCGGGTGCCTGGGGCAGTGCGACCGGCTCGTTATCCTCGTCGGTGATGCTCGGCTCGCAGTTGAGCACCTCGTTGATACGCGACGCACTGGCGCTCGCCTTGGTAAAGACCACGACCAGATTGGCGACGTACACGATGGAGGTGAGGGTCTGCGTCATGTAGTTCACAAACGCCATGACCTGGCCCTGCGTAAGCTCGCCCACGCTGACCTGGATGCCGCCCACCCACAGGATGGCGCACACGCCCAGGTTCATCACCAAAAACGTGACGGGGTTGAGAATCGACGAGAGCTTGCCCACCGCGATGGCAGTATTGGCCTGGTCGTCGGCGGCCTGCGCAAAGCGCTCGCGCTCGTGATCTTCGCGCACGAAGGCGCGAACCACGCGGGCGCCCGAAAGGCCCTCGCGGCAGATAAGCGCGATGCGGTCGAGCTTTGCCTGCAGCTGCTTGTAGTACGGAATGCAGCGCGCCATGACAACCCAGAACACCAGGCCAATGGCGGGCGTGCAGATCAAAAAGATGATGCCGAGCTTAAGGTCGATGGCAAGGGCCGCGCACATGGAGCCCACCGCCAGGAAGGGCCAGCGGATGAGCATGCGCACGCCCAGCGCCACAGCGAGCTGGACCTGGTTAACGTCGTTGGTAATGCGCGTGATGAGCGACGGCGTGCCAAAGCGGTCGAGCTCGGCATAGCTCAGCTTGTTGATGTGCTTGTAGAGCGCGCCGCGAATGTCGGTGCCCATGCCCTGCGATGTCAGCGCCGCCATCTTTTGGCAGACAAGCGTAAACGAGATGCCAATCACAGCCATGGCGCCAAGTACCATGCCGTAGTGGATAACGGCGCTGACATCGTGTGCGCCAATACCCTTATCGATCATCTGGGCAATCACGAGCGGTGTAAGCAGGTCAAAGATCACTTCGATCAGCTTGCACGCAGGGCCAATCACCATATAGCGGCGAAACTTGCCACCAAAACGCCTGAGCAGCTCAATCATGTATAGGCGCTCCCTATCATCATTCACACTCAATTCGAATCATGATAGTACTGCCGCCCCAAAAGACGAGTAAACAGCTCGTTATTTCTGGCGAGATTCAAGAGCAGGTAAACCGCCTGATATACTTACCTTAGTGCTACCAAGTGAGTCGCCAACCCTTGAAATGAGGTGCCGAGATGAACGACATTCTCGCAAGAAGAGCAAGACGAGCAACTATGGGTATCGCCCTTTCCGCGGCACTTGTCGCGGGAATCGCCCCCGCAACGGCGATCGCGGCAGAAATCAGCTCCCCCACCGATGCAGTCGCCTTGCAGACAGCGGCCGCGAACTCGAGCGAAACCGCGGCCACCGAAAAAGAAAAAGCGTACGCGGCCATGCAGGAAGCGCTCAAAAACCTCGAGGCCGCAAAAGACGCCGCAAGTCCCGAGAAACTTGCGGAAATCGATGATGACATTGCCGCATTTCAAGAACTCTACGACATGGTGGTGGCGGAAGCCGCCAAATGGAGGAAACCCCTTCCCGCCATGCAAGCGAACGTCGATGCAGCCCAAGCCAAATACGATGAGGCCCACAACCGGACAAGCGGCCTTCAGGCAGAATTAAATAAGACAATCGGCGACGGAGCTTCTAACGAAACTATTAAGCAGTTGCGAAGTGAGATCATGTCGGCAGAAAGGCGAGAAAAATCTTGTGAAGATGATCTTCACTCCTACCAACGCCAGCTCGAAATCCAGGAAAGACAGGTTCAGCGTTTCGAAAGTGAGGCGGAGGAAGCTAAAGCCCACATCGACGAGGACATAACCAAGCAAAACGCGCTCCTCGACGATTTGGAAAAGGCGCAAGCGGCCTATGACGACGCCTGCAAAGCATACGAAGAGGCAAAGGCCGCGGCAGACAAGGCCACCTCGCCCGAGATAACGAAACCGACCGAGACAGTGCCTCCCTCCGGCTCAACGCAACCCGCCGAGACGACACCGCCCGCCGGCTCGTCCGCGACCGGTAAAGACACCTCGCTAAGCTCCACCAAGCAAGCGAACTCGAGCAACGGCAAGCAAACAAATACGACCGCCGACAAGCTCGCAAACACAGGCGACACAGCGCCGAGCGCAATCGCACTCGCAGCAATCGCCGCCGCAGGCCTCGGAATAACCGCCACTGCCACACGCCGCATCAAGAACTCAAAATAGCTGCCAGCGGTTATTGTCTTCGCCAATCCACAAGCCCAGAGACAAAAGGAGGTCCGTTTCCCCACCTAGGGAAACGGACCTCGTTAACTGCAATAATTCAAGCAACAGTGCCGCCGCCTCCTGAACCACATAGCCACCGCGCTCCAGACAACACCAGCGAGCAGCAAAAGGCACGGGATTTAGTTATTCAGATAAATGTGACCCTTCAGGCGGTTTCGGTCGGCTACCCGCGAGTGACGGTAGGGCGCTTGGTAGTCGAGCGATCCCGCAGGCAAAGCCGAGGACCAGCGAGACACCAAACACCTCGCCGCCGGCCGGGCCATGTCGCGGCACCAAAAAACGCCCGTGCGCTCGATGGATTCGGATGCCCGACAGAGGCTCCTTATGGCTGCTTCCTTCCGGACCTGACCAGATTCGGAACATGTCGTCATCCGAACCCATCGAACGCGCTAGGCGCTCGGTATATCTTACCTGCTCCCGCCCGCCAGAGCAAGCTAGCTAATTTGGGACGGAGCTTTTTTGACTACTTTTTGACTGGTGGGGCATCAGGGTGGCGAGCGTAGTCAAGGAAGCCCCGTCCTAAATAGACTGATCTGGTGCTGTGCCACGAAAAGGGCCTATCTACTACATTTTGGTCACAGGGGTCGACCATAGCCGGCTTTTTCGAAAATCGGCAAGCTTTCTACCTGCGGTTTTGTTTTTGCAAATTCCGGGATGGTCGAGGGTGGCCGGTTTAACGTAGTAGATGGCCACGTTTCGTGGCAAACGGTCCGATCCAAGGCCCAAGGCAGCCAACCTCGAATGGCCATTCTCGAAGCTGCGGTGGAATACGGACTGAATTGGCACCTTAAAGGCAATAACACTCCGTATTTCACCGCAACTTATCGAGGGGATGGGTTTTAGAGGCGAGCGAGGTCGTAGGCTTGGGCGGCTGACTCACCGGCGAAGATGAGGTTGGTTGTGGCTTCCTGAGGATTGAGCGCCTGGTCGAGAGGCATGGGCTTGCGGCAGATCGGCAAAACCAAGTCAATACCCTGCCCATATACCGCGTCCAGGTTGACGGCGCGACCGCCCACGACGGCGACCACCGGCTTGCCATATCGCTTGGCGCGGCGAGCCACACCCACCGGTGCCTTACCGGCGGCGGACTGCTCGTCCATATTGCCCTCGCCCGTTATGACCAGGTCGACATCACGCATGCGTTCGTCAAACCCAATCAGATCGAGCACCGTCTCCACGCCCGAGCGTAGCTCCGCACCGAGCGCCAGTAACGCCGCGCCCAAGCCACCGGCAGCGCCCGCGCCGGGCACGCCGAGCACCGAGCCAAACGTCCGTGTGCCCTCGGGTGTGCGCAACAACCCCTGAGCTCGCACCTCGAAAATTGCCGCATCGAGCAGGCGACCGTAGCCGACCATCCAGTTGTCGTACTTGCCCAGCGCCTCGGCATCATCCGCCGGCAGACCCTTCTGTCCGCCGAACACCGCAAGCGCGCCGCGACGCCCTACGAGCGGATTCTCGACATCGGAGAGCACAACGATGCGAGCGCCATCCAAAGCCTGCAGCGCCGGCGCCAAATCAACGCTCGCCACCCGCTCAAGTCCGGCAAGACCGGGGGCGACATCGCAGCCCTGGTCATCGGCCACACGCGCGCCCAGCACCTGCAGCATGCCGGCGCCACCGTCGTTGGTGGCGCTACCGCCCAGACCAATATAGATAGTCTTTGCGCCCGTGCGAACCGCGCGAAGCATGAGCTCGCCCACGCCATAGGTCGAAGCCGCGAGCGCCGCCGATTCCGTGCAGGGTGAATACCCAATGCCGGCCGCCTCGGCCATCTCAATTACAGCCGAGTCGCGCTCGTCGTCCACCAGCATCCGGGCAGGCACACGCTCGCCAAAGGGGCCTGCAACCTCGCAGGTCACAATCTCACCGCCGCACGCGGCAACGGCATCGAGCGTCCCCTCACCGCCATCTGCCAGCGGCAAAGCGTTCAGCTCGGCATCGGGCCACACACGGCGCATGCCCTCGGCAACCGCCGCCTCCGCCTGCGCGCTCGAAACGCTGCCCTTAAAGGAGTCGATCGCCAACAGCACACGGCGGGGTCGGCGGCACGCAGGACCAAAGTCAACCGCCATGCCAGCATCCTCACCGGCACCAGCAAGCGCCGCGGCGTGGGCGGCATGCGCCTCAAGGTTCGGACCGCAGCCACAGCCGCTGCCACCCGATCCGCGCAGACCGCCAAAATAGCTACTCAGCAGCTCGCGGCATTCATCCGCCAGGACCCCAGCCGTCACGTTAAACCGATGATTCAGGCGCGAGTCGGCATTCAAATCGTATAGGGATCCCAGCGCGCCCGCCTTGGCATCGGTCGCGCCATACACGCAGCGTCCCACGCGCGCGTTGACCATAAGGCCCGCGCACATGCAGCAAGGCTCCAGCGTTACATAAACCGTACAGTCGAAAAGGCGCCAGCGGCCAAGCGCCTGGGCAGCGGCGCACACGGCCGCAAACTCGGCATGAGCCGAAGGGTCCTGGTCGAGTTCGCGCCGATTGTGCGCCCTCGCGACGATCTCACCGTCGCGCACCACTACGGCTCCGATGGGCACCTCGCCCACCGCCGTGGCGACTCGCGCCTCCGCCAGCGCCTCGCGCATGAACTTCTCGTCGATTTCGATGATCGTCATCGTTCGCCTTCCCTGTTGCAAATTCAAAACGATGCTATCATTACGACTCACGGAGAGATGGCAGAGCGGTTGAATGCGGCGGTCTTGAAAACCGTTGAGCGCGAGAGCGTTCCGGGGGTTCGAATCCCCCTCTCTCCGCCACTTCTAGTGATGCACCGGCGTCATGGTTCGCTCGAACAGTGCATCGACCACGTCGGCCATCTCGGGTCGACGCTCAAGATCGTGGCCCGATTCCCACCATATCGTGAAAAGTCGAATAATACCGCCGGCGACAAACTCGGACGTCGTCTCGAGTGACACGGGGGCCAGGGCATCCTCGGCAAGCACGTTCATCACACGCTCGCGGATGGAGCGGGCAATACGGTCGCAAATAACGTTGGTCAACATGCCAGACATGCTGCTTGCCAAAATGTTATCCATGAGCTGCTCGTGCGCCAGAATCAAATCCATGGCATCGTCCAAAATCGCGTGTCGAAGCGCGCGCACGTCCTCGGCAGACACTGCGCCGGCCTCATCGGGCTGTTTTTGCGGCAAGCCCGACATGAGCTCATCGATATAAAAGGCAAAGTAATCGTTCTTGTCGCGAAAGTGCTTGTAGAACGTCGTGCGGCGAATCATGGCGCGGTCGCACAGCATGGCAACCGTCAGGTCCTCAAAACGATGCTCCTCGAGAAGCTCAGTAAAGGCATCGAACAGGGCGCGGTAGGTTTTCTTGATGCGAAGGTCCACTGGTATCGCCATCCTCAGGGCAAAGACAACACTCGTCAATCTGTCGCATATCTTACACCTGTACCTCGCGCGCTTTGCCCCGGTGCCGGCCCCGCCGAAAACACAACGCTTACCGGAAAGTTCGGCACGGCAAAACGTTGCGGGTATACTAGTAGCGTTATACCAACGGCAGCTGGCGCATGCCGCCGCGGCCATTCGAAACGGAGACATCATGCTTCCCGTCATCATCGGCATCGTTGTTGTCATTGTGATTGTCTGCGCCATCGCCGGCATCTACAACAACATGGTCACCAAGCGCAACCGCATCGATAACGCCTGGCAGAACATCGATACGCAGCTGCAGCGCCGTAACGACCTGATCCCCAACCTGGTCGAGACCGTCAAGGGCTACGCCAAGCACGAGCAGGAGACGCTCTCCGCCGTGATCAGCGCGCGTAACACCGCCGTCAAGGCCACCACGCCCGAGGCCAAGATGGAAGCCGACAACGTGCTGACCGGCGCACTGCGCCAGCTCTTCGCCGTAGCCGAGGCCTATCCCGATCTTAAGGCAAACACCAACTTTACGCAGCTGCAGGCATCGCTCGAGGATACCGAGAACAAGATTAGCTATGCACGCCAGAGCTACAACGACTGCGTGCTCAGCTACAACAACGCCATTCAGACGTTCCCGGCTGTCATCTTTGCCGGCATCTTCCAGTTTAAGGAGCGCCAGGGCTTCGAGGCCGCCGAAGCAGCCCGTCAGGCCCCGACCGTCAAGTTCTAGTAGTTTGGCAGCGTATCCTTAATCGGCCAAATGCATAAACCGCCCCGTCGAATGCATACTTCGACGGGGCGGTTTCCTTTTTCGCGAAGGTCCCCCTCTAAGCGCCGTGCATTTTTAGGAGTATTCAACATAACCAAGAGCTTCGGGCGCCACGATAAATGCCAAAGACCGCGAATATCCCTGCAAATCAACCGCTGTCAGCCCATAACCCCGCCCATCATTCGTAGAAAACATCGAGAACTCCCGATTTTTTGCCCGAGGTCGGTATGCAGGGACCTTCGACTGCAGAATACTCGCAAAAATGCACGTCGCCACCGCCCCCACATGGCGCGAAGCAAAGCAAAAGCGCAGTCTAAAAGGCCGCGCACCATCTTTATTCAGATTAATCATTGCCCGTTGTGACATCGCCGAACCCGCAGGGCAGAGAACAAGTTCCCTCCCGGCGCACTCCGCAGGACGCAAGAAGCCCTCGCCGCACGAAGTGCGCAGCGAGGGCTTGTTGCATGTCCGAGGACGCGCCGGGAGGGAACTTGTTCTCTGCCCGGATAGGTAAGACAAATTACGCGACGGTGTAAACCCAGTTGTGCTTATCCTCGACAGCACCGGACTGGATGCCAGTCAGGGTCTCGCGAAGCTTCTTCATCACAGGGCCGATCTCGGTGTAGCCAGCCGGGAAGGTCACGGTCTCGTCGGCGCCGTAAACCTTGTTGTCGATCTCGCCGACCGGGGAGATGACGGCAGCGGTGCCGCACAGGCCGCACTCGACAAAGGTACCGGCCTTGACCTCGGCCCACTCGACGGGGCGCTGATCGACGGTCATGCCCAGGTCCTGAGCAACCTGAACGAGCGAACGACGGGTGATAGAGGGCAGGATGGAGTCGGTGTGCGACTGCGGAACGACGAGCGTGCCGTTCTCCTTCACGAACAGGACATTGGCGCCACCGGTCTCCTCGACATAGGTGCGGGACTCGGAGTCGAGATACAGGTTCTCGGCATAGCCCTCGCGATGGGCCTCCATCGTGGGCTTAAGGGACATGGCGTAGTTCAGGCCGGCCTTGATGTTGCCGGTGCCGTGCGGTGCGGCACGGTCATACTCGGAAACGCGCAGCTTGACGGGCTTGAGGCCGCCCTTAAAGTACGGACCGACCGGGGTCACGAGAATGCGGAACGTGTACTCAGGAGCGGGAGCCACGCCGATCACGTCACCGGAGCCGATCATAAACGGACGCACGTACAGGGTCGCGCCGGAACCGAAGGGCGGAACCCAGGCGGCGTTGGCAGAAACGACCTGCTTGACGGCCTCAACGAACTTGTCCTTGGGGAACGGGGGCATCTCGAGGCGCTGGGCAGAGTTATACATGCGCTCGGCGTTCATGTCGGGACGGAAGCAGACGATGCTGCCGTCCTCGGCGGTGTAAGCCTTCAGGCCCTCAAAGACCTCCTGGCAGTAATGGAAGATGCCGCCGCACTCGGAGACATGCAGGGTGTGGTCGGTGGTCAGGCCACCCTCGTCCCACTCGCCGTCCTTCCAATGGGCCTCGTAGCTGTAATCGGTCTTCACGTAGCCAAAGCCGAGGCTACCCCAATCGATATCCTTCTTCTCGACAGTCATATGTCGCTCCTTACATACACAGTTGCATACTCGCGAACCCGCACGCAAGGACCGAGGCCGACCGCGTCGCAACGTCGCACGCCCGGAGCGTAGAGCCGGACGGGACACGCGAGCAGCATCAAAGCCGATGGCACGTCGATTCGCATGCACGAGATTGTACTCCGCTCGCGCGTCTGATAAAACGCTTTTCTTTAACTAACTAAAGTATTTTCATTTGACCGAAGCTGAAGAGGCCCGCCACCGTAAACGGTGACGGGCCTCAACTGCACGGTTTGCGCGCTGGCTCGAGCTACGCGTTCTTTTTGCCCAGCTTAGCCTTAACCAGACCGACCACGGTCGGGATGATCGACACGGCAACGATGCCAACGATTAGCAGCTCAAAGTGCTCCTGCACAAAGGGAATGCCACCAAAGAAGTAGCCCAGCAGTGTAAAGAGCGTTGACCAGGTAATGCCGCCCAGCACGTTAAAGATGACAAAGTTGCGCCAGTGCATGCCGCCCATGCCGGCGATAAAGGGCACAAAGGTGCGGATAAACGGGAAGAAGCGACCCAGGAAGATGGCCAGGTGACCCCACTTGTCCAAGAAATCCTCGGACTTTTTGATGCGCTCGGGCGTCATAGCCTTGACCTTGCCCGAAGCGATGATCTTTTTGCCAAAGAAGTGACCGATCATAAAGTTGCACTGATCGCCCAAAATAGCAGCGGCCCATGCGGTGGCCAGAAGCGCCACAATGTTAAAGCCGCCATTGTGGGCAAAGAAACCCGAGGCGAACAGCAGCGAATCACCGGGAAGGAACGGGAAGAACACCACGCCCGTCTCGATAAAGATGATCAGGAACACGCAGCCGTAGGCCATAAGCGGGCCGGCGGCGATCCAGCTGGCGATCGCGGTGCGCGGGTCTTTGAGCAGCTCGGCGATAAAATTAATGAAACCCATGAAGTAAAACCTCTCAGTTGTGGGCGCGGATACGTCCAAGTTGACCAGTATACGGTTGCGGCGCCCCCTCGTGCGCAACCCCACAAAAGCATGACTCCATTACCAGCAAGTTTGCATAACTGACACCTGTCGTGCAATGCCGCCAAGAATGTCCTTCCTAATCCCTAGCGAATCGCTATACTTTATTGAATCGCATTGCCATGGCGCTAAGGGAGGGCGGACGGTGAGCTTTATCAATACCATTCGCGAGGACATCAAGACCGTCCAAGCTCAGGACCCCGCCGCGCAAAACGGCCTGGTCATTTTCCTTTCGTACCCCGGCCTGCACGCCAAGTGGAACCACGTGCCCGAGCACTGGCTCTGGGAGCACGGTCATCGCTCACTTGCCCGTGTGCTCTCGCAAATCACCCGCCACATCACCGGCGTCGAGATTCATCCCGCCGCACAGATCGGCAAGCATTTCTTTATCGACCACGCCATGGGCGTCGTTATTGGCGAGACTACCATCGTGGGCGACAACTGTGTACTCTACCAGGGCGTCACGCTCGGCGGTACCGGCAACGAGACCGGCAAACGCCACCCCACCCTGGGCAACAACGTCACCGTGGGCACGGGCGCCAAGGTACTCGGCAACATTCGCATCGGCAACAACGTCAAGATCGGCGGCAACTCAGTTGTCGTCAAGGACGTGCCCGATAACTGCACCGTCGTGGGCGTGCCGGGACGCATCATCAAGCGCAACGGCTGCCGTGTGTTTGAAGAGAGTTTCGACGCCAAGCAGCATCGCGAGTACATGCCCGATGACGCCGCCGAGCAGAGTGCCCTCAACCGCCAGGGCATCACCGAGAACGCCCGCCACGTCAAGGAACTCGAGCGAGAGGTGGCCGAGCTCAAAGCCCTCGTCGCCAAGCTCGTGGACGAGCGCTAGAGGCGGACGGCTACCGACAACATTGACGTCAACGCAAAGGCGCGCCAGGAAATTCATCCCCGGCGCGCCTTTCTTTTTGATGTGACATGTGGGGCTGTCCCTTTGTCACATTAAGCGAACTGACTCAAGTAGAGGTCGGCGTAGGCACCCTCGGCAGCCAGCAGCTCCTTATGCGTGCCCTGCTCGATAATGTTGCCGTGGTCCATGACCAAGATCAGGTCGGCATCCACGATCGTCGACAGGCGATGCGCGATCACAAAGCTGGTGCGCCCGCGCATGAGCGCGTCCATGGCGCGGCCGATAGCAAGCTCGGTGCGCGTGTCCACGCTTGAGGTCGCCTCGTCCAGAATGAGAATCGCCGGGTTGTTGAGCAGCACGCGTGCGATGGTCAGCAGCTGACGCTGGCCCTGGCTGATGCTTTCGGCATCGTTGACCACGCGCGTGTCGTAGCCCTGCGGCATGGTGCGCACAAAGAAATCGACCTGGGCGGCGCGCGCAGCCGCAACAATCTCCTCGCGCGTTGCCTCGGGACAGCCGTAGGCGATGTTCTCGGCAATCGTGCCGTCGAACAGCCAGGCGTCCTGCAGCACCATGCCAAACTGCTGACGTAGCTCGCCGCGGTTCATAAGGCGCGTATCCACACCGTCGAGCGTAATGCGGCCACCGTCGATCTCGTAAAAGCGCATGAGCAAGTTGATGAGCGTCGTCTTGCCTGCGCCCGTGGTTCCCACCACGGCAATCTTCTGGCCCGGCTCGGCGGTAAACGACACGTCGCGCATAAGCGGCTTTTCGGGCGTGTAGCCAAAGCGCACGTGCTCAAAGGCGACGCGGCCCTCCACGCGACCCGGTAGCCTGGCAGCCTCGCCCGGCTGCGGATCCACCTCCATCTCGGGCTCATCGAGCAGGTCGAACACGCGCTCCGCACTCGCCAGCGCGCTCTGCAGCGAGTTGAAGGTAAACGACAGCTGCGTCATGGGCTCAGATGCCTCGTAGATAAACTGGAAGAACGCCTGGAACACGCCGACAGTCATGTGGCCGGCAACCAGCATGCTGCAGCCCACAATCGCAATCACGATCTGTGCCAAGCGGCCGATAAAGCGCACCGCGGGGCCGACGGCGTTAATCATGAAGTCGGCCTTGGCACTCACACGTGCCAGCTCGCCCGAGGCCTCGTGCACCTCGGCAGAGCTCTGGCGCTCGCGGTTAAACGCGCGAATCACCAGACGGCCCGAGTAGCCTTCCTCGACCGCGCTCGTAATCTTGGACACCCACTCTTGGCGCTCACCGGTTACGTCATGCGTGCGGCGCGAGACCACCTTGGTCACCAGCAGCGACAACGCCGTAAAGAACAAAAAGACCAGCGTAAGTGGCACGCTAAACACGAACATCACGCTCACGGCGCCCACCACGGTGCCAATCGACACCAGCAGCTGCAGCAAGCCGCGCTGCATGCTCTCGGACATCTTGTCCAAGTCGTTGGTCGCACGGCTGACGACCTCACCGGGACGATGCGCGTCAAAAAAGGCAAGCGGCAGACGGTTGAGCTTTTGTGCGATGCGGTTGCGTAGGCACAGGTTGAGGCGTTCGGCAACGCTCGACATCAAAAAGCTCTGGAGCGCGTAGAACGAGGCGGCGGCCGTCCAAATCATAAAGTAGATGAAGATGGTCCTGCCGCAGTTCTCCCAGGTGATGTTGAAGGTGGCGTTGTTGGCAAACGCCACCTGAATGTGGCCCCACAGCTCATCGATCACACGGGCGCTATATGCCGGCGCAGCGGTGTTAAAGATGGCATAGAACACAATGCTCGCGAACACGATATAGAAGCGCCAATGGTCGCCGGCAGCCTCGCTCCACAGGCGGCGCACCGTCGCCCAGGTGTCGCGGGGTTTCTCGTCCTCGTCCTCGTCGTCCACATCGCGCATGCGCTCCGCCTCAGCGCGGGCGCGCTCGTCCTCGGCGCGCTCATTTTCCTCGTAGAGCGCTTGGCGGCGAGCCTCGCGCTCGGCTGCAGCCTTGGCGGCGTCATCCAGCTCGGTCGACGCGGCAGCCTGGTCGACCGTTTTATCGGCAGCGTCCGCAGCGGCGGCATCGACAAGGCCGCCCTGCTTCTTGAGCTCCTCGGTCATGCTACTCACCTCCCTTCATTTGCGATTCCGCGATGGCGCGGTACACCTCGCAGGTTTCCATAAGCTCGCTATGCGTGCCCAAGCCCACAATCTCGCCGTCCTTGAGCACGACAATCTGGTCGGCGTGCAAGATCGTAGAGATGCGCTGCGCGATGATGAGCACCGCAGCGTCACGCGTCTCATCTTGCAACGCATGACGCAGGGCGGCATCGGTCTTAAAGTCCAGGGCCGAGAAACTGTCGTCGAAGATATATAGATCGGCATGCTTCATGAGCGCGCGAGCAATGGCTAGGCGCTGGCGCTGACCACCCGAGAAGTTCGTACCGCCTTGGGCAACCGGGGTATCGAGCCCCTGCGGCTGATCGAGCACAAAGGTGCTCTGGGCAACCCGCAGCGCATGAAGCATGTCCGCCTCGGTCGCGTCCTCGTTGCCAAAGCGCAGATTGCTTGCCACGGTGCCCGAGAACAGCCACGCCTTCTGCGGCACATAGGCGATGTGCCCGCGAATCTCACCTTGCGAAAGCTCGCGCAGGTCCACACCATTCAGGCGAATGGAGCCCTTGGTGGCATCGTGGAAGCGCAGCAGAAGCTTTGCCACCGTCGATTTGCCCGAGCCTGTCGAGCCAACGATTGCAGTCGTCTGACCGCGACGGCAGGCAAAGCTCAGGTCGCACAGGGTGTCCTCGTCGGCATCGTCAAAGCGAAACGACATGTGGTCGAACACGGCCACCGCATCGGCTTCGTCTTGGGGCTCGCGCGCCCCGTCATCCAGCGTGCGCTCGCCATCGACGATGCTCGGCTCAATCTCCAACACCTGCTGCGCACGGTTCAGGCACGCGGCAGCACGCGGAAGCGTCAGCACCACCATCTGGGCCATCATCACAAAGAACAGGATCAGAATTGCATACTCCAGCACCGCCGAGATACTCGCAATCTGCATGGCGTGGGCGCCTACGCGGTTGCCGCCCACCCACAACACCGCCACCTCGGCGATGTTCATCAAAAAGAAGCTTGAACTGTCGAGGCCCACAAACAGGTGGTTGACTTTGATGGCGTTGGCGGCGTAGTCGCTAAACACCTCGTCCAGACGCCGTTCCTCGTGGCGCTCCTTGTTAAACGCACGGATGACGCGCGCGCCCACAATATTCTCGCGCAGCACCACGTTCATGCGGTCGATAAAGCCCTGTAGGCGCATAAAAATCGGCGCCGCGTTGGCAACCGTAAAGACCGCCGCCACCAGCACAATAGCAACGACTACGCCCAGAAGCGTGCCCATGGCGGGATCGATAAACCAGGCGAAGATGATGCCCGCCACAGCCAAAAACGGCACGGGCAGCACCAGCTGAATCGTCTGCAGAATCGCCTGCTGAATCACGTTGATGTCGTTGAGCGAGCGCGTGATCATCGATCCGGTGCCAAAGCGCTCAAAATCGCTGGCCGCGAGCTCGAGCGATTTGTCGTACACGGCATTGCGGATATCGCAAGCCACGTTGGCGGCCAGGCGCGCCGAAAGATAGCAGCCCAGCACCGTGCCGCCGCTAGCCATGCTGGTCGCGATAAACATGTATAGGCCGTTGCGTAAAATGTAGTCGACATCGCCCGTGGTAATACCGGTGTTGACCATGTTCGCCAGCATCGTGGGAACCAGCAACGTACCGACGTTATCCACCAGCAGCACCAGCAGCGTCACTGCGACAAGCCCTCGATAGGGCTTCAAAAACCTCATTAGCACTCGCACGACTCCCCCTCACCTTGATTCTCGGCTTGGCTCTCGGCAGCGATATGCCGCTTAAATGTCTCGCACTCCTCGCCGAGCACCTGAGAGAATTTGCCGATCAAGCGCATAATCTCGCGCTGCTCACACGGCTCAAGCGCGCCAAAGGCTCGCTGCTCGGCCTTGAGTGCCGGCAGCGCATAACGCTCGGCAAATCGCCTGCCCTCTTCGGTCAGGCTCACAACCTTGTTCTTACGACTGCCTTCGGCAAACTCCAACGTTGCGAAGCCCCGCGCCGTCAAGGTTTTAATTGCCGAGTTGATGGTCTGCTTGCTGTAGAACCATTCGCTTGTCAGACGGCTTACGGCAATACTGCCGCCCGCCGTGCTGGTATCAACGAGCATCCAGTAAGCGCAGTCCGAAAGGCCGCAGGCGCGCGAGAACTCCGAATAGATATGGTCGAGTCCATTGAGCAACCGGTCGAAGTCGACCAGTGTAACCGCACTATTCATCTATCCCACCATTCGATTGTCCGAGTTTTGACCAATTTTGTGTCTCTAGATTAGTCCGAGTTTTGACTATCGTCAACAGGCTCTCCGCAAATGCGTGCACTTTTATGGCCTATCGGCAGAAAAAGACCGCCGGCGCGGGGGCGGCGCCAGCGGTCACGTGAAAATCGAGTTTTATTGCCTGTTAAGCGGCGACGGCCTCATAGACCGTAGCGCCCGAGAAGCTGTCATGCAGGCTCTTGCCGGCAATCCACGGCAGCTCGACGACCTCGCAGACCGTGTTGACCAGCTCGGAGCAGTCAGTAAAGTGGCCCTTGTCGTTGAGGGCCTCGCAATCCTGAACACGCCAATAGCCATCGGTGTGCGTGATGTAGTACTCGTGATCGTTGATCGACACGAAAGCGCGCGTCTTGGAACGCAGCAGCTTCAGAAATCCTTCGAAGTCGGTCTCGACGACATCTCCAGCCTGGAACATGATGTTACCTCCTGGCCCGGCGCCACCACGGCGCATTGATAAACGTTGGTACTCCTTTAGTAAAACCTTTATCAAAGGTTATGCGTTCGTCATTTAGGCAAGTGGTAAAAAACCGCAGGGTAGACGGGATAAAACGTTTAACCATCCCATTTGTTTGTCACATTCTGAAGGTACTTTTATGCAAACCTACTTTCCCAATTGGAATCTATCCTTTTGGCTGGGTAATTGACCGTCTATCGTTTAAGCCCGACGGGTATGAACGGGGCATCTGCAACGCCACCGCAAGGAGACACCATGGAGACTATCGAAGCACTCATTCACCGTCGCAGCTGCCGCAACTACAGCGATCGTCCCGTCGAGGCCGAAAAGCTTGCACGTATTATCGAAGCCGGCCAATATGCACCGAGCGGCATGGGCCGCCAACCGGTGACGTTTGTCGCCGTCACCGACCCCGCGACCGTCGAGCGTCTTTCACAGTTCAACGCCCAGGTCATGGGCAGCAACAGCGACCCCTTCTATGGCGCCAAGACCGTTGTGGTGGTGCTGGTTGACCGCAGCGTGCCCACACATCTGGAAGACGGCTCGCTCGCTATGGGCAACTTGCTCAACGCCGCCTATGCACTGGGTGTCGATTCGTGCTGGATTCACCGCGCGCATGAGGTCTTTGACTCGCCCGAGGGCCTGGAGCTGCTGGCCAGCTGGGGACTGCCCGCCGACGGCAGCCTGCGCGGTGTCGGTAACTGCATTCTTGGCTACGCCGAGGACACGCTACCCGAGCCCAAACCCCGCCGCGACAACGTGGTATACGTCAAGTAGCGCAGGAGTGTCCCAAACTGCCGGCAGAAAAGGAACGTCCCCTTCTGCCGGCAAGCTATGTTGATATTTGAGTAGTCGTCGTTTCGTTCGTCTGGGCCGTTTCGGCGTCGTCGCCTTGCTTATCTTCGTCCTTTTGCGCGTCGGCGATGGTGGAGGCCGCCGCGACGATACCGCGCTGGGGTGCGACGCCCGTCTGGGTCTGAGCGCCCTCGACAACTTCTGTGCCTGCATGCGCGAGCTCGGGCGATTTAAACACTGCGTCCAAGTTGGCGCCACCGCCGGCGTAGCCGAGCGCGGCGAGTGCGATGACGATCACTGCAACGACGACCGCGATCGGAACATAACGGTGCCAACCAGCCGGATTGAGCCCACTGCGGCGAGCCGCCCCGCGGCTGATGTAACCGAGCGTTCCGTCGTGCTTGAGCTTTGAGCCCACCACGCGTTTGCGGCCCCACAGTGAGGACTCTGCCTGCATTGCCAAGCGGGCGCTTGCCGAAGGATAGCCATATTTAGTGCGCTTGAACGAGCCATCAAACCCCGAGGCGTGTTTGCCCCACGTCACCGATGTCGTGCGTCGGTTGACCGGCGCGGCGCTCCGCCTTCTGCGGCTCGGTTTTGAAGTCTCAGCCATATGCCCTCGCACGCCGTAACCAAATCGAAACAATAACGCTTTGGACTGTAGCACACGCGTCGCGCGCGGTCACGGGCGCCTCGCTCAACGGTCATCGTCCTTCAGCAAGCGCCACAGCGTTGTACGGCTTATACCCAGCACCTCTGCCGCACGAGTCCGGTTGCCGTGGAGATGATCTACAACCAGATGCGCGATATCTCGCTCGGTATCTGCCAGCGGTCGCAGGATATACAGGTCACTTTCGAGCGTCGGGGCGCCAAAGGTTGCGGTCTTAATCACGTCCTCTTGGGCGAGCACTTCCTCCGCCACAGCGCGGTCCACCGTGCCCGCCCCCACCAATATATACAGTCGTTCCGAGACCTCGCGGAGCTGCAGATAATTGCGCGGCCAGCGGTAAGCATCGAGCGTCTTCGTCGCCGCGGCAGACAGCGTGGGCGCTGCCGTCCCAAATGCATCAGCGAGATATTCCAAATAGCGCGCGACCTTCGTCGACGCGGCTCCCTGCTCGGCGATTGCCGGCGCCACGCTCACCGCACAGGCGAAGCGCTCGGTCACAAAGGCGGCTTGATCACTTTCGCCGCCGCCCGGCATGTCATTCGCCGTCAGCACCACATGGCAGCGCGTCGCCAACGCGGTGTCGGCCATCGCGGAAACGAGCTCGCGGAGGCGCTGGGGGCCAACCGCATTCCAGCCCTCAATGCAAAGTGTCAGCCCCGTTTGGAACAGCGGCGATTCGGAGCTTTTGAGCACATGGCGCCAACCGCGATCGGTGAGTTCATCGAGCGCGACGGAAACAAAGGGTTGATCGGCAAAAGGGCCATCCAGGTAGAGGCGCATGGCAATCTCGACCTGACCCGCTCCCAGCTCGCCCTCGAACATAAGGGGCACGCCGCGCGCATAGCTCTCGGCAACCGGTGCAGCCACCGAGGCCGCCCCCTCAACGATGCCGTACGCGCTCGATTCGTAGCGGACCCCGACTTCGTCGGCGTTGAGCCACTCGATGCCCGCGTGCGCCGCGGCGCCGCGCACCTCGCGGACCACGACGACCCAAAGGCCCCCGCCCTCTTTGTCGGTGGGGCGAACGGTCAGGCTCAGGCGCGTACCCGCACGCCCCATAACCAGACGCGCGCCGTCTCCTATACGGTCGAGGCGCTCAGCGACAAAAGCCGCCACATCCCGCTCGAGCGCCGCGTCATTCATGGTCGAGATCGCGACGTCCCCACGCACATCGATTGCCAATGCCGAGGCCCCGGCAGCAGCCAGGGCCTCGGTCAAGATGTTCAGCTTGGCATCGCTATCCATGATTTGCCCCTGTCCGCGGCGACATGCAGCCGCCGACGGTCGCACGACCGAGTGTTTCAAAATTGAACGATATTGCTCACCAAACACTATAGGGCAGAAAGCGCCGTCCTGCGAGTATAGGTGTTGCCCCGCATCGCCATCCTGGCGGGGCGATAAGAGCTCTTCGGGACTTATAAACCTGCGGACAAGCCATACCCGCAAGAGCTCCTATCGCTCCACCGTGAGAATGCGCTCACCAGCAACCAGCACGCAAACAAGCTACTTCTCTACCAGATTCCCAGTACGTGTTGCATTCCCAAACTCATGCACGCAATGCCAATCCAGCAGCAAAAGCCCAATGCGATGGGCTTGCCGCCCTTTTTGACCAGCTCGACGATATCGGTATTAAAGCCAATAGCCGCCATGGCCATCACAATAAAGAATTTCGACAGCTCCTTGATGGGCGCCGTAAAGGACGCGGGAAGCTGAAGCACCGTGGTGATCACGCTCGCCAGCACAAAGAACAGCACGAACATGGGAAACGCGCGTTTAAGCGAGAACGTGCTTTTGGCGTCACCGCCGGCCTTGCGCGCCAGATGCATCTGCCAGCATGCGAGAACCAACGTGATGGGAATAATGGCCAGCGTCCTGGTGAGCTTGACCACTGTGGCGCCCTCGAGCACATTGGCGCCGGGGTGCATGCTGTCCCAGGCGCTCGCCGCAGCCGTTACGGACGAGGTGTCGTTGATGGCGGTACCGGCAAACAGGCCAAAGCCCTCGTTGGTCAGCCCGAGCATGCCGCCGAGCGTCGGAAACACGAGCGCCGCGATAACGTTAAACAGGAAGATGACCGAAATAGCCTGGGCAATCTCGCGATCGTCGGCATCGATGACGGGTGCGGTCGCAGCGATGGCAGAACCGCCGCAAATCGACGAACCCACACCCACAAGCGTCGCGATCTTGCCCGGCACGTTCATAACGCGGCAGAGCACAAAGGCGATGACAAGCGAGGTCGAGATTGTCGCCACGATAATCGGCAGCGACTGGGCGCCCTTGGACAGAATCTGGGAGAGGTTCATGCCAAAGCCAAGCAGGATAACCGCGTACTGCAAGACTTTTTTGGACGTATAGGTGACGCCGGCGGCGAGCTGTTCGCGACGATTCTTGGGAAAGACGAGCGCCAGGACCATGCCAAAGAGGATGGCGAATACCGGACCGCCGACCACCTCAACCTGTTTGCCGAGCAACGTCGCGGGAATGGCGATGGTCAGGCAGAACAAGACGCCTTTCCAGCGCTCGCGTACGATATTTGCCAGTTGCATATGGGATTCCTTCTTTCTATTTCACGTTTGCGACGGCTTATGATACGGCAACATTGAGCACAGCCTTGCGCAAACACAGACTAAGATGCCGCGATAGTTCTCAGGCAACAGCCGAATTACCCACCGCGGAGAGCTGATTCGCGGCATAATTAACAACTGACATATGAGTTTGATAGAACAGTTGCGAGGCGCTATGGAAGAATCGATGCACGTCGGCGAGCAGGAAACGAGCCTACAGGACCAGTCCTACCACACCATTCGACGCAAAATCGTCTACCTGGACTACAAGCCGGGCGAAAAGCTGGGCGTCAAGCAGCTTTGCGATGACCTGGACATGGGTCGCACGCCCGTGCGCGAGGCTTTGGTTCGCTTGGCGCAGGAAGGCCTGGTGCGCACCGTGCCCCAGAGCGGCACCTACGTCTCGCCCATCAACCTCACCCTTGCCGAGAGTGCCTGTTACATCCGCGAGCATCTGGAAAAGCAGGTGATTGTGGAGTGCTGTGCGCGCGCCACGTCGGCCGGCATCGAGCAGCTCGACCGCGCCATCGTGCTGCAGGAAAAGGCCATGGCCGAGGAGGATCGCATCGGCTTCTTTTTGAGCGACAACCTCATGCATCACATGATTTTTAGCATCGCATGTCGCAGCACCGTGTGGTCGTGGCTCGAAGAGACCAATGCCGACCTTGAGCGCTTCCGCTGGCTGCGCGCCGCCACGCAGGTTCTCGACAATCAGGACATCGTGAACGAGCACAAGCAGATTCGCCGCGCTATCGCCGGTCGCGACCCCATCGAAGCGAGCTTTTTGGTCAGCAAGCACCTGCACATGATGTTCCGCAACCAAACCGAGGTTCTGGACCAGTTCCCCGAGTACTTCGAGACCAGCAAGCTCCGCTAACCTGCCAAAAAGGGACAGGTTTATTTTGGCAGGTTTTATCTGGGCAAATGCAACAAGGCCCGGCTCCGCTGCAACGGAGCCGGGCCTTGGTCGCTAGGACGGCGGAACCAACTATTCCACGGTCACGCTCTTAGCGAGGTTTCGGGGCTGATCGACATCGCAGCCGCGCAGGATGGCGACCTCGCGGGCGAGCAGCTGCAGCGGGACGCTCGCCGTGATGGGGCTGAACACGTCGCGGACTGCTGGCACGCGGATGATGCAGTCGGCGATCTTGTTGATCTCCTCGTCGCCCTCGGTGGCAACGACGATGACCTTGGCGCCGCGCGCCTTGCACTCCATGAGGTTCGACACGGTCTTGTCGTAGGTGGCACTCTTGGTGGCCACAGCGATGACAGGGAAGCCCGGGTCGATCAGGGCAATGGGGCCGTGCTTCATCTCACCGGCGGCGTAGGCCTCGGCGTGCAGGTAGCTGACCTCCTTGAGCTTGAGTGCACCCTCGTAGGAAATAGCGGCGCCCATGCCGCGACCCACGAACAGTGCGGACTGCGCGTCCTTGCACAGCAGGGCGGCCTCATGCACGGCCTCGGTTTGGGTATCCAAAATCCACTGGATCTGCTCGGCCGTATCGGAAAGCTCGCGGAACAGCATGCGCGCCTGCTTGGTGGTCAAGCGGTACTTGACCTGCGCCAGCAGCAGGGCCAAAAGCGTAAGGCTCACAACCTGGCCGATGAAGCTCTTGGTCGAGGCGACCGCGATCTCCTTGTTGGCCTTGGTGTAGATAACACCGTCGCTCTCACGCGCTACGGGGCTGCCCACCACGTTGGTGATGCCGAAGACCTTGGCACCCTTGATGCGCGCGTCGCGAATGGCGGCAAGGGTATCGGCCGTCTCGCCCGACTGGGACACGGCAACGACAAGCGTCGTCGGCGTAATGATGGGATTGCGGTAACGGAACTCGCTGGCCGCCTCCACCTCGGTGGGGATGCGAGCCCAGCCCTCAATGAGATTCTTGGCAATGAGGCCAGCGTGATAGCTGGTGCCGCAAGCGATCACGTAGACGCGATCGATGTCGTTGAGCTCCTCGAGCGAAAGGCCCAGCTCGTCGATGTCGAGCTCGCCGGCCGGCGTCATACGACCGACCAGCGTGTCGCGCACGACGCGCGGCTGCTCGTGGATTTCCTTGAGCATAAAGTCGGGATAACCGCCCTTTTCTGCCATGTCCAGGTCCCAGTCGATGTGGGTGACCTTGGGCTCGATAACGTTGCCGGCCTCGTCGGTGTACTCGACGCCTGCGGGCGTGAGCCTGGCAAACTGACCGTCCTCGAGCACCACGACATCGCGGGTGGCGTCGATGAGCGCGATGACATCGGAGGCGACATAAGCGCCGGTCTCGCCCGCGCCGACCACGATCGGGGAATCCTTGCGGGCCACGGCGATCACGCCGGGCTCGTCAGCGCACACGGCGGCCAGACCATAGGCGCCGACCACGTGGGCGCAAGCCTCGCGCACGGAGGCCATCAGGTCGTGCGTCTCGGCATAAGCCTCTTCGATCAGATGCGCGAAGACCTCGGTATCGGTCTCGCTCTTAAAGTGGTGGCCGCGACCCTCCAGCTCTTCGCGCAGCTCGGCGAAGTTCTCGATGATGCCGTTGTGGACGATGGCGATACGACCGTCGCAGCTAGTGTGGGGGTGAGCGTTAACGACCGAAGGCTTGCCGTGGGTGGCCCAACGGGTGTGGCCGATACCGCAGGTAGCGTCGCTGTCGATGTTGGAAAGCTCGCTCTCCAGGCCCGCGACCTTGCCCACGCGGCGGATGACGTCGAGGTGCGCCGCGGCGCCCTCGCCCACCTCGAGCGCGACGCCCGAGGAATCATAGCCGCGATACTCCATACGCTTGAGGCCCGTGACCAGGATGTTCTTTGCAATATCAGAGCCGGTGTAGCCGACGATTCCGCACATAGGATAAATCCCTTCGTTCGCGTGACTGCAAGACGTCCACGCACAGGGGGCGCTGAGACGTATAACGTTCGAGTATTGTACTCACGCAAACGCAAGCTGATATACCAGAAGTGGTACCTCAACTTAGATACCACCCGATGCACACACGTCCAGCCGGTCCAAACCACCACAATGGGACAGGCACCTTTGTGGTGGTTTTCAACATGGTGGGCTTTGACACCCCAGGGGCGGGCGATGCTACAATCTGGCTTGTACTTGAAACGCATCAAAGGGGCCGCTATGGCAAAGGTTAAAATCAGCGACGTCGCGCGCGAAGCCGGGGTTTCGTTGGGCACGGTTTCCAACGCACTCAACCATCCCGAAAAGCTGCGCCCCGAGACCCTCAAGCTCATAAATGAAACCATCAATCGACTGGGCTACCTGCCCAACCAAAGCGCTCGTCAGCTCGCGGGCGGCGCCACCAAGTCCTTTGGCCTGGTGCTCCCCCGTCTCGATCACGGCTTTTCGCTCCAAATTGCCAGCGGTGCCCATAACGAGGCCCGAAAGCACGGTTACGACCTGCTCATCGCCAACGCCGATAACGACGATATTCTCCAGGACCATTACCTGCGCTACTTTATGGGCACCCAGATGTCCGGCGTCATGGTTCAGCCCATGGCATCCCCCGACTGGCACCCCGCTATGACCAAGATGCCCGTGCCGATTGTCCACCTGGACATCCATTGCTCCGAGCCCGGCTACTACGTAGCGGCCGACAACGAGGCACAGGGGCGCATTATCGCCGAGCTCGCCATCGCCCGCGGCGCACACCATATCACCGTTGTGGGCAGAGCGGCATTCATGCAGCTCACCCTGCGCGTCCTTGGCATTCACAAGGCCCTCGCCCTGCATCCCGATATCAAAATTGAGGTCATTGACGCCGGAGAGTGGAATACCGCAGCCGACGGCTACAGCATTGGCGCTCAGATTGCCGGGCGCCCTGCCAACGAACGCCCCGATTTTGTCGTCGGTCTGACCGACGTGTTGGCCTCGGGCGTTATCTCGGCATTGGTCGACAAAGGCATCTCCGTCCCCGAGCAGGTTCGCGTGGCCGGATGCGACGGCAACCCACTCGCTTGGAGCGGATCGGTCCCGCTCACTACGGTAGCGCCCCCGGGCTACGAGATTGGCCGCAAGGGTGTCCAACTGCTCATGGAGCAAATCGAGAACAAGGTCCCGACAAAGACCAAGCATATCCACGTCGGCTCTGCAGCACGCACCGTCACCGCAGCCACCGCCGCCGAGGATATCAACCGCCAAGAATTGGTACGTCCGTTCCTACTGGAGCGCGCCAGCACCCAGGCAAACACCCAGACCGACGCCACGGCCATCAACCTAGGCGCGTATCTATAGCACGTCGGCCAGTATGCCAAAACGCCGCTTACGCAAAGACGGCCAATTACTCGCTTCAACGCCGCAATTGTCTAGCGTGCGGCCTTGACCGCCGCCGCCAGATCGAACAACGTGTCGAGCACGACCTCGCAGCCATCCACCACGTCCTGCGGCAGCGGCACGATATCGGGCACAGCAAAGACATGGCAGCCGGCCGTGATACCCGAGACGCAGCCGTTGCGCGAATCCTCGACCACGGCGCACTCCTCGGGGGCAAAGCCCGCGCGCTCGCAGGCGAGCAGATACATCTCGGGGTCGGGCTTGCCGTGCACGACGTCCTCGCCACACGTTACCGTTTCAAACTTGTCAAAAAGACCGACCATCTTAAGGTTGCGCTCGGCCGTAACGAGGCGCGACGACGTCGCTAGGCCCACGTGATAGCCCGCAGCTAGCAGCTCGTCTAGGCACTCGGCGGCGCCGGCCTTAAGTTCCAGTTCGGTCTTGACCATCTCGTCGCGAATCTCCTTGTGGCGGACATAGACCGCCTCGGTGGTTTCGTGGCTGCCGTAATGCTCATCAAGGATGTCCATGACATCGGGCAGCGTGCGACCGATAAACTGATGGATCAGCGCATCATCAATCGCGAGCCCAAGCTCAGCGGCGCCTGCCTTCCAGGCCTTAATCCCCAAACGCTCGGTATCGACCAGCGTTCCATCCATGTCAAAAATAACAGCCTTGATCATATCGGTCCCCCATCGACTCTCGCTGTCGCGTTGCTGCAACTCTACCGCATTTGGCAACTTGTATATAACGTATATGCCATATTGCACTTTCGTTACACAGATAGAAGTCTTATGGCAAGTAACGCATTAGGATTATAGTTTTCGATCGAGTACTCAACGATAAGGATCGTTTCATGATTTTAGACACCACGGCACCCGCAGAGGAGCTTCAAGACAAGCTATCGGCGCTCGAACAGCTGCTTTTGGCATACGGGCGCGTGGCTATCGGGTTTTCCGGCGGCGTTGACAGCAGCTTTTTGGCCGCCGTATGCGCCCGCATCATGCCTACCAATACCCTCCTCGTCCATCTCACCACGCCGCTCATCGGCACGCCCGAGCAGGCCTCGTTTGAGCGGTCCGTTGATGGACAAGCCAATGAAGGGGCACATTTTAAGCTCCCCGTGCTCAATCTTTCGGTCGATCAGCTGCAGCTCCCCCAAGTAGCCTGCAACGATGCTAATCGCTGCTACCACTGCAAGCACGCCGGCTTTACCGCCATCGTCAACCACGCCAAGTCGCTCGGCTTTCCCACCGTCATCGATGGCAGTAATGCAAGCGATCGCGGTGACTACCGCCCCGGCATGCGTGCGGCAGAAGAGCTCGGCGTACGCTCACCCCTTATGGAGGTCGGCTTTACCAAGGACGAAGAGCGCGAGCTGCTGCGCGCATGGGGCTATCCCGTTTGGAACCTGCCGGCGGGAGCATGTCTTGCCACCCGCGTCCCCACGGGCGAGGAGCTTACGCGCGAGAAGGTCGATTTAATCCGCGCCTGCGAGGATTACCTGCACGATCTTGATCTGGCACAGGTACGCGCGCGCTTGATCGGCGGCTGCATGCATATCGAGGCCGCACCCGCAGATGTCGCCAAGATTGCTGCCCTCGGTGGCAACGCCGTCGATGCCGAGGGCAAAACCCCGCTGCCCGCCGTTATCGAGTCCGCGCTGCGCGAACTGGGCTGCGACCATATCTCCCCTGAGGTCACCCCCTACATCCACGGCAACATGAACCAGTAGGTTGCGCCGTTTTACAAACGGCGCAACTGCTCGGCGCTGCACGGGCTCCGGGCACGGCAATCTGACGTTCAACTTCACGGGCGCGACCAAAAGGTCAGCGCCCGCTTGTTTCACGTCACCTTACCGCTCCCGGAGCCCGCTCGCTCGCATATGCTCAACCTGGACTGCGTTAACTGACCTACCAAAAAGGGACAGGTTTATTTTGGCAGGTTTTATCTGGGGAAATATCGCGAGACAATCGCCCCTCCAGCACCCATCTGGCCTCGAGAGACACTAGAGAGGCGACCCGGCTGCATCTACTTCTTCCGATATCGGCGGTTACGACTCGTCGATGAACCCATTACTTCGATGAGCCCTTTATCCGCCATTTTTGGCAGATGGTAACGGACAGACGAAATTCTGACCCCCGATGCAACCGCTATTTCTCGCGCCGTCATATCCACTTCGGCGCTGAGAGCCTCCAGGATCCTATCCGCCGTCGAAGCTGACGGTTCTCTGTTCCTATCGATAATTTCGAACGTGTCTTTGCCGCATTTTGACAGGGCATGTTTATCTACAAGGTCCCCGCAGATCAGGCGAATGTCATCCGAATCCCACTTCAGGGCCTCTCGTATTTTTTGAACATCGCATACGCACCCATGCTCCCGCATAAACATGAGCAATGTTTCTTCGCGATCCGTCAGCTCGGTGCCCACATGGCTCTGAATCCACGTGCGGTTTTCAGCAAGCTCCGCCCCGTGCCGGGAAAGCAGCACCGTAAACGAATCGGCCTTAACGATAAATTTCGGCCTGCCAAGCGAACGAGACTCCATCTCGCGAATCATAGCCGGGATACCAGATCCCTGGCTTTCCGCAACGGCCCCCTCGGCATGCTCTAACGGCGTCGCCCCCATTAGGCTCATGAGCTTTGGGTTTCGGCAGCGCGATTCCCCGTCTGCAAGATTGTCCACCGTCTTTCCGCCCCAAAGGCCGCCAGGGTTTTTGATCTCTATTCTGTCTGGATAGATATCGACACTCACGGCCTGCCCCACAAACATGGGCGAATATTCTCGATGGATGCAGGCATTTGCCAAGGCCTCGCGCAAAACCTCCTGGGGAACTTCCCAATCCTCCCTTCTGCCAGCGCCTTGCACTATCGTCGCTTTGCGCAAGTTTCGTCCAATCGCGGCAAGGGCATCTTCGATGCAAGCCGGAATCGGGCCATCGCACAACTGGCGGTCAATAAACCGGGGTTGCCCGGGTGCAGATTTTTCCACATCGGAATGAACGGCGACATCGATCATCAGTTTGGGATAGAACTGCTGGGGGTAAATTCCCGCCGACAGAAGCCCCGCGAGCTTCACGGCACCATCCTTTGTAGTGATATTGAGTCTGACCAGCTGCTTTTCCAGCGTATCGGCCCCGCGCAAAACGCGGGGGGTCTGCAGCCGGCGATTTGCGATAATAGACCGCACGACATCTGGATCCAAATCCTCGACCGTTGCCTCCGAAACCACCGTGCCGTCTGCATCGCTCGGAAGCAACGCACTCTGCAGCTCATATAGCTCAGCGGGTGACATCTTGATATCTTTATCATCCACGCGCTTGTAGCTACCGTTCTGCACGCCGCGCGCGCCGATATAGCAAGGCTTCGCTTTAAGCTCAAGTTCAAAGATGCGCACCAGAAGCACCTGGAGCCCGTCGACCTCGCCTCGATCAAGCTCGTACCGCGGCGCATGGGTCACCACTGCCGCTGAGCCTCCGTCTCCGATACCCGAAACAAACTGATCGCGCACCCTATCGATAGCAAAGTTAGCCGAAGGAACAAATCCTTCGGCTTCGTTTAGGCCCAAAATAATGAGCCCACCCGCAGTGTTCGCAAAAGCGCTCACTGTCTCCCATACGTCTGCGCTCAATTTATTCGTGCAGGCTTTAACTTCTACCGATGCGTCATCAGTCCCCCGCCTGCGAAGGCGCTCAACGATAAGGCCAAGAGGTTCATCCAGCAGCATTGGCATTCCGTCTCTCTAAAACGATAGATTTATCTCTCTAAAGTATAGTATATCTCTCTAACTTTAGAGAGATAAGCACCTTATTTTAGAGAGACATTTAGAGAGATGTATCGAATTCACTGTTAGATAGCCCAATGTTATCTCTTTAACTGGCTTTCTCTTTAGAGAGACAATTAGAGAGACGAGCGCGACCTCTCTAATCAAGGGCACCACTCTTTAAGGTGCACACTCCCTAACCGTGTCCTAAGTTGCGGTGAAATAGTCCCCCGATTAACCTGCCAAAAAGGGACAGGTTTATTTTGGCGGGTTTTATCTGGGGAAACGCAAAATAGCCCCACATACACAACCACCGCAGCTCCATATGAGGCAAATGAATCAGTAGCGTCTATCCCAAATCTTGAGTATTTGTTCGACAGAACGGCCCCTGCCGGCTCCTGCTAGACTGGTAGATTCCCAACCGTCCATCCAGGAGCCGCAATGTCGCGCAAGTCCGCCTACAAGCAAGTACTTTCCATCGGCACCGCCGTGGTGCTGGGGTTTGCGCTGTTTACGGGATCGCTCGACGGAGCGCCCAAGTTGCTGTCGCCGCAAGGCGATGAGCAGGCGGCGGCTCTGGCCGAAAAACAAAACGAGAGTCCCAGCCGCACCGACGACGAGGCAGACCTGGTCGCTCGGCTCGAATCGGGAACGGCGAGCGCGGCGGACCCTCAAAACAGCCAGGACTCTGGCGATGGCTCCGATTCCGCCGCGACCGACACCGATGACGACGTTTCCGCGGGCAGTGCCGCCACCCCCATCGACGAGGTCGAAAACCCCGACCTCAACCGCGCCCGCGGTGTTTATCTCAGCAGCATTCCCGACTACGCCGGCAACCCCTACGTTGCCCTTCGCGCCGACAGCACGCACCCGCTCGGCACGCCGTCATTCACACTCGATGAATACGATCGCGCCACCGAAGAGGGCTGCTTTAAGAAATTCTCCAAGCTCGACAGCCTGGGTCGCACTCGCAAGGCGCTCGCCTGTGTAGGCCCCGAGTCGCTCGGACAGGGAAAGCGCGGCGATATCTCGCGCATCCATCCTGCCGGTTGGCACCAGCAGCGCTACGACTTTATTCCGGGCCAGAGCCTCTACAACCGCTGCCACCTTATCGCCTGGTCGCTCTGCGGCGAAAACGCCAACCGCAAGAATCTCCTCACCGGCACGCGCTATCTCAACGAGACGGGCATGCTGCCGTTTGAAGAGCAGATTCTCAACTATATTCGCGATACGGGCAACCATGTGCTCTACCGCGTCACGCCTATGTATAACGAAGAGGAACTTGTCTGCCGTGGCATGCGCCTTGAGGCGCAATCGGTCGAGGACCACGGCAAGACCCTCTGCTTCCACGTATATTGCTACAACCTGCAGCCGCACGTGCAGATCGACTACACCACCGGCCGCAATCAGGCCTCGGGAGACTAGGACCGACCAAGCTGCCCCAAAGCCTAAATGATCCGTTTTCCTCCGTCCCCAAGGAATCAAAAAGAGCCGCCCCGGTTACCCAGGGCGGCCCTTTCGTCAGCACCTACATTGCAGACAAAATCACGCGCTACTTGGCGCGGCCCTCCTCATAGCGCTCGACCAGCTTGGCCTGAACGTCATAAGGCACCTGCTCATAGCCTGCGGGCTTCATGGTAAAGTCACCCGTGCCGCGCGTGATAGAGCGCAGGCGCGTCGAATAATCCGTCAGCTCTGCCAGCGGCGCCTGGGCAATAACCACGGTATCGCCGCGCTCATCGGTCTCCATGCCCGTCACGCGACCGCGCGATGCCGAGATGTCGCCCATCACAGCGCCGGCGTAGCTCTCGGGGATGGTCACCGTAATTTCCTCAATGGGCTCCAGCACCACCGGGTCGGCATCGGCACATGCCTTGCGCAGGCCGATGCGAGCTGCCGCGCGGAACGCCATCTCGTTGGAGTCGACGCTGTGATACGAGCCGTCGTACACAGCCACGCGAATGCCCGTGAGCGGGTAGCCGGCAATGATGCCGTCCTTCATGGTCTCCTGGACACCCTTGTCCACGGCGGGGATCAGCGAGCGCGGAATACGGCCGCCCACGACCTCGTCCACAAACTCATAGCCATCGCTCGTGCCGTCGGGCCCAATGAGCGGCTCCACGCGCAGCCAGCAGTCGCCGTACTGACCGGCGCCGCCGGTCTGCTTCTTATGGCGGCCCTGGGCACTTGCCGTACGGCGAATGGTCTCGCGATACGGAATGCGGATCGGCACGCTCTTGGCCACGACTTTGGTGCGATCCTCCAAACGGTTGAGCAGCACCGAAACCTGCGCCTCACCAACGGCGGAGATAATGGTCTGGCCGGTCTCCTCGTCGCGGTCGATGCTCATGGTCGGATCGGCCTTGCAGGCCTTCTCGATAAACGTGTAGAGCTTCTCTTCGTCGCCGCGATTCTCGGCCTCGATGGCAATGCGGTACTGCGAGTTGGGGAACTTAAACGCCGCGGCCTCGACCTTACCGGTAATCGAGAGCGTGTCGCCCGTCTCGGCAGCCAGCTTGGGCGCCACGATGATGTCGCCGGCATAGGCGTGACCGACCTCGGTCATATCGCGGCCGCACATCACATACAGGTGAGCCAGACGGTCGCCCTTGCGGGTACGCGCGTTGATCAGCTCAAGACCCGGCTCAAGCGTACCCGTCAGCACCTTGATAAAGCTGATGCGACCCTGCTGCGGATCGGCCAGGGTCTTAAACACAAACGCCACCGGACGGTCATCGTCGCTCGAGATTTTGAGCGAATCACCGTCGATGAGCGGCATCTCGCCGTAGTCGGTCGGCGCCGGGAAGTACGTCGCGATGTCGTCCATCAGCGAGTTGACGCCCTGCTCCTTAATGCAATCGCCCGCAAAGACCGGCACAAAGATGCGCTCGGCGATCGCCTTCGACAGCAGGCCCTCAAGCTCCTCCTGCGTCAGCGTCTCCTCGCCTTCCAGGTACTTCATCATCAGCTCATCGTCGGCCTCGGCCACCAACTCGCACAGATGGTCATGGGCCTCCTCGGCCTGGGCACGATACTCCTCGGGAATCTCCGACTCAACGGCTTCGGTGCCGTTGCAATGGCGCGCCTTCATGCGCACCAGGTCGATGATGCCGTCAAAGTCCTCGCCCTCGCCCCAGGGAAGGGTCACGGCGCCCAGGCGCGTGCCAAAGCGCTCTTGCAGCAGGGCCATCGTGGTCGCAAAGCTGGCCTCGGAGCGCGACAGGCGGTTTACGAACACCGCACGCGCCAGACGCAGGTCCTCGGCGGCATACCAGAGCTTAACCGTCGTAGGCTGTGGGCCGGCCTCGGCGTCGACCACAAACAGAGCCGTCTCGCAGACGCTCATCGCGGCAAAGGCGTCGCCGATAAAATCGGGGTAGCACGGGGCATCGAGCACATTGATGCGCGCGCCCTTCCAGTCGATCGGCGCGATGGTCGTCGAGATGGAAAATGCACGCTTGACCTCTTCGGGGTCATAGTCGAGCGTGGGCTTGGTGCCGTCGCGGGCGCCCAGGCGGGCGGTCTTGCCGGAAAGGTGGAGCATGGCCTCGGCGAGTGAAGTCTTGCCCACCCCGCCTTGGCCTACGAGCACCACGTTCCTTACGTTACCGGTCTTGGGAGCACCCATGATGACCTCCTTGCAGGGCCGCGCGCAATGCGCGACGCCAACGGGGAGAGTTCGCGGTCGGTGCCATCCCGGGAGCAGCATGGTCGGCAGCCGAGCCGACTCACCCTCCAAATGTCCTATGCCACCACCCTACCCTCACGGGCGACCGTCCATGCACACCTTTCGGCACACGTATGAATACAGGCGGCGAGAGGAAGAGATAAGCTTGTGAGGCGATTATTGAACCCCGCCGATGCAAACAAAAAGCCGCCACAGACCGTAAGACCTGCGGCGGCTTCGCCTCAATTAATAGTTGAGCAAATACCTGAGCCTATCCCTCGATACGGCTCAAAAACTCACGCGTGCGCTGCTCGCGCGGATGGTCGATAACCTGCTCGGCCGGACCCTCCTCGACAATGCGGCCTCCGTCCATAAAGACCACGCGATCGGCAACATCGCGCGCAAACTGCATCGCGTGGGTCACGATCACCATCGTCATATTCTGCGCGGCAAGGTCTTTAATGACACGCAGCACCTCGGCCGTTAGCTCGGGATCGAGCGCCGAGGTCGGCTCGTCAAAGAACAAGATTTCCGGGTCGAGCGCCAAGGCGCGGGCGATACTCACGCGCTGTTGCTGACCGCCCGAAAGCTCACACGGAACCTTGTTCTCGTTGCCCACAAGCCCCATCTGAGCAATCAATTCATGCGCACGAGCTTCCGCCTGCTCGCGCGGGCGCTTAAGAACGCGGATCGGCGCATCGGTGATGTTTTTCATCACGGTATAGTGCGGGAACAGATTGTAGTTCTGAAACACCAGGCCAAATCGCGAGCGCGCCTGCCTGGGCACATCGCCCTTCGCATAGACCGCGCCCGAACCCGCATCCGTCGCAACGGCAAGGTCGCCAAACGAGAGCGAGCCTCCGTCGAGCGTCTCGAGCAGCGTGGCACACCGCAGCAGCGTGGACTTGCCGCCACCCGAAGGCCCGATAATCGCCACGACCTCTCCACGCTTTACCTCGAGCGAGATATCCTTGAGCACCTCATTGCCGCCAAACGCCTTGCGAGCGTTTTCGATTTTCATCACTGAGTTAGTCATGATAATAGTCCAGCTTCTTTTCGGCGGCGCCCAGCAGCATCTCGACCACAAAGTTAAAGACCCAGTAAATCAGCGCCGCGATCGCAAACGGTACCATGCTCACCTGCGAGGCAACCAGGGCCTTGGCCGTCGAGAACATCTCGCCCACGCCAATGGCAAACGCCAGCGACGTGTCCTTGACCAGCGTGATGATCTCGTTGCCCATCGCCGGCAGAATACGCTTGGCGACCTGAGGCATCACGATATACAGAAACGTCTGCACGCGCGAATAGCCCAGCACCTCGGCAGCCTCGTATTGACCGCGCGGAATGGACTGCAAGCCCGAGCGATAGATCTCGGCAAAGTAACCGGCGTAGTTGATGATGAACGCCACGACGCACGCCGTCCACTTGGAATCGGGCGTGAGCGAAATGCCAAACACGTAGTACGGGGCAAAGTAGATGGCAAACATCTGCAGCATGAGCGGCGTACCGCGCATGACCGAAATGTAGATGCGCGCAATCCAGCGAAGCGGCGCGATTTTGCTCATGCGCATAAACGCCACGGGAATTCCCAGCGGAATCGACCCCAACAGCGTCAGCTCAAACAACTGCAAACTGACCAAGAAACCCTGGCCAAGCATCTGCATCATGACCTGAATAGACATTACTTGAGCACCCAATTATCGAAAGACAAACCATAGCTTGAATATTTATCGCAGAGGTCCTTGACCGTGCCGTCCTCGTAGAGCGCCTTGAGCGACTCGGCTACAGCATCGGCCGACTTGGTGTCGCCCTTCTTAAAGCCAACGGCGTAGTGCTCGCTGGACAGCGGCTCATCAAGCTGCGTATAAGCATCGGGCTTGGCGGCAAGCTGATACTGGGCAATCGAAAGGTCGCAAGCCACGGCATCGACCGCGCCGCTCTCGAGCTGCATAAAGGCCGTGTTGTACTCGCCGATCGTGTCGAGCGTGGCAAACGTCGCCGCCAGATCCTTCTGGTCACCCTCGAGCACATCCTGCGCAGCGGAATCGGTCTGGGTAATCACGGTCTTGCCGGCAAGATCGTCCCAGCTCTTGATGCCCGCGTCCTTCTTGACCACGAGCACTTGCTCGTTGAGCATGTACGGCTCAGAGAACGTGTAGTCATCCTCGCGCCCCTCCATGGTAAAGCCGTTCCAGATGCAGTTGATGGCGCCCGAGTTAAGCAGCGTATCCTTGGCGTCCCAGTCGATGGCCTCGTATTTGACCTCCCAGTCCTGCTTATCGGCAACAGCCTTGGCCAGATCGAGATCAAAGCCGGTGTACTCACCATCGTCGCCCACAAAGCCGTACGGAGGATAGGACTTATCAAAGCCCACCACGAGCTTCTTGGACTCCGCAGCGCCCTTCACATCCTTGGCTGCAGCAGAACCGGCAGCGGAACCCTTACCGGCACCACCGCCGCAACCGACAAGACCAAGGCCAAGCACCGTGGCGAGCGAGCCGGCTAGACCAACAAATTGACGACGAGACATATCGGTATTCATGGTATTCCCCCTTGATGGCACTTTAGTTAGGTAAAGTGAGTCATGTAACGTTCAGAATCATACACTCTACCTTGATAAAGTACAAGGGAGGGTTTGCCCGGCGTGGGCGGGGAGCGGCGCGTAATTAAGTTTCCTGCTCTACAGTCCTGCGCAAGACGGAAAGCACATTAAGTGCTTTCCTTTGCGTGCGGAACTCGCGATAAACTTAATTACGCGCCGCTCCCCGCCCACGCCGGGCAAACGTCGTTGGGCTTATCACTGACAGGAAATGGACGCCTGCATATCGTCCGCTAGCTTGGCACGGTACAATGCTTTCAGATTTCAATTTATGCATTAGTGGGGTTAATTCATGGCAGAATCTCGTGCGGAGCGTAAGGCTCGTCGTGCTTTGATCGAGGCGGCTGAGGAGTCGGGGGAGAGAAAATCTTCTAAGAAATCCAAGTCGTCTCTGAATGCGAAGGGTAAGTCGGCTAAGGGCAAGCGTCCCGGCTCTCGTCGGAACGAGGATAAGGCATCTCAGACTCGCTCCAAGCGCTCGCATAAAGATCAGGTTTCGTCTGCGCGTAAGGCTGTGGACCCCAAGTCTCCCTGTTCGATCACGAAATCTTGCGGTGGGTGCACGGCGCTCAATCGTCCTTATAAAAAGCAGTTGGCGGCTAAGCAGGCTGCTATGGAGGAGCTGTTTGCCGAGCTTTGTGAGCGCGAGAGCATTGCTGTCGATCCTATTCGCGGTATGGGCGTCACCCTTGGCGACCCGGGTAAATATCCTGCGCCGCGTGGCTTTCGTCATAAGGCTGCCACTCCCTTTGCTCCCGGTAAGGAGGGCGCTGTCCGTTGCGGTTTCTTTGAGCGCGGCACGCACAAGATCGTTGCCGTACCCGAATGCCCCGTCGAGGCACCGGGCGCCCGTCAGATTCTCAACGGCATCGCACGCGAAGCTGAGCGGCTGCATATTCCCGCCTTTAATGAGGACAAGCATCTTGGTTTGCTTCGCTATGCCGTCGTCCGCTGCGGTTGGCGTACCGACCAGGTCATGGTCACGCTCGTGACCGCTCAGCGCGACTTGCCGCATGCGCAGGAGTTCTTTGAGGCTGTCGCCGCACTCGATCCGCGCATCGTCACCGTCGCCCAAAACATCAACGGACGCCCCGGCAACGCCATCCTCGGCGAGGAAACCCGCATCGTGTATGGCGCCGAATGCATGCGCGACCAGCTGCTCGGCTGCGAATTCGACATCTCCCCCACCGCGTTTTATCAGACCAACCCGCAACAGACCGAGCTGCTCTATCAGCTCGCTATCGACGGCATGGATTTGCACCAGGGCGATGTGCTCATGGATGCCTACTGTGGCAGCGGTACCATCGGTCTTTGCGCAGCTAAAGATGCCCAGAACAAGGGTATCGGCATTATGCTGCTCGGCGTTGAGCGCAACCCGGCGGGCATTGCCGACGCACGTCGCAATGCCGAGCTCAACGGCCTCACCCGCAGCGCTTGGTTTATGGCCGACGACGCCACCGACTACATCCTGGATGCCGCCGACAACAACGAACGCGTCGACGTTCTTTCCATCGACCCGCCGCGCGCCGGCTCCACGCCCGAGTTCCTCGAAGCTGCCTGCGCACTTAAGCCGCGCCGCATCACCTATATCAGCTGCAACCCCGTGACCCAAGAGCGCGACCTGCACCAGCTCCTCGACGGAGGCTATCGCCTGCTCAAGATCACGCCAGTCGACATGTTCCCTCACACCGACCACACCGAAACCGTAGCGGTCCTCGAACGCCGCTAACCAACCTCAGTAGATTTTTGGGACAAGAAAGGGGGCGACCCGCCTGGGCCGCCCCCTTCGCTTGGTTTATAAACTCCGCTACATCCCATTGCGCAGATTGCACACGCCGGCTGCCGCCATCTCGCACAGCAGCGTCTCGCGGTCGCGCGTCACGATCAAATCCAGTGGGAAGTGAATCTCGTCGAGCATCTTGCGCGCGTGATCGAGCTTGCCAATGGCCATGCCAATGTGGGCATCGGTCGACACGCCAATGCCCACGCCCAGCTCGGCGCAGCGCTCGGCAATCTTGCGGCATACGGCCCAATGCTCAGTGTCGACACCGTGTTCAAGACTATGGTTGTTGATCTCGATAATCTTGTGCTTGGCCTTAGCTGCCAACAGCACCTCGTCGATATCGAACGGCACGCCCGAACGCCCCGTGTGACCCAGCATGAACACCTTGGGGTGCTCCAGGGCATTGATATACATCTCGGTCGTCTGGGCCAGCGTCGCGCGCTCAGCAATCTGCGGATTATGCACGCTCGCAACCAAATAATCCAAATTACGCGTAACCAAATCGAACAGCGAATGCTGACGGCTGTACGAATCGCCGGCAATATCGAGCGTGACAGGAGTGTCCTCGCCAAACAGGCTTCCGTCCAGCGAAACGATATCGGCCTCGGCACCACGCAGCACCAGCACGCCGCTCCAAATGCGCGGCCAGATATCCTGGTTGATAAAGAACTGGTAACTGCGCAGGTCATTGGGGCAAGCCGTAACCATAGAGCTCAAATGGTCGGCAGATCCGAGCACCTGCAGACCACGCTCTGCCGCCCAGTACACATTCTCCTCAATGGTCGAATATGCATGCGCAGAGAACATCGTATGGGTATGAATGTCACAAGAAAGCAGGTAGGGCATCAGGTCTCCTTATCTGGCACGGCCGTCGCTTATATTCATTGTACGCATAGCCTTCGATAGTCGTAAAACCACTCCATCCCAAAGACACAACGTCCATGACAACGGGGTCCGGCTTAACACCAAACCCCGTTTCACGTAAAACATTGTAGGCAGAGCGCTTTACTTTTAACGATACTCGTCCGCCAACTGTTTCCAAGCGGGTAGCGAATTGACAATCGTTTCGTAGCTCACGCAATAGCCCAGGCGGAACCAACCCGGCATACCAAAGCTGTCCGAGGGAACCGCAAGCAACTCATACTTCTTTGCGCACTCGCAAAACGCATTCGCATCGGACTCCAACGCTTTCACCCATAGGTAGAACGCGCCATCCGGCTCAACATAGGTGTAGCCATACTCCGCTAGTGCGTCGGTAAGCGCGGTGCGGTTACGTGCATAGGCCTCAACGTCACTCGGCTCATCGATGCAGTCGATAATTACGCGCTGAAAGAGCGCCGGCGCGCACACGAAGCCCAGCGTACGGGCAGCACCCGCAACAGCCGGCATCAGACGGGCAGCCTGCGGATTGGTGTTGGGAACCAAGATCCAACCCACGCGCTCACCAGGCAGCGACAGCGACTTGGAATACGAGTAGCACACGATGGTGTGCTCGTAGATCGAGGGCACCCAAGGCACCTCGGCACCGTACACGATCTCGCGGTACGGCTCATCCGAGATGAGCATAATCGGATTCTCGGAATCGCGCTGAGCGTTGGCCTCGCGCAGAACATTGGCCAGTCGCGTCAGCGTGTCGCATGTATATACGGCACCGGTCGGATTGTTGGGCGAGTCGATAATGACGGCAGCCGTCTTATCGGTGATCGCCTTGAGCACGTTGTCCACGCTCAGCTGGAACGTGTCTTCATCAGCAGGCGCCTCAACACACGTGCAGCCGGCCTTCTCAATCCAAACGCGATACTCCGGAAAGTACGGGGCGATAACAATAACCTCGTCGCCCGGGTTCGTAACGGCGTTGAGCGTACAGGTGAGCGAAGCCGCGGCACCCACCGTCATAAAGACGTCCTTACCCTCATAGTTCGTTCCAAAGCGGCGGTTGAGCGATTCGGCGACGGCTGCTCGACATTGCGGCAGGCCCGGAGCGGGGGTGTAGCCGTGCAACTGATCACTCGGCAGCTCCAGGGCCTTCTTAATCGACTCAGCCACGGCAGCCGGCGCCGGAACGCTCGGATTGCCCAGCGAAAAATCGAATACGTTTTCCGCACCGATCTGCGCCTTGCGCTCAAGGCCATAGCTAAAAATCTCACGGATGATGGAGCTTTCCGCACCGCGAGCATACATAGTTTCGTTGATCATCTGTTCCCCTTTCGCATAGGCGCTATTGTACGCTTTAGCCGAGCAAAGTGCCGCAGCAATGTTGATTGGGGACAGACTTAAATGCGTGAAAACGCTCATTTAAGTCTGTCCCCAATCAACAGATGGCCCCATATCGCTCAAAAGAAAAAGCCTCCGCAGGTTTCCCCGCAGAGGCTTTCGCCACAAAGACTATTTGTCGGCGTCGGCGTCGGCATCGACGACGGCATGGTCATCGCCAGCATCATCGGATGCGACTTCGGCATCCTCCTGCATGGCCGCCTGCGCAAAGGCCGCGGCATCAGCCGCCAGCTCTTCCTCGCTCATACGGGGCGTGCGCTTCTTGGTCGGCATGCCGGCCGCCTTGGCATTGCGCTCCTCCTTGGCCGCCAGGATATCGCCCTCGCGCTCAAGGTAGGCGTCCCACTCGTTGTCGAGCAGGGCGTTCACGGCGTCACCCTCGACGGTCTCGCGCTCGAGCAGCACCTTGGCCATCAGGTCGAGCTGATCGCGACGGGCATCCAGGATCTCGACCGCACGACGATGGGCCTCACGCATAATGCGCTGGACCTCAATGTCGATGCGACGCGCCGTCTCCTCAGAGTAGTCCTGATGATCGGCATAGTCGCGGCCCAGGAATACCTGATGCTGCGCCTCACCAAACACCTGCGTTCCAAGCTCCTCGCTCATGCCCAGGCGCGTGACCATCTCGCGCGCCATCTTGGTCGCGCGCTCCAGATCGTTGCTCGCGCCCGACGTGATGTCGTCGCACATGAGTTCCTCGGCAACGCGGCCACCCAAGAACACGGCGAGCTCGTCGAGCATCTCGTTCTTGGTCTTGAGGAAGTGGTCCTCCTGCGGAAGCTGCAGCGTGTAACCCAAAGCCTGGCCGCGGCTGACGATCGAGATCTTGTGGACCGGATCGGAGTGCTCCAGGATGTGACCCACCAGGGCGTGACCGCTCTCGTGGTAGGCAATCGTGGTGCGCTCGGCCTCGGTCATCACGCGACCCTTGCGCTGCGGTCCGGCAATCACGCGCTCCATCGATTCCTCGACCTCGTCCATCGAGATCACGGAACGATGGCGGCGGGCAGCCAACAGCGCAGACTCGTTGAGCAGATTTGCCAGATCGGCGCCGGTGAAGCCAACGGTCATCTGGGCGAGCTTCTCAAACTTCACGTCCTCGTCCATCGGCTTGTTCTCGGCATGCACGCGCAAGATCTGCTCGCGGCCCTTCACATCCGGACGGTCGACCGTAACCTGAGGGTCAAAACGACCGGGACGCAGCAATGCCGGATCCAGGATGTCAGGACGGTTAGTCGCAGCGATCAGGATGACCGACTCGCTCTCCTCAAAACCGTCCATCTCGACCAGCAGCTGGTTGAGCGTCTGCTCGCGCTCGTCGTGACCGCCGCCCAAACCAGCTCCGCGCTGACGTCCCACGGCATCGATCTCATCGATGAAGATGATCGACGGGGCCTGGGACTTGGCCTCCTTAAAGAGGTCGCGCACACGGCTGGCGCCGACACCTACGAACATCTCGACAAAGTCGGAACCCGAGATGCTAAAGAACGGCACGCCCGCCTCGCCGGCAACGGCCTTGGCCAGCAGCGTTTTACCGGTGCCCGGAGGGCCAACCAGCAACACGCCACGCGGGATCTTGGCGCCCAGCTTGCGATAGCGATCCGGATCGCTCAAAAAGTCACGGATCTCCTCGAGCTCCTCGACTGCCTCGTCCACGCCGGCAACGTCTTCAAACTTGACCTTGGGGCGTGTGGCCTCGTTGGTCTTGGCGTTGGTCTTGCCAAACTGCATGTTCCTGTTGTTGGCGCCCATCATCTGGCGCATAAAGTAGAACATGATGGCGATAAGGGCGATCGTCGGAAGCACACTCATCGCCAAGTCGCCCCAAAAATCGGGATCGTTGGTGTTGACGATGTACTTGGTATCGGGGTGCTCCGCCATGAGCTCGGCAAGCGAATCGGAGCCGACATAGGTCGAGGAGAAGCTCTTGAGCTCGCTCGTATCGCCCTTGTCCTTCTTCGTCTTCCAGTAATGACCCGTCACGCTTCCGTCTTGAACCGTATAGGTCAGATCTTCGACGCGATCCTGCTTGATGGCGCTCACCATCTCGCTCGTCGCGAGCTTAACGGTATTGCTGGAATTGGCAAAGCCGGAGCCCATGTTAAAGAAGGCGTAGCCCAGAAGCGCGCAAGCCAAAATAAAATACAGCCAGCCCGTACGCGTGGGCTTCTTGCCTCCGGGCATCCCCGGGATCTTAGGCTCCCGGGGAGTCTGGGAATTGTTATCGTTATGGTCGTCGGGCATCTTACGAATAAACCTCCGGTTTCAAAATGCCCAGATACGGAAGGTTACGATAGCGCTCGGCATAGTCGAGGCCGTAGCCCACCACAAAGGCATCGGGGCAATGGGTTCCAACATACTTGGGCGTGATGGCCGAGGTGCGGTCCTCAACGTCCTTCCACAGGAAGGCAGCGACCTCCAGCGAAGCGGGCTTGCGGCTCTCGAGGTTCTTCATCAGGTACTTGAGGGTCAGGCCCGAGTCCAGAATGTCCTCGACGATCAGCACGTCGCGACCACGGATGTCGATATCCAGATCCTTAATGATACGCACGATGCCCGAAGACTTCACACCGTCGCCATAGCTCGAAACAGCCATGAAATCGATGTTGGTCGGTAGCTCAATCTTGCGCATCAGGTCGCCCATAAAGACAACGGCACCGCGCAGGACCGCAATCAGCACCAAATCCTTACCCGCGTAGTCGCGCGTAATCTCCTCGCCCAGGCGAGAGACGATACCGTCGATATCCTCCTGCGTGAACAGAACCTTCTCGATATCCGGATGTTGAGAAGCCATGACAACCCTTTCTTGTGCTTATCGCCCACACACCGCCGTATGGACGCGAACTTCACATTCTAGCAGCGCACGGGGTAAATTTACCAGCCCGTGCGCCATCAGCGCGGGAATACCGTCAACGTCGCACAGAATAGCAGGCGTGGGACGCTATTCCGCATCGACCACGCGGAGCAGATATGCCACGCGCGTTGCGGCCGTGCACTTAAAACGCTCGTCCGCGCGAACTCCGGCGACCCACACCACGGCACCTCCCGGCGCCGTCCTCACCATGGGCACGCCGGCGCGCTCGGAAACGGGAATGCGAGCCTCGCCTAGCAAGTCGGATACTTTCTTGCTTCGGCCACTCATCCCTAACGGGCACATCACGTCTCCCGGTGCGGGACCGTCCACCCACAGGCGCGCCAATCGCGCCTCGACAGGGATCTCGCCACGCGAGCCCGCCAGGATCCGCTCACTATCGCTGTCGGCAAAACCCAAGGCAGCCGCGTCTACCAAAGCTGTCACTTCCCCGGCAGCCGCAAGCTCACGGGCGCGGCGCACGATATCGCATCCCAGCTCAACGGCCATCGGCTCTGTGACCAGCATACGTCCCCCGCCCAACGGCAAACGACCGGGTACGGTAACCCAGTCCGCGACCAGGCCCTCGCGAGCCACCGGGGCCTTAAACGCCAGCATGCCAAACTCAACGCGCGCGTCAATTCCCGCCGGAAGCGTGACCGAGCCGGCACCCTCGGCAACGCAGGAAAGGACTCGCTCAACATGCCGCATCTCGGGACGAGCGTCCGGATCGATGCGCTTAATCGCCAGTCGCACGATGCGCCGCGCGATTACCACCTCGGCCGCAGCAAGGCGCCTGGCATCGAGCACCAGTGCGCCCGGTGCCTCTTTGCGCAAACAGCTTCGAAACGCCTGTGCCGACAGCTGGGATAGAAACGCATCTTCATCACCCAAGATCTCACAGGCGGCGCCAATCGTCTTGCACACGCTCGCATTACGCTGCGCCACCACCGGCATCACTCGATGGCGCACGTAGTTTCGCAGATACGAGATATCCTCGTTGCTCTCGTCTTCACGCCACGGCTGACCATGTACCTGTAGATAGCCCACGAGCTCGCCATGAGTTAGGTCGAGCAAGGGACGCACCACGATATTCCTCCGGCGAGGAATGCTCGATAGGCCAGCGGGCCCCGAACCCTTAATCGCGTTCATCAAAAACGTTTCCGCGCGATCCGAAGACGTGTGCGCGGTGCAGATACGAGCCGCCGTTCGCGGTGCCCCCGTCTGGGCGCAGAGCTCGCGAACATACCTCCGCGCCGCCGCATAGCGCACCTCGCGGGCTGCGGCCTCAATATTGCCCGACTCCCCATCAAAATAAGCGTGCTCCACGCACAGCGGTAAACCATATTTCGCGCAGAGCTCACGCACAAAGGCCTCGTCGCCATCGGACGCCTTGCCGCGCAGATGATGGTTCACATGCAGCACGTGCAGTCGCTCGCGCGCGATGGGGGCAACACCGCGTCCGTCTTGGATATCTAGCTTTGATGTGCACGCCATAAGAAGCAGTGCCGTCGAGTCCGCGCCGCCTGATACCATGAGCACGACAGGAGCAGCCTGCTGTCTCGTCCGGGTCTCATCGACTGCCCCAGGCACGGCATGGTGTCCATAATGCTGAGATACCGTAGGCATTTGCTTCCTCCTCTATTCGTCCGCACCCATTGTATCCTTTGGAATCTTATGTCTCGTCTGCACCTTCATATCCTCGGCAGTGGCTCTAAAGGCAACTGCGCACTCATCGAGGGCCCGCAGGGGCTCATTATGGTCGATGACGGACTGTCTCGCCGCGAGACATTAAAGCGCATGGCAGAACTGGGGCTCTCGACAGACAACGTCTCGGCTCTTCTCATTACTCATGAGCATAGCGATCACATCAAGGGCCTCGATGTCTGGTGCAAGCACTGGCATGGCCCCCTCTTTGCCAGCAGGGGCACTCTTTCGAGCAAAGAAAATCTTTCGCATCTGCCTGTCGAGGAATTCGATCCCGGTGACACCCTATCCATTGCCGGCATCCACGTGCAAACCTACTCGACGTCACACGATGTCATCAATCCAGTCGGCTATCGATTCGACACCCTCGATGATTCCATCGGCTTTGCCACCGACACCGGAGAGCTATCGAGCCAAGCCATGAACACCCTCAAAGATTGTCGAGTCCTCGCGCTCGAAAGCAACCATGATGTGACCATGCTGCGCGAGGGAGAATATCCCCACTTTCTTCAGGAGCGCATCCTGTCTGCAAGGGGACACCTCTCCAATGGCCAAGCCGCCGAAGCCGCGCGCAAACTTGTTACCGATCGCACCGAACAGCTCATTGCCATGCATATCAGCCAAGATAACAATCGTCCGAGCCTTACCGTCAAAAGCTATGCCAAAGCTCTGGCCGCAACCCTGGATGACGAGGTCGGCAGCTCCGCAACCCTTCTCCAAGGATCTCGAAAACTCTCGATACGCCCTTCGAGTCAGTATCAACCGGCAACCATTCAATAGACAGTCCTAGACAGCAAAAGGGGCCGAGAATCGCTTCCCAGCCCCTTTTGCTGTCTTTTAATAGCGCAGAACACCAACGAAGTTAGTCGATGGAGATCTTCGTAACGTTCTTCTTCTCGACGATCTTGGGAACCGTAACGGTAAGGATGCCGTCAGCGTACTTAGCCGAGAGGCCCTCGCTCGAAGCGTCCTTTAGATACACGCCACGCGTCGCGCTGTACGAGCTGAACTCCTTCTGCAGGAAGTTCTTGCCCTCGTTCTCCTCGTCTTCCTCGACATTCACGCTAATGGACAGACGACCCTCATTGAGCTCGACATCGATATCGTCCTTGGCGACGCCGGTCAGATAGGCCTTGACCTCATAGCCGTCGCCCTTATCCTCAACGTCAACGGGAAACGCCTTGGAAGCAATCGAGTTGTTTGCAAGGTCGGTCATATCATCAAACAGATCGAACAACGAGCTAGCAGAAGGACGAACGCCAAAAACCGAACGATAAGGAACCATGCTTGCCATGTTTACCACTCCTTTATAGGACTGCCGAGTCATCTTCCAGGTGACTGGGACTTCTTTTGACGCTCTTATATATGCCCACCCAGTGCTCATATATACATCGACTATAAAGTTTTTTGAGTCCAGTACTATAAGCATATCTAAGTGCATATGACTCAGGTTTTAGGAAGGTTAAGGTTCTTTGAACCAGAGCTTAAATACCGAGTATGTCCCCAGCTACAAATAACAAGGGGCTTACAATGAGCGCGTACACGTTGTTGGTAACGAGCTAAAGGGCATCATGGACGACCAAAACCAGAACAATATGTTTATGCCGACGCAGGGGGAAGATACTTCCACGCAGCCGCCACGGTTCCATCGCCCCCACATCTCGCAAGAGCCCATTAATGATCCGGAGCCCGAGTATGTGACGAGAAATCGATATCAAACGCTCGAGGATGCCCAAACGGGACGTAAACATATGGGCGTCGCCTCGGGAGACCCCGTATATCTGAAAGACGCACCATTATCTAAAAACAGCGCAGCTAGTGATGAGCCGATGAAAGCATCCGCCACTCATCAACAAAGAGGTCCTCGACCAAAGCAAACCTTGACGAATTCGGCTCGCTATCTCGAAACGCCAAAACAGGGAAAATCAATCTTCGTTTCGTCAAGTAAACGACGCAAGCAGCATCGACTGACAATCCTGCTTTTAATCATTGTGGCCATAGCAGTTGCCCTTGTTATTCGATTTATCTTCTTTAAATAAAGGCTCAATACCAAAAACGATAAGATCGTCTGGTGTAATTGAGTCATTTACGCCCCATAAACGCAAGACGATATGAGAAAGCCATTTGGGTCGCCTCCCCCGCGGCGCAGCTTCTTTCCGCGGGCTCGGGATGCCACAATG
>NZ_JADNJQ010000010.1 GCF_015555045.1 Collinsella aerofaciens | reverse complement strand
GGCGACACCGACATCAACATCATCGACACCGCCGAGTTCGCGATCCCCGGCCTTGACGACGAGTTCCGCGTCATCGTCTCCCCGTGGATCCTCTCCTCGCTGATCACCGATCGCCTTGCCGCTTACTACGAGACGGTCACCAAGCACAACCTCAACTACCGTCGCTACTATCACCAGTTCGACTACTAAGAGCAAATAACGTTTGTGTAATCGGGCCTCGCTCCTATATGGAACGGGGCCTCGCTTGGGTTGGAGAGTAATTATGAGCTATCCCCAGCTTGCCGTCATGAATATCAGCCATCGTTATTTTGACCTTGAGGAATTCTTTTCTTCGGCAGCGGCCTCGGGCTACACGTGTTGCGAGCTTTGGACCGGGGCGATGCATCTGTATGTCGATTGCCATGGATACGATTCGCTCGAGCAGGTGCAGGAGCTGTCACAGCGGTATGGGATTCGGATTGTGGGGCTTTGTCCCGAACAGAACAACCCCAAGCCGTGGAATATCGCGGCGCGCGGGAATGAGGCACGCGCCCGCACGCTCGCGTACTTTAAGAACGTTGTGGATATCGCGGCGGAACTTGGAGCCGAGCAGGTCATGGTCTCGAGCGGCTGGGCATTTTTGAACGAGCCGATCGAGGACGCGTGGGGTCGAAGTGCCTCGATGTTGCGTGCGATTGCCGAGCATGCGGGAGAGCGCGGCGTGCGACTGGTGCTCGAGGCCCTACAGCCGGTTGAGTCGATGATCGTGAACTCGGCGGCCGACACGAAGCGCATGATCGAGGCAGTTGATCATCCGGCACTTAAGGCGTGTCTGGATATAGGCGCTATGGCGGTGGCGGGGGATACCATCGACGATTATTTCGATCTGCTTGGCGATGATGTCGCCCACGTGCATTTTGTCGATGTTGCGGCAGATGGCACGACGCATCTTGCCTGGGGTGACGGCGACCGCGATATGCGCGCCGACCTGGATAGGCTGGTGGCGCGCGGCTATCGCGGAGTTGTTTCGGCCGAGACCTATGACTGGCGCTATTTTGCCGACCCCGCAGCTGCCGATGCGCAGGTAATGGCAGAGTATCGTCGTGCGATTGGCGCCTAGGTGGGGTTGGGTTGCGGCAATCTGCCCTATGTTTCCAAATGAATACGGTGTGAGCGGCTACGACGGATTTTCCCCGCAAACACTCTAGTATGCTAAAGTACCCAGAAGACCGGCGGAGCTATGCCGGTCTTCTGCTCTATATGAAACACAGCATGAGGAGGCTCACCAGATGACGGCCACACCGTGGGGATTCCGGGACATATTGCCCGAGGAGGCTCAGGCGCGCGAGGAGATCGCATGTACGGTGAAGGGCTGCTTTAGGGAGCATCATTACCTGCCGGTCGAGACGCCACTGCTCGAGGACAAGGGCTCACTCGAGGAGGGCGGCCGCATTGCGGACACGCCGTTTAAGCTCTTTGACGATGATGGTCGCCTGCTGGTGGTCCGTCCCGACAACACGCTGCCGATCGTTCGCCTGGTTTCGACTCGCATGCGCGCGGCCGATCTGCCGCTGCGCCTGCGCTATGAGGCGCCGGTGGTCCGCGAGTGTCAGCGCAATGCCGGCGGCTCGCGTCAGTTTACGCAACTGGGTTTTGAGCTTATCGGCGCGGGCGATACCGCGGGCGATGTCGAGATTGTCTCGCTCGTGGCCGAGGCCGTGCGCAAGTTGGCGCTGCCCGATGCGCGCATTATCGCAGGTAGCGTGCGTCCGTTTAAGGAGCTGCTTGCGGCGTGCGAGGATCGTGAGCTGGCTGCCGAGGCCCTGCGCTGCGTGCATGCCAACGACTTTGTGGGCCTCGATGCCCGCGTGGCGGTAAGCGTCGAGTCCGATGCCGTCAAGGCCGCCATTAGCGAGCTGCCGCGTCTGCACGGCGGTGCCGAGGTGCTCGACCGCGTGGACGCGCTGCTGGAGGCCGCCGGTATCGTCGCGCCGCTGACGCGCGAGCTGCGTGCCCTGGTCGAGGGCCTGGCACCCGAGGACGCCCAGGTGCTGTCGTTCGACTTCTCTATCATGAACTCTTTCGATTACTACACGGGCCTGGTCTTTAAGGCCTATGCCGGCGGCCTGCCCGATCCGGTGGGCTCGGGCGGTCGCTACGACTCTATCTTTACCGGCGCATTTGGCGACGGTATCGAGGTGCCGGCGGCGGGCTTCGCCTTTTCGCTCGAGCGCCTGGAGGCCGCGCGCACCTCGGCCGAGGACGCCGCTTCCGACGGCGATCACGCTGCGGGCCGTGGCGCCGAGGGCCCGCTGCGCATCGCCGTGCCCAAGGGCTCGCTTAAGGCCGACACGCTCGACGTGCTCGAGGCCGCGGGCTTGGACGTCTCTGAGCTGCGCGACCCCGGCCGTCACCTGATCGTGCGCGGCCGCGACACGCGTGCCGGCGAGGGCACGGTCGGCGATATCGAGTTTGTCATCGTGCGTCCCGGCGACGCGCCCGCCTTTGTGGGCTGCGGCGGTGCCGATTGCGGCATCTGCGGTTGGGACTCGCTTATCGAGGCAGACCTCAACCTGCTGCAGCTGGTCGATCTGGGCTACGGTCTGTGCACCTTTATCGAGGCGGAGCCCGCGTGGCGCGCCGGCCAGGCCGAGCGCAACTATGCCCGCCGCGGGTCGCTTCGCGTGGCCACCAAGTACCCGCGCATCGCGAGCGCCTGGTATGCCGAGCGCGGCGTGAACGCCGACATCGTTTCGCTGCACGGCAACATCGAGCTGGGCCCCATTGTCGGCATGACCGATCGCATCGTGGACATCACCGCCACGGGCGCCACGCTGCGCGACAACGACCTGGTCATCACCGGCCTCATCATGGACTGCACGGCCCGCTTCTTTGTCAATCCGGGTGCTGCGCGCCTGGATCCGCGCGTACGCAATCTGGCAGATCGCCTGGCAGCGGCCGTTAAGGACAAGCATTTTGAGCCCGTCGCGGGCTCAGCACAATAGCGCGAGCGCGCACGGGCGCCCCAATGTCTGGGCTGCGGGCCGACTGGCGCCGCTGCCCAGTCGCTCGTTTTTCGAACACAACCTCGACCGATAGGGGATACCGATATGAAGACCATCAAACTTGCTCCCGGTGAGCGCCTCGTTACCAACCAACTCAACCGTAAGGGCGTGCTGCCGCAAAACATCGTCGACGCCGCCCGCGATATCGTGGCCAACGTGCGCGCCAATGGCGATGCCGCGGTGCGCGACTACTGTCGGCGTTTTGACGGCGTTGAGCTGCAGAGCTTCCGTCTGCCGCAAGAGCAGATCGATGCCGCGCTCGAAGGCCTCGATCCGGCCTTTGTCGCCGCGCTCGAGAAGGCCGCGCGCCAGATTCGCGAGTTCCACCAGCGCGAGGTCGAACAGAGCTGGTTTACCACGCGCCCGGACGGCACGATGCTCGGCGTTAAGGTGACCCCGCTCGCGGCGGCTGGCATCTATGTGCCGGGCGGTCGCGCGCAGTATCCCTCCACGGTGCTCATGAACGCCATTCCCGCCAAGGTTGCCGGCGTCAAGCGCGTGGTTATGGTGACCCCGCCGCAAAAAGACGGCCTGATCAGCCCCTACACGCTCGCCGCAGCAAAGCTCGGCGGCGTGGACGAAATCTATATGGTGGGCGGCGCCCAGGCCGTGGCCGCGCTGGCATACGGTACCGAGAGCATTCCGCGTGTCGATAAAATCACCGGTCCGGGCAACGCTTTTGTTGCCGCTGCCAAGCAGATTGTCTCGGGCGGCGTGGGAATCGACATGGTCGCTGGCCCGTCCGAGGTCTGCGTGCTGGCCGATGCCACGGCCAAGCCCATGGTGGTCGCGGCAGACCTGATGGCCCAGGCCGAGCACGATCCGCTGGCCGCCTGTTATCTGGTGACCTGCGATGGGCAGTTTGCGCGCGAGGTCGAGGCTGGCATCGACATTCTGGTGGCGCAGTCGCCACGCGCCGAAATCACGCGCGCCTCGCTCGACAACGAAGGCACCATCGTGGTGGCCGCCGATATGGCTGCCGCCGTCGAGGCCGTGAACACCGTGGCGCCCGAGCACCTGGAGCTGCACTGCAAGGATGCGATGGGCCTGCTCGGCGGCATTCGCAACGCCGGCGCCATCTTTGTGGGCGCTTGGAGCTCCGAGCCGCTCGGCGATTACGTTGCCGGTCCCAACCACACGCTGCCGACTGGCGGCACGGCCATGTTCTCCAACCCGCTTTCGGTCGAAGAGTTCGTTAAGCGCTCGAGCGTCATTTGCTATACGCCCGAGGGCCTGCTCTCCGACGCTCCCGCCACACAACGTCTGGCCGAGGCCGAGGGCCTGTGGGCGCACGCGCTATCCGCCGCTCTGCGTCGCCGTGTGCTGGAGCAGGGCGAGGATGCCGTGAGTGCCGAGTCTCTGGCTGCGGCCGACCTGACCAAGGTCGCCTGGCCGGGCGACGCCGTGGCGACGGTTGCCAAGGGTGTGGACCTGGCTTCCGCTGGCGCGACCGGCGAGGAGGCCTAACATGGCCGAACTCACGCCGCGCATGAAGGAGCTCGTCCAGCCCTACTTGGCCGGTATCGAACCCTACGATCCCGCCTTTGCGCCCACGCGCATCAATCTTTCGGCCAACGAGAACACCTATCCCGTGCCGGCTGGCGTGCGCAAGGCGGTCGACGCGGCCCTGGCTGCCACGCCGCTCAACCGCTATCCCGACCCCATGTCCAACGACCTGCGCGATGAGCTTGCTGCCTGGCATGGCGTGGCACGTGAGAATATTTGCGTGGGCAACGGCGGCGACGAGCTGCTCTATAACTACCTGCTGGCGTTTGGCGGCGCGGGACGGACCCTGCTCAACTGCCCGCCGTGCTTTAGCGAGTATGCGTTCTTTGCGTCTCTGTGCCAGACCGAGGTGCGCGACGTGTGGCGTGATCCGACGAGCTTTGAGCTCGACCAGGCAGCCATGCTCGCCGCGGCGCCGGAGTGCAACCTAGTGATCGTGACCTCGCCCAACAATCCCACGGGCGACGTGGCGCCGCTCGACTTTGTCGCGGCCCTGTGCGATGCGTGCCCCGGCATGGTAATGGTCGACGAGGCCTACGTGGAGTTTGCCGACGATTCGTTTGGCGCGGCCGCCACGGCGCAGGGGCTTATCGCCGAGCATCCCAACCTGGTGATTCTGCATACGCTGTCCAAGGCGTTTGGCGCCGCCGGCACGCGTCTGGGCTACGTGATCGCGACGCCCGAGGTCATCGACGTGTTCGCGGCGATTCGCCAGATCTATTCGGTCAACGTGCTGAGCCAGGCCGCCGCGCTTGCCTGCGTGCGTGCCCGCGATGCGTACGCACCCGTGGTAGCACAGGTCGCATCCGAGCGGGAGCGCGAACTGTGTGCCCTGCACGCAATGGCTGCCGAGGGTCTGCCCGTGGAGGCGTGGCCGAGCGCGGCGAACTTTGTGCTCGTGCGCACGCCGCATGCCACGCACGTGCGCGAGCGTCTGCGCGACGAGTATTCGATTTTGGTGCGCGACTTTAGCTACGCGCCGGGGCTCGCGGACTGCCTACGCATTACCGTGGGTACCCCGCAGGAAAACGACGAGGTGCTGGCTGCGTTTGCCGCGCTGGTGAAGGAGGAGATGTAGATGGACCGCTATGCCGAGGTGACCCGCAAGACGGGCGAGACCGACATTGTCGTAAAGCTCGACCTGGACGGAAGTGGCGTGTGCGATATCTCGACCGGCGTGCCGTTTTTCGACCACATGCTCAACGCTTTTGGCCGCCATGGTCTGTTCGATCTGACGGTGCACGCGGTGGGCGACGTGGAGGTCGATGCGCACCACACCGTCGAGGACGCGGGTATTGTGCTGGGCGAGGCGTTTTGCCAGGCGCTGGGCGACAAGGCGGGCATTACGCGCTTTGCCGACGCGGCGATCGCCATGGACGAGACACTTGTGATGGCTGCTGTTGATATTTCGGGCCGCGGGCAGGCCTACTGCGAGCTGCCCGTGCCGACCGAGCGCGTGGGCAGCTTCGATACCGAGCTGGCCGTCGAGTTCTTCTACGCCTTTGCGCGTGACGCCAAGCTCACGCTGCACGTGCGCGAGCTGGCGGGCAGCAACTCGCATCACATTATCGAGGCTGCCTTTAAGGCCGTGGGCCGCACGATGCGCCACGCCTGCGAGCTCGATCCCCGCGTGCAGGGCATCCCCAGCACCAAGGGCTCACTGTAACCTGCCAAAAAAGACAGGTTTTGAATGAGATAAGGGAGGGTCGCGTGGGCGAACCGAAGATCGTGGTGGTCGACTACCACAAGGGCAACTTATCGAGTGTTGTGCGCGGGCTTGCGCGCGCCGGTGCCGCCGCCTGCACATCGGACGACCCGGAGCAGATCCGCCGCGCCGACGGCCTGGTCATCCCGGGCGTGGGCGCGTTCTGTGACGCGATCGCCTTTATGCGCCAGAGCGGCGAGGCGGACGCGGTGCTCGATGCCGTCGCCGCCGGAACTCCGCTGCTCGGTATCTGCCTGGGCCTTCAGCTATTTTTTGAGCGCGGCAACGAGGGCGTGCCTGCGGACGAGGGCGCGGTTGCCGATGGCAACACCCCCGAGCAGGCTGGCGGTCCCTGGGTCGATGGCCTGGGTATTATGCGTGGCTCGTGCACGCGCTTGGAATCGAGTCGCCTGAAGGTGCCGCACGTGGGCTGGGACCAGGTGCACATGACGCCCGCCGGTGCGGCCGATCCGCTGCTTACTGGTTTTGCCGAGGGTGCCAACATGTACTTCACCCACAGCTACGCGGTGGCCGACGATGCCGATGCCGCCGATGTGCTGGCGCGCACGCACTATACGCGGAGCTTCCCGTGCATCGTGCGCCACGGCAACGTGTGGGGTTGTCAGTTCCATCCCGAGAAATCCTCCGCGCTGGGGCAGCGTATCCTTAAGAACTTCGTCAACATCGTCGAGGAGGTTGGCCGATGATCCTGTTTCCCGCAATCGATCTGATCGGCGGCAAGGTCGTGCGCCTGGAGCGCGGCGACCGCAGCCGCTGCAAGGTATATTCCGACGACCCCGTGGCAGTCGCCCGCTCGTTTGCCGAGCAGGGTGCGAGCTGGGTGCACGTCGTCGACCTGTCCGCCGCCTTTGGCGAGGACGAGGACGCGCGCGCTGCTAACTCGGCGGCGATTAAGGCCATCTGCGGCGTCGACGGTCTGTCTGTGGACGTGGGCGGCGGCGTCCGCTCGCTCGCGCGCATCGACGAGTTGGCCGGCTACGGTGCGCGTCGCATTGCGCTGGGCACGGTGCTCGTGACCGAGCCGGGTTTTGCCGAGGTGGCGGCCCAAGGCTTTGGCGAGCTGTTGGTGGCAGATATTGCCGCGCGCGACGGCCAGGTCAAGGTGAACGGCTGGCGTGATGGCGCGGGCGTGGCACTCGACGATGCCGTGGCACAGCTTTCCGAGCTGGGCTTTAAGCATCTGGTGTATACCGACATCGCGCGCGATGGCATGCAGACGGGCATCGATGTGGCGGCGTATCGCCATGTGGCCGAGGTCGCGGGTTTTCCCGTCGTGGCTTCGGGCGGCATCTCGGCGCTCGACGACATCCGCGCACTGGCCGCGGTGGGTGAGGGCGCGATTGAAGGTGCCATTACCGGTCGTGCGCTCTACGAGGGCAACTTTACGTTGGCCCAGGCGCTGGCCGCCGCTCGAGGGGAGGAATAGCCCATGCTTACCAAACGCGTGATTCCCTGCTTGGACGTCAAGGATGGCCGTGTGGTCAAAGGCGTCAACTTTGTGAGCTTGCGCGATGCGGGCGATCCGGTGGAGCTGGCGCGCGCCTACGATCGCGAAGGTGCGGACGAGGTCGTCTTCCTGGACATTACCGCCACGAGCGACAACCGTGCGACGACTATCGAGATGGCGGCGCATGCGGCCGAGGAGCTGGCCATTCCCTATACCGTGGGCGGCGGCTTTCGCGACCTGGCGGGCATGCGCACCATGGTTGCCGCCGGTGCCGACAAGGTGTCGCTCAACTCTGCCGCCGTGCGCGATCCATCGCTGATTAGCCAGGCTGCCGCGGCGTTTGGTAGCCAGGCCGTGGTCGTGGCGATCGATGCCAAGCGTGTGGGGCTGCCCGGGGAGCCGGGCGCCGATAAGTGGGAGGTCTTTACGGCGGGCGGTCGCAACGCTACGGGTATCGACGCGGTGGCGTGGGCCGAGGAGGCGGCTCGTCGTGGCGCCGGCGAGATCCTGCTCACCAGCATGGATCGCGACGGCACCAAGGCCGGCTTTGATTTGGCGCTCACCCGCGCCGTGGCGCGCGCGGTGCCGATTCCCGTCATCGCGAGCGGCGGAGTGGGCACGCTCGAGCATTTTGCCGAGGGCGTGATCGAGGGCGAGGCCGACGCCGTGCTGGCGGCGAGCGTCTTTCACTTTGGAACCTTCAGCATTCGCGAAGTCAAAGAGTATATGGCCTCACAGGGCATCCCTGTGAGATTGGACTTCTAATGCTGCGGCTTGTCCAGGTACCGCATCTTGCCGCTCAAACCGTCGCTCGCGTACCAAAGTACGCGTCGCTCCTCTTTCGCGGCAACCTGCGGCACCTGGAGAACCCTCGCCGACCTGTGGGGTTTCGTTTATGACTTGGGAGAAATGATGACTGAGGTAATAGAAGCGTCTGATCTTAAATACGACGCCCGCGGGCTGATTCCTTGTGTGGTTCAGCAGTATGACACCGGCGAGGTGCTTATGGTTGCTTGGATGAACGAGGAATCGGTGGGGCTGACGCTCAAGACCGGTACCACGTGGTTTTGGAGCCGCAGTCGCCAGGAGCTCTGGAACAAGGGCGCGACGAGCGGCAATATGCAAGTGGTCAAGGAGCTCTGGGCCGACTGCGATAGCGATACGCTGCTGGTCAAGGTCGACTCGCCGGGTCCGGCCTGCCACACCGGCAACCGTACCTGCTTCTTTAAGAAACTCGCGTAGGACGGGCGCTCGACTAGGCGCTTGGCCAACCAGAAAGGATTGAACTATGGGTGTGCGCACCGCAAACGTTCAGGATGGAAATATCGGAGAGACGTTGACAGGTCTGGCCGAGGTGATTCACGGTCGTCGTGATGCATCGCCGCAGGAGAGCTATACCGCGCGTCTGCTGACCGACGTCGAGGATGAGCTGCTCAAGAAGCTTGCCGAGGAGTCGAGCGAGGTGATCATGGCCTGCAAGGATAACGATCACGACCACATCCGCTACGAGGCCGGCGACCTGGTCTACCACCTGCTCGTGACGCTTGAGCGCTACGGCATCACCCTCGACGAGCTGGCTGGCGAACTCAACGCCCGCCGCCACTAGTCATTGGGGACGTTCTTAAACGACTAGTTAGGCGAGGGGTGTGGATTCCCATTCGCCGGTGGCGTGGGGGACGTCGAAGGTTCGGTAGCCACAGTCGTAGGCGTGTGCCTGGGCCTCACGGATGTTCCAGCAGATGTCGCAGGCGCGGTGTGCGTCCGAGCCAAAAGTGATCGGCACCTCGGCGTGGGCAAAGCAACGCAGCAATCCGGTCGCGGGATAGTAGTCGTCGAGGCCCTTGCGCGGTGCGGCGGTCGAGACCTCAACGCGGCGGCCCGTATCGTGCGCGCACTCGGCCATCTGCTGCCAAAACGGTGCGGGGTCAAAGTCGGGCGCAAAGCCTTCCTTCGAAAAGCGCATGACCAGGTCGGGGTGAGCCATCACATCAAAGTTGAGCGGGCTCTCGCAGGCGCGGCACCAGTCATCGACATAGCGCTCCCACACGCCGCGCGCGCCTAAGTTATCCCAAACATGCAGGTCGGTGTCATCGTCGATCCAGCCGCAGCGCGAATCGGGCGTATCGGGACGAGCGACGTCCTCCGTCCCCGCCGTCCCCGCGGCGCCTGCCGCAATATCTCCCGGGTTGCCAATCCAATGCACGCTGCCCAGGCGTACGACGGCGCCCTGGGACCAGCGCTCAACCAAAGGCTCGCAGCCCTCGTACCAATCGCATTCAAAGCCATAGATAAAGCTGAGCTCCGGCACAATCTGCGCGGCAAGCTTGCGAGCATCCTCAAAAGCCAGACGATGTACCGGCAGGTCGCCCTCAGTAACCTGCACTTCGCAGTTGGCATCCATGCTGGCGGGCAGGGTGAGATGGTCGGTCGAGACCATGACGCGGCAGCTGGCCGCAGCAGCGGCGCGAACGTTGTCCTCAAACGAGGCATGTCCGTCCGAAAACGAGGTGTGGGTATGGCAATCGACCATCGGGCAAGCAGACATGGCAGCTCCTTTGCGTCAAGCGAATCCGCTCCATTGTAATGGTGTAGCTTTTAACACGCCGGGCACGCCGGAGCTCGAAATCGATTGGAAAGGCTGTGCGGTGCGCGGCGCGGCCTCGCTTGCGCTCTCAAAACATGTACATCAGCCTCCAAAAGCTGCAGAAAATGACATGTTTGGAGGCTGATGTACATGTTTGGATAGGGGCGAGGGCGGCGACGGACGAAAGTCACGCCTGTGCCACGTCCGATGTGCTAGCGTTTGGATGAACAAAACGAGCCCGTGCGGAAAGGAGTCGGACCGTATGCCATGCGATAGCAAATCTCCGCTGTCCCGCGAGACCGATGCGCCCGAGACCATCGTCAAGCTGGAATGCGATATCGACGACGCGTCGCCCGAGGTGCTCGCCTACGCCGCCGACCGCCTGCGCGAGGCCGGTGCGCGCGAGGTGCACTGGCTGCCCCTCTATTGCAAGAAGGGCCGTCCCGGCTGGCAGCTGCAGGTAATCTGTACCCACGAGGATATCGAGCGCCTACAGACGATTATCTTTTTGGAAACCACGACCAATGGCATCCGCCGCCAGGTTATGGAGCGCGTTTGCCTACCACGCCGCTTTGAGCGCGTAACAACGCCATGGGGCGAGGTGTCCGTCAAGGTGGCGACCCTGCCCGACGGTAGTGAGCGTGCGGCGCCCGAGTACGAAGACTGCTCCCGCCTCGCTCGCGAGCATAACGTGCCGCTCCAGCGCGTGATGCAGGCGGCACAAGCCGTGGCACTGCGATTTGAGTAACACGGCCGAGCGACGCGCCGCGCCCGGCCACATCAACCCCATCCGAAAGGAACTTCCCATGAAATACCTTATCGCTTCCGACATCCACGGTTCGGCATATTGGACTGAGCGCCTGGTCGCCGCCATCGAGTCCGAGCAGCCCGACCGCATCGTCCTGCTGGGCGACCTGCTCTATCACGGTCCGCGCAACGACCTGCCGCGCGACTACGCCCCCAAGCGCGTAATCCCGCTGCTCAACGCCCTGGCCGACCGCATCATCGCCGTCCGCGGCAACTGCGATGCCGAGGTCGACCAGATGGTCCTCGACTTCCCCCTCATGGCCGACTACGCCACGCTGTTCGACGAGACCGGTCGCGAGCTGTTCCTGACGCACGGCCACGTCTTTGGCGCCGGCATGCACAACAGCGTCGACCACGCGCCCGCGCTGCCCGAGGGCTCCGCGCTCGTCTACGGCCACACGCACATCAAGGTCAACGAGGAGAGCGCCGCGCACCCGGGCCTGCGGCTCTTCAACCCCGGCAGCGTGAGCATTCCCAAGGACGGCTCGCACAGCTACGGCATCTACGAGGGCGGCGCGTTCCGCCACGTGATCATGGAGGAGGACTAACCATGGCGCAGCACATGGCTCAGCAAAATGCCGAGGGCTCGCGCGATCTGTCCACGCTGGTGGATGCATCGGCCGAGCTGCAGCATCTGGTGCAGACCATTTGGCGCCTGCGTCAGCCCGACGGCTGCCCGTGGGACCGCGAACAGACGCATCAGAGCATCGGCAAGAACATGATTGAGGAAGCCTACGAGGCGCTCGATTGCATCGAGGCCGATGATGCCGCGCATCTGCGCGAGGAGCTGGGCGACGTGCTCATGCAGGTGGTGCTGCATGCGCAGATTGCGGCGGACGCCGGTGAGTTTACGCTGGCCGATGTGGCGCGCGATATCGACGCCAAGCTCATTCGCCGCCACCCACACGTGTTTGGCGATGCGGACGCCGATAACTCCGACGAGGTGCTCAAGATCTGGGACGAGGTTAAGCTTGCCGAGAAGGCTGCCAAGGACAAGGCCGTGGCAGCAGGCGAGGCTGCGCCCGAGGGCCTGCTCGACGGCGTGCCCACGCATCTGCCGGCGCTGATGCAGGCGCAGAAGGTGTCGCGCAAGGCGGCTGCCGTGGGCTTTGAATGGGAGACGGTCCAGGATGTGTGGGACGAGGTAGCAGAGGAGCGTGCCGAGTTTGAGGCCGAGGAGCCCGGCTCGCCCGAGCGCGAGATGGAGTTTGGCGACTTGCTCTTTGCCCTAGTCAACGTTGCGCGCAAAGAGGGGATTGACGCCGAGAGCGCCCTGCGCGCGAGCACGGCCAAGTTCCGTCGCCGCTGGGCCGCAATGGAGCAGATGGCGGCCGATGCCCACGTGGATCTTGCCGAGCTTTCGACCCATGGCCTCAACGACCTCTGGGATGTCGCAAAGGCAGGGGAGTAATAACCGCGGGAGCGACGGGACGGACTTGTCCCATTGCTCCCATTATTTTTATAAAAAGATTGTATCCCTTGGCTAACTTAGGGCATAATGCAAAAAGTGCGACAAGGCTAACTTATGAACCTGCGCGCCGCTGCAGCGTGCAAGCCGTGTCGCCAAGCATTCAATCCGTTTCCAAGTGAGAGGGAGACAACATGAGCGATATTTTGGATGTCTACGGTCGTGAGGTGCTCGACAGCCGCGGCAACCCCACCGTCGAGGTCGAGGTCGTGCTCGAGGACGGCAGCTTCGGCCGCGCGATGGTGCCTTCGGGCGCTTCGACCGGCGCCTTTGAGGCATGCGAGCTGCGCGACGGCGACAAGGGCCGCTATCTGGGCAAGGGCGTTTCGCAGGCCGTCGAGCATGTCAACAACGAGTGCGCTAACGCCGTCGTGGGCCTCGACGCCTTCGACCAGCGCGCCGTCGATGCCGCGCTGATTGCTGCGGACGGTACTCCCAACAAGACCAAGCTCGGTGCCAACGCCATCCTGGGCGTGTCGCTGGCCGTCGCCCGCGCCGCGGCAGAGTCGGCGGGCCTGTCGCTGTACCAGTACCTGGGCGGCGTCAACGCTCATCTGCTGCCCACGCCCATGATGAACATCCTCAACGGCGGTGTGCATGCCGACAATAACGTTGACTTCCAGGAGTTCATGATCATGCCGGTGGGCGCCCCGAGCTTTGCCGAAGGCCTGCGCTGGTGCGCCGAGGTCTACCACACCCTCAAGGGCGTGCTGCACGAGGCCGGCCTGGGCGGCGGCGTGGGCGACGAGGGCGGCTTCGCGCCCAACCTCAAAACCAATGCCGAACCGTTCGAGTACATTACCAAGGCCGTCGAGAAGGCTGGCTTTAAGCCCGGTGTCGACTTCATGTACGCCATGGACCCGGCGTCCACCGAGTTCTACAACGCCGAGACCGGTATGTACGAGCTCAAGGGCGAGGGCGTGGAGTACACGAGCGCCCAGATGGTCGATTACTGGGAGAAGCTCGTCGACACCTACCCCATCATCTCCATCGAGGACGGCATGGCCGAGGAGGACTGGGACGGCTGGGTCGAGCTCACCCGTCGCATTGGCAACAAGGTGCAGCTGGTGGGCGACGACCTGTTCGTCACCAACACCGAGCGCCTCAAGAAGGGTATCGAACTGGGCGCTGCCAACGCGATTCTGGTCAAGGTCAACCAGATCGGCACGCTCACCGAGTCGCTCGAGGCCATCGAAACCGCCAAGGAGGCCGGCTACGCTTGCATCGTGAGCCACCGTTCTGGCGAGACCGAGGACTCCACGATTGCCGACCTGGTCGTGGGCGTCAACGCCGGCCAGATTAAGTCGGGCGCCCCGTGCCGCAGCGACCGTATTGCTAAGTACAACCAGCTCATCCGCATCGAGGACGAGCTCGAGGGCAGCGCGCGCTACGCCGGCAAGACCGCGTTCTACAACATTCGCTAAACAAGTGGTGCTCGCGGGGGCGGGGCTGACTCGGATTCGCCTCGCTTCCGCCGGGCACTGTTGAGCACCATTGGGCGCTGGGCCATATGGCTCAGCGCCTTTTTTATGTCGAGCAAGGGCCGCCGAAGGCGTTGCGCGCGCTCGTGCTATAACTAAAGGACTTAGCGCAAACAAACCTCAACCGCACAAGGCGCACATGGATCAGATTTACGATAACAGGTACTATTCCGCCGGTTCGCGTGAGCCGTCGCCTCGTCGTGCGCGTACCGCGCAGCTTGGCGGGTCTGGTTATGCTGGTGCTGATCGCTCCAGGTATAGCTCGCCGGCGACTTCGCATCCCAATGTTCAGCCAAATAGTTCCTCGGATAGTCCGGTGCGCCCATCGCGTTCCGCGCATGCGTCGCGCCCTTCGACCCAGGCGTCCGACAAGCCGCGCCGTCCCTCAAGCCGTCTTTCGGGTTCGGACTTTATGCACTACGCCAACGACAACGCGGTGATCAAGGCAATCTACGACTTTACCCACGGTCCCCAGCGAGGGCTATTCATCGGCATTGTCGTTGCCCTGGTGCTCGTGAGCCTGTATTTCCCCGTGCGCGACCTGTATGTGGCAAAGCGTTCGAGCGATATCTTGGCCAAGCAGGTCGAGATTCGTCAGCAATACAATGATGAGCTGCAAAAAAGCGTCGACAAGCTGCTCTCGGAGGAGGGTATCAAGGACGCGGCATCCGAGGACTTGGGCCTGGTGATGCCCGGCGAGAAGAGGATTGAAGTGCAGGGCCTGGACGACGATTCGGATTCGTCTTCGAGCAAGAAGTCGTCGAACGCCAAGAAGGCCAGCGAAGTTGCCAAGGAAATCGAAGAAGTCGGTAAGGACGCCCCGTGGTACATCCAGGCGCTCGACATGCTGTTTGGGTTTAACGGTGTCGAGGGCCAGACGGTCGTGTCCAACGGCAAATAGCGCCCGGAGGGGAGCCTGCAATGGCAGATTGCAAACGCTATAAGGTAGCCGCGATCGACCTGGGAACGGTGTCGTCGCGACTGGTGTTGGCCCAGGTCGAGGGCGGGGCGATCGTGGAATCGTCCAAGCATACCGAGATTACCGATCTGGGCGAGGGCGTCGACGCGACAGGTCGCTTTTGCGAGGCGGCTGTCGAGCGCGTGCTCGCTGCGTGCCGGATGTTTGTGGACGAGGCCCGTGCCTTTGGGGCCGTGTGCATCTGCACCACGTGCACGAGCGCCGCGCGCGATGCGTCCAATGCCGCCCTGCTGCTGGACGGCCTGCGTGAGCTGGGGCTCGAACCGCAGGTGATTCCGGGCGAGGTCGAGGCACGCCTGACGTTTTTTGGCGTGGCGCACGACTTTGCCGGCGAGCGCATTATTGTTGCCGATTCGGGTGGCGGATCCACGGAGCTCGCGACGGGCGTCTATGCGCCGGAGCGTGGCGTCTTTGCGCTAGAAGGGACGCGCTCGCTGGACATTGGCTGCCGCCGTGTGACGGAGCGGTTTTTCTCGGCGCTGCCGCCTGCGGACGGCGAGCTTGCTGCCGCTGCCGCATGGGCAAACGAGCAGTTTGCGGGCTACTTTGAGAGTCTGCCTGTCGACTTTGAGCGCGCCGAACGCTTGGTCGCAGTGGGCGGCACGGTGACTACGCTGGTGGCTCTGGTCCACGAGCTGGAGCCGTATGATTCGAGCTTCGTGCACCTGCGCGAGCTTTCGCTGGAGCGGGTCTCGGCCGCTATCGAGCGCATGTCCACGCTGGACGCGGACAGCATCGCCGCGCTACCGGGTGTGCAGCCCAAACGCGCGGGCGTGATCTTGGCTGGCGCCGTGGTAATTCGCGAGCTCATGCGTGCCGGCGGCTACAAGACGCTCACTGTAAGCGAGAACAGCTTACTCGCCGGCATGGCCGCCACCATCAACGAGACTCTCGACGGCGCCGCCCCCACCATCGGCTGGACCCCAGAGCTCAGTACCCTCTAAATAAGTTGCGGTGAAATAGTTCCTAAATGGGCCGGTAAACGGTATAAACAGGATCTATTCCACCGCAGCTTAGAGTCCCACCGGCATCTAAAAGAAACGAGCCCGCATCCCTTGGGGACACAGGCTCGAAAGCTCCATATGGTAGGGGCGGTGGGACGTCCGCGCATTTGCTGCGCAAATACGCACCGGCTTCGGCCGCCTGTCGGCGCCCTCGCCGGCTCGCTACGGACGCTGCGCGTCCGCTTAACGCTCGCCCCCTCGCGGGTTCGAGTCCCACCGGCATCTAAAAGAAGCGAGCCCGCATCCCTGGGGAACACGGGCTCGCAAGCAATCACATGGTAGGGGCGGTGGGACTCGAACCCACAATCCTTGCGGCGAGAGATTTTAAGTCTCCTGCGTATGCCAATTCCGCCACGCCCCCGTGAGACTAGAAGTCTAGCACAAGCCGTCCGTTACGCGTTGACGGCCATCGAGTGTTGGCCCGACTTCTCCAGGAACTCCTGGAACTTGGCTTCGTCGCCTTTGTTCTTGTACTGCAGGGCCAACAGGTACTCCAAGCGGCAACTCTTAACCTTATCGTCGCCGGCCTCCTCGAGCATGCGCTCCAGCTCGGGAATGTCGTTGTGGCGCTTGAGGATCATCGTGTCGTACATCAGCTGGCACTCGTGCGCGACTGCCTCGGCCTGACCGCCCTCAAAGCCCTTGATCTCGTGCAGGAGCTCCTTGGACTTTTTGCGGTCCTCCTGGCCAACGTAGTAGTTAAAGGCCTTAATGACCAGGTCGACGCGCTGCATCTTGGGCAGGTTGAGTCCCAGCAGCAGGTCGAACATCTCGCTGGCGCGCTCGTGGTCCTCGCGCAGCAGATAGGAGTTCAGGCGCAGGTAGTCGCGGTTGTAGCGCGGGTACAGCATGCTGGTGAGTTTGCCGTCGAGCAAACGATCGAACTCGTCCCACTGCTTGGCGGCCATGAGCTGCTGCAGGCGCTTAAACGTGGTGCGTTTTTTGACGCTAAAGAACACCGACACGGCGATGCAGATGATAACGACGGCGGTCCAGAGTGTGCGGGAATCGGGCATATTAGGGTCCTTAGTCGCTCATAAAGCGAGCGGTATGACAACACGTACTGGATGTATTATACGCAGCGCGCAAGCAAACTGGCATAAAAGCTCATCGAGGCCGAGTGACATCGCTCGCTGCGGTACACTTACCTAAAGTAAACCATGAAGGGAGACATTACCTATGAAGAAGATCGTTTTGGCTTGCGGTGCTGGCGCTGCTACTTCCACGCTCGTTGCCCAGAAGGTCGCCACCCTGCTCGACGCCAACGGTTATGCCGGCAAGTATGAGATCGTGCAGTGCGCCATCTCCGAGGCCAAGGATTACTGCGACGAGGGCGCTGACCTGCTGATCGCCACCACCGTTGCCCCCGAGGGTCTCACCTGCCCGTACGTGAGCGGCGTGCCCTTCATGACCGGCATGAACCGCGTCGCTGCCGAGAAGGCCGTCCTCGGCGTCATGGCTCAGTAGGCGCTGACTGCATGAGTGAGCAGAACGCCAATCCGGTCGAGCTCTTTGGCATGCGCGTTGCCCATGTGGGCATTAACGCCACCGACCCGGCAGACGCCTTGGAGATCGCGGAGCTGTTCTCGACGATGATGGGCCTGCCCGTCATCGAGACCCCGGTTTCGTACTTCAATGATTCGCTGGTCGAGGTCATGAAGCAGAACGGTCGAGGCGCTAAGGGCCACATCGGCTTTGCCGTCAACGACATCGATGCGGCCGAGAAGTGGTTTGCCGAGCGCGGGCTCGAGGTCAACGAGGAGTCGCGCGTGCTGCTGCCCGACGGCGGCACCAAACTCGTGTACTTTAAGCGCGAGTTCGCCGGCTTCGCCGTGCACCTGTGCCGCGAGTAGCGCACAAGCTGCTATAGCTAACAAAAAGGGATAGAGCCGCGTGGCCCTATCCCTTTATTTATGCCGAGGGGCTTCCTACCGTGGCAGGCGAATCGTAAAGCGGCTGCCGACACCCTCGACCGAGGTCACGCCAATGACACCGCCATGGCTATCGACGATCCACTTGGCAATGGCAAGCCCCAGACCCGAGCCCTGCGCGCCGGCATCGCGCGCGTTGTCGGCGCGGTAGAACCGCTCGAACGCGTGGGCTGCGGATTCCTGGTTCATGCCGATGCCCTCGTCCTCAACACTTATGTCGATCGCACCCGTGCCCGCATCGGGCGTTATGCCAAACGTGACGGTCGTTCCCGCACCCGAGTACTTGGCAGCGTTTTGCACGATCACGCGCAGAGCCTGCTTCACGAGCGCCACGTCGACAGATGCGTCGCAGCGCGGGTCGTTGGCAAGCGTGGTGTCGTACGCCAGCCGATACGTGTGCTCGGTATCGATCATCTGCGATTCCTCGCATACCTCGCCGACCAATGCGGCCAGGTTGGTATTCGCGCGCCGCAGGACCGTGCGCCCGGCATCGCCGCGCGCCAAAAACAGCAGCTGCTCCACGAGCTCCTGCATGTGCTCGCTTTCGGCTTTAAGGGACGCGATGGATTCCGTCAGCACGTCCGGGTCGTCTTTGCCCCAGCGGTCGAGCATGTTTACGTAGCCCTGAATCACCGCGATGGGCGTGCGCAGCTCGTGGCTTGCATCGTTGACAAAGCGCATCTGCTGCAGCTTGGCCTCTTGCATCTGGCGCAGCAGGCGGTTGAGTGCGACCTCGATGCTTGCCAGGTCGGCGTCGCCGGTGGTGACGCTCGGCGAGTCGACGCTTGCGCGCTCGATGGCCTGCTCCAGCGTTTCCATCTTGCCGCCGGAGAGCTGCATGCGGCCGAGCTCGTCCACGCGCAAGGCCAGGTCGTTGAGCGGCGCCATGGTGCGGCGCACGCGCCTCGCGCCGCCGAGCATGTTGAGCACGCTGATGACCTGCCAACCCACAACGACAAGGTAGAGAGGCCATAGCGTGACGAGGTCCTGCGCGAGGGGGAAGGTCTTGCTGGTGCGCGCAAGCTCGACGGTATAGGTGAGCGTTGCCAGGTCCCAGCCGCGCGCGGGCGTCAGCGACATGCCGCGAACGGTGGCGCCGGGAATCCAGCCTGCGGTAAACGCGTCGTCGGGCAGCGTCTGGTTGTATCCATAGACGAGGATCGCCGCCGCAATCACCATCAGCAGCAGATCGAGCCAGACGTAGCCCATCAGGCGGCGCCACATATAGCTCCAGTTGATGGCACGGGCGATGGAGGTGACGCGCTTGGCCTCGGCGTTACGCGCGGCAGACATAGCCCACCCCGCGCACGGTCTGGATGATGCGGGCGCCACCGGCGTCTTCGATCTTGGCGCGCAGATGCGCGATGTGCACGTCGACGTTGTTGGTGTCGCCCACGTATTCGTAGCCCAGCGCCTCGTGCGCGATGCGCTCGCGTGTGAGCACGGTCTCGGCATGCGTCATAAGCAGGGCGAGGACGTCGAACTCGCGGGCCGTGAGTGCGATGGGCGAGCCGCCGACCGTGACTTCGCGGCGGTCGGGATCGAGCGCAACCGAGTCAACGGTAAGCGCGGCGGGGGAGGGCGTGGCAGCGGTCTGGGCCGTGTCGGTTGCCGGGGACATTGCGGCGATACCGGCGGCCGTGCCGATCGCTACGCCAGCCCCGGCACCGGCGCTGCCAACGCCCGAAGCCGCCCGCGCGGCCTCCGAGCGCTTCAGCGCCACGCGGATCCGTGCGAACAGCTCCTCGATCGCGAATGGCTTGGTCAGGTAATCGTCGGCGCCGGCATCGAGCCCGGCAACCTTATCCATCACGGCATCGCGCGCGGTGACCATGATCACCGGCACATCCTTGTGCTTGCGCACGCGCCGCAGCACCTCCATGCCGTTGAGCTGCGGCAGCAGCACGTCGAGCAGAATCAGATCGTAGTCGCGCTCCAGCGCCAGGTCTACGGCGGTGCGGCCGTCGGCGGCGTGCTCCACCTGGTAGCCCTCGTGCTCCAGCTCGAGCGTCACAAAGCGGGCGATTTTCTCCTCGTCCTCTACGATCAGGATTCGTGCCATACGTGCCCCCGTCTGCGATTACTTGTCGTCGTTGAGATTTTGCTTGATGTCGTCCGCGGCGTCGGCGGCGTGATCCATAAGGTTGTTGATGCTGCCGGGCACGTCTCCGTCGCTGTCGATGCGGTAGCGCATGCCAAAGAACAGGCCAATCAACATCAGCCATATCGTGGCGCCCCAGGCAAACAGCGCGACGATGGGGATCAGGATGGGAATGTTGAGGATGATCGCATCGCGGCGCGTGGCGATAAACTTGGTGTCCAGGCTCAGGCGGAAGAGCTTTTTGAGGTACTCCCACACGCCGTCCATCTTCTTGGAGAAGTCGGTCTTTTCGCTCGACTTCTCGTAGGCGGCCTGCGCGGCGACCATCTCGGCTGAGGGCTCATCGACTGGCGCGGACTCGGTGGCGGCGTGCGCCGACGTGGTCTGCGTCTTGCCCTGCGACTCGAGCCAAATGATGGCGTCCAAAACGTTGCCGTCGGCGGCGTCGAGCGCGGCCTTGGCATCGGTGTAGCTCACGTTGCACTTGGTGCGGATGGTTTCAACTTTTTCGAGGTCGTCCATGACCTGTCCTTTCGTTCGATGGGCGCGACGCCGGGCGATCTGCCCGGGCGCGAGCGTTGCGTTCGGCGGTCTGCGTTGCGCCGCCCCGCCCTTGGTCGAACTCTATAGTGCAGGTTATAGATTAAGCGATTCTTGAGCCAAGATTAATGTTGGATGAGTTTTTGGGTGGCAGTGGGGAAGGAAGAGGTGTCCTTCTGGGTAGCTAGCAGCGAGGTCTAATACTTTTCCGAGAAGTGAACGAGCTAAAACGGACCCCCGAAGCATCGACACTTTAAGGACATCGTTTCCTGCGGTTTCGATACTGGAATCCTGCGATCTTGCCGACGAAAAATGTGGATGCTTCAGGGGTCCTAAAACAGACGTTCACTTCGCGGAAAAGTATTAGACCTCGATAGCGAGGGATGGTGAGCCGGTAGCAAGTCGGCGTCAAGGGTTGGTCGAGCAGGCGGTTTTCAGGCGACTGGGACATGGCGGGCGGCCGATCGCCTATACTGGTTGGGCTCAACTGGAGAGGTGATAACTAGTTATGAAATCAATCAATGTTGCAGCAGCGATTATTCAGAAGGACGGAAAAATCCTGAGCTGCCAGCGCGGCTATGGTGAGTTTAAAGACGGCTGGGAATTTCCGGGTGGCAAGCTCGAGCCGGGCGAGACCGGCGAGCAGGCAATCGTGCGCGAGATTCAAGAAGAGCTCGAGGTCACGATCGGTAACCTCGACTATCTTTGCACGGTCGAGCATGATTACGCGACGTTTCACCTGTCGATGCAGTGCTATCTAGCTAACATCCTTTCGGGGGAGTTCAAAGAGCACGCTCACGAGGATATGAAATGGCTTGATACCAATAACCTGTGGGATGTCGATTGGCTTCCGGCAGACGTTAAAGTCGTTAGGGAGCTCGAAAAGAAACTCGGGCTTAAGTAAGAAAGGGGCGGGCGTCACATGGCGGCCCGCTCCTATTTGTTACTCGGCTTCGCTCAAATCGCTGAGCATAAACTCGTAAATGTCTTGCCTCACGGGTGCATTGAGCTCATATTCGATTTCGACGGCGTTGTCGCCGCTCTTAGTTTTAATAGCTTCGAACTCGCCGGTCGGATGCATTTCGCCTAAGAAATAGAACTCCTTACCGCCCTTATCGTCCTTGTTCTTTCGCATAAACAAATACGTCTTCAGGCCGTTTCCCGGCCATGCCTGCAGTCGCAAAATCTCGGGGGAGTTGAGCGTGCGGTTGCCCTTCGAGATTGCGATGAGCTTGCTCGGCGAAACAAAGCGGTCTTCATACTGAATTGACTCACTAATGTCGGGAGCCTTGTCATAGTTAATAAACACGGGGAATGTATTGGTCTTCTCATCGTAGAAGTATCCGCCAAGGTTTTGGCCGTTGATGTTCTTTTGCCAGTTCATCAGACGGCAAACCTCCTCGTACGTGTACTTGGCGTTGAGAACGAAATTTGTGTTTTCGTACGTCTCGGCATAGTCGAGTCGGTTGCGCTCAATACCAAAATCCAGCACCTCGAGAATCTGACGCTTGAACTCTGCGTTGCGCAGGGCGGTCGCAAACGCTTCGGTCAGACGAGGTCCGCATCCATCGTCAATAAGCAGGGAAACGAAATCCTTAGGAGTGGCAAAGTCGCCCTTAAGGACTGCGATTGCCGACCTAACGGCGCTGTCCTTAAGCTGTGCGCGGTAGTTCCTAAGCGCAGCCTCGCGCATATGCCAGTAGCCCTCGTGTCCGGCTTCGACGAGCGTTTGAAGCAAATAGAGGTCTTCGAATCGCTTGCCCGCGGCAAGTTTTTGAGAAATAAATTTGAGAATCTTGGTCTGATCAGAGGTAAATTGAACCGTGTAGTCCGGCTCGTATTTGGAAAGAAATGCGTGGTAGGACCCCAGGCCGCTATTCTTGAAGATAAGCAGTGGATCGATGGAGCCGTTACGATCAAATTCGAGCAGCGAGGGAATCTTGCCGAGTTTTTGGCGCAAGTCGAGATATTCGTTTTTCAAAAACCTGACGGAGGTGAAATCGCCGCCGTCGATGGCCTTGTAAATGCGTGCCTCAGAAATACGATCGAAGCTCACGGTCGAGCATCCGGGTATCGCCGAATCGCCCTCTTGGACGAGACGACGCAGGCGATCTTTGTTGTATGTCTTGTCACCCGAAAGTGCGATGGGCACCAGGAAGTTGCTCTGGTAATTGCCAATAAAGTCGAGTACCAGAGCGTATTCCTTGCCATCATTCAGGCGCAAACCTCGTCCGAGCTGTTGAATAAAGATGATTGCGGAGTCGGTGCGTCGAAGCATGATGATCTGATTGAGCGAGGGGATGTCGACGCCTTCGTTCATGATATCGACCGAGAAGATGTACTCGAGCTCGCCGGCTTCAAGCCGGCTGATAGCGGCATCGCGGACTTCATCGGGATCTTGACCGCTAATCGCAGTCGTTCGATATCCGAAAGCGTTGAATTTGTGTGACAGTTCTTTGGCCTCGGCGTTTCGATTGCAGAAAATTAAGCCCCTGCGGTTGCTTTTGGTGACGCTATATTCTTCGATCTTCTCGGTGATATGACGCACGCGCTCGTCGGATGTTAGGCGTCCGAACAAGGCGGTATCTTCGACCGTTTCGTCGTCGATCTCCAGATCGTGAATGCCAAAATAATGAAAGGGGGCTAGCATCTCCTCGGCCAAAGCGTCCTGCAGTGTGATCTGGAACGCGATGACGTGATTGAAAAGGGCAAAGACGTCGTAGCCGTCGGTGCGATTAGGCGTAGCGGTCATGCCCAGATAAAACCGAGGCGTGAAGTGCGACATGATGGATTGGTAACCCTGGGATCCCGTGCGGTGGGCCTCGTCGATGACGATGTAGTCGAACTCATCGGGACGGAAATCGCTCAGATGTTTGGCGACCGAAGAACACATGGCAAACACGCAGGTAGCATTGCTTATATTCTTGCCAGTTTGATAGGTGTCGAACGTATAGTTACTACCTAAGAGGCGTTCGTAGCTTGCACGGGAGGCGTCGATAATGCGCCGGCGGTGCGCAAGAAAGAGGACGCGCCGGGGTTTAGTTGCGAGCACGTCGAACGCCGAAAGGAAGGTCTTGCCGGTGCCGGTTGCCGAGACCAACAGGGCGCGGGTCTCGCCCTTGCGGTGGATTACACCGAGCGCCTCAAGGGCGCGCTGCTGCATTTTATTGGGCTTGATTTCTTCGAGGTCATTCTGCGCCGGCATTTCCGCAGATTTGAATGTCGGTTTCGATTTGGGCTTTGGCGGACGTGCCGATCGATATGCGGCATAGTTCTCAATCCAGTCTTGGGAAAGCAAAACGGTTGAGGTATCGTTCCACAACGAATTGAACTCGCCCCTCAGTTCGTTGAGTAGGCGGCTGTTCTCGACAGTCTGGTACAGCACATTCCATTCTTTATTGCAGGTGAGAGCGGTCTGCGTCATGTTGGAGCTGCCGACGATGACCGTGCTGGTTTCGCCCTTATCAAAAATGTATCCCTTGGCATGCAAATTACCCTGGAATACGCGAACTTCCATGTTGTCGTATTCCAGGAGCTTGCGAAAGACATCGGGTGAGTTGAAGTTGAGATAGGTGGACGTGAGCAGCCTGCCCTTAATGCCACGCTGCTTGAGCTCCTGGAACGTCTCGACCAGGATTTGAAGGCCGCCGTCTGCAACAAACGCTACGCAAAAGTCAAAAGAGCCGCAGGCTGAGAGCTGCTCCTTGATAACGGATAGTAGTGTTCCGCCTGCCGCCTTCGAGTTGGCGATGAGCTTGGGTGAATCGTTCTCGCGTGTAAGCGAGTCGAATTCAATATCAATCTGTCGCTGCGTAGTCATCCCGGCAAACCTTTCGAAAGACTATGTTGGCGCCAGGATAACAGATCGATCGTTCGTGTTTTGAGCGCATGTGATTTTTAGACTATCGGCTACTCAAGTTTGTGGCTGCGGCCTTGGCGCCGTGTCTTGCCGGGCTTCTCTCTATCTATGTGTATGTGTTTTTGTCTTATAGGTTGCTGGGAGAAGTCCTGCCCCCAAGATTCCGCGCATGCCATGGCTCCGTGTCGGCCATGTGGCAAGCTGCTTGTCATGGCCTCGCCGGAATCCGACTGCAAATGGCCACGGACGGATATGCAGGTTCTTGTCGCTACGTGAGAAAAACTTGCAAAATTCGCAAGTTCTTGTCATTCTGTGAGAAAAACTTGCAGATTGGGGCGAGCGATGGATAAACGGATGGTTCCCAGAAATCGATATCTCGAGAAGTTAATCGCCTTCCGTGACACGGATGTCATCAAGGTCGTAACGGGTATGCGTCGTTGTGGCAAGTCGACACTTCTGGACATGATGCGGAAACATTTGGAGGATAACGGCGTTCCATCCGAGTGCCTTTTGACCTTTAAGATGGAGTCATTTGAGCTGGAGGGCGTGCGTGATTGGCGAGAGCTTTACCGCCACGTCGACGGCCTAATGCCTGCGGGCAAGAGGTGCTATCTCTTCTTCGACGAGCTTCAGGAGGTTGCCGGATGGGAGAAGGCGATTAACGCACTTCGTGTCGACCGGGACTGCGATATATATGTTACGGGTTCGAATGCTTTTCTCCTCTCGTCAGAGATTGCGACCTTAATCTCGGGCAGGTATGTCGAGATTCGGATGCATCCGCTCGCTTTTTCGGAATATGTCGACTTTCTTGGTCCGACTGACGTCACGAATAGGCTTGCTGTTTTTGGCCGGGAGGATATTGTTGCACTCGACGATCTTCTTGACCGCTATCTGACGTTTGGAGGCCTGCCGTTCCTCGCTGCTTCAAAGCTGCCGGAGCAGGAAATGAGGGACTATATCTGGAGCACATACCAGACAATCGTCGGGCGCGATATTTTGGCTCGCGAAGCCCGTCGGGGCAGACGGTCGGTGACGAGCAGGAGTGTGCTCGATCGCGTCACTTCCTACTTGGCTGATAACATTTCAAACCCGACATCAATTAATAAGATCGTTGGAACGCTGGCAGAGAACGGGGCGAAATCCTCACACGGCGTCGTGGACACTTGTGTGTCCGCCCTTGAGGAGACCTATATCTTTTCGCACGCGCGCCGATTTGATATTAAGGGTCGGGATATTTTGAAGACCGGCGGCAAGTTCTACATTGAGGATCTGGGACTTCGAGCCTTCTTGGATGGGTATCGCGGCAGCGACAGTGGGCGTGTTCTCGAAAATGCCATTTACAATCGCCTTGTCTATGACGGATACCAGGTCTTCACGGGTCATCTTCGAGATGCTGAAATCGACTTTGTTGCGATCGGCGACGGCTCGGATCGTAAGTTTATTCAGGTCACGGAGTCGATTGACGAGGAGGCGACGCGCAAGCGTGAATTGCGTCCATTTGAGCTCAGGTCGCTCGAGAAGATCACCGGCGGTTACGAGAAGATCATCATTGTTCGCCGGGGAAGCCATCCGACCGACATTGACGGCATCAAAATCGTTTCCGCAGTCGATTTCTTAATGGGTAGGCTTGGGGCTTAGAGCGTTTGGAGCACGTCTGTTTCCTATGCCTAGCGACATTGCCGCAGCTCGTGACGCCGCCGGCTCCTTCCTTTCCGTCAAGCGGCGCCAACTCAGCTGATCCGTTGGGGACGGAGGAAAGCGGATTATTTTCGGTGCGCCGCAGGTGATACGAATCCTGCGGCGCGCTGTTTTTTGCGCGGGGGCTTTCAGCTGTGTCCGCACGACATGTGACACTTACCCTGTCGCCCTGCTCTGCCGCGGCGGCATGTACCTGAACAACGACCCTCTAAGGAGTTCGATTTTGATGAGTGACAACACCAAGCATCTCGCAAAGAAATGCGTCAAGGACGCGGGGCCGTGCCTCGCGTTGTGCCTTGCCGGCGCAGCGGTCGCGCTGCTGGCTGTTCTGGGGCCGTTCGACGTGCTCCGAAGTGTCAGCTCTCTGCACGTTTGCATGGCCCTTGCCGGCGCCATGATAACCGGCGGCGTGCTCGATCTGATTTTTTGGGTGCTTGACCCGTTTGGATGGAAAAATGAAGGGTAAGCCCTAAGGGATGGATGCCCCGCAGCAACAGGAGGTCCCCGTGATCTGGTTTACCAGCGATACTCATTTTGGACACGAGAACATGCTACGGCTTAGCGATAGGCCTTGGTCGGCTGTTGCGCAGATGAACGACGCCATGGTCGCCAACATTAACAGCAAGGTTGCTGCGGATGACGAGCTCTACATCTTGGGCGACTTCAGCTTTAAGATGACGGTCCAAGACGCCTATGAGCTGCGCAAAAGCATTTCATGTAAGCGCGTCCACCTACTGCCCGGCAACCACGACAAAGACTGGACGCAGCCTGCCGTAGCGGATGCTTTTATCGTCGAGCCGCCCATTTGCGTGCTCAAGATTGACCGCCAAAAAATCGTGCTGAGCCACTATCCCATGGTCGACTGGCAGGGCATGTCGCACGGTAGCTGGCATCTGCACGGGCATATCCACAGCTGTGGCGACGCGTACAACAAGTTCAACCTCAGACAGGGGCTGCTGCGCTATGACGTGGGCGCGGACGCTAACAGCTACGCCCCGGTGAGCCTGGAGGAGCTCAAGTCGTGGTTTGTGCAGGTAGACGAGCCGGTGAGCTGCGTCAAGTGGCCGTGGTGGGTCAACGCCACGGGCAACGAGCAGATCGAGCACGATCTCGAAACCTATAAGAGGGAAGTGGTGATCCGATGACGGTCTATGTGACGGGCGACATTCACGGTGGCGTCGACATGCAAAAGCTGCGCGACTGGGATCTTGGGGATAGTCTGACGAGTGACGACTATCTGATTGTTGCGGGCGACTTTGGCTTTCCCTGGGATTTCTCTGCCGAGGAGTGCGCCGATATCGCCTGGCTGGAATCGCGTCCCTATACCGTGTTGTTCGTCGACGGCAACCACGAACGCTTCGACCATTGGGCGGAGCGCCCTATGGAGCTGTGGCATGGTGGTCTGACGCAGCGCCTGTCGGACACCTCGCCCATACGGCGCCTGACGCGTGGCGAGGTTTTTGAGCTTGACGATTCAACAATCTTTACCATGGGCGGTGCCACGAGCGTGGATAAGGAATACCGCATTCCGTATTCCAGCTGGTGGCCGCAGGAGCTGCCGGACGAGCGCAACTTTGAGGAGGCGCGGGCAAAGCTCGATAGTGTGGACTGGAAGGTCGACTACGTGATCACCCATACCTGCTCCACGCGCTTGCTTTCGCCCACGCTCTATCCGGCGCCCGGCTGGACCCGACCCGATGTCGATCGGCTCACGGCTTTTTTTGACGAGTTGGAAGATCGCTTGGACTACAAGCGCTGGTACTACGGGCATTTTCATCGCGATGCCAATCCGGCCGAGCGCCACACCGTACTCTACGACTGCATCATCCACCTGGGTGACGAACTCCAACCCTGGGACATTGCGTAGGGGCGGGGCGTTTGGCTACTCGGCCGTTACGGTGATGTTCTCCCTGTGCGCGCGGATGACATCCCAGCTAAAGTGCTCGACCAGCTGCTCGGCAGAGCGTGGCGTGGCGTCCGGCGCGATGCCTGTTTGCCCGGCGAGCCAGCCCAGCAGCGCCTCGGGCGTGCCAAAGCGGGCGCGGAGCTCGCCCAGGTCCAGATCGCGGTCGCGCTTGGAAAGGCGGCGGCCATCCGGTGACATGAGCAGCGGAATATGTGCGTAGTGCGGCGTGGGAAGTCCCAGCAGATGCTGCAGGTAGATTTGGCGCGGCGTGGAGCCCAGCAGGTCGCATCCGCGCACGACCTCGGTGACGCCCATGGCAGCGTCGTCGACCACCACGGCTAGCTGATAGGCAAAAACGCCGTCGCTGCGGCGCACCAAAAAATCGCCGCACTCGGTGGCGAGTGCCTCGCATTGGGCCCCGTACGTGCGGTCCACGAATTCGATCACGTCGCCTGCGAGGTCGTCGATGTCGGGCACGCGTAGGCGCGTGGCCGGGGCGCGCAGGGCACTGCGGCGGGCGACCTCTTCGGCCGAAAGGCCTCGGCAGGCGCCGCGGTAGATGGGCGTGCCGTCGCTGGCGTGCGGCGCGCTGGCGGCGTGGAGCTCGGCGCGCGTGCAAAAGCAGGGATAGGTGAGGCCGGCGTCTTGCAGCTGGTGCAAGGCGCTCTCGTACAGGTCGAGGCGATCGTGCTGGTAGTAGGGGCCTTCGTCCCACTGAAGCCCTAGCCAGGCCAGATCGTCAATCAGCTGAGCGGCAAGCTCGGGGCGCTTGCAGCGATCGTCCAGGTCCTCGATGCGCAGCACGATGTTGCCGCCCTGGCTGCGGGCCGAAAGCCACGAGCACAGGCAACTGAACACGTTGCCCAGGTGCATGCGGCCCGAGGGCGACGGGGCAAAACGGCCCACGACAGGTGCGGGAACGGAGGCGGGTTGCGACGTTGGTGCATCCGCGGCGGGCGTTACTATGTTGCGTGTTTTGATATCCATGCGGACGAGTATAGCGCGGGGCACGGTAGGGAAGGCGTTTCCGTGGCTCGCAAGTTGGCGGCGCTGCGCATTGCGCACGGTGGGTCTGCGGCCCAACGTCTCGATCGCCGTACGCCGACTCGGCCTCACAAACGACAGAAACCCCGGCAGCTCTTCGCAACTGCCGGGGTTTCCGCGGAAAAGGGGGACATGATCCTCGAGCGAACGGCAAAGGGGCAAACCGTTTTCGCTCAATTGTTTTATGCCCCTCGACTGGCGGCTCAATCAGCGTATGCCGCGCCCACACAAAGCCGCTACACCTGTGACGGAGCTGTGAAGTGGTATCTATTGCTGGCGCAGGACTCGGCCAAAGAGCGTCCCAAACGACAAATTTGTTGCTGTCTGTCGATTCAACCCAATGATCCGTTTTCCTCCGTCCCCAATGGATCATTTTCCAAGTGCCGGGGTGCGGGCGTGACTTTCATCCCGTTTGGCGCTCCGGTCGCCTAGATATTCGTCATGCGTACCCGCAAACGTGGGACAATGGCGCTGTTGGTTTTACAGACAAAGGATGTGCCTATGAACACCCTCGCCGCCAAAGTCAGCCGGCAGCGCCGCCCGTTTGCGCGATTTGTTTCCATTTGCGCGCTCGTCGCGTGCGCACTGCTGCTGTTGCCCGCCGTTGCGCGTGCCGACGGCTACTCCATGACCCAAACCTATATCGGTGCCACGGTCGAGGCCGACGGCTCGCTGACCGTTGTCGAGGGACGCCAGTTTGATTTCGATGACGACATCAACGGCGTGTTTTGGGAGATCAATACAGGCTCTAACCAGCAGGGCGGCGCGGCGGGCGTCAATGTGCTGAGCGTCGAGGAAGACGACACCGCGTTTAACAAGGTCGACAGCGCAAACAAAGGCGACAACGGCGTTTATACGGTTGAGCAGTCCGACAGCGGCGTAAGAATCAAGGTGTTCAGCCCCCACGAGAGCGGCGACAGCGCGATCTATTACGTGAGTTACACCATGACCGGTGCGGTTATGAACTGGTCCGATACCGCCGAGCTCTACTGGAAGTTTGTGGGCGACGGCTGGTCTGCGGATTCCGATGATGTCGAGATGGAAGTGTGCTTCGCAAATGCCGCCGCCGGGACGGCGGCCGTCAAGGGCGATAACTTCCGCGCATGGGGCCACGGCCCGCTGACGGGCGACGTATCGCTCGATGCGGATGAACCCATGGTCACCTATACCATTCCCTGCGTGCATCAGGGCGAATTCGCCGAGGCGCGCATCACCTTCCCCAGCGATTGGGTGCCTTGGCTTTCCGCTTCGAGCGAGGAGCGCATGCCGACAATCCTGAGCGAGGAGAAGGCATGGGCCGACGAGGCTAACGCCCGCCGCGCTCACGCTCGCATGATTGCCAATGTACTTGCCGTACTAAGTGTTGTCGCGGCGGTGGCCTTTACCGGCACAATCGTTGTGCTCAAGCTGCGCCGCCGCAAGCCCAAGCCGCTTTTCCAGGACGAATATTTCCGCGATGTGCCTTCGGCCGACCATCCCGCTGTGCTTTCGGCCCTCATGAGCTGGAACGAGGTGCCCGATCAGGCATATATCGCCACGCTCATGAAGCTCACTGACGACCGTGTGATTAAGCTGGAGCAGGCGACCGTGACTAAGGCTAAGAAGGGTCTGTTGGGGCGTGAAAAAGAAGAGCAGACGTATCGCGTGACGGTGAGTGATGCGGGCTGGAAGTCGGCCAAGGGCATTGACCACATGGTGCTCAAGGTCTTCTTTGCCGGTGCTAAGCCCGACGAGAACGGCGATCGCTCGCGCACGTTCGACGAGCTGCAGCACTACGTCAAGCAGCACGCTACACCCGTGGGCGACAAGCTCGAGGACTATCAGAACACCGTTAAGGGCAAGCTGGCCGATAGCGAGTACATTGCCTCGGACGGCATTGTCGCAATGGTGTTTTGCCTGGTTCTTGGTATTCTGATCGCCTGTATTCCCGCGGGATCCATCTTCTTTACCGACGGCGCACAGGCGAACATTATCGCCGCGGTTATCTCGGTGCCGATTGTGCTGGTGGGTATTGGCGTGGGCCTTACGTTCCGCCGCTTTACGCCGGAGGGCGCCGAGGTGGCGGCTCGCTGCAAGGCGCTCAAGCATTGGCTTGAGGATTTCACGCGTCTAAAGGAAGCCGTCCCCGGCGATCTGGTCCTGTGGAATAAACTTCTGGTGATGGGTGCGGCGCTGGGTGTTTCGAAGGAAGTCCTGCGTCAGCTTGCCGAGGCTGTTCCTCCCGAGGTGCGCGAGGCCGACGGTTTCTACGACAATTACCCCTGCTACTGGTGGTACTACCATCATTACGGTACCGAGTCGCCGCTCGATTCGTTCGACGGCGTGTATCACGAGAGCATCCGTGAGCTCGCGTCGAGCTCGGACAGCTCGGGCGGCGGCGGAGGCGGCGGCTTCTCGGGCGGCGGAGGCGGCGGCGTCGGCGGAGGCGGCGGCGGAACGTTCTAACGGTCGTAAGCTATGGGATGGGCTTTTCTCGACAGCCGTCGGGGAAAGCCCATCCCTTTTTATGCGCTACCTACGAAGACTGTCCCCAACGACTAGTCACTGGGGACGTTCCTAAATGACTAGGTATGGCTGCTGGGCCTAGGCTGTTAGGTCGAGTTCGTAGAGGAAGCTTTCGCGCGGCATTTCGTGACGGCGCTCTTCGCGGTTGGCGCGGTGCGTGGCCGTGCGCTTAAAGCCGTGCAGTTCGTAGAACTTCCACGAGCAGTTGGAGTCGGTGTACAGGTGCGCCCTCGTCGCCCCGCGCGAGGACAGGTACGAGACTGCGGCGTCGAGCAACACCGAGCCAACGCCCAGGCCATGGACGTCGCGATCTACGGCAAGCAGCGTGACCTCGTTGTCGTGTGGTAACGGGCTGCTTTCGAGCAGGCGGTTGTTGGTTCGGATGGTTGCGCGCACAAACGAGAGATACTCGGCGCAGGCATCGGGCTCCAGCTCGCGCATTTGCGATAGCAGTGCGCGTTCGGTATCCAGCCAATGTTCCTTAACGGTGGCGCCGGAGCTCTGTCCCGCACGCGCGAGCGCAATGCCGCGCGCCTGACCGTCGATTACGGCAACCTGCGAAAACGTCGAAGACGAAAGGCAATAGGCGAGGTCGCACGCGGCCTCGAGGCGGTTGTACTCATCGTTATCCGAATTGTTATGCCAAAGCTGCTGCAGAATCAACGCGATGGCGTCGAAGTCTTCGGTATCAAACGGTCGGCAGAGAACCCGCGAGACCATGGTGCCTCTTTCTTTTGCGGATGCATATCGAGCACAATTCTACCACGCTATTGGCATCTAATTATGGTGCCCCTGTGTTCCATGAACTCACCGTGCCCGGTGCCGTGCCCATCCCCTCCGCTCGCAAACTTTTTCTGCATATGCGCCCGTTGCGGGGTGCATCGATGCGCTCGATGCGCTACATTGAATCAGTATTTTCAATGCCGCTGCGCGAGCGCTGCAGATCGACGTATCACCGGCTCACAGAGCACGGCGGCGTACCAGACAGGAGGACTGCATGGGATCTGATGTGAAGATCGCACGCGCGTTGATCTCGGTTACCGATAAGACGGGCGTCGTCGATTTCGCACGGACGCTGGTCGATGACTTTGGCGTCGAGATCATCTCTACGGGCGGCACGGCTCGTGCCATCGAGGACGCGGGCGTCCCCGTAACCCCCATCGAGGAGTTCACGGGCTATCCCGAGATGATGGACGGCCGCGTTAAGACCCTGCACCCCAAGGTTCACGGCGCGCTGCTGGCCCGCCGCGATTCCGAGCAGCACATGCAGGAGGCTGCTCAGCACGGCATTAAGCTGATCGACCTGGTCGTCGTCAACCTGTACGAGTTCGAGAAGACCGTCGCCAACCCCGAGGTCACCTTCGCGGACGCCATCGAGCACATCGACATCGGTGGCCCCTCCATGCTGCGCTCTGCCGCCAAGAACGCCGCGAGCGTTACCGTCATCTCCGACCCGGCCGACTATGATGCCGTCCTGGCCGAGATGCGCGAGACCGGTGGCTGCACCACGCTTTCCACCCGTCGTCGCCTGCAGGTGAAGGTCTACCAGACCACCGCCGCCTACGACACGGCTATCTCCCGTTGGCTTGCCGCCCAGGCAAGCGACGTGGCGGACACCTCTGCCAAGCTCGAGATCTCGCTGGAGAAGGTCGACGACCTGCGCTATGGCGAGAACCCGCAGCAAAAGGCCACGGTCTATCGCTTTGCCGAGGGCTGCGAGAATACCGCGAGCTCGCAGTTCCCGCTCGTGGGCTCCGAGCAGATCCAGGGCAAGCCGCTCAGCTACAACAACTATCTGGATGCCGACGCCGCTTGGAACCTGGTCCGCGAGTTCGACGAGCCGGCCTGCGTGATCCTCAAGCATCAGAACCCCTGCGGCTCCGCCGTGGCCGAGGACATCACGGCCGCCTACGACCGCGCCTTCGCCTGCGATCCCAAGAGCGCCTTCGGCGGCATCATCGCCTGCAACCGCGAGGTTCCCTATGAGCTGGTTGAGCACTTTGCCGATCAGAACAAGCAGTTCGTCGAGGTTATCATCGCCCCGAGCTACACTGCCGAGGCGCTCGAGCGCATGGCCAAGCGCCCCAACCTGCGCGTGCTGGCCACCGGCGGCGTGGACCACGGCGCCCAGGTGGAGCTGCGCTCCGTCGACGGCGGCATGCTGGTGCAGGAGGTCGACCACGTGACCGAGGATCCTGCGACCTTTACGTTCCCCACCGACCGCAAGCCCACCGACGCCGAGATGGCCGAGCTCGAGTTTGCCTGGAAGGTCTGCAAGGGCGTCAAGTCCAACGCCATCCTGGTCTCCAAGGGTAAGGCCGGCATTGGCATGGGCCCGGGTCAGCCCAACCGCGTTGACTCTGCACTGCTTGCCTGCGAGCGCGCCGAGGACTTCTGCGAGCGCGAGGGCGTGGAGAAGGGCGGCTTTGCCTGTGCAAGCGACGCGTTCTTCCCGTTCCGCGACAACGTCGACGTGCTTGCCGCGCACGGCGTGACCTGCATCATCCAGCCTGGCGGCTCCAAGCGCGACGACGAGAGCGTCCAGGCCTGCAACGAGCATGGTATTGCGATGGTCTTCACAGGGGCCAGGCATTTTAGGCACTAAGTTTCGCCCCGGGACAAAATAATCTCCGCAAAAGACGGTCGCTCCGTTTGGAGGGCCGTCTTTTTGGTATAAGAGGACGGAATGACTAACACGAAAGGTATGACCATGCCCCAGATTGATGATGCCGAGCTGTTTGGCAATGCCGAGGATCAGCGTGCGTACGAGGACTTTTGCGCCAATCAGGAGGCGGTCGAGAAGTTTACGCTCGACAAGCCCGCGCTTGTCTGCCGTTGGCGCATGTCCAACAAAAAGGTACCCATGCTCAACCGCCACATTCGCGCACTGTCCGAGCGCTTGGTGCAGGGCGAGCCACTCACCCATAACATGCTCAGCTGGGCCAAACAGCACGTTGAGTGGTCGCTTGCCGAGGGCGATTACACCGCACGCGACGGCGTGCTCATGCTGGTGATCGACATCAACGGCAACGCCGCCATGACGGTGGGGGAGTACGAGCCGCTCGCCGATACGTCGGCCAAGGCGCTGCGTGCCCGTTCCGCAGAGGCCCGCTCCGAGGCCGACGAAACCGGCGTGGCGCCCGAGCTGCTCGCCGCCGTCAACAACGGCGAGCTCGCCTTTGTGGTGCCAGCGGACGAGTGTCTGTGTGGCACGGCGACGCTCATCGAGCAGCTGGCCCAGACCAAGGGAATCCCGGTCACGCGCGTAGACATTCCCGCGCAGCTCAAGGGTGCGCTGTTCCTAGTGAGCGACGAGCACGGCGTGGTCCCCGCGACCGAGACGAACGCCGCCGAGGCCGACGCCGCCACGGTCGCCTTCTTCGCCGAAGGCTACGAAAAGCTCCGTGCCCGCCGCTAAATGATTTTTCTGGGACGGGGATTAAAGAATCATTTTGGTCCCCGCCGCCGCTGCGAGTGCGAGGCGGACAAAACGCCCCCGCTCGCGAACAGTTCTGTCACCTTGGTACCGCGCGCGGTGCGCACCTGCAGTTTCGCAGCCATAATGGTGGCAAGACAACCAAGAGGGGAGCGAAATCCATGGCGCTGATTTATGTCGTTGAGGACGACGAGCCCATTCGTCGTGAGCTTGTCGACATCCTTGCCCGCGCCGGGTTTGAAATCGAGGCCTGCGAATCGTTTGAGCATGTCTCGCGCGATATTCTCGCCGCCGCGCCCGACCTGGTGCTGCTCGATCTCACACTCCCTGTCAAAGACGGCCAGCACATCTGCCATGAGGTCCGTCGCGAATCCGAGGTCCCCATCATCGTTCTCACGTCGCGCACGACCGAGATCGACGAGGTCATGGCCATGACGCTCGGCGCGGACGACTTTGTTCCCAAGCCCTATAGCGCGCGCGTGCTTGTGGCGCGCATCAACGCACTGCTGCGTCGCACCGCGGCGGCGGGCGAGCGCAGCACGCTCGTCCACAAGGGACTGGAGCTCGACCTCGCACGCTCCATGGTCACCAACACGCAAACGGGCACCAGCACCGAGCTCACCAAAAACGAGCTGCGTATCCTCTCGCTGCTTCTGAGCCGCGCGGGCAAGATCGTTTCGCGCTCGGCTATCATGCAGGACCTGTGGGACTCCGACGCCTTCGTGGACGACAATACGCTCACTGTCAACATCAACCGCCTGCGCACCACGCTCGAAAAAATCGGCATCAAGGGGTATTTGACTACGCATCGCGGCCAAGGCTATTCGGTCTAGGGGCCGGCTATGTCGTTTGGCAAGTTCTTTAAAGATGCGCTGCTTCCCGTCGCCGTGTGGACGTGCGGCGTGCTGCTGAGCTGCTTTGTGCTGACGGTCGCCGGTGCACCCGTTTCTATTGTGGTCGTGGCGGTCGGCGTTTCCTTTATCTTTGGTATGCTCGGCATCGTGGTCGAGTACGCGCGTCGCCGCCGTTTTCTGCGTCAGCTGGAGCGCGCGGCAGAGGAGCTCGAGAGCCCCGCATGGGTGCAGGAGATGGTGCAATGCCCGACCTATGCCGAGGGCGAGCTCGAGTACGAGGTCTTGCGCCGGGTGGGCAAAGCCGCTTGCGACGAGGTTGCCGAAGGCCGGCGTCAGACCGATGACTATCGCGACTATATCGAGAGCTGGGTCCACGAGGCCAAACTGCCCCTGGCGGCGGCTCATCTGATTTTGGAAAACCTGGATGGCAGCGAAGACGACCTGTCGCGCGTGGATGACCTGGGCCGTGAGCTGGCTCGCGTGGAGCGCTATATCGACCAGGCGCTGTACTACGCGCGCTCGGAAGTCGTGGAGCGCGACTACCTGATTCGCCGTTGGGATCTCAAGACCTTGGTGACGGGCGCGATTAAGGCCAACGCGCGTGAGCTCATCGCGGCGCACGTGGCCCCGGTGTGCGAGAACCTCGACTTCGAGGTCTTTACCGACGAGAAGTGGCTCGAGTTTATTCTGGGCCAGCTTATTCAGAACAGTATTAAATATGCGCGCGAGGACGGCGCGAAGATCGTGTTTTCGGGCGCGTTGCTGGACGAGGGCCTGGCGAGCGAACGCATCGAGCTCACTGTCGCGGACAACGGCTGCGGCGTGAGCGCGGCCGACCTGCCGCGCGTGTTCGAGAAGGGCTTTACCGGCGACAACGGCCGCACCACCAAGCGCGCAACGGGCATCGGCCTCTACCTGGTGGCGCGCCTCTGCTCCAAGATGGGCATCGACGTCACCGCGGCATCCGAGCCCGGCAAAGGCTTTGTCGTCACGTTTGCCTTCTCGACCAACAAGTTTCAATACTTTGAGTAGTCGTCGCGGTGTAACGTCCCGGAGCGTCATTCACGTTAAGACAATTATCCCAAACGGGATAATTCCATCATGATGTGCTATGATTATCCCGTTTGGGATAATCATAGGGGATTAGCATGCAAGACTGGAATGAGCGAACGATTTTTGACCCAGCTGAACTCGGTGCATATTTGCGTGAGCGCCGGAAGAAGCTCGGTTATACCCAACGCGATGTGGCTGATTTCAACCAGTGCAGTTTGCGCTTTGTGAGCGAGCTTGAGCGTGGAAAGGCGGGTGCCAATCTTCGCCAAACCCTTCAAATCGCTAACAGCTTGGGGGTCGATTTGATCCTGAGGGAGAGGGGCGACGGCTCATGGCATTAAAGGTTTATCGTGAGTATCGGGGAACGTTTGAGCTGGTCGGAGAATTTGAGAGGGCCGACCCCGTAAACGAGACGTTTGCATATGATGAGGGATATCTTGAACGCGACGATGCTGCCGCACTCTCAGCTTCTCTTCCCTTGCGACATGAGCCATATGCCAGCAATGAGTTTTCGGCCTTCTTTTCGGGCATGCTTCCCGAGGGCCCGGTTCGGCATGAGCTGTCGATGCGTTTTCAAATCCCCCAGTCAGACTATTTATCGATGCTCGAGCGTTTGGGCGATGAGTGCGTTGGTGCCTTGAGGTTTCTCGGCGATGAGAAATCGAGCTACGATCCGGGCTATCGTCCTCTGCAAGACGAGGATTTTGAGGCACTTTCTAAGGCGGAAGTGTTTGAGATTGCAAATGATATGCAGGATTCGAGGCTGTCGTTGGCGGGCGCTCAGTCTAAAACCGGTTGGTTTTTACCGCGCGGTAAAGATGCAAAAAAGGCCGGGTCGGGGGATTGGATGCTGCCGCTCGGCTCTGCCCCCTCGACTCACATAGTCAAGATTGCTTCAACTAAACATCCGGATTTGCCGTTCAACGAATTAATTTGCATGACGGCAGCGTCTGCTGCTGGGCTTGAAATTGCCCGTTCAGAAGCTTCGGATACGATTCCTGGTGCGTTCTTTTCCGAGCGTTATGACAGAATCTGGAGCAATGAGCCGCCGTCGATGAGCGGATTCGATGTGCCTCTGAGGCTGCATCAGGAGGATTTTTGCCAAGCGGTTGGCTGGCCTTCGTATATGAAATACGAGACACGTCCCGATAGCTGCTATATGGCTCTTTGCGGCCGATTGATAAGAGAGCAATCGTCTAACGTAATTGCTGATACTCAAATGTTCGCTCGTCAGGTAATGGTCGATTATGCGTTGGGGAATTGCGACTCGCATCTCAAGAACCATTCGTTTCTTTATAGTCCGAGTTGGCGGGAAAAGAGGTTGGCCCCTGCATACGATATTGTTTGCACGACGATAATGGGATACGACCATAATCTTGGGATTGATATTGGGGATCACCGGGTGATCGATGGGGTGACTCCTGAAGATTTCGAATTCATGTCTCAAGATTTGCATCTGCCACTCAAGATGATCAAGAACATCGCGGCGGAAGTGGCTGAAGAGGTGTCTGCCCAGCTTGCAGAACTTGCCTCTGCAACCGGAGATTTGGGTCGGGTCGCTCTGAAAATTCAGACGGATTCCGTTGAGAGAATGAGGGTTCTGGAGCAATTCTCAGCCTAAAGCAAAGCGGGGCCACCGTAATGGTGGTCCCGCTCTTGGAAGACTTGGGCACGTGGGCTTGCGCTCCGCGATGCGTTAGGCGTACGTTTGCTACTTCACGACCAAGATGTCGCAGTCGGTGTTGCGCAGCAGGAACGTCGAAATTGAACCCAGGAGTGCATACTTGATCGAGGACAGGCCACGAGCGCCGCAGAGCACCAGGTCGGGCTTGACCACGTCGAGCATCTCGTCTTTGAGCGTCTCGCGAATGCGGCCGGCGCGAATCATGACCTCGACCTCGGGAATGTCGGGATTGGCCTTGGCCTCTTCGAGCTGCTTGGCGATGGAGTTCTTAAATGCCTCCTCTAGGCCGTTGACCAGATCGACCGGATAGGAACCGGCGCTCTCGAGTGCCGTGGAATCGATAACGTGGCCGATAATCAGCTTGGCGCCGTTGTTCGCGGCGACCTTGATGGCGCGTGCGAGCACAAAATCCTGCTGCTCAGTACCGTCGAGTGAAACAAATACCTTGGTGTAGCCCTCGTTCATGGTTTCCTCCTTGGTCTATCGCACGGGCGTGGGGCTCGTGCATCGGGCGGGCGCGGATGCGTGGCCGCCGGACACTTTATCTTGTTGCAGTTATACCCAAGGATTTGGGTTTGACCGCTCGCAATTCTGTGAACGGGCGAGTTTTTTGGTAAGGGTGGGCGCGGTCGCGGCCGAACGGTTGATAATGGGACATCGCCCGCAACCGTCCGCAGAACAATATCGGCGGGTGTCTAACGAGGGGGTCCCTTTGGATATCATTGAGCTTCTAAAATCTGCCTTCATGGGCCTGGTCGAGGGCATCACCGAATGGCTGCCTGTTTCGTCGACCGGTCACATGATCTTGGTGGACGAGTTCGTCAAGATGAACGTGAGCGAGACGTTCTGGAATATGTTCCTGGTCGTGATTCAGCTTGGCGCCATTTTGGCCGTCTGCGTCCTGTTCTTTTACGACCTCAACCCGTTTTCTCCCAGCAAAGGCAAGGAGGGTCGTCGCGACACCTGGGTGCTGTGGGGCAAGATTGTGCTCGGCTGCATTCCCGCCGCGGCGATCGGTCTGCCGCTTAACGACTGGATGGAGGAGCATTTCTACAATGCTCCCGTCGTGGCGCTGGCGCTCATTGTGTACGGCGTGCTGTTTATCGTGATCGAGAACTGGCGCGCGAACAAGCGCGACCAGGCCGCTCTTGCCGGTTCGTTTGGTTCGCGTGCCGTGGTGGCGGGCGGACGCCCCGCTGGTGCGCATTTTGCCACTCCCGCTGCGGCTGCCGCTTCAGACGATGACGATAACCTGGACTTTGGCTCCATCACTACGCTCGAGGATCTGAGCTGGAAGACCGCGCTGGGTATCGGTTGCTTCCAGGTGCTTTCGCTGATTCCGGGCACATCGCGCTCCGGCTCCACGATCATCGGCGGCCTGCTGCTGGGCTGCACGCGCTCGGTGGCGTCTAAGTTCACGTTCTTCCTGGCTATTCCCGTTATGTTTGGCGCGAGCGCGCTCAAGCTGGTCAAGTACTTTATTAAGGGCGGCACGTTCGGCACCAACGAAATCGCCATCCTGGGCGTGGGCTGCGTCGTCGCCTTTGTGGTGTCGCTCATTGCCATCAAGTGGCTTATGGGCTTCGTGCGCCGTCACGACTTTAAGTGCTTCGGCGTCTACCGCATCATCCTGGGCATCGTGGTGCTCGCGTACTTCTTTGTCCTGGAGCCTATGCTCGGCCTGTAACTTGGTCGACGCTGCGCGGCGGCCGGGGCGACAACTTGTCATTCAAAGGGGGCGGCATGACCAGAAGGTCTATGCCGCCCCTTTTCATGCCAATTTGTTCGCCCTGGCCACCGCTCGCTGCTGCTGCCATGACATCGGCGGTTTCGTGATTGTCAATTGATTGGTGCAGACCAACCTGACCCCATTGCGCCAAATTCGCTGGGGCGGCCTGACGGTGACGCACGGAGTCGTGGTGTGATTTGCGTCGGTGTCCGCGCGGCTCGGTATACTGGTACGGCTCAAACTATGGCGCCGCCCGCAGGCGCGCCGTCCGTCAGATGAGGAGTCGCCCATGACCCAGCCCTTGCCCTGGGAAAAGAACGCCGCGGTATCCGTGCCGCCCGCGCCGGAACCCGTGCCGCTCGATGCATACACCGCTCCTGCTGCGCCGGAGCCCGAGCTCGTCCCGCTCGACATTTACGACGCTCCCGCGCCGGCGCCCAAGCCCGCCAAGCCGCTCGTCGACATTGACAGCCTTAATCCCGCCCAGCGCGAGGCTGTCCTGTCCACCGAGGGCCCGTTGCTGGTGCTCGCCGGCGCCGGCTCGGGCAAGACCCGCGTCTTGACCTTCCGCATCGCACATATGCTCGGCGACCTGGGTGTTAAACCTTGGCAGGTTCTTGCCATCACGTTTACCAACAAGGCCGCGGCAGAGATGCGCGAGCGTCTGGCGGCACTCATTCCCAGCGGCACCCGTGGCATGTGGGTGTGCACCTTCCATGCCATGTGCGTGCGCATGCTGCGCGAGGACGCCGACCTGTTGGGCTACACCGGTCAGTTCACCATCTACGATGACGATGACTCAAAGCGCATGGTGCGCGACATTATGCAGGCGCTCGGCATCGAGCAAAAGCAGTTCCCCATCAACATGATCCGCAGCAAGATTAGCTCGGCCAAAAACGCCATGATCGGCCCCGAGGACATGCTCAAATCCGCCGACAGCCCCAATGACAAAAAGGCCGCGCAAGTCTACCTGGAGCTGGAGCGCCGCCTGCGCGCCGCCAACGCGATGGACTTCGACGACCTGCTCGTGCGCACGCTCGAGCTGCTGCGCACCCGCCCCGAGGTGCTCGACAAGTATCAGGAGCGCTTCCGCTACATTAGCGTCGACGAGTATCAGGACACCAACCACGTCCAGTACGAGATCGCCAACCTGCTGGCCGCCAAGTACCAAAACCTCATGGTCGTGGGCGACGACGATCAGTCCATTTATAGCTGGCGTGGCGCCGACATCACCAATATCCTGGACTTTGAGAAGGACTTTAAAGACTGCAAGACCGTCAAGCTGGAGCAGAACTACCGCTCTACGGGTCATATCCTGAACGCCGCCAACGCCGTGGTACGTCACAACTCGCAGCGCAAGGACAAGCGCCTGTTTACGGCCGAGGGCGACGGCGAGAAGATCCAGGCCTTCCAGGCAAGCGATGAGCGCGACGAGGGTCGCTGGATTGCCGGCGAGATCGAAAAGCTGCATGCCAAGGGCACGAGTTACGACGACATCGCCGTGTTCTACCGCACCAACGCCCAGTCGCGTATTCTCGAAGATATGTTTCTGCGCGCGGGCGTGCCCTACAAGATCGTGGGCGGCACGCGATTCTTCGACCGTGCCGAGATCCGCGACGTCATGGCCTACCTTAAGATGATCGTGAACCCGGCCGACGAGATGAGCGTCAAGCGCGTCATCAACACGCCGCGCCGCGGCATCGGCTCCACCTCGATCCAAAAGATCGAGCAGCTGGCGCGCGACAACCGTTGCTCGTTCTTCCAGGCTTGCGAGATCGCGTGCGCCGAGACGGGCATGTTTAGTGCCAAGGTGCGCAACGGCCTGTCGAGCTTTGTGTCGCTGGTGCGCGAGGGCCGCCGCATGGACGGCGAGCTCAAGGACGTTGTCGAGATGATCGTCGATAAGACGGGCTTGCTGCAGGCGTTTCGCGCCGAGGGCACCATGGAGTCCGAGAGCCGCGCCGAGAACATTCAGGAATTCCTGGGCGTCGCCGCCGAATTTGAGGAGACGCACGAGGATATCGAGGGTACGCTCGAGAGCTTGGAAGAGCTGCGCGCAGCCGGCGTTGCCGACGTGCCTGCCGGCGCCGAGCCCGTCGTGGTGAGCGCGCCCGCGCCCGAACCGGGGCCATTTGCCCCGGCATCCTCGTTTGAGGCGCTCATCGGCGCTCGTGACGCCGCGGGCTCCAATCCGCTCGATAGCCTAGCCGCCCCGGCGCTTTCTCCGCAGGATGCCCTGGCCGCCGCCATCGCTGGCAACGCCTATGCCGCGCCGACGGAGCTGCCCGCCGGTGCCGTGCATGCCGACGAGATCGAGCGCACCTACGGTCCGCTTACCTGTAAGGCGCTGCCGGCACTCATGGAGTGGCTTGCCCTGCGCTCCGACTTGGATTCCCTGGCCGGCGAGACGCATGCCATCACCATGATGACCATCCACTCCGCCAAGGGCCTGGAGTTCCCGGCGGTATTCGTGGCCGGCATGGAGGAGGGCATCTTCCCGCACGTGCACGATTTTGCCGGCAGCGATGATCCAGGTAAGCTCGAGGAGGAGCGTCGCCTGGCCTATGTCGCTATCACGCGTGCCCGCAAGCGCCTGTTCCTGACCTATGCTGCGACGCGTCGCACCTACGGCTCGACCTCTGCCAACCCGCGCTCGCGCTTCCTCAACGAGATTCCGTTTGAGGACATCGAGTTTAGCGGTATCGGTTCTGCCGGTTTTGAGGGCACGGGCTGGGAGAAGCGCGGCGACCGTCACGGCACTTTTGGCTCGGGCATGGGCTCGGATATGTATGGCGGCAAGGTGTTCGGTTCGCATACGCGCTCGACCGGCGGTTCCGGTTCGCGCGGCGGATCGAGCTTTGACGACTTCTTTGGCGGCAGTAGCTACGGAACCGAGCGCCATCGTGGGGTTTCGCCCGACGCCGGCCGTGTTGCCTCGACCTTTGGCTCGGGTGCGTCGCGAGCCAAAAAACCGTCGTCCAAGGTGTCGCCGACGGTGGAGCGCAAGGTCGATCGCGCCAGCGCATCGCAGGACTTTGCCGCGGGCGATACCGTGAGCCACAAGACCTTTGGCACGGGTACCGTGATCTCGGTCGCTGGAGACATGATCGAGGTCCAATTCGAAAAGACCGGCCAGACCAAAAAGCTAATGAAGGGCTTTGCACCGATCGTCAAGCTGTCGTAATCCCGGCGGACCTGGGCGGGCGTATGGGGCAACATCGCCTGCTCGGGCAGTCCTGCGCAAGACGGAGGCCACATTAAGTGGCCTCCTTTGCGTGCGGAACTCGCGATCGATGTTGCCCCATACGCCCGCCCAGGTCCTTGGGTAACGTTGCTAGACGAACGTCGCTTTGCCTCTCGCTTTTTGATCTGGAGAACCGGGTGGGCTGAATACTTAGACATGGCAAGGGGCTCCCCCGTTAAAGAACGGGGGAGCCCCTTGTTGCGTTTTGAATGTTGCGCTTGGCTTTGATGATTGATGATTTTATACGATTCAGTATAATTTCAGATAGACGCTAAAATATAACCGAAATGAAAACGGTGATTGTACATGCTGATAAACTGCCTCCCAAAAAGACTCTTCTCTTTAGAGCTCGCTATCGACCCGGAGCCAGTTGAGATGCAGATTCCTCGCATGTATCTTGAGCGGTATTCGCTTCGCTTGGCACGGCTCGGCATGTCTGAGCAGGGCCGTTTTATTGTTGCGGAACCTAAAGAACCGCCCAGTGTCATTTCGGCGCGAAATCTCGTCAATGCAGTGCGTACGTTAGATGCTCGTCCGGTGGCAATTTGCTGGGATGCTATGGATTTAGGTTTTATGCGCGCGCTTTCTTCGGAGGGAATCGCATATATCCGAGATGAGCGAAATGCGTTCCTGCCGTTTATCGGAGCCGTTATTTCCGATGAAGTGCTGGGTGCTTCTCCCGCTGCTCCGCTTTCGTCCCAATCTCAACGAATCGTCCTAAATCTCATTGCGGGACGATGGGTTGACTGCTCCGCCGGCGACCTAGCGCGTCTGTGTGGCAAAAGCGCGGCTAGCGTCAGCGGCTATCTTTCGGAAATCGCCGCTATAGCTCCTGGGTTGATTATGCGGGACGGCAAAAAGCGTATATTGTGTGACGCCGGGCTGTCGACCGAGACGTTGCTAGATGGGTTTGAGGACTATCTTCGCACGCCAGTTTTAGAGCGAATCCGGCTCAAGAAGGTTATCGAGAGAACAGAGCTACGTGCCGTTGATGCGCTGCTTTCCGGTGTGTCTGCCCTTAGCTATATGTCCGACCTTGCCCATGAAGACTCTGCTCCAACCATTGCTCTCGAAAAATATCAGCTAGAGGCCTTGAAAGAGCATATGGGCGACAGATGGCTGGAGGCTCAGTGGTACGAACCGGCGGCAGTTGTGATTGAGGTCTGGTCGTATCCCGTGGACGCGCCGTCCGATATTAGTTTTGACGCGACGGGTTTGCAGTGTGTCGACCCGTTTTCCTTATACGTTGCTTGCGCAAAAGCAGATTACAAAGAAGATCGTCTGCTCGACGCGGTCGAACAGCTCAGGAGGACGATATGTCAAAAGTGAGGGGAATAGAGCGATTTGCCGATGCCATGAGCGGCTGTAAAGGCGGTTACGTCCTTATTGGTGGAGGGGCCTGCAGCGTTCTATTTGACAATGAGGGCGATTCGTTTAGAGCTACTGAAGACTTGGATGTCGTCGTAATTGTTGATGGGAAAGGCGTTGAATTCGCCACTGCATTGTGGGCATTTATCAAAGCTGCCGGATATGAGACTGGAAAGGTCGGCGATGGAAGGTGCACTTACTATCGGTTCTGTTTGCCCGAAGGATCAAGGCAAGTCCTAGACTATCCCGGCCAAATTGAGCTATTTGCCCGACATCCTGATTTTGTGCTCGAAGATGAAACGAGCGAAGTGGCACCTCTTTCCTTTGACGAGGCCGTATCAAGTCTTTCGGCAATTATTCTCGACGATGGCTACTACGAATTTATTCGCGACAACGCAACGAACGTAGAGGGCATTACGTTGCTCGATGCGCTCCATATCATTCCCCTCAAGATGCGTGCACACATTGATATCAATAGGAGCTATGAAGAAGGGCGCCATTGCAACGATAAAGATCGACGAAAGCATCGCTCGGATATTGTTCGACTTGCGGGTTTGTTGCCGCCTTCGGCTCGCTTGGAGCTAATAGAGCAAATGAGGGCTGATGCCGGAGACTTCTTTGCGGACTTTTCTTCTTATGTAAATCGGCAGACCGATCGTAAAGAGAGAGCGCGTCTTCAGGACACATTATCGTTTCTCGAAAAGGTCTACCTATAGGCACCTTGATTCGTTATGTATGGTGAGGGGCTCTCCCGTTTGATGAGCGGGGGAGCCCCTTGTTGCGTTTTGATTGTCGTTACTAGCCAGAGGCTCGCCGGGATGGGATGCGGGGTTTGGTCGATCGCGAGTTCCGCACGAGCCGGAGAGCACTTAATGTGCTCTCCGTGCGAGCAGGACTGTCCGAGCAGGCGACCAAACCCCGCGCCCCGTCCCGGCGAGCGCTTGGGGACCGGTGACCTACAGGTGGCTGATGATCAGTTCCATCTTGCCTTCGAGGTCGATGGAGCTGACGGTGCTCGGGGCCAACAGGTGGCTTCCCTTGTGGACGGGGTCGCCGCAGACGGTGCCTTCGCCGTCGATGACCGACAGGCACATGAAGGGCCAGCGCTGGTCGAGGGTCTTGCTGCCGTTGACGCGCACGCGATCGACGGTGTAGCAGGGGTTGGACTCGAGCTCGGTCACGCCGTCCACCTCGGGCGCGGTCACCGTGCCGTCGGTCGGAGCCTGAGCATCAAAGTCGATGCAGTCGAGGCTCTGCTCAATGTGCAGCGGGCGCAGGTTGCCGTCAGTGCCGGGACGGTCGTAGTCGTACAGACGATACGTCACGTCGCTCGACTGCTGCGTCTCCAAAATGAGCGTGCCGGTCTTGATGGCGTGCACGGTACCGGAATCAATCTGGAAAAAGTCGCCCTTGTGAATCGGCAACACGTTGAGCATGTCGTCCCAACGTCCTTCCTCGATCATTTGTGCGGCCTCGGCGCGGTCCTTGGCACGCTGGCCGACGATGATCGTGGCGTCGGGCTCGCAGTCCAGCACATACCAACACTCGGTTTTGCCCAGGCTACCGTTCTCGTGCTCGGCAGCGTACTCGTCGTTGGGATGAATCTGGATCGAAAGGTCGTCCTTGGCGTCCAGAATCTTAATGAGCAGCGGGAACTCCTTGCCCTCGCAGTTGCCAAAGAGCTCGCGATGCTCGGCCCACAGCCACGACAGCGTGTGGCCGGCATACGGGCCCTCCGCAATCTGGCAGTCGCCGTTGGGGTGGGCCGAGATGGCCCAGCACTCACCGATGGGGCCATCGGGAATGTCGTAGCCAAATACGGTTTCGAGCTGGCGACCGCCCCAGATCTTCTCGTGGAAGATCGGCGTCAGTTTAATCAAATCGGACATATTCATACCTCATTGTGTTGCGCGGGCGCTGCGTAAAACTGTTCAAAACGAGCGCCCGCATGACTGCAAAAACCTATGCCAACGTTACGTTGTGCAACTCAAAGCGGTCGCCAACGTTGCGCGAGACCGAATACTCAAAGGCGGCGCCGCTGTCCAAAAAGCCAATCTGGGTGAGCTCGAGCAGGGGAGAGCCAGGCTTGGTGTCCAGGCGCTCGGCTTCTTCCTCGGTTGCTGCCACGGCGCGAATGGTACGGTGGAAGCTCGAAATTTTCAGCCCGCATTGCTCGCGGATGAAATGGTAGACCGATCCGTACAGGTCCTTCTTTTTCAGCCCCGGAATCAGCTCGAGGGGCATGTAGGTGTACTCGATAACGATGGGCTTCCCATCGGCCTGACGCACGCGCACGACGTGATAGGCAAAGTCATCCTCGGCAATTCCCAGCTGGGCTGCGATGTCCGCTGGTGGATTAACAATCGAGAAATCGTAGACCACCGAGGTCACCTTTTCCCCGCGGTGCTCATACGAAAAGCCCTGGGCACGGTCGTTTTTGCCCTGGAAAAACGCCTGGCCGGGAAGTCCCGCCGTGTCCTTAACGTAGGTGCCCGATCCGCGCCGGCTGGTAATAAGACCTTCCTCGGTGATTTGCTCGATAGCTCGTTTGACGGTGATTTTGGAAACGCTATAGAGCTCACAGAACTCAACGACGGTGGGAAGCTTGTCGCCCGGTTTAAGAGCGCCATCCTCGATACTTCGACGAATATCTGCAGCTATCGCCTCGTATTTGGGAATCATGGAACCTCCTTTCCGACATATATGAATACAAAAAGTAAGTATAACCCTCAACAGGGCATCCATATTACTTTTATCTAAGAAGTTCGAGAAAGAAAAAAGAAAAAGACGCTTTACTTTTAAAATTAGAGCGCTATAGTTTAAGCAACGAACGGAATCCTTCCGCACAACAGGATCGACCGTTTGGGGACGGTTTTGTTTTGGCGGGTTGGATATCGGTATGGCCGGTGCGCGCCCGCGCCGGATAACCTGCCAAAGCAAACCCGTCTCCAACCGGAAGCTCTAGAACACGAAAGCGAGGACTTTGATGGCACAGTATCAGCTGCCCAACGACTTCTTCTTTGGCGCTGCTATGTCCGGCCCGCAGACTGAGGGTCAGTGGAACCAGGGCGGCAAGCTCGAGAACCTGTGGGACACCTGGTCCATCCAGGATCTGGGTTCGTTCTACAACCGCGTTGGCTCTTACGCCGGCAATGACTTTATGGCCAAGTACCAGGAAGACCTTCGCATTTTGAAGGACTTGGGTCTGGATACCTATCGCACTTCCATCCAGTGGAGCCGTCTGCTCGATGCCGACGGCAACCTCAACGAGGAAGGTGCCGCGTGGTATCACGAGTTGTTCCGCGCCTCTCGCGAAGCCGGCTTGGAGCCGTTTGTCAACTTGTACCACTTTGACATGCCCACCTACCTCTTTAACCGTGGCGGCTGGGAGAGCCGTGAGGTTGTCGAGGCTTACGCACATTACGCCGACGTCGCCTTCCACGAGTTTGGCCAGGAGATTAAGTACTGGTTCACCTTTAACGAGCCCATCGTCGAGCCCGAGCAGCGCTATCAGGAGGGCGTGTGGTTCCCGCAGCTCCACGACTTCAACCGCGCCCGCACCGTGCAGTATCACATCTCGCTGGCGCACGCGCTGGCCGTGGCCAACTATCGTCGCGCCTATGACGAGGGCGCTATTCGCGCCGATGCCAAGATCGGCATGATCAACTGCTTTACCCCGGTCTACACCAAGGAGAACCCCAGCGAGGCGGACCTCGAGGCCGTGCGCATGACCAGCGGCATCAACAACCGCTGGTGGCTCGACCTCATCACCAAGGGCGAGCTTCCTGCCGACGTGCTCGACAGCCTGGCCGAGGGCGGCGTTAAGCTCCCGTTCCGCGCCGGCGACCAAGAGATCCTCAAGCAGGGTGTTGTCGACTGGCTAGGCTGCAACTACTACCACCCCACGCGTGTTCAGGCGCCGGCGAGCAAGGTCGACCAGTACGGCCTGCCGCACTTTGCCGACGAGTACGTATGGCCCGACGCCGTTATGAACGAGAGCCGCGGCTGGGAGATCTACCCGCAGGGCCTCTACGACTTTGGCATGGACTGCGCTAAGAACTACCCCGATCTTGAGTGGTTCGTTTCCGAGAACGGCATCGGCATCATGGACGAATACAAGAACCGTGACGCCGAAGGAACCATCCAGGATGACTACCGCGTCGACTTTGTACGTCAGCACCTGGAGTGGGTGGCCAAGGCCATCGACGAGGGCGCCAAGTGCCGCGGATACCATTATTGGGCCGTCATCGATAACTGGTCTTGGGCCAATGCCTTTAAGAATCGCTATGGCTTTGTCGAGGTCGATCTGATGGATGGCTATAAGCGCCGTCTTAAGAAGTCGGCGGCCTGGCTCAAACAGGTCGCCACGACCCACGTGGTTGATTAGCGACCGGACGAACGTCCAGACCGCGCGCCGCCGCGCGCAACACATGGCACATCTGGTGGCAGAGGGCGACAGACCACCGTGCGCATAGGAAAGGCCGGATTTGAAAGTTAGGAGCAATCATGGCCAGTGACAACGGAAAGAGCTTCCTCGACAAGTTTGCCGAGGTCTCTGCGAAGGTGGGAAACCAGGTTCACCTGCGTTCCCTGCGTGACGCCTTCGCGACCATCACGCCGCTCTATATCCTTGCGGGTATCGCGGTTCTTATTAACAACGTCGTGTTCCCTCTGTTCCCGCTCGATGCGGCGGGCCTTGCCAACCTTCAGACGTGGGGTTCGGCGATTACGCTGGGCACCCTCAACGTCTCTGCCATTATCTTGGCCGGATTGATTGGCTACAGCCTCGCTAAGAACAAGCGCTTCGATAATCCGCTTGCTTGCATGGTCGTCGCTATCTCTGCCTTCGTCATCATGATGCCGCAGCAGATCACCGCCACGCTTGCCGCCACGAGCCCACTGCTCACCGACAAGATCACCTCCGCCGAGGTCACGGGCGCCCTTTCGACTGCCAACACCGGCACCAACGGTCTGTTCTCGGCTATTATCATCGCCCTGCTTTCCGTCTCGCTCTTCATCAAGATTTCTGGCGTCGAGAAGCTCAAGGTTAAGCTGGGCGAGGGCGTGCCTCCCGCGGTCTCCAACTCCTTCAACGTCATGATTCCGATGCTGCTTAACCTCGCGGTCTTCGCTCTTGCCGCAGCCCTGCTCGCCGTGTGCGCCGGCACCGATCTGTGCACCATCATCTCCACGTGCATCTCCAACCCGCTCAAGAGCATCATGAACGCTGGTCCGTGGGCTGTTATCCTCATCTACACCCTTGCTAACCTGCTGTTCTGCGTCGGTATTCACCAGTCCACCATCTCTGGCGCTACCGTCGAGCCGATCCTGACCATGCTCATCGTCGACAACATGGCTACCTTTGCCGCCGGTGGCACCATCCAGCCCGATCACTACATGAACATGCAGATCGTTAACAGCTTCGCCCTCATCGGCGGCTCGGGCTGCACCCTCATGCTCCTGCTCGACACGCTCCTGTTCTCCAAAAACAAGGCTTCCGAGACCGTTTCCAAGATGGCTATCCTGCCTGGTCTGTTCAACATCAACGAGCCGGTTATCTACGGTTACCCCATCGTGTACAACCTGCCGCTCATGATTCCGTTTGTCCTCCTTCCCGACCTGTTCATCGGCATCACCTATGGCCTTACCTGCGCAGGCATCATCAGCCCCTGCATCGCCCAGGTGCCCTGGACCATGCCTCCCGTCATCAATGCCCTGCTCGCTACGGGCTTTGACTGGCGCGCTGGCGTGTGGCAGGCTATCGAGATTGTCATTGGCATGGCCGTCTACCTGCCCTTTATGAAGATTTCCGAGAAGGCAATCGCCAAGCAGGAGGCTCTCGCCGAGTAGAACGCCTAACGTTCGTCCCTTTCACCTTTGCGGGCGCCGGTACGCGGCGCCGGTGCCCGCAGCTCTCTCCCTTGTGTAAAGATGCAGGGGGGTGGGCACAATAGCCGCAAGGAATAAAACCAGTTGTCGTCTGCGCGCCGCGCAGTTATAAGGAGGAAACCATGAAGAAGATCATGCTCTGCTGCAATGCCGGTATGTCCACGAGCCTGCTGGTCCAGAAGATGCAGGCCGAGGTTGCAAACCGTGGTCTGGATATTGAGGTCGAGGCTCGTCCCATGAACGAGGCCCACGATCACCTGGACGAGTGCGACATGTTGCTGCTTGGTCCGCAGATCGGCTACACCAAGGGCGATTTTGAGAAGGAGGCCGCCGGTCGTTTTCCGGTCGAGGTCATCAACATGGTCGACTACGGCCGCATGAACGCTGCCGGCATCATCGACCACTGCGTCAGCGTGATGGGCTAGGTGCTCTGCATGGAGGATATGAACGAACTGCAGATGACCTGCTTTGAGATCATCAGCTACGTCGGTACCGCCAAGAGCATGTACATCAATGCCGTGCAAAAGGCCAAGGAGGGCGATTTTGACGCCGCCGAGGAGCTTATCAAGCAGGGCGACGAGGCCTATAACGGTGGCCACGATGTTCACATGGGGCTTCTGAAGAAGGAGGCCAACGGCGAACGTAACGGCGAGGCCCCGTTGATTTTGCTGCATGCCGAGGACCAGATGGCCGGCACCGAGACCATGCGCGTCATGGCGACGGAGCTCATCGAGGTTCACAAGCAGCTGCAGGCACTTCAGGCCTAGTCGGCGTTATCGCCGCGACGGACCGTGCGGTCCAACAGACAACATAGTCCCTTTGACGGGCGCCGGGAGCCTCCGCCTCCCGGCGCCTTTATTTTTGGGGATGGTCTTGCGCGGCCTGTTGGGCAGCCAATTGCGTTACCCCAGATAAAACCTGCCAAAACAAACCTGTCCCTTTTTGGTAGGTTTTTGCCTTGAGAGCGGTACCATACAGGCAATGTTTAAACGAGAAAGGTGGGCTCCCATGGAACCTAAGCAGTACTACATCGGCATCGACGTCGGCGGCACTTCGGTTAAGGAGGGCCTGTTCGACGAGGACGGCAACCTGCTTGCCAAGGCCAGCGTGCCCACGCCTCCTATCGTTGACGCCGCAGGCTTTGCCGCGGTGACCGAGGCTATCGACCAGGTGGTCGCCAAGGCACAGATTCCGCGTGCCTTTGTGGCGGGCATTGGCCTGGCCGTTCCGTGCCCCATCCCGGCGTCGGGCGATGCCAAGGTCAAGGCCAACATTGCCATTAACCTGCCCGAGCTGAGGGTCGCCATTCAGAAGCACTGCCCCGATGCGGTCGTTAAGTATGAAAACGATGCCAACGCCGCTGCCATGGGCGAGGCCTGGCTCGGCTCTGCCAAGGGTGTGCAGAACGTGGTGATGGTCACCATCGGTACCGGCGTGGGCGGCGGCGTTATCGTTAACGGCGACGTGGTATCGGGCGTTGTGGGCGCCGGCGGCGAGATTGGCCACATGTGCCTGAACCCGGCCGAGGAGCGCACCTGCGGCTGTGGCGGCCATGGCCATCTGGAGCAGTATTCCAGCGCCACCGGCGTGGTGAGCAACTACCTTGCCGAGTGCAAGAAGGCGGGCGTCGAGCCCATCGAGCTCACCGGCCCCTCCGATTCCAAGGACGTGTTCCAGGCCTGCCGCGAGGGCGACAAGCTCGCGCTTGCCGCGGCCGACACCATGGCCGACTACCTCGGCCGCGCCCTGGCGCTTATCGCCAACGTGGTCGACCCCGAGATGTTCCTGATCGGTGGCGGCGCGTCCGCTTCGGCCGATGTCTACCTCGATGCAGTTCGCGAGCACTTCCAGCGCTACGCGCTCTCCGCCTCGCGCGAGACGCCCATTAAGGTCGCTTCGCTCGGAAACGACGCCGGCATCATCGGTGCCGCCTACGTAGCCCTGCGCGCCGCCGGTAAATAGTCGGTGCAAGGGGGACAGGCTTTGCACCAACATGGTGCAAAAGGGACAGCCTTGGCCCCCGTGCCTGCCCCAAAACATGCCGTGGCCCTTCCGTCTGCGAAGGCTCGGCATCGGCGTGCTACCATAGCTACGTCCAAGTACACATATCAAGTGGAGGATATCCATGGCAAACGTTCTTGTCTTTGGTCACCAGAACCCCGATAACGACGCCATCATGAGCGCCGTCGTCCTGTCCCAGCTGCTCAACCAGGTTGAGTATGCCGGCAACACCTACGAGGCCTGCGCCCTTGGTCAGCTTCCGGCAGAGTCCGCCAAGCTGCTCGCCGACGCCGGCATTGCCGAGCCTCGCGTGATCGAGTCCGTCGAGGCCGGTCAGCTCGTCGTCCTCACCGACCACAACGAGTCCGCCCAGTCCGTCGCCGGCCTTAAGGACGCCACGGTCTTTGGCGTTGTCGACCATCACCGCATCGGCGACTTCGAGACCGCCGGCCCGCTGCACTACATCTGCCTGCCCTGGGGCTCCAGCTGCACCATCGTCACCAAGCTCGCCGGCGTGCTCGGCGTTGAGCTTTCCGACGTCCAGGCCAAGCTGCTGCTTTCGGCCATGATGACCGACACGCTCATGCTCAAGAGCCCCACCACCACCGATGTCGACCGCGCCGTCGCCGCCAAGCTCGGCGAGCAGGTGGGCGTCGACCCGGTCAAGTTTGGCATGGAGGTCTTCCTTACCCGCCCGTCCGGCTCCTTCACCGCTGCCGAGATGGTCGGCAACGACATCAAGATGTTCGAGCCCGCCGGCAAGAAGCTGCTCATCGGCCAGTACGAGACCGTCGACAAGAGCCGTGCGCTTGGCATGATCGACGAGATCCGCGAGGCCATGCGCGCCTACGCCGCCGAGAAGGGTGCCGACGGCATTGTCCTGTGCATCACCGACATCATGGAGGAGGGCTCGCAGGTCCTGCTCGAGGGCGAGACCGAGGCTGCTCAGAAGGGCCTGGGCATTGCCGACGAGCACGACGGCGTCTGGATGCCGGGCGTCCTCTCCCGTAAGAAGCAGGTCGCTGCCCCCATCATGGCCGCCTGCTAGGTTTAGTTGACCAAACGCCACGACCGGATCGCGGACGCCCCGCGCTCCGGTCGTTTTTTGTGCATGCGCCGCGTCGTCTCTTGGACAGGCGTGCCCGTGCCGTTGAGCAAATAATGTTCAACCTGTGGTTCCGCTTTTCGGCCACGCCTGCGTGCTTGTCGTGCAGGGTAGGCTAGATGCAAGCGTAATACGTTAGAGCGCGGCGCCGCCACTTGGGCGGGCCGTGCTTTTTTAAGACGGGAGCCTTCCCGTGAAAGGAGCCGCCCATGGCAGCAACCGAGCAGCTGTTCAACGTCCGTGAGCGCAAGCGCTTTGAACGCCACGACATTTGGGAGCGCATCGCCGAGAACGGCACGATTTCCGCCGCGGTTATGGTCATCGCCGCCATCGCCGCCGTCATTTGCGCCAATACCGATGCCTACGAGGCCATCCATCACTTTTTGGAGACCCCGCTGTATGTGGGTCTGGGCAACCTTACGGCCGGTCTTACCGTTGAACTTTTCGTCAACGACTTCCTCATGGCGATTTTCTTTTTGTTGGTGGGCATTGAGCTTAAGTACGAGATGACGGTCGGCGAGCTCAAGAATCCGCGTCAGGCCATGCTTCCCATGCTGGCGGCCGTGGGCGGCGTCGTCGTTCCCGCCTGCATCTACCTGATCTTTAACCATGCCGGCGCCCGCAACGGTTGGGCCATCCCCATGGCAACCGATATTGCCTTTGCGCTGGGCGTGCTGTCGCTTTTGGGCAACCGCGTGCCCAACGGCGTGCGCGTGTTCTTCTCGACGCTCGCCATCGCCGACGACCTTATCTCCATCGCCGCCATCGCCATCTTCTACGGTCAGAGCCCCAATCCGTTTTGGTTGGGCGCCGCTGCGCTTGTGACCTGCGCGCTCGTGTGGCTCAACAAGACGCAGCATTACCGCCTTGCCCCGTATTCGGTACTGGGTCTGCTGCTGTGGTTCTGCATGTTCAAGAGCGGCGTACATGCCACGCTCGCCGGCGTCATCTTGGCCTTTACCATCCCGGCCAAGTGCGGCGTCAAGCTCGATAGCCTCACCGATTGGTTGGGCGAGTGCCTGCCGCTGCTTGATGACCGCTACGACGACGAGGCACACATCCTGGGCCAGCATGACTTTACCGTCTCGACCACCAGGGTCGAGCGCGTCATGCACCGCGTGACCCCGCCGCTCATCCGCATGGAGCGTCTGATCTCCACGCCGGTCAACTTTGTGATTCTGCCGATCTTTGCGTTCGTGAACGCACAGGTTCGCCTAGTGGGCGTGGACATGAGCACGCTGCTCACCGATCCGGTGACGCTCGGCGTGTACTTTGGCATGCTGCTGGGCAAGCCGATTGGTATCTTTGGCATGACGTTTGCCCTGGTTAAGTTTAGGGTCTGCGAGCTGCCGCATAACGTTAACTGGCACATGATTGCCGGTGTGGGCATTCTGGGCGGCATCGGCTTCACCATGTCGATCCTCATCAGCGGCCTTGCCTTCCCGACGGCCCAGTTTGAGGTCCTGGCCGCCAAGGCCGCCATCCTTGCCGGTTCGGTCACCGCTGCCGTGCTCGGTATGATCTACATGAGTGTGGTCTGCAAACACCCCGCGCCCAAAGACAAGTAAAAGCATATACAAGTTTGAAAACGCCGCCTGTGGACACCATCACAAGCGGCGTTTTAGTCAATGGGGACGTTCTTAAATGACTAGGTTTATTCCACGGTGCCGTAGACGGCGCCCCAGCCGTGGGCGGCCAAGGCGGAGTTGAGCTGGTCGCAAAGCGATTGGCGGTCGTAGTAGCCGGGCGGCAAAAGGTTGACGATTTCCATGAGGTCGGGCGCGAGGTCCAAGATCTCGGCCTGCACGATGAGATCCAGGCGGTCGATGGCGCGGCGGTCATAAAACAGTCCGTCGACCAGGCGCTGCAGGTCGCCGAATTCCTCGGCCTGGAACGATCCGTACTCCATAGTGCCTCCTTGGGCGCCTCACGCCGGCATGCGCGGCGATTCGTAATTTATTGCGATGGACTTAATCTATCACGGCTTCATACCGTTGCGGCGGTGGCGGTCTATACTTAGACGAACTGCAACGTCCCGCTTCGCGAAAGGTCGCACCCATGCAGACGATCTACCAGAAGATGGAAACCACCGAACTCGATGCCGCCATCGAGGCACTCAAAACCGAGGTCGCCGAGGTCAAGGCCAAGGGCCTGGCGCTCGACATGGCCCGCGGCAAGCCGTCGCCCTCCCAGGTGGACATCTCGCGCCCCATGCTCGATATCCTCAATGCCGATGCCGATCTGCACGACGGCAACGTCGATTGTTCCAACTACGGTTGCTTTGAGGGTATTCCCTCGGCACGCAAGCTGGCGGGGGAGTTCCTGGGTTGCCCCGCCGAGCAGACGCTCGTACTGGGTTCGTCGAGCCTGCTGATCGAGCACGATATCGCTGGCATGTTCTGGCGCTGCGGCTCGTGCGGCAGCGAGCCCTGGGAGGCTTACGAGGCCGCGCATGACGGCAAGAAGGTCAAGTTCTTGTGCCCTGTTCCCGGCTACGACCGCCACTTTGGCATCACTGCCGACTTGGGTATCGAGAATGTCCCCGTCGCGATGACCGACAACGGCCCCGACATGGACGAGATCGAGCGCTTGGTTGCCGCCGACGACTCCATCAAGGGCATCTGGTGCGTGCCCAAGTATTCCAACCCCACGGGCATCACCTTTAGCGAGGACACCGTGCGTCGCCTGGTCGAGATGCCCGCGGCCGCGCCCGATTTCCGCATCTTCTGGGACAACGCCTACTGCGTGCACGACCTGTACGACGAGACCGACGAGCTCGCCAACATCTTTGACCTCGCTCGCGCGGCGGGCACCGAGGACCGCGTGGTGGCCTTTGCATCGACGTCCAAGATCACCTTCCCGGGCGCCGGCATCGGCTTTATCGGTGCGAGCCCCGCGGTTATCGCGGAGTTCTCCAAGCGCCTGAAGGCCGGCCTTATCAGCGCCGACAAGCTCAACCAGCTGCGCCACGTACGCTTCCTTCCCACCATCGAGGCGGTCAAGGAGCACATGAAAAAGCATGCCGAGTTCCTGCGTCCGCGCTTTGAGGCCGTCGAGCGCAAGCTCACCGAGGGCTTGGGCGACACAGACTGTGCCACCTGGACGCACCCCCGCGGCGGCTACTTTGTAAGCTTCGATGGTCCCGAGGGCTCGGCCCAGAAGGTCGCCGCGCTTTGCGCCGACCTGGGCGTCAAGCTCACGCCGGCCGGTGCTACCTGGCCCTATGGCAAGGACCCGCGCGACACCAACATCCGCATCGCGCCGAGCTATCCCACAGTCGAGGACCTGGAGGCCGCGCTCGATGTGCTGGTGCTGGCTGTGAAGCTGGTCGCTGCCGAGCTTGCGCGTGCCGAGCGCGCCTAACGCGCGGCTTCCCGTACTATCCGCACTTTCGATACGTAAAGGAGCGTATACATGGATTTGGGTATTTCCACCAACCCCACGCCAGAGCTCTATACCATTAAGGTAACCGGCGAGATTGATATCTCCAATGCCGATAGTCTGCGCAACGCCATCGACTTGGCGCTCGAGCAGCCCACCGAGGCCGTTGAGCTCGACTTTGCCCAGGTGAGCTACATTGATTCGACGGGCATTGGCGTGCTCGTGGGCGCCGCGCACCACGCGGTCGACCACGGCAAGCGCTTTAGCTGCACCAATGTGCAGCCCCCGGTGATGCGCGTGGTTCAGCTGCTGGGCGTCGACCAGGAGATCTCGATCACGGCGGCATAAGCCCTGCCCCAAAAGGGGCGTGCCGTTTGGCATATGTTTGTGATGCGCTCGGACGTTTTGGCGTCCGGGCGCTATACTTGACCGAATGAATAGACGAGTTCCGGCCGAATGGCGCGGTGCGGGCTCGACTCACATCGAGCCTTGGAGGTATGTGTGTTTGGTATTGGAGAGGGTGAGCTCGCGATCATCGTGGTCTTCGGCTTTTTGCTGTTTGGCCCGGATAAGCTCCCGCAGATGGGCCGCACAATCGGCCGTGCCATCCGTCAGTTCCGCGAGACGCAGGAAAAGATGACGGCCGTTGTTCAGTCCGAGATTATCGATCCGGTAAGCGAGGCCGCGTCGGCCCCGGTCAAGCCCAAGAAGGCTGCTGCAACCGACGACGATTCCGATGCGGATGAGGATGCCGCCGAGACGGCAGCGCCCGCCAAGAAGGAGACCTTTGCCGAGCGTCGTGCCCGCCTTGCCGCCGAGAAGGCTGCGAGCGAGGGTGCCACCGAGGGCGAAGGCGCTGCTGATGAGGCCGAGAGCGCCGAGTCCGCCAAGGCCGAGCCTGCCGCTGCCGTCGCCGAGCCCGAGCCTGCTGCAGAGCCGGAGCCCGAGCCCGAGCCGGCAGAGCCCACGACGGCTGACCTCTACGCCCGTCGTCCCCGTAAGCGCAAGGCTGTCGTCGACCAGCTCGCTCGCGAGCTCGAGGCCGAGGACGACGCCGCTGCCGCCGACGCCCCGAAGGGAGGCGATGAGTAATGCCTATCGGACCTGCGCGTATGCCGCTCTTCGATCACCTGGGAGAGCTCCGTCGCCGTCTGACCATCGTGGTCGTGTCGGTGTTTGCCGCCGCTATCGTGCTGTATTTTGCCACGCCCGTGGTGCTCGATATCCTGGAAGACCCCATCCGCTCTTTTGTGCCGGACGGTAAGTTCTACATCACTACCACGCTCGGCGGCTTTGGCTTGCGCTTCTCGCTGGCCATCAAGATGGCCATGGTCATGTGCACGCCCATGATCATCTGGCAGATTCTAGCGTTTTTCCTGCCGGCGCTTCGCCCCAACGAGCGCAAGTGGGTCGTGCCCACGGTGCTCGCCTCGACGGTGCTGTTCTTCCTGGGCGCCATTTTCTGCTACTTCATCATCATTCCCGCGGGCTTTGAGTGGCTCATCGGCGAGACCTCGGCCGTCGCTACGGCGCTGCCCGATCTGGAGAACTACGTCAACATGGAGCTGCTCTTTATGATCGGCTTTGGCGTGGCGTTTGAGCTGCCGCTCATCATCTTCTACCTGTCCGTCTTCCACATCGTGTCCTACGCTGCTTTCCGCGGTGCCTGGCGTTATGTATACGTTGGCCTGCTTGTGGGATCGGCTGTGATTACGCCCGACGGCTCGCCCGTTACGCTGGGCCTCATGTATGGTGCCCTGCTCTCGCTCTACGAGATTTCGCTTGCCATCGCCCGTGTGGTCATTACCGCGCGCGAGGGCAAGGAGGGCTTGTTCGTGAGTCGTCTGGACCTGTTCTCGGACGACGAGGACGACGAGGAGTAAATCGGTATGCACGAGGTTGGCATTGTCAACGGCATACTCGATACAGTGATTAGCGCGGCGCGTGGGGCGGGGGCCTCGCGCGCCGTTTTGGTAACGCTGCGTATCGGGGATATGACCGAGGTCGTGCGCGAGGCACTCGACTTTGCATGGGAGACATTTCGCGACGAGGACCCGCTCACGCGCGGCTGCGAGCTTGCCGTAGAGGAAGTCCATCCACAAAGCGAGTGTCTGGACTGCGGCGAGGTCTTTGAGCACGACCGCTTCCATTGCCGTTGTCCCCAGTGCGGTGGCGCCAATGTGCGCCTACTGCACGGCCGCGAGCTCGACATCGCAAGTATCGAAATCGAAACCCCCGACGATTAGCCCGCTAGCCATCTGGTGATGGGGTATAAAGGGGCCAAATTAAGGAGCGCTAAGTATGGCTGAGAAAACGATTGATATCGCATCGCCAATTCTGTCGCGCAATGAGCGCCTGGCAGATCAGCTGCGGCAGCGATTTAAAGAGACAGGCACCTATGTGATCAATGTGCTGTCGAGCCCTGGCTCGGGCAAGACCACTACGATTCTGGGCACCAACGAGCGCCTGCGCGACAAGGCCGGCTTGCGCTGCGCCGTCATCGAGGGCGATATCGCCTCGGACGTCGACGCCATCACCATGAAGGAAGCCGGCATGCCCGCCATCCAAATCAACACGGGCGGCCTGTGCCACCTCGAGGGCAACATGATCATGGAGGCCGTTGACGCCTTCGACCAGGCTGTGGGTCTGGAAAACATCGACGTCATCTTTATCGAAAACGTGGGTAACCTGGTCTGCCCAGTCGACTTTGACCTGGGCGAGAACCTGTCCATCATGATCCTCTCGGTGCCCGAGGGCGACGACAAGCCCATCAAGTACCCGGGCATCTTCCAACACGCCGGCGCGCAGCTGCTCAACAAGGTTGACGTGGCTCCGGCTTTCGATTTTGACATGGATAGGTATACTAAGACACTCGATGACCTCAATCCACAGGCGCCGCGGTTTGCCGTGAGCGCGCGCAAGGGCGAGGGCATGGATGCCTGGTGCGATTGGCTCATCGGGCAGATTGAGCAAGCAAGGGCGTAAGTCGGCCGCCATACGGGCGGGCGTAGCCGCAGAGATACGAGATAGGAGCCTCTTTTGAAGCTCATCATCGCCGAGAAAAACGACGCCGCGCGTCAGATCGCCGAGCGTCTGTCCACGGGCAAGCCCAAAAAGGACAAGGTGTACAACATCGCCATCTACCGTTTTGAGTGGAAGGGCGAGGAGTGCGTGACCATCGGCCTTGCCGGTCACATCCTAGCGCCCGATTTTTGCGACAGCGTGCTGTTCGATAAAAAGCTGGGCTGGTATTCGGTCACCGAGGACGGCGAGATGCTGCCGGCCGACATACCCGATGGCCTGGCGCGTCCGCCCTACGACACCAAGCGCAAGCCGTTTCTTGCCGATGGCATCTCAATCAAGGGCTGGAAACTCGAGAGCCTGCCTTACCTCACCTGGGCGCCCGTCATTAAGCTACCGGCCGAGAAGGAACTCATTCGTTCGCTCAAGAACCTCGCTAAAAAGTCTGACAGCGTCATTATCGCCACGGACTTCGATCGCGAGGGCGAGCTAATCGGTTCGGACGCCCTCAACAAGGTGCGCGAGGTGGCGCCGGACTTGCCGGTTGCCCGCGCCCAGTACTCTTCGTTTACCAAGGCCGAGATCACGCAGGCCTTCGATAATCTCGTCTCGCTCGACCAGAATCTGGCCGACGCCGGCGAGAGCCGCCAGCACATCGACCTCATTTGGGGTGCGGTGCTCACGCGCTACCTGACGCTCGCCAAGTTTGGCGGCTTTGGTAACGTGCGCTCTGCCGGCCGTGTGCAGACGCCGACGCTTGCCCTGGTGGTCGAGCGCGAGCGCGAGCGCATGGCGTTTGTGCCCGAGGACTATTGGCAGATCCGTGGCATGGGCGCCGCGCAGGGTGCTGCCGAGGGCGACCGCTTTAAGATTGCGCACAAGACGGCACGCTTTACCGACAAGGATGCTGCCGAGACGGCGTACGGCCATGTTGACGGCGTTGCGACGGCAACCGTCGCCGCGGTGACCAAGCGTTCGCGCAAGCAGCAGCCGCCCACGCCGTTTGCGACCACTTCGCTGCAGGCTGCCGCCGCAGCCGAGGGCATCTCGCCTGCGCGTACCATGCGCATCGCCGAGTCCCTCTACATGGCGGGCCTCATCAGCTACCCGCGTGTCGACAACACCGTGTACCCCGCGACGCTCGACCTGGGCGCCGTGGTGAGCGACCTGGCAAAGATCAATCCGGCGCTGGCACCTGTATGCAAAAAGGTGCTCGCCGGCCCCATGAAGCCCACGCGGGGCAAAGTCGAGACCACCGACCACCCGCCTATCTATCCCACGGGCGAGGGCGATCCGTCCACGCTCGATGGCGGCCAGCGCAAGCTCTACGACCTCATCGCCCGCCGCTTCCTGGCGACGCTTATGGGTCCTGCGACCATCGAGAACACCAAGCTCGAGCTCGATGTGAATGGCGAGCCGTTCGTGGCTTCGGGCGACGTGCTCGTGACCCCGGGTTTCCGCGAGGCATACCCGTATGGACTCAAGCGCGACGAGCAGATGCCACCGCTGGAGCAGGGCGACACGGTCGACGTGTTCGACATTAAGCTCGAGGCCAAGCAGACCGAGCCGCCCGCGCGCTACAGCCAGGGCAAGCTCGTGCAGGAGATGGAAAAGCGCGGCCTGGGTACCAAGTCCACGCGCGCGAGCATCATCGAGCGCCTGTACGCCGTGCGTTACCTCAAAAACGATCCCGTGGAGCCGAGTCAGCTGGGTATCGCCATTATCGATGCGCTGTCGCAGTTTGCCCCGCGCATCACGAGCCCCGATATGACCAGTGAGCTCGACGGCGACATGACCCGCGTGGAGCGCGGCGAGGACACCGAAGAGCATGTCGTGACGCACTCGCGTGCGCTGCTGGCCGGCGTGCTCGACGAGCTGCTCAAGCATACGCAGGAGCTGGGTGACGCCATCAGCGACGCCGTCACGGCCGATGCGCGCGTGGGCGCCTGTCCCAAGTGCGGCAAGGACCTGGTTATGAAGACGAGCGCCAAGACCCGCGGCAGCTTTATCGGCTGCATGGGATGGCCCGACTGCGACGTGACCTATCCGGTGCCGAGTGGCGTCAAGGTAAGCCCTCTCGAGGGCGATGCCGCCGTGTGCCCCGAGTGCGGTGCGCCGCGCATTAAGTGCCAGCCGTTCCGCCAGAAGGCCTTCGAGATTTGCGTGAACCCCACATGCCCCACCAACTACGAGCCCGACCTTAAGGTGGGCGAGTGCAAGGTGTGTGCCGAGGCCGGACGCCATGGCGATCTGATCGCGCACAAGAGCGAGAAGAGCGGCAAGCGCTTTATCCGCTGCACCAACTATGACGACTGCGGCGTGAGTTATCCGCTGCCGGCGCGTGGCAAGCTCGAGGCGACGGGCGAGACCTGTCCCGAGTGCGGCGCCCCCATCGTGGTGGTCAACACGGCGCGCGGCCCGTGGCGTATCTGCGTCAACATGGACTGCCCGACCAAGGAGAAGAAGCCCGCCCGCGGCCGCAAGACTGCGACCAAGGCGAGCACGGCGAAGAAGACCTCGGCTGCGAAGAAGACGACGGCTAAGAAAGCCACTGCCGCCAAGAAGACGACCGCGAAGAAGTCGACTGCCAAGAAAGCAGCCGCCGACAAGTAACGGCGCAGTCGAAACATTGCCCAAAAAACGAGCGAGGGTCCCATGATCCTCGCTCGTTTTTTGACCGGCAGTTAGGGACATTCCTTTTTCTGCCGGCAGTTAGGGACATTCCTTTTTCTGCCGGCAGTTTAGGAACGTCCCTAACTGCCGGCTCGGAAACGACAAGGCGTTAGTTCACTTCGACGGGTTTGGCGCCGGGATAGCGCTCCTCAAAGTCTAGGCGGTACTTATTGTCATTGGTGCCCGCCACGTTGTCGCGCGACAGCGGCGCCACGATCTCGTTCTTATGGTCCGCGGGCTTTGCGTACTTTAAGCTGATCTCCCAGGCATCGCAGATCGCATCGATGCGGTGATCCAGGTCGTCGTACAGAGCAATGATGTCCTTCCACGAGCTGTAGTTCTTAGAGCTTGTGGGGACGTCCAGGTCCTCGACAATGTCGTAATACTGCTCGATGGTGTCCTCCGTGCGCTCGGCGACGTCAGCGAGATTTTGACGGGTGGTACGATCCTCTTCCAGATAGCTGCCATTAAACGTCTCTGCGCAGGCACGGACCTGGCTATCGAGATCTTCCAGCAGGTCGTAGTATTCACTCAGGCGACGGTAGAGGTTCTGTTCGGAGAGGCTTGCTTCGCCGCCATCCTCGTCGTCATCGTCATCATCGTCGTACAGGCTGTTGGGATTGCCGAGAGGCTTTAGATCATCGTCGTCGACGTCATGGTGCAGCTTAGCTACCTCGGCAGTCGTCTGCGTAGCGGAGTTGTCGAACGGCTTGATCACAAAAAAGATGACCAAGGCGATGATGATTGCCAACAGCACAACGATAACGGCGACAAGCGCCCTGGTAGCGCTCTTTTTGGCGGCGGGGGCCTGTGGTGAATCAGGTGCGTACGTAGATGCCGGTTGCTGTTGGGGCGGGGTGTCCGCGACGGGTATGCGCTGCGTCGTTTCGACCGCTGCGGGGCTGGCGGCGGGGTCGGGGCGATAGGCGAGGGGGTCGTCCGGCTTAGCTTGCGGCGTATCGAGGAAGCCGGTCTGCTCAAACGCGGGTTGGCCATTGCTTGCGGTTGTCTGCTCAACGGGTGCACCGCATGAGGTGCAGAACTTGGCATCATCTGCAAGAAGTTTGCCGCACGAGGCGCAATACCGAGACATTGCCACTCCTTTCGCCACATTTCAAATCAATACGACGATTATACCCAGCGTCCAAAATTCCCCATCATAAGTTGCGGTGAAATAGGGACTGTTTGGCGGTCTCAGAGCTTCAATCAGTCCCTATTTCACCGCAACTTTAGAACGTCTCCAATGACTAGGCCCGATTTGGGGCGCGCCTGCCCCTGGGGTATCATGGCTTGGTTGATATATCTGCATTTACGCGCCTTATAGGAAGGGGCTGCGCTCATGGCTTTTGAGCCCGCTCAACATAGCTTTATCACGCTCGAGGGCGTCGATGGTGCCGGCAAGTCCACGCAGGCGCGTCTGCTTGCCCGCGCGCTCGAACTCGCTGGCTACCAGGTTGTGAGCCTGCGCGAGCCGGGCGGCACCGCCATCAGCGAAAAGATCCGCGCTCTGCTGCTCGACCCCGCCAATACGGCGATGGGCGACACCTGCGAGTTGCTGCTCTACGAGGCGGCGCGCGCTCAGTTGGTGCACGAGGTCATAGCTCCCGCCCTCGCGGCCGGCAAGGTGGTCCTGTGCGACCGCTTCTACGATTCCACGACCTGCTACCAGGCATTTGCCGACGGCCTCGATCGCCAGATAGTGTGCGATGCCAATAACCTGGCCGTCGCGGGAACACACCCGGCGCTCACGCTCGTCTACCACATCACGCCCGAGCAGGCGGCGCTACGCATGGCAGCCCGTGGCGCGGCAGATCGCATGGAGGCAAAAGGCATGACATTCCAGGAGCGTGTTTACCAGGGATTTTGCGCCATTGCTGCCGAGGAGCCAAACCGCGTAAAGCTCATCGACGCCACTGCGACTGTTGAGGAAGTCTTCGAGAAGACGGTCGAGCAGATTCGCGCGTACGGTCTCGACATTTCGCAAGATGCTGTCGCCGCCGCGCTTGCCAAGGAGGCCGAGTAACATGGCCCCCGCTCAGGCAAGCCTGCTGACCAAGCTCGACACCCAACAGCGCGTGCGCGATTTTTTGACCAACGCCGTCGCCAGCGGCCGCGCATCGCACGCCTACCTGTTTTTGGGCGCTCCCGGCGCCGGCAAGCTCGATGCCGCATGGGCGCTCGCCCAGGCCTTCCTGTGCGAGCAGGACGGTTGCGGCGCATGCGACAGCTGCGTACGCGTTGCTCGGCACACGCATCCCGACGTGCACTATTACACGCCCGAGAGCGCCACGGGCTACCTCATTGCTCAGACCCGCGAGCTGCTCGACGACGTGCCGCTGGCGCCCATCCGCGCCAAGGCCAAGGTCTACATCATCGACCGTGCCGAGCAGCTGCGCGCCAACACCGCTAACGCACTGCTCAAGACACTCGAGGAGCCGCCCGAGGGCGTTATGTTCATTTTGCTGGGCACCTCGGCAGACGTGATGCTGCCCACCATCGTGAGCCGCTGTCAGTGCGTGCCGTTTCGGCTGGTGTCGCCCACCGTGGCCGCGCAGGCCGTGAGCCGCGCGACGGGTCAGGACCTCGCGCGTTGCCGCATGGCGGTCGCCGTGGCGGGGAGCCCCACGCGCGGCATCGAGTTCCTTAAGAGTGCCGAGCGCCAGGATGCTCGCCGCCAGATGGTCCGCGCCATCGATTCGCTCATCGCTGCCGACGAGGCTGATGTGCTCAGCCGCGCCAAGTCTCTCATCGTCGCCGTTAAGGCACCGCTCGCCGAGGTCAAGTCCACACAGGAAAAGGTGCTCGAGCAAAACGCCGACTACCTGTCGCGTGGAGCATTGAAGCAGCTTGAGGACCGCAACAAGCGCGAACTCAACGCGCGCGAGCGTTCGGGTATCATGGAAGCGCTGGCGAGCGCGCGGACGCTCATGCGCGACGTGCTGCTGACACTTCAGGACGAGGCGGCCGACGTCGTGAACGAAGACGTGCGCGACACGATCGGGCGGCTTGCCGCCGCGACGAATGTTGCGGGTGCCACCCGGGCGCTCGAGGCGGTCGCGACCGCCGAGCGCAACATCGCCAGAAACGTTACTCCCCAGCTGGCCATCGAGGTTATGCTGTTCGATATCAGGAAGGCACTGAAATGCCGTTAGTCGTACCCGTTAAGTTTACCTACGCCTCGCGCGACCTGTGGTTCGACCCGCAGGATCTGGATATCCTCGAGGCCGATTATGCCATTTGCTCCACCGAGCGCGGAACCGAGATCGGTCTGGTCACGGCCGATCCCTTCGAGGTGCCGCAAGATGAGATCGGCCAGCCGCTCAAACCCGTGCTGCGCGTGGCGAGCGACATCGACCTGCAGCTTGCCGACGACCTGGCCATCCAGGGCGACGAGGCGATGGTCGATTTCCGCCGTCTGGTCAAAGAGCTCGACCTCGAGATGAAGCCGGTCGGCGTCGAATACCTGTTTGGCGGCGAGAAGGCCGTGTTCTACTTTGCGGCCGAGGAGCGCGTCGATTTTCGTCAGCTCGTCAAGGACCTGTCCTCGACGCTGCACATTCGCGTCGACATGCGTCAGATCGGCGTGCGCGATGAGACCCGCCTGGTGGGCGGCTATGCCCAATGCGGACAGGAGCTCTGCTGCACGCGCTTTGGCGGACAGTTTGAGCCCGTCTCGATCCGCATGGCAAAAGAGCAGGACCTGCCGCTCAATTCGTCCAAGATCAGCGGCGTGTGCGGCCGCCTGATGTGCTGTCTGCGCTATGAGTTCGAGGCGTACAAGGATTTTAAGAGCCGTGCGCCCAAAAAGAAGACGCTCATCGATACGCCGCTCGGCAAGGCACGTATCCAGGAATATGACACGCCGCGCGAGCAGCTGGTGCTGCGCCTGGAGAACGGCAAAGTCTTTAAGGTCAACTTGGCCGATATGACGTGCTCGGAGGGCTGCAAAAAGAAGGCCGCCGAGCAGGGCTGCAACTGCCGCCCCGACTGCGTGACGCGTGACGTGCTCGAGCGCATCGAGTCGCCCGAGATGCGCCTGGCGCTCATGGAACTCGATCGCGAGAACGGCGTCGACGTGGGCGATGGCCTGTCGAGTGCCGATCGTCTGGCCGGCACATCGATGCCCAAGCGCCGTCGTCGCGATGCCGAATCCGATGCTCGCGCTGCTCAGGGCCAGGGCGAGGGCCGTAGCCGTGGAAAGGGCCGCGGCAAGGCCGAGGCACCCGAGGCCGAGGAGGCAGCCGGTGGCCGTCGTCGTCGCAAGCGCGCGGGTTCGGGCGATGCCGGCGAGGCCGCGGGTAAGAACGCTTCCCGCGAGCGCGAGGCTCAGCAGCCCCAGCAGCAAAACCGCGGCGGTGGCATGAATCCCACGCGCCGTCGCCGCCGTCACCTGTCGAGCGAGGAGCGCGAGGATGTCTTCCGCGCCGCAGCCGCTCGCGAGGCCGGTGCCGCTCCCAAGGGTGGCACGGGTTCCGACGCGCCTGCCGACAAGGCTGGCAAGCCGCGTGGCGAGGAGGAGCGCGCGTCACGTCCGCGTCGTCGCCATTCCTCGGGCACGCAGCAGAAGCCCTCGGTTCCTTCTGTGGCCGATCAGGTTTCGGATGGCGAAGTCAAGGTCACGCGCCGTCGTCCTGGAGACGGCGGAGGAGCTGCCGCCAAGGCTTCGCACGGCGGCGCTCGCGACGAGCGCGAGCCGCGCGAGGATCGCGGCGGCGAGGGCTCGACCGACCAGGGTCAAAAGCGTCGCCGTCGCCGTCGCCCCCGCAAGCCGCGCCAGGACGGTGGTGAAGGCTCGACCCACACCTCGTCCGCGCCGCAACCGCCCGCCGGCGAATAGCGCCCGTAAACGGATTTAACCCGCCTGACCCTAGCACCTCTGGATATCATGGCTCTACACCGACAACCCTCCCTTCGCCTTCGCGTAGGGAGGGTTGTGTCATGAAGAGACATTTGAATGTATTGACTCGCTTGCAGGGTGCAGGTGCCCTACCGTTTGCGGACGAATTGCTACCGCTTGCCGAGCACGTGGCATACGAGGCGCTCGAGGCGGTGTCGCCCACGCGATGCGCCGGCTGCGAGCGCTCCGGTGCGCTGATCTGCCAGGATTGTCTGGCCTCGTTTGCGCTCATCGACCCGTGCCATAGCTGCATCCGATGTGGTGCCCCGTTTGGGGATTTGCTGTGTACCGAGTGCTCGGTCGAGGGCGCGTCTTCGGCAATGGCCGAGGCGCTCGATCGCTGCCTGGCATGTGCCGTCTACGCACATCCGCTGCCGCGCATCATCAAGGCGTACAAGGATGCGGGCGAGCGCCGTCTGGCACCGTATCTGGCAGAGCTACTCTACGACACCGTCTTACATGCCCAGGCGGCAGCCCCCGATCGCTACGGCGGTGCGCTGTCCGGCGCCGACGCGGTGGTATTTGTGCCCGCGACTGCGGCGGCGTTTCGGCGGCGTGGATTCGACCATATGGAAGCAATCGCGCGCTCGTTTTGCAATCTTTCGGGTGTCCCGTTGCTGGACGCCCTGGTTAAATACGGTCATGGTGACCAGCGAGAGCTCGGTCGCGATGAGCGCCGGGAGCATGCCTGGGGCATGTACGAGACGGTCGAGGATGTGCGCGGCCGCCGTCTGCTGCTCATCGATGATGTCATTACCACGGGCGCGACCATGGCGGCGGCCTCGGCGGAGCTCAAGCGTGCCGGCGCCGCAGCAGTCGATGGCCTCGCTATCGCACGCGTTTGGTAGGGGGTGGCTTTGTGGCAGTGAAGATAGCGCGGCGCATCGAGCCGACAAGCGAGCAACTGGCGGCCTCCGTAGTCCTGACCGGTGCCTCGGCGCTGCGCATGATGCGCGCCGAGCGCCGACAAATGGGTTACATCAGCTGGAGAGACCTCTATCCCGATGAAGAGCGCCGTGTGCTGCATACATCGTCTCCCTCGGCCGAGGACATCTATCTTCCCGATTTGGTGCGGATCGGGGCCGTGAGTGGCGAGGTCCAAGAAGACTTGTGCCTGCTGGTGGGGTCGGCGAAGCAGCGTCGCCGCATGCCTGGTGCAAGCTGGTCCGTTTGTTCTACAGACCTGCCGGACGCCTCGATTTTGGAGGTGGAGCCGGGGGTGTACAGCTTGTCTCCCGAGGCCCTCTGTGCCGCCGTTGCGCGCGAAGTCGGCTGTATCCAGGCATTTGCCCTGGCCCAGGAGCTGTGCTCCAAGATTTCGCTGAGCGATCGCGGGCAGTATCTGCCCCCTTACAGCTCGCCTACCGTGAACAGGCTTGCAAAGGATAAGGACCAGCCGTCAGATGTGGGCTACTTTGAGGTCGAGCCAGTGCTGACGCCCGATCGCCTGGCAGATTACCTTGCGGCATGCAAGGGGAGCGCGGCCAAGCAGCTGCGGCGGCTGTGCCCCTTTCTGTCGGAAAACCTGCGCTCACCCATGGAATGCATCATGCTTGCCATGTTTTCGCTTCCGTTTTCTTATGGCGGATTTGCCTGCGGTCCCTTTAAGACCGACCACAAGATCGAGTTCAACGACCGTGCGCAGGCGATCTCGGGGATGCCGTATGCGGTTTGCGATGCCTATCAGGAAGCAGCTCGGTTTGACCTGGAATACAACGGTGAGCAGGGCCATTCGTCTCGCGGCGGGCGCATTCACGATGAAAAACGCAATACGGGTTTGGCGTCCATGGGAATCGAGGTCGCGACGGTCAACAACGAGATGCTCTGCGACATGGAAGCGATGGAAGCGCTCGCATGGCGCATCCACCAGCGTATGGGTAAACGATATCAGAATCGTGTAGAGGCTCGTCGAAAGAGGCAAGATGCTCTGCTGAATACGCTCCGAGCGTGCTTTGGGCTCAAGCCGGCGTAAAACTATGGCTTTATAGGGGGTCTGTTTATATGCCATGTGCAAAAACCGGCAAATATGAGTACTGTTACTAGATTAGTGACAGCAAAAATAAAGAAACTTGGGCCGAAAAACTGGATTCAGCGAAGAGATAATGGTAGCGCGCAGAGATGTGGTGTAAGAGGCGGGGCATGCCCCGCCTCTTCCCTTTCTTGAAAGGGAGGGGACACCGC